>CAYGUP010000168.1:0-1953 GCA_964353155.1 uncultured Planctomycetaceae bacterium | reverse complement strand
GGCAGACGCTGGCCAGGAGGGGCGGGGGGTGGGGCGTGAAATCACATCGACCCGCCTCATGTCACATGCTGACAAAGGAGGCCGCGTAATTCCTAGATACGTGATAACCGGCATCAGCCAGCTTCACAAGAGTTTTCGGCGGTTCACCGCTTCTTGGGACGATTTTCTAGGAAGCTTGGCGAAACGAAAACCGTGATGAACTCGCGACTGATCCCCGAGAGCGTCGGTCGAAGCCTGCTGAGAGGACTCGCATCAAGCGGTCCCAAGACGTTCGCGCAAGTCGGGGATGATCGCCCTCGGGACAAACCGGGAGAGTTCGTCGTCACTCGCTAGGGGGGTGATCTGCTTGATCAGCGTGCTCGACACGTGCGAGAACTCGTCGCCGGCCATGAAGAAGACGGTCTCGATCTCCGGATCGAGCTTGCGGTTGGCCAGGATCATCGTGAACTCGGCCTCCATATCGGTCACGCTCCGCACACCGCGAACAATTAGGCGGGCCTCGCTTTCCCGCACAAACCGCACGGCGAGGCCCTCGAAGGGCTTCACCACCACATGGTTGAGACCCGCCTCACGCAGGGAACGCTGCACGAGCTCGGCCCGCTCTTCAACGCTGAAGAGCGGTGTCTTGTGGGCGTTCACACCGACGCCGACCACCAACTCGTCCGCCACGAGCCGCGCCCGTTCGATCACGTTCAGGTGGCCCAGCGTGATCGGGTCGAAGGAGCCGGTGTAAACAGCACGACGCATGGCTTTCTGGTGGGGTCAGTTCTTCTTGAGCACGTCGATCAGCCGATCGACCTCGTCGTAGGAAGTATAAGCATGCGGGGCCATCCGCAGGCGACCGCCGCGGACGCTTGTCACCACGCCCGCATCGAGCAGGCATTGGCGGGCCTCCACCGGATCGGTGCCGGGCAGGTCGGCCGCGACGATCCCCGAACGCGGGTCGTGCCCGTTCGCTTCCCGTTCGCGTTGCGAGGCGACCACCGCCCCGGCTTCGGTCAGCCGCTCGCTGAGGTAATCGGTGATATCGAGGACGGCCGCTTGGATATCGGTCGTCGGCTGCTCCATCAGCAGGCCGAGGCTCGCACCGAACGCGAGTTGGCCGACCGTATTGGGCGTGCCACCCTCGTAGCGGCCGGCGTTCTTCTTGTAGTTCAGCTTCACTTCGCCGAAGTTCGCCGCCCCGACCACGCTGTTCCAACCCACGCCGAACGGCCGGAGCCGCTCCAGGTGCTCCTGCCGGATATACGCGACACCCGCCCCCTCCGGCCCCAGCATCCACTTGTGGCCGTCGGCGGAGAGGAAGTCGATCGGCGTTTGCGTGACATCGAGCGGGTAGATGCTCAAGCCTTGGATCGCATCGAGGAAGAATAATGCGCCCTTCGAGTGGGCGATGTCGGCGATCGCGTCGAGGTTCTGTCGATAGCCGCTGGCGTAGCCGACCCAACTAACCGAGACCACCCGCGTTCGGTCATCGCAAGCGTCACGCAACGCATCTAAGTCGAGGCGGCCGTTCACCGTTGGCACCATCCGCGTCTCCACCCCGCGGTAACGCTGCTGCATCCAGGGGTAGAGGTTCGAGGGGAACTCGTCCTCCGGCACGACCACGTTGTCGCCCTCCTGCCAGTCGAGCCCTTCGGCAACGAGGTTGATCCCCTCGGTCGTGCTGCGGACGAGCGTGATCTCGCTGGCCTCGGCACCGATGAGCTCCGAGCCGAGTTTCCGCGATTGTTGCACGCGGGCGTCCCACTCGGGCCACTTCGTGTCGCCTTCGAGGGCGGATTCCTCGGCCCAGTCGGCCAGGACTCGGCGGGCCGGACCGCTGAGCGGCGCGACGGCCGAGTGATCGAAGTAGGCCCAGCGATCGATGATCGGCATCTGCTCGCGGAGTCGGGCGCGGGTGGCGGCGACGGTCGGATCGGTTGTAGCGGCTGGCATCGCAATCGCCGGCGG
>CAYGUP010000167.1:0-1980 GCA_964353155.1 uncultured Planctomycetaceae bacterium | reverse complement strand
AAAGAGTCGGGTAGCATCGACAGCGGCTCGGAGTTCACGAGCACCAGCAATTGGAACGGCAGATTCGCTTCTGGATTCGACAACGGCGATACGACCGCCAGCGGTGATCAGACCACGATCGTGACCGGCTTCACGCTCGATTGGGCCGAGGGCCACGTCACCGAGAAGGGAGAAGAGCCTTTCGTCGTTGGCGGATCGCTCGCCGGCGATTTCAGCCGGACCGACTTCAAGGCCCGCACAAGCGGCGATGCGCGATCGACCATCACCACCAACTACCAGACGAGCGAGACCGAGGCCGCCGGCCTCATCCACCGTGAGACCGTCGAGTACGACATCCTTGCCGGCGGCGATAGCCGGACCGCCGTTCAGACCGCCGGATGGGAGACGCCCGCCGGTGAAGACGCTGAGACCATCGCGTTCTTCAGCCAACGCCTCTCCGAGGCCGACATCGATGTCGAAACCGTTGGCGTCGCGCTCACCGGCCAAGGCGACACGCCCGAGACCCTGCCCGAGAACGCCTTCGAGCCCAACGATACCGGCACGGCCGAGGTGACCTCAAGCTCCGAAGCCAAGTCCTTCGGTTACAGCACGACCGGGGACAGCGGTGCGTTGTCGATCGATTCCTACGACGAGGCCTTCGAGCAACTCGCCTTCTACGACCAGGGCGTGACCGATGCCACCTTCGAACGCGTAACCACCACCGGCGGGACCGAGCTCTCGGCGTTCATCGAGGGGGTCGCGCCGGACGGCAGCGGCCCGATCCCCAGCGAGCCCGATTGGGAAGAGGTTGATGGCACGTTCGGCCGCGACCTGGGCTGGGCCGAGGTTACTCGCACCGTCGGCGGCTCGTACACCGAAGGCCCCGACGGTCGAACCGAGGACGTCACGATCGATGTTGAGCGTTCTCACCGAGCCGGCGACAAGCTCAAGAACAAGGCCGGGGTTGATCCGGAAGAGTCTGGCAACGGCGACGAGTACAGCACCTACAACAACGGCGATACCGAATCGGGCGGCGGCTACTCGGTCGGTGCCGGCGGGACCAATGGCGGCTCCTCCAGCAGCCCGCTCAGCAGCACCAGCAGTGGCACCAAGTCCAAGGCCGACGACCGTCAGATCGGCGGCGGACGCCGCAGCTCTTCCGACTCCAACGCCCGCACCGGCCAGATCGTCACCAACGAAGTGACCGGTCCCGGTTCATCGACGAACTCGATTGGCGGCGCGGCCCGTTCCGGCGGCAAGGGTTTCGATGCCGCGACCAATCGTGACAACGGCTCGGTCAACACGACCGACTCCAGCAGCTCCGGCCAACGCGAAAGCGATTCGCACACCACGCTCATTACGCAAGGGGCAGACGAGCAGACGCTAATCGTTACCGGCGGCGGGGAGAGCGAGTCGAAGGGCTCGGCGGGAGGCACGCAGAACACGGCCGGACGCTCCGCGGGCAACAACAGTTCGAGCGAGGGCGAGGGGTGGTCGTACTTCGGCGGGAGCGTCACCGCCACGCCGGGCGACCTGACCACCACCACCGGCTGGGGCGAAGGTTCCGAGGGTGAATCGACCAGCAAGGGGGGCTACCGCGCCAATGGCTCGGACGGCAGCTTCTCCGAGTCAAGCGGTTCCTCGACCGTCGGCGGCGACAGCGGAAGCGGTGGCTCGAACACGCCGGACGGGACCACGTCCAACGCCCACCGCAACACGTCGGGCGAATCGGAAGGGAGCGGCGAGACCAAGTCGGCCAACTCCAACAGCAGCGGTAGCAGTGAGAGCTCGACCGAGAGCTCGCACGAAGCCAAGGGCCGCAACCACCAGCACGCCAACACCGAGGACGGCAGGCTGACCGACTCGGGCGCGACGAGCAACGACGGCGGCAAGAACGAGGTCGTGAGGGAGGAGAAAGCGAGCTGGGGCAACGGTGCCAATGGCGGCGAGAGCAGCTCCAAGTCAACGACGACAACCACCAGCAGCGAGACCAACGGCGAG
>CAYGUP010000166.1:0-2015 GCA_964353155.1 uncultured Planctomycetaceae bacterium | reverse complement strand
CCGAACTCGCTGCACTTCACGAGCGTGGCGCCGTCCATCAGGCGTTCGAAGTCGTAGGTGACGGTCTTCGCGCTGATCGCGCCGTTGAGGCCTTTGATGATGAGGTCGGCCGCTTCGGTCCAGCCGAGGTGCCGCAGCATCATCTCGCCGCTCAGGATCACGCTGCCCGGGTTCACCTTGTCTTGGTCGGCGTACTTCGGCGCGGTGCCGTGCGTGGCCTCGAAGATCGCGTGGCCCGTGTCGTAGTTGATGTTGCCGCCCGGCGCGATGCCGATGCCGCCGACGCACGCGGCGAGCGCGTCCGAGATATAGTCGCCGTTGAGGTTCAGCGTGGCGATCACGTCGTACTCGGCGGGGCGCGTGAGGATCTGTTGGAGCATCGCGTCGGCGATGACGTCCTTGATAATGATGTCCCGCTTCGCGCCGTGCGTGCCGGCCTTGATGACGTGCCACGGCCCGCCGTCGAGCGGCTCGGCGTCGAACTGCTGGGCGGCACACTCGTAGCCCCAATCGCGGAAGGCCCCCTCGGTGAACTTCATGATGTTCCCCTTGTGGACCAGCGTGACCGATTCCTTATCGTTCTCGATCGCGTACTGGATGGCGGCCTTCACCAGCCGCGACGTGCCCTCTTGGCTGACCGGCTTGATGCCGATGCCGGCGGTCTCTGGGAAGCGGACCTTCGTCCAGCGATCGGGGAACGCCTCGGCGAAGAGTTGCTTGAACTTGGCGCAGTCGTCCGAGCCGTGCTCGAACTCGATGCCGGCGTAAATGTCTTCGGTGTTCTCGCGGAAGATGACCATATCGGTCAGCTCCGGCTGCCGGACCGGCGTGGGGACACCCTCGAAGTACTGGACCGGCCGCAGGCAGGTGTAGAGGTCGAGGATCTGACGCAACGCGACGTTGATGCTGCGGATGCCGCCGCCGACCGGCGTGGTGAGCGGGCCCTTGATGCCGACGAGGTACTCGCGGAACGCGTCGAGCGTGGCGTCGGGGAGCCACTCGCCCGTCTGGTCGAACGCCTTCTGGCCGGCGAGGACTTCCTGCCAGGCGATCTTCTTGCTGCCGCCGTAGGCCTTGGCGACCGCGGCGTCGAGCGTGGCCTGGCTGGCGTGCCAGATGTCCGGGCCGGTGCCATCGCCCTCGATGAACGGGATGATCGGCTCGTCGGGGACGTTGAGCTTGCCGTCGGTCATCGTGATGGGGGCGGCGGACATACGGTTTCCTTCGGAAGCGGGCGTTAGGCTTGGGGGGCTGGCGGCTTGGGAGAGCGCTGGCAGCCGTTGGATTCTTGAGAAGCGGTGATTCTCGGCCGCAAGGCGTGGCCGGTCAACGGGTTGCGTGCCGGGGGCCCACAATCGAAGCGCGTTGCCGCGAGCCGACGACGCGAGTCGTCGGAGTCACCGGAAGCCCCGTCTTGGCCGGCAAAGTGGGAAAGCTCCGACGACTGGCGTCGGCGGCTCGCCGCTTAGCCGTGCATCTGGCAGCAGCCGGTCGGCTTGCAGAGGTCGCAGGCCGGGGTGCCTTGCTGCGAGTGCTTGAGGCACTGCACGATCCGCTCGCCCATGACCTCGGCCATCAGCTCGTGGAGGCCCAAGGGGGAGGTCACCTGATAGCGGACGCCCCGGTGGTTGGCGGCCGCCTCGGCGGCGAGGGCCGGGATGTCTTGCGACCAATGCCGGCCGGGCGACAAGAAATACGGGAAGACAACGACCGTCTCCGCCCCGCGTTCGACGCACTTGGCGAACGCGGCGGCGATCGAGGGCTCGGCCAGTTCCATATGCGCCGGCTCGACGATCGGCATGCCGGAGACCCGCTCGAACAGCGCGACGACTTCGTTGAGCAGCTCGTTGCTCGCGGCCCGGCGAGAGCCATGATCGACCACCACCACGCCGAGCTTCTGCGTATCGAGATCGAGTTCGCTGGTGAGTCGTTCGACTAGCATGCGATCTGGCTTCTAGTTTGGTGCCGGGAGGGCGAGGCTCCCGCCGAGCCGAACCCGGGTACCCGCGTCACCG
>CAYGUP010000165.1:0-2036 GCA_964353155.1 uncultured Planctomycetaceae bacterium | reverse complement strand
GCCCCAATCGCCGAAGAAGCTGCCGTCGCCGCGGCCGATCTTGTTGGCGTACCAGTAGCCCTCGATCGGCAGGCCGTTCGGACCGGTCAGGTCGTAAGAGATCGCTTGCGGCTGGTCCGTTAGGTTGCGGACCTCGACCGAGAGGTTGAAGTGGTAGGATGGGTGGGCGGTGTTGTCGAGTTGGTCGCTGGGCGTTTCGACTAGGTCGAATCGCTTGACGAACTCGATGCCCAAGTCGGCCAGCCGCTTGCGGAGCGTCACGCCCGAAGCGTCCTGCTCGTCGACAGTCCACGCCTCTTCGACTAGCTGGCGGTTCGCTTCGGCGATGCCCGAGTCGTCGTCACGCCGCCCCGCGAGCGAAGACAACTGCACTAGGAACGACGGCACCGACTCGAAATCCTCGGGCGGCACGGGCGTGTGCAGCAGCACGTTCTCGAGCTCGGGCCGCATCAGGTCGAGCGGCTGGCGACGCAGCTTGGCGGTGACGTCTTGCTTGTCGCCATTGCGTACGACAGAGAGTTGGAGGTCGCGATTCGGCTTCGACAGATCGAGCACCTTCAGCAGGTCGGCCGCTGTGGTGACCTCGAACTCTTCCTCTTCTTTCTTAACGAGAGTCGTCGCCGAAACGACGATATCCCCGACTTCCAATCCCGCCTCGGCAGCCGGCGTGCCGGGGCCGACAACGTTCACCACGGCTCCGCCCGCCGAAGCATCGCTCAGGGCGAGCCGACCGAGGTAGCCGCTGCGGTCTTCGAGGTCGCGGTAGTCTTCGCTCGAAAGCTCAACCCGCTCGACGCCGCCGCCCACGTTGTTGACTGTCAGCAGCATGCGGTACTTGCCGGTCGGATCGACCGAGCCGATCGGCACCCGCTGCTCCGCGGCGAGGTCTTCTTCTTCAAGATCGAGGACCGCAGCCTTCACCAACGGCTCCGGCTCGGCATCGACTTCCGCGGCGGCGGCCAACGCGTTGTCGGGCTCGCCCTCGGCCTCCGCGACCGGCGGCTTGCCCCGATTGAGCATCAGCACCGCGGTGAACCCGAGGATCGCGATCAGCAAGAACTTCTGATCGAAAGGCTGCTCGCCGCGTCGTTGCGGCCGGCGTTGTTGGATATCCATTCGCCTGAATTGGGAGGTCGGCCGTGGCCGTGTGACTTGCTCGCTCCCCCTTGGGGGAGGATTGGGGTGGGGGTGCACTGTGTACCCGCCTTGCCCCACCCTGGCCCTCCCTTGAGGGGGGAGGGGATTAACCTATTCGCCGCTCAGCGGCCTTGCTTGATCCGATCGCCGAGGAAGTTGTCGAGTTCCGGCGTGTTGTAGATCTGGCTCGCAGTGGCGTCGATGTCGTAGTCGACGCGGTGGAAGGTGATCCGGTCGTCTTCCTGCACAACGTAACACGCCCGCGAGTCGCCGTCGCGCGGTTGGCCGACCGAGCCGACGTTCACCATGAACTTCTGGTCGCTGATCTCGTAGACGTAGTTTGTCTCTTCGGGCGTGACGAAGTTGCGGCTCTCGGTGAAGACGCCGGGCACGTGCGTGTGGCCCTGGAAGCAGCCCTTCGCGATCAGGCTGAAGAGCTTCTCCATCTTCTTCTGGTTGTAGATGTCTTCCGGGAAGACATACTCGTTGACCGGGTTGCGAGCCGAACCGTGCACGAACAGCCAGTCGCCGTCGCGGTGGATGCGTGGCAAGCCGCCGAGGAAGTCCCAGCGGGCGTCCACCTGGTCTTGGTTGCCCTTCACCTGTTCGAGCTGATCGCGGGTCCAGAAGATGGCCCGCTCGGCACCGCTGTTGAACCCCTCGGGATCGAACAACGCCCCCTGGTCGTGGTTCCCCAGCAGGGCGACCTTGCAGTTCTCCATCACCTTGTCGAGGCATTCGCACGGGCTCGGCCCGTAGCCGATGACATCTCCCAAGCAGAAGATCTCGTCAACATACTGGTCCTTGATGTGCTTAAGGACCGTTTCGAGCGCCACGAGGTTGCCGTGGATGTCGCTGATGATGGCTCGTTTCAAGGCAGACACCCTCCCGGCTACGGG
>CAYGUP010000164.1:0-2039 GCA_964353155.1 uncultured Planctomycetaceae bacterium | reverse complement strand
GGCCGACGATCGCCACGCGCGGCAGGCGGTCGGCCGTGTCGCGTGCCACGAGTTGCCGGCGGGTCGTTTCTACCAACGCGGCCGCTTCTTGCAGCCGTCGAGCGAGTTCCTCCGCCTCCACGAAACGGACGTCCTCTTCGTCGACGAAGTCGAGGCCCGCTTCGAGGTCGGCCAGCAAGTCGAGCAACTCGAACCGCAAACGATGCAATGGGGTCGAGAGCCCGCCGGCGAGTTGCTCGAGTGCCGACCCGAGGCGTTCTTCGTCCGACGCGTCGATGACCGACAACACGGCCTCGGCCTGGGTCAGATCGAGCCGCCCCGCCAAGAACGCCCGCAGCGTGAACTCGCCCGGCTCGGCGAGTCGGGCCCCACCAGCGAGGCAAGCCTGGACCAGGGCTTCGAGGATCGGTGCCGAGCCGATCGTATGGACCTCAACCGATGGCTGGTGCGTGTAGCTCCGCTCATCGGGCCAGACGCATAAATCGACCGGCAAAGAACGCTCCGCACCGCCGATCTCAAGAGCGAGCCGTTGGTCCGCCAGACGGCTCGGCCGTGTCGCTTCGATCGGCTCGGTCGCCAGCCGACCGACGATCGGCACCGCGTCAGGCCCAGAGAGACGCACCGCCCCGCGAACCGATCCCCCACGGGCCGTGGCGATCGCGACGATCGTGTCTCGTGTGTCGAGTTTCATCGTCGCGTGGTGCCTGGGTGGAGCCTACCGCTTCTTGCCTTTGCCCTTGCCCTTCTTCTTGTTGGCCAGCTTCTTCTTTGCCTGCGAGACCTCGCTGGCGGTCGGGGCCGGTTTAACAGGAGCGGGCGTCGAGGCAGTCGCTCCGGCTGCCGGCGGGTTGGGCCGGGGCAGCATCTTACGCTCGGCGATGCCCCAGAGCGTGCTGGCGACGAAGTAGATGCAGAGGCCGCTGGGCATCTTGAAGAAGATGAAGCCCATGAAAAGCATCATGTACTTCATCATCGATTGTTGCAGTCGGGCCTGATCGTTGGTCGCCTCGGGCATGAACAGCTTCTGCTGGATGAGCATCAGCGTGCAGCTCAAGATCGGCAGCAGGTTGAAGTACGGACCGAGGCCGAGGAGGCTCTGCCCGTTGTCCATCCACAGCGGCGTGTAGGCCGACCAATCGCCGAACATATCGGGCGACGCCAGGTTGCTGCAGAAGCGGATCGACTCGGAGATCAACGGCTGCTGTCGCAACTCGACATCGACCGCCAGCGCCCGATAGAGGCCCATGAAGATCGGCAGTTGCAAGAAGAGCGGCAGGCAGCCGGCGGCCGGGTTGTAGTTGTGCTTGCGGAAGAGCTCCTGCTGGGCGGCGGCCCGCTTCTGCATATCTTCGCCGTACTTCGCGACGATGGCGTCCATCTCCGGCTTGATCTGTTGCATCTTGACCATGTTCATCGCCGTCTTGCGGCTGATCGGGAACATGGCGCCGCGGACGCAGATGGTCAGCAGCACGATCGCGATGCCGTAGTTGCCGACGATCGCGTTGAACGTGTGGAGCAACCAGAGCATCGGCTTGGCGGCAAAGCCGAACCAGCCGTAGTACAGGATGTCGCCGAGCGTGTGCGACTCGTCCTCGTTCGGCATGTACTCGGCGAGCAGGTCGGGGAGCTTCGGGCCGGCGAAGACTTGGTAGCCGTCGTTGACCGTCGAGCCGTTGGCGCCCGCCGCCGCGAGCGTGATCGGCTTGCGTTGGAGGATGCACGAGCTGTTCTGCCAGCGGGCCTGGGCGGGCTGGGCGAGTTCGGGCGTCGCGAGTTCGACGCGGACTTCGGCCGTGCGGACGTCGGTCAGCGTATCCTTCTGTGGGATCATGATCGCCGCGAAGTACTGCGAATCGACGCCGGCGAAGGCGAGCGGCTGGCCGCCGCCCATGGGTCGGATCTTGCCCTTCATCACGCTGCTGGCGGCGAACTGCGTGAGCCGGTCGCCCGCGAAGCGGACGATCACGTCGCGGATGCCGAACGAGCCCCAATCGCCGAAGAAGCTGCCGTCGCCGCGGCCGATCTTGTTGGCGTACCAG
>CAYGUP010000163.1:0-2046 GCA_964353155.1 uncultured Planctomycetaceae bacterium | reverse complement strand
CAGGGGCTGACGACCCTGGCTACGCGCTGCCGCCCCTCGGGGCTAGGAGACCTTCTCTTGCCAGCGTGGCAAGAAAAGCGATAGTTGAGCGAATCGATGGTGTTGCCCGCCGCGCGGGCCCCGATCGTCTCCCCCCTCACCTATTAGCCAGGACCCGCGATTGTGATCGCTCCTTTGAACCGGTTTGCCAGCCATCGCTTGATGACGCTGGTCGCCCTTGCAACGCTCGCCCCGGCGAGCCTCTACGCCCAGGCCGTCGTCGCTCCGGAAACGGAAGAAGCCGCCGCCGGCACCGACCTGCAGACGGTCGGCGTGGTGGCCCTTTCCAGCCGCAACGAGATCCTCTCGGACCTCGACTTCCTCGGCGAGCTCGGCGGGCGGCCCGGCATCTCGGGCGTGATCACCTTCTTCTCGGGCGGGGCCCTCGACATCCTTGAGGAAGGCCGGCCGATCGGGGTCGTCCTGCAGACCGACGGCGCCGAGTTCACGCCGGTCGCTTGCCTGCCGGTCAGCAACATCGATGACGTGCTAGAAGTGGCCGAGAACTTCGGCCTCGAACCGTTCGACGCCGGCGAGGGGACTTACGAGATCGAGATCCAAGAGCAGACCGCTTACCTCAAGCAGAGCGGCAACTGGGTGTTCGCCGCGCAGTCGCTCGAAGCGCTCGCCGCCGCCCCGGCCGATCCGACCAGCGTGCTGAACAAGCTGGTCACTTCGTACGACCTCGGCGCGACGGTTATGGTGCAGAATGTGCCCAAGCTCTACCGGGAGATTGCGCTCGACCAACTGCGTGAAGGGATGGAGGAAGGCCTCGTTCAAGAGGAGGACGAATCTGACGAAGACTTCGCCGTTCGCCGCAAGCAGGCCGAGGCTCAGATTGAGCAGATCTCGGACATGATCGAAGGCCTCGAAGAGATCACGCTCGGTTGGGGCATCGACTCGGAGGGTCGCCAGACCTACCTGGACGCGATCGTGACCGGCGTCGAGGGCTCGGACATCGCCATGGCGATGAGCGTCTACGACAACACGACCAGTGGCGTCACCGGCTTCCACCGCCCCGAAGCGGCGATGAGCCTGCTAACAACCGGCACGAGCCCGCCGGAACTCTTGGAGAAGCAGAAGGCCCAAGCCGAGACGGCCGTCGAGATGATGCGGATGCAGGTCGCAAACTTAATAGTTGAATCCGAACGATTGAATGACTGGCTAGACAACGACCCTTTAAGACAAGCAGCATTGCTAGCAGTTGCTGACGATCTATTGGTTGTCTACAGAGAAACCATCAAGGCTGGAAAGATTGAGTTAGGCGCGTCGTTGGATCTCGGCGATAGCGGCTTTGACATGATCGGTGCAGTTTATGTAACTGACAAAACGAAAATCGAGTCAGCGTTTAAGACGTTTGCGGAACGGGTTGCTAAACAAGATGTTGAATGGGCCTACGCGACCCACGCCGGCGTGACGATGCACGGCATGAGCCTGCCGGTTCCCGACAACGGCAAAGCCCGCGAGACACTCGGTGAGACGCTCCGTGTCATCATGGGCGTCGGTGGCGAGCGCGTTTACTTCGCCGTCGGGCCGCGTGGCGAGGAGTCGCTTAAGGGGGCGATCGACAAGTCGGCCACGATGACCGACAAGCAGATCCTGCCGGGCGAGATGATCGTCTCACTCGGTCAGTTGCTCGGTGCCGCGGAGAAGGTCGCCGGCGACGAGCCCCAGGCCGCCGCGATCATCGGCATGATGCTCGACGCCATCGAAGACGCCCCCGAGGGGACCGACCGCTTGGTCGTCACGAGCGAGGCGATCGATAACGGCGTGAAGAGCCGTTTCCTGATCGAGGGCGGCGTGCTCGAAGCGTTTGGCAAGATGGCCGCCCAAGCGGCCGCCATGCAGCAGCAGGGTGGCGGCGGGTTCTGAGCCACTCGGTTTGGCTTGTGATAGAGATAAGAGAAGGGCTCGCCAGCACACGGCGGGCCCTTTTCTTTTTCACCGATTCCTTTCGCGAACCCACACGCCCCAGTTCCCTCCCCCTGAGGGGGAGGGTTAGGGTGG
>CAYGUP010000162.1:0-2075 GCA_964353155.1 uncultured Planctomycetaceae bacterium | reverse complement strand
GCCGGCGAGCGATCCTCTACCTCGGCGACGGCGTCGCGATGAGTGGCTCGCAGTTGTCGGGTGAGTGGGCTTCAACGGCCCAGGCCCTACGCCGCGATCAGATGGCGGTCTCATGCTTCGCCCTCGGCCCGCAACGCAATCCGGCCCTCCTGGCCTCCCTGGCGAACTACACCGGCGGCAATCTCTACATCGACGACCCCGGCATGGCCTCCGACGACGCCGAAGCGGCCCGTCGTGGGGCGCGCGTCGGTCGCGTGCTGGCCGATTGGGCTCACGCCGAGGTGATCTGGCCCGAATCGACCACGGCCAACGAGGCCGTCCTGTCGGCCTACCCGGCCCAGATGCCGCCGATCCGCAGCGACCGCGATACGATCGTTGTCGGCCAATTGAAGGCCGGGGCGAAGACGCTCGAAGTTGAGGCCCTTGATGGCTCGGAGACGCTGGTTTGGTCGGCGCCGGTCCCGGCATCGAGTGAAGACAATGCCTACCTCAGGACCCTCGTCCAAGGGGCCACGCGCGATGCGGGCCTCTCTCTAACCACGCTCGGAACGGCCGGCCTGGACGAGACCGCCCGGCATATCGTTGCCGAGACCGATCGCCTCACCAAGATCGCCGAACAGGCCGTCGCGTTGGGCGACACCGAGGGGGCTGCCAAGATCAGCCAAGCGATCCTCAAGCGAGACCCGGGCAATCTGCGGGCGAAGACCGTTCAGCAGAGCAACACCGGCGACGGCTTGAGCCTCGTGCGGACCGCCCAGCTCGAAGTGATCCAAGCCTCGCCCGTCGAGCCGCTGGCGACCCCGACCGAAGTCCTCGCCGAGCCCGGCGTCACCGACGGGGCGATCGTCACCCGGCCCGCCGACGCCTACCCGGCCGCCGGCACGCCCGCCTTCGAAGACCAGGGCTACTACCCGCCGTCCGGCGCGGTGGTCGATGGCCGCTTCCTCGAATCGATCGATCGCAATCGGAGCGTGATGGCTCAGTTGCTTGAGAAAGAGGTTCAAAACGCGATCGCCGACGCCCGCGAGATGATGGCCCGCGACCCCGAGCAGGCGACCCAATCGCTCAAGCTCATGCTTCAAAGCATCGAGCAGGCTCCCGAGTTGGTCGCGTCGGTCCGGGCCGGCTTGATCGACAAGCTCCAATCGGCCCTCCGCGAGTCGGCGAGGCAGTCCGTGATCAAGGACGAGATCGACCGCGAGCGACAAGAGAATCTGGCCGCGGCTCAAGAGCGTCGCCTGCTGTTGGACCGGATGGCCCAACGCCGGGAGCGGATGGAACAGTTGATCGCGCGCCTCAACGCGTTGCTCGCCGAAGCCCACGCCCAGACCGACGAACGCAACTTCGCCCCGCCGACCGGCGAGCTCTATCAGAAGGCGAGCGAGGTTGCTCGGATCGCGATCGAGAACGACCCGGATGGCGTCGTCCCGCGGGTGGCCTACATCGTTACGGAGCATCGCCGCTACCACGAATTGAACCAGCAACTCCGTCGGATCCGCGCCGCCGCGTTCCTCGAAACCATGTACCAGGTCGAGACCTCGTACGTTGCCTTCCCAGACAACGTTCCGATGGTCTACCCGGACGCCGAGCGCTGGCGGACGATCACCGCCCTGCGTGAGAAGTACAAGTCGGTCGATGTCGCCGGCGAGAGCGCCTCGGAGAAGGCGATCACGGAAGCCCTCAAGAGCCCGCTGCCCGCCGATGGCCTCGACTTCGGCGAAGGGACCCCGCTGGAAGAAGTCATCGAGTACCTCGAGAACGAGTACGAGATCGAGATCGTCCTCGATGCGGTCGGGCTCGACGAACTCGGCGTCGCCCCGGACGATCCGATCGAGATCAGCGTCCGCAACGTGTCGCTCCGATCGGCCCTGCGGCAGATGCTCCAGCCGCTCGAACTGACCTATGTCATCGACAACGAAGTCCTGCTCATCACCAGCGAAGACGTGGCCCTCACGAAGCTGAGTGTCAAGGTTTACCCCGTGGCTGACCTCGTCATCCCGATCCCGATCGCCCAGCCGGGCGGCGGTGCCGGACTCGGCGGCGGTGGCGGAGGCGGCGGTGGAGGCCTCGGCGGC
>CAYGUP010000161.1:0-2228 GCA_964353155.1 uncultured Planctomycetaceae bacterium | reverse complement strand
CCTCCACCCGGAGGTGACCACGCAGGCCCCGATTGAGCTCTCGGATCTCGGCGAGGCTGCGCTCGATGTGTCGGTCTTCGAGCGACACGAGTTGGCCGGCGATCTGCCTCCATTCTTGGCGGTAGCGTTGGAAGGCATCGACCACCACCTCCAATGGATCGCCCTGATGGGCCGCTTCGCCGACGAGCTTCGCGAGGCCCTCGACGCGTTGCACGCGGAGGATCATCTGCTGGGCCTTGCGTCGTTGACGCACCTCGTACTCGATATCGCGTTCGAGGTGGTGCAGCTCCGCCGCGAGCGAGTCGGCCAAGCGGGCGACCTCTCGACGGTCGAGCTGAGGAGCGACTTCGTAGAGGGAGCAGCACGCCGCACAGAGGTCGTTCATTCGAGTGAGTGACTGCGAGCACGCATCGGAGAGGCCGGGGACCTGCCCGAGCCGGAACGCCACGTTGCGCCATTCGGCGTCGAGCTCTTGGAGGTCGGCGAGGATGACCTGATCGGGCTGGGGCTTGGCGTACTTGCGTTGGAGCAGGTCGGCCCGCGAGCTGACGCGGACCATCTCGATCAAGTACGGCGCGACCGCCCGGTTGCGACGCACCTCCTGGCGGAGGATCTTCGAGAGGTTGTCGCACTCGGCCGAGAACGCCTGCAAGCGGCCTCGCACCTCGCCGGTGCGCGACGCGCCGGCGGCCGGGGCACGTTGGCCGCCGATCACCACCGGTGGGGCTTGGTCCTCGAGTTGGCGTTGGCGCTGCGACTCGATCAGGTCCTTCATCAATTGTTCGAGGAAGCCCTGCGCCGGGGCGACCGCGGGCATGCCGAGCAGGGCACCTACGAGAACGAAGCGAGCGAAATGGATCATGGCGGCCGGACCGGTGGCGAGGGAGAGGAACCTACCCACGCAATGTACTCCGACCGATCGGGGCGTGCAGCCTACGGCCGGCCGCGGTCACGCGATGATATCGGCGAACGCCGCTCGGGCGGCTTCGAGTGCCTTCGGCCCGTGCTCGCCGGCGACAACGACCGTCATCTCGACCTCGCTCGTGCCGATCAACTCGACATTGATGCCGGCTTCGCTCAGGGCGCGGAAGACACGCGTGCCGACGCCCGTGTGGCTGCGAACGCCCACGCCGGTGACCGCGAGGATGGCGATATCGGGCTCGGTCCGGACGGCCCCGCCCGAAGCCTTCAAGAACTCGCCGACGACTTGCTTCGCGGTGTCGATGTCCTTCTGGGGCACGGTGATACCGACATTGGTGTGCCCGTCTTCGCCGATGCTCTGGACAATCAAGTCGACCATCACGTCGTGCTTGGCGATCGCCTCGAAGACCTGGGCCGCCACGCCCGGCGTGTCGGGGACGCCGCTGAGCGAGAGCAGCGATTGGGCGTCGTCCAGTTCGCAGCCATCGACGGTCAGACCTTCCATCGCTTGCAGGCGGGCGATGACGGCGTCGGCGTCGGCGTGCTTCGCTTTCTTCGCCGCGGCGAGCGAGTCGTCGATCGACGCCGGCGAGGGAGGCGTCTTGTCGAGCTCGAATTCACGGTGGACGACCCGCAAGGCCTCCAAGCCGTGTTCCCGGTCGACCAAGCACGAGACCTTGATCTCGCTGGTGGTGATCGCCTGGATATTGATCTCGGCGGCGGCTAGAGCCCGGAACATCCGGCGGGCCACGCCGGGCTGGTTCGCCATGCCGAGGCCGACGACCGAGACCTTGGCGACCGCGTCGCTGTGGCGGACTTCGCGAGCGCCGATCTGCGAGGCCGCCTCCTCGGTCGCCTTCAACGCGGCGGGCAGATCCGAGCTGAGCACGGTGAAGGAGATATCGGCTAAGCCGTCGTCGCCCCGGTTCTGGACGATCATGTCGGTGGTGATATTCGCCCCGGCGAGCGATTCGAGCAACGCGAAGCTGACGCCCGGCTTGTCGGGCACGCCGGCCACGGTCAGGCGGGCCTCGCTCTTGGTGAGGGCGGCCCCGCTGACGGCGCGGTCGGCCGACTCGGGGAGCGGGCCGATGATGGTGCCCGGCGCGTCGGTGAAGACGCCCGAGTTGCGCACGTGGATCGGCACGTTGAACTTCTTGCCGAACTCGATCGACCGGCTGTGCATGACGCCCGCGCCGAGGCTGGCGAGTTCGAGCATCTCCTCGTGCGACACGCAGTCCATCTTGCGGGCGGCCGGCTCGATGCGTGGATCGGTCGTGAAGACGCCGTCGACGTCGGTGTAGATC
>CAYGUP010000160.1:0-2288 GCA_964353155.1 uncultured Planctomycetaceae bacterium | reverse complement strand
ATGCCGATCAAGCGCAATCCCCTCCCCCAACGGGGGAGGGGATTGCGCTTGATCGGCATAGGCTCGCCGGCGGGTGGGCTGCTAAGCTCTCGGCCCCGCAACCGCTACGCCCCAAGGAAGGGACGCCCCACGATGTCTACTCGCTCTCTCGTTCTGGTCGCCTTGCTAGCAAGCTTGGCCCCGGCTCAAAACCAACAGCCGTGGGCGCCGCAGCAACAGCCGCCCGTGCGAACGGCCCCCCTCGCCGTCCCGCCCCAGGCACCGTCAGGCTTCAAGCTCAACTCGGTTGAGCAGCAGTACCTCGACCAGGTGCTGGATCAATGGGAAGCCCAAAGTAGCCAGATCAGCACGTTTAGCTGCGACTTTACGCGATTGGTTTACGACCCGGTCTTCGGGCCGGGCGTCGACGAGAAGACGGGGCAGCCGATCGCTAAAAACCAAGAGTTCGGCACGGTCAGCTACCAGAACCCCGACAAGGGGAGCTTCCAGATCAAGCAGGTTCTTGCTTGGGACGCGAGCCAACAGAAGCACGTCGAGAACTCGAACATCGTTGGCGAGCGTTGGGTGTGCGATGGCAAGAGTGTTTACGAGTACAAGACCGAGCAGAAGAAGCTCGTCGAGCGGCCGATTCCGCCTGAGATGCAGGGCCAGAACATCACCGATGGCCCGTTGCCGTTCCTCTTCGGCGCGAAGGCCGACGCGCTCAAGAAGCGTTACTGGTTGCGGGTCGATCCGCGAGCACCGGAAGGGTCGATCTGGTTGGCGGCGATGCCCAAGCGTCGCAGCGATGCCCAGAACTATCGGTCGGTCGAGTTGATGCTCGATTCGACCAAGATGCTGCCGACCGCGATGCGGATCGCCGCCCCGGACGGGAGCAAGACGACCTACACCTTCGACCTGCCGAAGGCCTCGATCAACAGCCGCATGACGGCCATGTGGAACAGCCTGTTCGCCGCCCCGAGGACGCCTTGGGGATGGGAACGGATCGTCGAGGCCCCGCCCGTCGCGCAAGCGCAACAACCGGCCCCGCCGCGGCGATAGAAGACTCGCTCTCCCGTTGGGGGAAGAGACTTAGTTGGCGGCCACTCGTTTGAGCACGTCACGATAGACGCCGGCGACTTGGCGCGCCATCGCTTGGTCACTGAACCGATCGGCGTGGCGTTCTTTGGCGGCGACCGACATCGTCGGGTAGTCGGTCTCGCCGCAGAAGAGTTCTTCGAGGGCATCGGCCATCTGGCTGACGCTGCCCGGTTCGACGACGAAGCCGGTCTCGCGGTGCAGGATCGCTTCGGTCGTGCCCTCGCAGCGGGTGGCCACGACCGGCAGCCCGGCGGCCATCGCCTCGAGGACGACCATCGGCAGCCCCTCGCCGAACAGGCTCGGCAGGGCCAACGCATCGGCCTTCGCCAGGGCTTTGGGAACGTCGTCGGTGAAGCCGGCCCAATGGACCGAGTCGAAGAGCCCGAGCCGATCGACGCGGTCGCGTAGCTCGGCCTCGTACTCGGGGGTCTCGAACGGCCCGATCGCTTCGAGCCGAACATCGAGCTCACGCGAACGGAGCGCCGCTATCGCATCCAGCAGCACCTCGGCCCCCTTGCGCGGGCGGAAGAGGGCGACCATCGAGATCACGAACGGCGCCAGCGGCGTGCGGCGGCGGCGCGAGCCGGGCGAGCCATCCGCCAAGCGGGGCACGCCGTTGAGCACACAACGCAGCATGTCGGCGGATACGCCCTGCTTGCGCATGTGATCGGTGAGCGTCGGAGAGACCGTGATGAACTGGGAGATGAGGCCGCGGCAGGAACGCTCGACGCAGTCGTTGATCCAATTCACGAGCCGGCGGGTCGAGTCGCGACTCGCGGGGCTATGGACGTGGTAAACCAGCGGCAGCCCGGTCAGCTTCGCCGCGACCGAAGCCACCAGCAACGAGCGGGGCGTGTGGGCATGAAGCAGGCTGTAGTTCTCCTCGCGGACGAGCCTCGCCAATCGGCTGCCGGCCGTGAGGTCCCAGCGAGAACGCATCTCGATCTCGTGCAGCGGCGAGGCGATCGAGCTGCGGTAGTCACCGAACTTGCCCGCCTTGAGGCTCGCGAAGCCGACCGTGTAGCCGTGGCTCGGCAACGCCATCGCTAACAAGTCTTGGACCCGCTCCGCGCCGGAGTAGTGCTCGCCGTTGACGACATGCAGCACCCGCACGTCGGGCCGCGGCTCTTCTGCCGCCGGTGGCAGCGCGACGGGCGACTCCGGGATCGGGGCGACGGCGGTCGGTGGACGCGACGGCGCAACGGGGG
>CAYGUP010000159.1:0-2372 GCA_964353155.1 uncultured Planctomycetaceae bacterium | reverse complement strand
CACCCGGCTCAGGCCCTCGACCTGCTGCACGCCGGGCTGCTTGGCGAGCTGCCGACGCAGCGGGAACGAGACTTTCGTGCCCCTCAGGTCCAGACGCTTCAGGCTCGGCAGCCGGAGCAGCCGCCGCGCGCTCGCATCGCCGATCGCGGTGTCGGCGACGTTGATCGATTCCAGGAACGGCAGGTGCGACGGATCGGCCAAGAGCCGCGAGAGCTGGCGATCGTCGATCGGGCGGCCCGCTAGGTCGATCCCTTTCAAGCGATCGGCGAGCTGGGCAAAGTCGTCGCCGACGGTGTCTTCGAGCCAGTCGAGTGTTTCGGTCGTGACCGTCCCGCCCCATTCCTCGGCGAGCTCGATCGCCTCGATCTGGGCGACATAGACCGGCATCTGCGCGCCGATCCAGGGGAGCCGCTTGCCGTTGCGTTTGGCGAACTCGACCGCCTCGTCGAAGGCACGCTGCACCTCGATGAACTCGCTCGCGGAGCCGCCGTGGTCCGGGTGGGCTTGTTGCGCCTTCTGCCGGAACGCCTGCTTGACGTCTTGCTCCGTGACGGGCAGCGAGAGACCGAGCTTCTCGACCGACGGCGGCTTCTTCTTGGGCGTGTGGCCACGCGACGAGTCATCGGGCGAAGGCGGCAGCGGCATGCGGGGCTCGCGAGCGATTGGGGACGGCATCCGGGCAACGCCATCTTACTCAAGCAGCGACCGGCCGACGAATCGGGAGCCTTGATCGGCTCAGCCTTGCTTCGTCCTGGACTCCGCCTCTTCGAGCAATGCCTCGAGCCGTTCGATCTGCTGCTCGCTCTGCGCGACGAGTTCGCGGAAGAGAAGCAGCTTGCTATCGATCTGGCCGTTCAGGTCGCGCGCTAGGTCGTGCAGCTCGACCTGCTGACGCTCGAACCGTGCGGTCGCGTCTTGTTTAGCCCCGTCCCATTGGTGCGCGGGCCGGCGTTGCTTCTGGAGGTAGGGACCGGAGCCGGCCCGCTTTTGTTTGCTGAGCCGTTTGAAGGTCTTCCGCAGCAGCAGCCACGTCAGCAAGCCGATCCCGGCCGCGAAACCGAGCGGCGCGAGCCAGACGTTCTCGGCGAGGATTGGCGACCAATTGGGCACGGGAGCGGACCGAGTTGAAGGGGATTCCTTCTACTCTTGTCGGCGATAGGCGGCGGCGGCAGCCACGCTAACCTCACCAACCGTCACGCCCGCCCGGTCCGCCAAGGCCTTGCAATCCTCGTATTCCGGCGTGAACCGTTCGCCGGCCCCGTCTGGCAGGGTAGCGACCGTTCCTTTCGCGGTCCCCCATTCGGTTTCCACCGTGACGGTCCGCCGCGGTAGCACGATCCGCTGCATCGTCTGCCGACGCATCCCAAGGGCCGTGGTGTGGCGGAAGACAATGCCCGCCAAGCGGTCGGCGTCGGCCGGGGTCGCCTGCACGCTGAGCAACACGCCGGGGCGGTGCTTCTTCATCTGCAATGGTGACATCGACACGTCGAGCGCGCCGGCCGTCCAGAGCCGCTCGACACAATCACCGATCGTCTCGCCCGGCGTGTCGTCGAGGTTGGTTTCGAGCAGGACGATCGTCGCCGGCGCGCCGGCCTCGGCGGTGGCAGCGGATGATTTCTCACCAACGACCAAGCGGAGCAGGTTCGGGTGATCGAAGTCCTTCTGGCCCGAGCCGTAGCCGATGCTCTCGACGTTCATCGCGGGCATCGCGCCGAACGACTTGGCGAGCTCCTTGACGATCGCCGCCCCGGTCGGCGTGGTGAGCTCGCCAACGATCGGGCCGCTCGGTGGGTGCTCGGCCAGCGGGATGCCGGAGAGCAACTCGGCGGTCGCCGGCGCCGGGATCGCGCAGCGTCCGTGGGCGATCTGGATGAAGCCGGTGCCGGTCGGGACGGGCGAGCAATGCACCTCTTCGACGCCCAGCAGGTCCCAGCCGATCGCGGCCCCGACGATATCCGCGATCGAGTCGACCGCGCCGACCTCGTGGAAGTGGACCTTCTCGAGCGTCGACCCGTGGACCTTGGCCTCCGCCTCGGCGATGCGGCGGAAGATGGCGGTCGCCAACTCTCGGGCGCGCGGCGTGAGCTTGCCGCCGTCGATCATCGCCTGGATATGGTGCAGGTGCCGGTGGGCGTGCTCCGGTTCGTGTTCCACGACGACCTGCGTCGCGCGGAACCCGCACTTCTTCACCTCGCTAGCAACCAACCGGCAGTTGGGCGTGCCCTCGGGCCACGCGAGTGAATCGATGCCGGCCTGGATCGCCGCGAGCTCGACGCCGGCGTCGACCATCGCGCCGAGCGTCATATCGCCGCTGATACCGCTAGCACAATCGAGGTAGGCAATCCGCATGGTGGGGCTCGTCGCAGGTGATT
>CAYGUP010000158.1:0-2500 GCA_964353155.1 uncultured Planctomycetaceae bacterium | reverse complement strand
AGCCTTATGCGAAGTCCGAAGTTCGACGTGATCGCCCTGGGCCTCGCCGTGGCGGCGGTCTTGGTGGCGATCGCGCTCGTGTCCTACGACCCAACCGACCCGCCCGCCGGCGGGGTTTGGGCCGCTGGGGGACCGGTGCAGAACGCATGCGGCTTGGTCGGCGCTCGGGTCGCGCATGGCCTGTTGGAGATGCTCGGCGTAGGGGCTTACTACGCGGCCCTCTCGTTTGGCGTGGTGTCCGGCTTGCTGCTGGCTCGGCGGCAGATCGATCAGCCGGTGCTGCGGACCGGCGGCTGGGCCCTGTCATTGGTCGGGGTCTCGACGATCGGGGCCGTGCTGATGCCGGATTGGTCGCCCGGCCCGTTGGTCGGGGCGGGCGGTCAGGTCGGGGCGATCATGCAGACGTGGTTGGCGGCGAACTTTGCGTCGGTCGGCTCGGTGTTGATCGCAGCAACGGCGTTGGTCTCCGGCCTGCTGTTGGCGACCGATTACTTTGTCTTCCGAGCGGCAGCAACCACGGCGGCGGCGTCTGGTGCCACGCTGGTGGCCGCCGGCAAGCTGAGCCAGGCGGCCTCGGAGAAGATCGGCGTGAGCCGCTTGGTCCGTCGCGGGGCGACCGACTTGGACGACTACGAGTCCGCCGACGCCGAGGCGGCCGAAGCCGGCGAGCTCGAAGACGACGAAGAGTGGGAAGAGGAAGCCGAGGGCGACGCCTACGAAGAAGACGACGCCGACGAGTACGAATACGAGGAAGAAGAGGACGAAGCCGACCCGATCGCAGCCGACGCCGACGAGGAGGAAGCCTCTGGCGGTGTGATCGCCGGCGCGGCGGCTGCCGTGGGCGGGCTCGGCGCGGCCCTGGCCGGTGCCTTGAAGATCAAGACGCCCGACACGCCCGAGGGCTCGGACGCAGTCGACGAGGAAGAGGCCGAGCCGGAGAAGCCCGCCGACGGCGTTTCGGTGAAGAAGCCGAAGCCGAAGAGCGAACGCGAGCAGATCATCGAATCGCTCGAAGCGGCCGACCACGAGACCGACTTCGATTCGGACTTCGAGCTCCCGCCCATCGACCTGCTGCTGCCGCCCGACGAGATCTCGTACGACCAGCACGAGAAAGAGGTGCGTCGGAAGGCGAAGGTCCTGGAGAAGACGTTCCAGAGCTTCAACCTGAACGTGAAGGTGGTCGAGGTCGAGACCGGCCCGGTGATCTCGCAGTACGAGGTCGAACTGGAGCCGGGCCTGCGGCTCTCGAAGATCACCGGCCTAGCGGACGACTTGGCGATCGCGTTGCGGGCGCCGAGCGTGCGGATCGTCGCGCCGATACCGGGCAAGAACACGGTCGGCATCGAGGCCCCGAACGACACCCGCCAGGTGGTGCGGCTGCGCGAAGTCATCGAGGAGACCGACGGCCAAGCTCGGCGGATGAAGATCCCGATCTTCCTGGGCAAGGACGTCGCCGGCAATCCGATGGTCGTCGATATGGCGGCGTTGCCTCACCTGCTGATCGCGGGCCGGACCGGCACGGGTAAGAGTGTCTGTCTGAACTCGATCATCACGAGCATCTTGATGACCCGCGGGCCCGATGAGGTCCGCATGCTGATGATCGACCCGAAGATGGTCGAGCTGTCAGGCTACCGGAAGCTGCCGCACCTGATGCACCCGGTGGTGACCGACATGAAGAAGGCCGAGGCGATCCTCGCCTGGAGTGTCGACAAGATGGAGGAGCGTTACACGCTGCTCGCTAAGGCGGGCGTGCGGCACGTCTCGACCTACAACCAACTCACCGAGCAAGAGCTGCGCGACCGCCTGGAGTCGGCCGACGGCGAGCCGATGGACGAGGCGACCTGGGGCATGGTTCCCAAGCAGTTGCCGTTCATCGTCATTATCGCGGATGAGATGGCCGACCTGATGATGACCGCCGGCAAAGACGCCGAGCAGCACATCATCCGCTTGGCGCAGAAGAGTCGCGCGGTCGGCATCCACCTGATCCTGGCGACCCAGAAGCCGACGGTCGATGTCATCACGGGCTTGATCAAGAGCAACCTGCCGGCACGGATCGCGTTCCAGGTCGCGAGCCGGACGGACAGCCGCGTGGTGCTCGATGAGATGGGCGCCGACAAGCTGCTGGGCAACGGCGACATGCTCTTCCTCTCGCCCGGCACGAGCATGCTGCTGCGTGGGCAGGGCACTTACGTATCGGATGACGAGATCACAGGCGTGGTCGACTTCGTCGGCGTGGAGGATCAGCAGTTCGCCAAGGAGTTGATGCAACTCAAGACCAAGGAAGAGGCCGAGGCCGCCGAAGCGGGACAGCCGCCGGCCCTCAAGAACCGCGACGACCTGTACGAGGCGGCCGTCGATGTCGTGGTGCGTGAAGGGCGGGGCAGTGTCTCGCTGCTGCAGCGTTGCTTGGGAATCGGCTACGGTCGGGCGGCTCGGCTGATCGACTTCATGGCCGAGGACCAGATCGTCGGCGAGTACAACGGTTCGCAGGCGCGTGAGG
>CAYGUP010000157.1:0-2635 GCA_964353155.1 uncultured Planctomycetaceae bacterium | reverse complement strand
GGTGGGAGCAACCCGTCGGTGATCACGCGCCAAGGCGGCGGGGTCGATCCTCGATCCGTGAGGAATCGCCGCTCTGCCTTGCTGTCGTTGCTAGGGCCTGGGCAACGGGCGGAATCGGACGGGCTGCGATTGGACCTATCGGCCTTCGGACCAACGACGCACCACTCGCGTTTCGTCGGCTCCGCCACGCGACGAGAGCATTTCGACCAAGTGGAGGTGACAGCAGAAGCGGATGAAGTCCTCGCTGCGCGACAGATAAGACTGCCAGCCGCCGAAGCGCGCGTCGTCGCGGAATTCGACATAACCGGCAAGCGCGGCAGTGAACTCGGGGTCATCGCCCCGGAAGACCCGCGTGTGCGTCATAACCGGACCCTCGTTCGCTTCCGCCGTCGGGCGGACACACGACGGGCCGGGCGGGCTGAAGCCGCGGGCGTCGGGCCAATCGGCCGGCAGCATGCCATTCATAGCGAATGCGCCGGCCGCCGCGTTTGGATCGGTTGGGGGGGCGGTCTCGTCGATCGGCGCGTCGAAGGTCGCCTGACGCAGCGTGTTCTCACGCAGCGGGTTGGCATCGGTCGGCGGCGGCGGGAGCGATTCCGGCTCTTTGGTCGGCGTGGGGATTTCTTCCTCGAAAGGATCGGCGCCCGGCTGATCCTGCGGCGCTTCTCGTGGCGTTGCTTGCAGTGGTGCCGGCTCACGCATCGGCGCGAGCACCGCCGGCATGCCGGGCGGCATCTTGGGCGCGACGTTCGGCGACTGGGTCTTCATCTGCTCGCGAGCGAGTGCCATCTCCGCCTCGAAGACGACGCGCTCCGGGATGTATTCTTCCTGCGCGGTGCCCCAGGGGAGGCCATAGCCGGCCGGGATCTCATGGAAGCCCTCGTTCGCCGCGTACCACTCGACCCGCATGCCGCAGCGTGGCGGGTAGTACGGATTGAAGTCGGTCACCGTGCCGATCACCACGGCATCGACGCCGAGCTTCTTGGCCAACCAACGGGCTTGGTCGATGGCTTGCTCGGGCGGGTCGAACGTGATTCCGTATTGCCGTATCGCCGCCTCGACCGCCGGCACGGGCACGACCTCGAAGCCGGGTATCGCTTGCAGTTCGGCGTAGTAAGCCAGCGCGAACTCGCGGCCATCGACGGTCGCTTCGGACGACTGGTTGAAGAACGGGACGACCGCGACTTTCGAGAGCTGCGGGAACGGGTTGTGCACCACCGGGTGATGCGACACCTCGGGGAGCACCAGCGAGCACCCACTGACCAGCAAGGCCAAGGGCGTGAGGGCTAGCAGCAGAAAGACTCGGGGGCCGCGGTTCACGTTGATAGCAATCGATGCCGGCAGGCCCCCCTGCTAGCAGACGAACCAAAGAGGCCGTCCTCGGTGTGATCGGCATAACCGGCAGAGTCGCTTGAAGCAAAAGCCACAGAAGTCTCGCGCAGAGTCGTGGAGAATTGATCGGCAGGCTACTGGTCGGCGGTTTGACTGCGATGCTTCCGTCGCTTGTTGAAGAAGGCAAACAGATAGATCCCTATTTCCAAAGGAGCATAGAGCCCGAATGCAAGCCAACACTGCTGGTTGTAGCTCAGGGCATGGAACCAGGGCACGATGCCGAACGCCAGGGCGCAGATGGTCGTGAGGATCAGCAGGCTTGATAGTGAGAATCGCATCGTCTAGGCGTTTGCTGTTTGACACTCTCAATCCGGCTGAGTCTTCTTCAGCCAATCCGCGTCCGCCAAGTCCTTCGGCCGTCCGCTGGCTTTCTTGTTTGTGAGCAGCAGTCGCCGCGAAAGAACCCATATGGGGAGCTCGCCGAGCGAGCTAGCCACCTTGTCAGCCCAGGCTTCCTCGAAGCTCACCCCTGAGATGGAAGTAATCAGATCGATGCGGCGTGGTGGTACGCCGATCTGAAAGATCACGTCTTCCGTAGCGAAGTCTGCCTCGGTGACATCCTTCCGTGGTGCGCCGAACTCTTTCAAGGCGGTCCAAACCCGGGTCGCATTTTCTTGCGAGGGCCGTACCCAGAAGTCGATGTCGCCGGTTGCCCGAGGGTTGCCGTAGGCGGCCAGTGCCCAGGCTCCGACGACCAAGTATTCAACGCCCGCGTCGTTCAACGCGGACAACATGTCGCTGTAGTCTTCGTTGACAAGCATCGGGGTCATGGATCGCCCAGGCGTTGACGGTGAGTTCCCAGACCATAGCTAGTCGATCCGCCATGCTGAGGTGCCGCAGATCGTCTTCGTAGCCATGATCGGCGACGGAGATTTTCTTAGTCGGATAGCTGCTGCGGTCTTTCATCCCGGTATTGTACCGCGCCTTAAGCAGGCTGATTACACCAATCCGCCGAGCCCATTCAGCCCCAGCGGCTCGCGAGTGGTGATTGGTTCGCCGTAGGCGGTGCCGATGGATTTGCCCCAGTAGGCGGCCTCGTCGCGGAGTTGGTCGAGGAAGCTGGCCGGGTCTTTCGGCGAGGACGGCGTGGGGCGGCCGATCACGAACTGGCTTTGGTAGCACGCGATAGCCCGGAGCTTCTGCTCCCAGACGTCGCTGATGTCGAGCACGAACGCGGGCGTCGGGGTGAGCTTCAGGTGGACGCAGTAGTAGTAATAGACCCGCTCCGGGTGGTGGCGTTCGC
>CAYGUP010000156.1:0-2688 GCA_964353155.1 uncultured Planctomycetaceae bacterium | reverse complement strand
GGGGCGGCCGACCAGCCTCCCCCGGGGCCGAGCCGTTTGCGCGGGAAAACGGGGCCGGGAGGGCCGGGATGGGGCCACTGTCTCCCACCCGCGGGGGCTTGCGCACCGGTACCGCGGGCTGATCGAGCAGCCGGAAGCCCCGTATCTTAGCGACCCACGGCTGGCGTAACAGGCCGGTTGAGCGGGAAAATCCGTCCGAAAACAGGACCGAATCCCGCCGCGAAGCGTTCGCGGCGATCCGCGGGCGGCCCGCTCCGGCTAGTCTGGTGAATCTCGCTGCCAAACCAACGACCCCGCTGTGCCGGCCGAAATGCACGAAGTAGACCCCGATATCGACCCGCGGGACGACCCGTATCCGACCAGCGATCGCTGGCTTGACGCCAACAATACGTGGACGTACCTGCTGCCGATGCTGGTCTTCATGGGGTTCGGCCAATTCGAGCCGACACCCGAGAATCCAGGGTTCTTCGGCCTGACCTACGACCACTACCCCGCGATCTATGCGGTCAAGCTGGCCTGCGTGGCCGTCGCGCTCTGGTTCTGCCGGGCCGGCTGGGGGCAATGGAAGTTCGCCGGGCCTGAGGGGCGGGGCATTTCGCCGTTGGCACCGGTCGTTGGCGTGGTGGGGCTCTTTCTTTGGGTCGGCTGCTCGGCCCTCGGCTTGGAGGGCAGGTTCCTCGACCTCGTTGGCGGCCCCGATGGCCCCGCCGGCGGGCTGCTGGGGCTGATCGGCTTCGGCGAGCGGGCCGCGTTCAACCCGTTGGACCAGATCGACGACCCAACCAGCCGGGCCGCGTTTGTCTTCGTGCGGATGCTGGGCCTCTCGCTCTTCGTGCCGATCTTCGAGGAGCTGATGCTCCGCGGCTGGCTGATGCGGGTGGTCGTCAGCCCCAACCTCTGGCGGGTGCCGTTCGGGCGGGTGACCACGGCGGCGATCGTGGTCGGCACCGCGTTCCCGATGCTGACCCACCCGGAGAAGCTGGCGGCCCTGGTCTGGTTCAGCCTCGTGACCTGGCTGATGGTCCACACGAAGAACTTCTGGGACTGCGTGACCGCCCACGCGGTGACCAACTTCCTGCTAGGCGTTTACGTGCTGTGGTTCGGCGCTTGGCACTTGTGGTGAGTGGCCAAAACGTTATGTCGCACGGTTTTGTCGCACCGACAGAAGAGTGACTTTGTGCCCTCGGCGTGGGCTAAGTCGAACGGCGCGAAGGGCTTGCGTTTTGTCGCATGCTGGCCACCGCAGCAAGTGACATGACGGTATGACGATCAAGCGAGCGTGTGCATTATCGCTCGCAACGTGGCCAAATCTAAAGTCGTAGGTTGTTCGTCCTGGTGTTTCAGGCAACGCCTCGGAAGCCGAGCCAAGCGTAGAAGAAATCGCGATCATCGTCATCGACATCGCTGTCGCCATCGAAGTCGCCGCTGAGGTTTTGGTTGGCTCTGTAGTCCTGCCACAGCAGCTCATCGTCTTCGTCGATTGCGAATCCGTCGTTGCTGAGGTCTGCGTTCAGCAGAATATCGCCCAGCAAGAGCACATTCTCGAAGTTGGGTCCAAGGATGCTCAAATCGACCAGATTCACTTTGCCATCACCATTGAAATCGGCGTCTGCGAGCGAGGCACCACCCAAATGGTTGGGATCGAAGTTCTGTCCGAGAATGCTTAGGTCAATAAGCTGGACCTCGTTGTCGCCGTTGGCGTCACCGGGCAGCAGCGTCGCGACGAAGACAAAGTCGCCGCCCGCTAAGCCGTCGCCCGAGCCGAGGACCACGAAGTCGCTCACGTCGTCGTTGACGACATCCTTGTTGATCGGGTTGACCCACTCGCCATCGAGCTGATGCCCACCGCTGGCGGCGGTGACCGCGGTCGCGTCGAGCTTGATCGAGTAGAAGTCGATCAGCAACCACCCAGAGAACGTCCAGCTCGCCGTAAAGGTCGTCGAGTCGTACGAGAACCCGCCCGAGACCAGGGTCGGGATATTGGCCGTGGTCGTTCCGTAGAGCGATAACGCGTCCTGCAACGTCGTCGGGTTCACGTCCTCGGTAAACCGGACGTTGATCGTGTTCGCTCCGCCCACGGCGGCACGGATCAGCTGTCTGCCCGTGCCGGGTGCGTCGGCGATCTCGACCGCGTAGCTGTGGTCCGGATCGTTGCCGCCAACGACGGTGCTGCTAACGATCACGTCGGCCACTTGCAGCCGGGCTTCCGAGGTATGGTCCAAACGCCGCAGGCCGCGGTTGGCGTACCAGATGTCGAGGTCGGCTTGCTCGATCAGGCCGTTGCCGTCCGCATCGGCCCGCAGGTCGCTGTCGTCCCAGATCGCCCGGTCGGCCGCATCGACGATCAGGTCACGGTTGAAGTCGCCCGGGATCACGTCTTGGTTGGTGAAGCCGTAGTCGGCTTGCCACAGCTTGAAGTCTTCATAGTCAACGGAGCCGTTTCCATCCGCGTCCGCCGCCGGGTCTTCGCTGGCCCACAGAGCATAATCGGCCGCATCGACCGTTTCGTCGCCGTTGAAGTCGCCGATCAGCTTGCGAGCGGTCACGGTGTACTGGCCGAGGCTGCCGTAATCGCTGTAGCCGGTCCCTGCCGGGTCGCCTTTGCCGACGCCATCGACTTGGAGGTAGTAAGAGCGAATGGCACTTAGATTTTCGTAACCCATTTCGCTGAAGTGACATAGCAACGAA
>CAYGUP010000155.1:0-2836 GCA_964353155.1 uncultured Planctomycetaceae bacterium | reverse complement strand
CGTCGTCGGCTCGCCGTTGGGGGTTCTTGGTTGGCGAGGCCTTCGGGGTCCGTGCTCGCGGTCTTGCCGTTGGCGGTCGGTGAGAGCTGCGTGGGGTTGCTATCTCCCTCGTTGCCTTGCAGCACGGCAAGCTCTTCTCGCAGTGCTCGAATATCCGCGGCGATGCTCTTCTCCGCGATCTTCGAGATGGTGGAGCGTACCTGCTTGTCTAGTTCGCTGAGCGATGCCATGGCGGGCGAGTCTTGCGAGAGCAACGTGTGTCGCGATTGGAAGACCGCTTCGATTTGCCTCTGTAACGCAAGTAACCGCTTGAGCCGCTCGGTGTCGTCGGCAGGAGGTTTCGGCTCGCTAGGTTGGAAAACGGCCTGAACATCGACCGAGGCCGCTTCTCCGTCCGGCAGCGAGCCTCCGACGCCAGTCGGGGGAGTGGCCTCGTTTGTCGTTCGCTCCGACGACTCGCGTCGTCGGCTCGCCGTTGGTTCTTGTTGGGCTACCAAGAGGACCGTCGGGTCGCTGGCGGCTTCGGTCGGGTCTGTGGCAGCGATTGCCAGCTGCAGGCCGGGATCGATCGGAGCCCCTTCGCGGGCCGGGGCGTTCGGCAGCAGCATCAGCGCGACGGCCGCGGCGGTCGCGAGCGTGGCGGCCGGTTTCGCAAGGGTCGTGAGGAACATCGCACGCGCTCCTTCTTGGAAGAGACTCGTGATCGCGGCCGAGGCGGCGAGCGAGCCGCCGCTGGCCAACGCCACGCTGTGAGAAGTGGTGCCGGCGAGCACATGGGCCGGGGCGGTCTCAGCGGCCTGCGCTCCACGGGCGCCGAGACCGAGCGCGGCCATCGCCGACGAGAGTGAAACGCCACGCCGCAACAAGCGATGGCGGAGCATCTGCTTGCCCCGGGCGAGCCGGCCCTGGACCGAAGCGATCGTCGTATCGGTTTGGTCGGCGATCTGGCGGCGCGATTGGCCTTCGAGATAGCGCATCACCAGTGGCGTCTGGTACTTGGCCGGCAGCCGCATCAGTTCTTCGACCAGCACGCCGGTCGTTTGACGTCGGAGCAGGTCAGGAAAGGCCGCCTCGCCGGGGGCGTGGGGGTCGAGTGCGAGCGATTCCTCGCGGCGGGCGGCCTGCTTCTTGCGGGCGCGGAGGCTGGTTCGGTAGGCGACGCGGTACAGCCAGCCGGCGGCCGAATCGCTCGACTGGATGCTGCGAGCGTTCTTGACCAACAAGAGGAAGGTCGCTTGGAAGGCGTCCTCGGCGTCTTGGGCGCGGCGGAGGGTCGTCCGACAGACGCGCCAGACCATGGCGGCGTGGCGTTCGATGAGGCGCTCGAGCGCTGCGCGGTCGTCTTGCCGGGCGAAGAGCGTGAGCAACTCGCCATCGGTCGGCGTGATGCGTGGCGGGGCGAGTTCGGCCGCAGCGGCCGGCTTGCCGCCGAGGGCGGGGGCCGTCGCCGGGCGTTCGGTGATCGACGAATCCGAAGAGACAGACACGCGGCGGCACTCGCGGTGCTAGGACACGGTGATGGCAGAGGGTCTTAGGTCCCCTCTCCATCCCAGTAGTGTGCCCTGAATCGCCATCGAACCGCAAAAAGTCGCAAGAAGTTCGGGCGGCTAGCGTCTCTGCACGCCTTGAGACGCGAGGGTCGTGGCGATTTGCTGGGCGATCTTCTCCCGGGTCTCCGACGAATCGTGCTCGATGAAGACCAGCGTCGGCATCGCCTCGCCTCGGAGGACCTCGACGCTTAGTTGCTGACCGGCTTGATCGAGCTGGGTGCGGACCAACCGGCTGACGCGTTCCTGACAATTCCCGAGCAGATCGGGCTTCGTGAAGAAGATGTCGACCGCTTGGCGGAACTGTCCCTCCGCGAGGTCTTGCCCGGCGTTGCTCGTTGGCCTGCGGACGGACTGGAGGGCCTCATCGACCGCCAAGTTGACCTGCCACTCGCAGGCCGTAGTCCGCAAGAGCCGCGATTGGACGACCTCGCAGTAGGGGCTCGTTGCCTCGATCAGCGTCAGCCAAACCAGACCCGAGGTGCCAACCGAGGCGCAGGCGCCTGCCAAAACAATGAGCAAGGGGCGCATCTTTGATTTCCCCGCTTAGCGGGTTCCGGGAGGTGGGGCCGGCGTGTTTTCGCCGGGATTTTGAGCACGCGAGGCAGCGGGAGGGGGGCTGCGGCGGGGGCGTGCTTTTCTTGCTGCCTGCCGAGAGCAAGGCCTGTGCCGAACCGCCCGCGAAGCACCGCTTACGCCGCCCCCTGACGCTTAGTGACCTTCGCCGCGGCGATCCGTTCGGTCTCTTCGACTGAAAGCCCCGAGTCGACCAGGTCTCGCTTGAAGCGGCGATCGGCTTCGTGGTCGGCGAAGAGACGCACCTGTTTGAAGAGGGCCCCCAGCACTTGCGTGCCGCATCCAAAAGCGACGACCAAGACGATCATGTTGAAGGGAGGTGGGAGCTGAGAGAAGATTTCGCTGATCGTATTCACTTCGGCTGGCTCCGGGTCAAACGCTGGCTTTCGGCGGGAGGAGACTTCCTGTCATCACACCAAGAGGTCTTTCGATTCTCTTGGCTCGATCTTGGCCCCGTTATCCACTTGTTGGCTTTATGCTGATAATACAGGGTCGAGTTCGCGATTGCCTAATTCTTGGGCGACGCGTGCCCGCGACTCGTTGACAGCTCGATTCCGCGTTTCTAGGGTGATTCCTGTAAGATGCGGCTTGTTGAGGCACCCTCTCGGGGGAGCCCACGCTGTCTCTCCGGCTTCCCACCCCGACTCCCCTCCCCCGCCCCGGCCACGTGGCCCCATCAGGCGAATCCAGCGGCGGCGGCGAGAAGCCGTGGG
>CAYGUP010000154.1:0-3022 GCA_964353155.1 uncultured Planctomycetaceae bacterium | reverse complement strand
GATCACCACGCGACAACCGGCCGCCCGTTGAGGCTTGCCCGCGTCGTCGCCGGCGAGATCGGGCCAGGGCAGGGCGACCCCGTACGCACTCGCCGGGTCGGTGGTTGCTAGCACCTGGGTCGGCGGCTCGTCCTCGCGGCTGCGGGCGCGTAGCAACTCGTCGGCGCCGGCCGCGGCGAACTGGGCACCCCCTTGGCCATCGACGAAGTAACCGCGGCGGATCTTGCCCGACTCTTCCATCGCTTTGAGGATCGGGTAGATCGCCGAGAAGCCCCCTTCGATCTGCTCGCGAGCGATCTGGTCGCGTGTCAGCACGCCGTGGCGTTCGACGAGTTGGCCCGCCAGGGCGGCGAGGCGTTCGGTCGGCGTGACGCCGCCGTGGAAGCGGGAGAGCAGCGACCAGCGGCCATCGGAGCCCGGCAGCCGCGCCCGCCGTCGTGAACGGAATGCCCGCCGGCCGCGCTTAGTCGCGGCTCCGGACGTTTCGCGTGACTCGCCGCCCGATTGCGAGATCAGGCTGCGGAGCGGGGCGAGCGTGTCGTTGGTCGCCTCGCCCCGCCAGACGAGCCGCCACATCGCCGCGAGCAGGTCGTTCGGGAAGACGCCGGTCTCGCGGGCGATCTCGTCGAAGAACAGGGCACCGCGTTGCACGAGCAGTTCGCGGATCTTGTCTTCGTTCTTGTCGGCCTCTTCGCCCTCGATCGGCAGCGGCAGGCGGCCGAGCAGCGGGAACCGATCGGTCAAGAACAGCGAGATCCGCCCGTCGCTGGTGCCGAGGCTATCGACCCCTTGCCAGACGACCTCGCCGGCGAGGAACAACTCGTCGAGTTGGCCGGCGCGGTATTCCTTCACGCGGCTCGGCAGGATCTCCTTCTCCAAGTCGCTCGCGGGCAGCGGCGCGCCTTGGAGCTGTTCGATCGCATCGAGCACGCCATCCAAGCCACGGCGTGGCTGCGTGACGCCCTGCCAGACGGGCAGGAACCGAGCCAGCGCCTCCGCGGGCACGGCCTCGACCTGCTTGCGGAGCTTCGCGAGCGAGCGGCGTTTGATGGTTCGCAGGACGGACACATCGCACCACTCACGGCCTCGACGGCCGGGGACGAACTCGCCCTCGACGACACGCCCGCTATCGCGGAGTCGTTCCAACGCGGTGCGGACGATCGCCTCGCCGAGGCCGAGCCGCGCGGCCGCGTCGTGGGCCGAGAACGGGCCGTGCGTGCGGGCGTATCGCGACACGAGGTCGCCGAGCGGATCGGCCAATTGTTCGAGGAACGCCTCGGGGAGACCGGGTGGCGGATTCACGCCGAGCGCATCGCGGAGGCGCGCAGCGTCCTCGCTCGCCGCGTAGCGATCCTCGCCGGCGATGCGGACCGCGATCGCCCGCCGCGAATCGACCAAGTCAGCGAGCCAAGCATCGACCTCCTCGCGCCCGACCGCCTCGCGATCGCAGCGGGCGAACAACTCGTCGGCCGTCAGGTCGCCGAGCGATAGCAACAGGTCGTGGGCCGCATCGACATGGCGACAGTACGGATCGGCCAGCTTCTGGAGTTCGAGCCCAAGCTGATCGATCGTCTCGCCGTCGAGCAGCTCACGCAGCTCGGCCCCGCCGAGCAACTCACGCAACTGAGCGTGGTCCAACGCGAGCGCCTGGGCACGCCGCTCGGCGAGCGGGGCATCGCCCTCGTAGATGAAGTTGCCGACATAGTTGAACAGGATGCTCGACGCGAACGGCGAGGGGGTCTGCGACTCGATTGCCTCGACCCGCACCTTCCGGGATTCGATCTCCTTGAGCAGCGAGATCAGGCCCGGCAGGTCGAACACATCTCGCAAACACTCGCGGTACGTTTCCAGCAAGATCGGGAAGCTCGGGTAACGCGACGCGACCGCCAGCAAGTCGGCCGCACGCCGACGCTGCATCCACAACGGCTGGCGGCGGCCCGGCTGGCGTTTGGGCAGCAGCAAGGCACGGGCCGCGTTCTCGCGGAATCGGGCGGCGAACATCGCCGTCGAGCCGAGCTGTGAAGTGACTTGGTCCTCGACCTCGTCCGCCCTCGGCAAGAAGAACTCGGCCGGCGGCGGTTGGGGCGACTCGGGCAGGCGGAAGATCATGCCGTCGTCGGTCCACGAGTAATCGACCTCGCCGAGCTCCTCCTCACGCAACCGAGCCGCCACCGCCATCGCCCATGGAGCGTGCACCCGTGTGCCGTGGGGCGAGAGCACGCAGATCCGCCAATCGCCGATCTCATCGAGGAACGACTCGATGATGATCGACCGATCCGACGGCGGCTCGCCGGTGACTTCGGCCTGATCGCGTAGGTAGGTCAGCAGGTTCGTGGCGGCCCCTTCCTCGAGCGCGTGCTTCGTCTTCAGGCGACTGATGACGGATTCCTCGCCATCGGTCCCGAGGTCGGTCGTGAGCTCGCGGGCCAACTCGCCGATCGCCTTGCCGAACTCGAGCGGACGGCCCGGCCCCTCGCCCCGCCAAAACGGCATCTTGCCCGGCTCGCCCGGTGCGGGCGCGACCATCACCTTGTCCTTGGTGATATCGAGCACCCGCCAACTGCTCGCCCCCAGCAGGAAGACATCGCCCGGGTGGGTCTCGAAGACCATCTCCTCGTCCAGCTCGCCAACGCGGCTTCCGCCGGCGCCGTCCGGGCCATCGCCCACGAGGAACACGCCGTACAGGCCACGATCGGGGATCGTGCCGCCGTTGAGGATGGCGATCCGTTGCGATCCGCGGCGGGGCGAGATCGTTCCGGCTAGGCGGTTCCAAGTCAGCCGCGGGCGGAGCTCGGAGAACTCGTCGGACGGGTACCGCCCCGACAGCAGGTCGAGCACACCCTCGAAGGAGCCCCGCGGCAGGTCGGCGTAGGGAGCCGCGCCGCGGATGCTCGCGTACAGCTCATCGACCGGCATGTCATCGCGAGTGACCATCGCCACCAGCTGCTGGGCAAGGATATCGAGCGGATTGCGTGGGTAGTAGGTCTCCTCGACATGCCCCTTAATCATCCGCCCCGTCGCG
>CAYGUP010000153.1:0-3091 GCA_964353155.1 uncultured Planctomycetaceae bacterium | reverse complement strand
CGCCCGCGTTGGCCGGATCGAGTGCCCCGATTGCTCGGCGGAGGGCAAACCGGTCGAGGTCCGACGCGACACGGTCGACTCGATCGCCGATTCCCTCACGGCGCTGTCCGAAGGCCAGAAGGCGATGCTCGGCTTCGAGGTCCGGTTCGGCGAGCACCCCGCCAACCAGATCGCCGAGCTGGTCGAGGCCGGCTATGTCCGTGCCCTCGTTGGCGACGAGGTCACCGAGCTGGCCGAAATCGTCCGGCGCGACGAGATCGGGCCGACGCTCACGGTCATCGTCGATCGCTTCGTCGGCGGCCGCGTCGAACCGACCCGCGTCGCAGAGTCGATCGAGACCGCCATCGCCGGCGGCGACGGTTCGTGTGTGGTTGTCCTCGTTGATGGAGAACGCGGTCCAAGCGATGACGCTTCCGGCTGGCCGACGCTCCGCTTCGAGACGCGTCTGCGCTGCAACGGCTGCCGCCGCGAGTTCGCCACGCCCGAGCCGCAGCTCTTCAACTTCAACAGCCCGCTCGGGGCGTGCCCCGAGTGCGAGGGGTTCGGGAGCGTCGTCGAGCTCGATATGGACCTCGTGGTCCCCGACAAATCGATGTCGCTCCGCCAAGGCGCGATCGCCCCGTGGCGCACGCCGGCGTACGAGCACGAGCTCGAAGAGCTCTTGGCTTTGGCCAGCGACTATGGCATCGACCCTGACATCCCCTACGCCGAGCTCCCGACCGAAGTGATTCGGTTAATCGTCGACGGCGTTCCGGAGCGTGACTTCGGCGGGCTCAACGGCTTCGTCGCGTGGCTCGAACGCCGCAAGTACAAGATGCACCTGCGGGTCTTCCTCAGCCGCTGGCGGTCGTACCGCGACTGCCCGGCGTGCCACGGCGATCGCCTCAAGCCGGAGGCCCTCGCGGTACGGCTGGGCGGGCGGAGCTTCGCCGACCTCTGCCGCATGGAAGTCCGCGAAGCCGCGAGTTGGTTCGATGAACTTGACCTCGGCGGCGGCGACCAGGAGGTCGTTCGCGCGGTTCTCGACGATGTCACCTCAAGGCTCCGCTACTTGCAAGAGGTCGGCGTCGGCTACTTGGAACTCGACCGCACGCTCCGCACGCTGAGCACCGGCGAGGCCCAACGGGTCGCGATGACCGCCACGCTCGGATCGAACCTCGTCGATATGCTCTACGTCCTCGATGAGCCCTCAACCGGCCTGCACCCGACCGATGTCGCCCCGCTAGTCGGGGCCCTCCGGCGGCTGCGTGACCGTGGCAACACGGTTGTCATGGTCGAGCACGAGGAAGAAGCGATCCGCGCCGCGGACCACGCTATCGAGTTCGGCCCGCTGGCCGGGATCGAAGGGGGCGAGGTCGTCTTTGAGGGGCCGGCCAGCGAACTCCCCTCCGAGAAACACAGCCGCACAGGCGACTGGCTCGCCGGTCGGCGGATGGTCTTCCGCACCGCCAGCGACCGCCGCAAGGCGAACCAAGGCAAGCTCACCCTCCTCGGAGCAACCGGGGCCAACCTCGGTAATGGCGACGCCTCGGGCCTCGACGTCGAGCTACCGCTTGGCGTGCTGACGGTCGTTACGGGCGTGAGCGGGGCGGGCAAGAGCAGCCTGATCCGCCGCACGCTCTGCCCGGCACTCGACGAGCGGCTGCACGACAAAGCGAACGGCGACACCAAACACGAGGCCGATCGCCCCCTGCCCTACCGCGACCTGCTCGGCTGGAAGCAGCTCGAAGACGTCGTGTTCGTCGATCAATCACCGATCAGCCGCTCGCCCCGCTCGAACCCGGTGACCTACGTCAAGGCGATGGACCCGATCCGCGCGTTGTTCGCCGCGTTGCCCGATGCGAAGGCCCGCGGCTACACGGCGAGCCACTTCAGCTTCAATGTCGACGGTGGACGCTGCGAGGCGTGCCAGGGCGCCGGGCACGTCGAAGTCGATATGCAGTTCCTCGCCGACATCACGATGCGGTGCCGCGAGTGCGACGGCCGGCGATTCAAGGGCGAGGTGCTCGAGGTCCTCTACCGCGACCGCAGCATCGCCGAAGTCCTTGAGATGACCGTCCACGAGGCGATGCGGTTCTTCCGCGGCGAGAACAAGATCCAGCTGCGGCTCCGCCCGCTGATCGATGTCGGCCTCGACTACCTACAGCTCGGCCAGCCCGCCAGCACCCTCTCCGGCGGCGAGGCCCAACGCCTCAAGCTCGCCGGCCGCTTGGCGAGCAAGTCGGCCGGGCGGACGCTCTTCCTGCTCGACGAACCGACGACTGGGCTGCACTTCTCGGACGTCGAGCAACTGATCGATTGCTTCAACGCCTTGGTCGATGTCGGGCACACGATGGTGGTTATCGAGCACAACGTGCCGATGATGATGGCGGCCGATTGGCTCGTCGACCTGGGACCCGGCGCCGCGGCAGAGGGGGGCCGGATCGTTGCCCAGGGGACACCCGAAGCGGTCGCCGCGTGTGGCGAATCGGCGACCGGCCGCGTGCTGGCCGAGGCCTTCGCCCGCCGCGACGAGTCGCTCGCGCAGCTCGAAGCCGAAGAAGCCGCGATGGACGATGACGATGAGTGACCCAACACCCGATCCGCTCGCCCGCTACGCCAAGCAGACCCGCTTCGCCCCGCTCGGCGAGGCCGGGCAACGATCCCTCCTGGAGAGCCGTGTTCTCTTGTGCGGCTGCGGGGCGCTTGGCTCGGTCCTTGCCGAGACCCTCGTCCGAGCCGGCGTTGGCAGGCTGACGATCGTCGATCGTGACTTCCTGGAGCTCTCCAACCTCCAACGACAGACCCTCTACACCGAGGCCGATGTCGATGAGCGGCTCCCCAAGGCGATCGCCGCGGCCACTCACCTCCGAGCAATCAACTCGGGCGTCGAAGTCGATCCGATCGTCGGAAACCTCGACGCCAACGCGCTGCCGGGGCTGGCGGTCGGCCACGACCTCCTGCTCGACGGCACCGACAACTTCGAGACCCGCCTGCTCATCAACGACTACGCCATCCGCGAGTCGGTCCCGTGGGTCTACGGCGGGGTGGTCGGCGCCGAGGGACGCGTCATGCCGATCGTTCCCGGCGAGACGGCCTGCCTCGCTTGCTT
>CAYGUP010000152.1:0-3134 GCA_964353155.1 uncultured Planctomycetaceae bacterium | reverse complement strand
GAGTGCCGCACCAAGACCTGCTGCTACAAGGTCTGCAAGATGGTTCCCGAGTGCAAGACCTGCACTTACAACGTCTGCAAGATGGTGCCCGAGTGCCGTACGAAGACCGTCTGCTACAAGGTCTGCGTCCCGACTTGTGCCCAGCGTACGGTCACGACCTACAAGTGCGTGCCGCGTCAGGTGGCTTACACGGTCAAGGTCAACGTGCCGCGTTGCGTCACGATCAAGGTTCCCTGCAAGATCGTCACGGATTGCCCGGCCCCGGCCGCCGCGACGTGCGACGCTTGCGGTGCCCCGGCCGCTGAGTGTGGCTGCAACTGAGCCCCTTGCTCAGAGCACCAGAGATTGCTGACGAGTTAGACGACAAAAGACACCTCCTTCCCGGACGCTGCCCCTCGTATGGGCGGAGCCTGAGCAAGGGAAGTGGGTTTGGTCAAAAGCTAGAGCGACCCGGTCCGACTTGGACCGGGTCGCTTTTTTTATTGGCCACCCCTCAGCCGTTTTGTCGCACGGTTTTGTCGCACCGGCGTTTTGACGGAAGGCCCGCCCTGGCCGCTTTTCTGTCCGTAAACCGTTACGTCCCAACGGCTTGGGTTTTGTCGCATGCTCTTGGGGGGCACCAGCGAGCACAGCCTCGGTCTCTTGCGATCGATCGTGGAGCGGACGCTCGCATTATCCCCACCGGACTGGCCAAAACGAAGCTTGCCTCGCCAGCCATCACACAGGGCATCACCCATCGCGGCCGGCCCGGTTGGTCGGCTCCCTGGCGGGCGCGGCTCGGCTAGACTTCTCGTACAGCCGACTGCCCACCACCTCCTGCCGACTCTTCATACCATGCCCGCCAAATTCGAGGGGTTCCCGCTCGGCATGCTCCACTTCTTGGAGCAGCTCTCACGCAACAACCACAAGAAGTGGTTCGACGCCAACAAGCCTCGCTACGAGAGCGAGGTCCGCGAGCCCGCCTTGGCGTTCATCGCGGCGATGGAGAAGCCGCTGGCGAGGATCTCGCCGCACTTCTTTGCCGTGCCGAAGAAGATGGGCGGCTCGCTGATGCGGATCCACCGCGACGTCCGCTTCGGCAAGGACAAGACACCGTACAAGACGAATGTCGGCATCCACTTCCGGCACGAGGTCGGCAAGGACGTGCACGCCCCCGGCTTCTACCTGCACATCGCGTTGGACGAGTGCTTTCTGGGCGCCGGCGTATGGCGGCCCGATTCGCCATCGCTGGCCGCGATCCGTGAGCGGATCGTCGAAGAGCCGGCCAAGTGGAAGCGGGCCAAAGGCGGCAAGCGGTTCACCGACGTGTGGGAGCAGAGCGGCGACTCGCTCAAACGCCCGCCCCGCGGCTACGAAGCCGAGCACCCGCTGATCGACGACCTGAAGCGCAAAGACCATATCGCCATGGCCCGGCTCGACCACGACGACCTCTTCGCGCCGGACGTGGTGAAACGCGTCACGGACGCCTTCAAGCGATCGAAGCCGTATGTCGGGTTCTTGTGCGAGGCGTTGGGGCAGCCATTCTGAAGGGGGATTCACAGCGGCGGTGCGAAGTGCGTGTGGCTGGCGATTGCAACGCCAAGAACTCGTATCAGATGGACTAAGGATCATGTCGGACAAGTGATTTCCTGTTCATGACCGGTGATTATCCCGCAAGCGGACCAAGGACGACGCCACCTTTGTTAGTTGGCATCGTTTCAAGCCATGCTCTGTCTGAGAATGACACGACGGACATCTATCGCAGGTAGCGTTTGACGGAGGCCCATTTAACCAGGGCGAGGAAGTTGGTGGCGGTTTTCTCGAAGCGGGTGAGAACGCGACGGCTCTCTTTGAGCCAGCCGATCAGACGCTCGACGATGTTGTGATCGCGATAGATCTCATGGTCGAACGCAACGGGCCTCGTTTCGGGGTCTTGGCCCGCCTTGCTCGGGATCACCGGCTCGATGCCGTGCTCCAAGAGCCAAGCATCGATCCAATCGGCCCGGTACGCCTTATCGCCGGCGAGTCGCGCCGGGTAAGCCAACGGCTCCTCGGCCAAGTCGTCCCAATCGACGCCTTCGAGCAACGCTTCCAGCTCTTGTGACTCGTGCGTCTGCCCCGGCGACAATCGCACGCCCAACGGATGACCCAGGCGATCGCAGACGACTTGGATCTTCGTTGAGAGCCCTCCTCGTGAGCGGCCTAATGCATGCTCAGCTGGCTCTTGCGGCTCCCTTTTTTACCGACGCCCGACGCATAGCGAGCGGCACGGACATGCGTGCCGTCGACGCACCAGAGATCCTCGCCCACATCCACACGAGCCGGTGCAGCACCTCGTCGAGCGTGCCATCACCGCTCCAGGCATTGAACCAGTGGTAGACCGACTGCCTGGGGCCAAACTCCTCGGGCAGGTCCCGCCAGGGACAGCCCGCGCGGAGAACGTAGTGGATGCCATCGACCATCTCGCGTGGGTCCTTCCGCTTCCGCCCCACCGCCGCGGGCGGCAGAAATGCCCCGGCGATCTGCTCTCAAGCGTCATCGCTCAATCGGTCTCGAGCCATCGCCAAGCCCTCCGTGGTCCAAAAAGATCGAACCAGCTCAGCTTGCGTTCAAAGGCCACTACGCGGGAAGATCAATTCTCAGGCAGTGCCTAGCTCGCTGGCTTGATGGGCAGCTGTGAATAATTCGGATGGCATCGGCAGATGCGGGGTGGCCGCTGCTCACTCGAACTCGCCGAGGGCGATCATCGAAGCAGAGTCTTCATACGACTCTTCTTTTGCCCTCTCAACTGGCTTCTCAAGAGGGTCGGGCAGGCTTTGCTCACCAACATCAGCAGGGACTAAAAGCATTGTGTCGCTTTCCCTGGGGCTTACTGCTTGGGTTCTTGGCGATACTGAACGGGTTACGGTACGGAATGGCTGTCTTGATCCACCCAAGGACGCGAATGCCGTGTCTACCGAGGACTCAGCTTCCGCAAGAGAAACTCGCGTATTGGGAACCTGGGACGTGCTGGTATCAAGAGTTTCTACAACATCCATGGGTTTGGATTGAACTGATCGGCGGCCATAATTATCCCGCCACACATTGTAGTCGGCCTGGGTGACGAATGGCACTTAGTTTTTCCTCGCGCCTTTGGTCATGGCGAGTTTCGCTTG
>CAYGUP010000151.1:0-3167 GCA_964353155.1 uncultured Planctomycetaceae bacterium | reverse complement strand
CCAACTACTGCAGCAACGCCGACGCGGGCGACCCGCACACCCGGCGCGTCCGGCCCGGCCGCGCCGGGGCCACGCCGCGGCCGAGCCGCACGAGCAGGGTGTCCGAATCACCCGCTTCGGCTTTCATCCAGTAGTTCGCCGTGCTCTGCGACACGCCTCCCGGCGGGACGCGATGGTTGCGATAGACGGTCCCGCCTGTCGCGAGGTCGATCGCCACCAGCGATAGGTAGGGCGTCATCTCTTTCATCTCGGGGTGCCGCTGGGATCGGGCCAGCAGCAGGAGCGGGGCGTCGTGGACCGGGGAAGGGAGCAGCGACATCGCCCGCACCTCGGCCGGCGCTGCCCAAAGGGATTGGCCCGACGACGGATCGAGGCAATGCAACTCGCCGGTCAGCAGCGGCGTCCCGGCCACGCCCGACAGGCCGAGCGGGCGGTCGATCATCGGGTTGCCCCGATCGACCTCCACCAGCAGCCGCCCGGCGTGCGTGTGGAGGCGGAGCGACCGGGCCGGCGGCTCGCTCGGGCCGGGGAGCGAGACCGAGAACCGCTCAACGCCGGCACGCAGATCGACCAGCGTCAGCTTGCCGTCGGGCGAGAGGACGGCGAAGAGGCCCTCGGCGGTGACCGCCGCCGGCGACGCCGGGCCGGCCTTCCCTTGCCAGATCGGTTCGCTGAGGTTGTCGAGCGAATACAGGCGGTACTCGCGGGTGGTGATCGTGCGCTGTTCGACCAGCAAGCGGCCCGCTTCGTCAAGAGAGTTGGCCGCCGCGAAAGCACGCCAAGTGCGTGAGGCGGGCAGCCCGGGCAAATCCCCGCGAGCTTCGCCGCTCACCGCCGCGAGACGGATCGCCTTTTTGTTACGACCGACCACGAGCAACTCGTCGCGGTCGACCAAGACCCGCATCCGCTCCCCGCCCAGAGACAGAATTTGCCGTCGCCACTGCAGGTCGCCGGTCACGAGGTCGCGGCATCGCACCTCGTTGCCGACAACCGAGAGGGCGCCCCAGGGGCCGATCGCGTGGAGCCTTTCGGGGGCGGTCTCGTTCGGGCTGCTCGGGAAGCCGGCGTGGCTCGCGGTGGAACTCTCCCAAGCGAGCTGGGCGTCTTGTTTCCCGACTTGGTAGACGGCGAAGCCGTCGGACACGCGGAGTCCGATCGTGCCCTCCCAGTAACCATCGGCCGGCAGGCCAACCTCCGGCCCGTTGGCGACACCCCGTTCGTTCCAATCGGTGCTCACCGGCTCGACGATCAGCCGCTCGCCCCAGCGGTTGGCGCCGACCAGCGTGACGCTCTCGCCATCGCGGGTTTCGACCGACCATTCATGCACCGGCCGGCCGCCGGTTGTCGGTGAGAGCTTGAGCGGGCGCGATTGCAGGACCGTGTCACGCCGGTTGCGGCGGCGATTGCGAGACGAGAACGTCGCCGCGGTGGTCGACCGGCGATTGATATCGATCTCCACGTCGATCTGATTCAGAGCCCAATCGCTGAGCGGTAAGGGGCGTTCCGATTCAATGGGGAGGTCCGCCGCTCTTGGGGGTGGTTTCGATTCAACGCGGGCCTCGACGAGCCGGGCAGCGCGGCACCAAAGGCCGTCTTCCAAGGAAAGCACCTCGCGTCCCGCCGGGCCGATTCGGAGCCGATCGACGATCGCCGCCTGCGCCTCGCGATCGCCGGCGTTGTCAACTTGGAACAGCGCCGCAAAGGCCTCGCCCCGCGGCCCCGCGATCAACGTTTCGAGACGCTCCCCAATATCCGGGCTCGCTTGGCGGTCGGCCGTGGCTTGGCGGAGCAGGCTCACGGCGAGCAGTTCCGCGGCCTGCTTGTCGTCGGGCGTCGGCGAGTCCGCGGCGCGGAGTTGTTCGAGCGCTTCCTCGGGTTGGCCCGTTTCAAGGGCCGCGAGGGCGCGGGCCATCCACGGCTGGGGTGAGGACTGTTCGTAGCACTCGATCGAGCCGGGCGACCGCGAGTAGATCGCCCCCCGGTGGTAGATCAGGTCCCCGAGCAACGGATCGGTTTCGAGCGGATTGAGCCGCGGGTCCACCAACTCAATCGCGCCCTGCGTATCGACTACAGCGAAGCGGCCCGATTCCAGCGGGGCGAGCAGCACCGAGTCGAGCCGCAGCGGCTCGCCCACGGGGCGATCGCCTTCCGGCAGCGCGGCCGTCCAGGCTGGCTCACCATCGGCTAGGTCGCGGGCGGCGATCGCATCGCGGCCGATCGTCGTGACGAGGCCCGCTTCGACCGAGGCCAAGTAAACCTCGCGCGGCAGCTCGCGGGTCCATACCGGCTCGCCCGTGGCCGTGTCGAGCACCTCGATCGTCGGCAGGGCAGGCGACACCACGACAAGGCGGTCGTCTGCCACCACCAGCCGGCAATGACGCCAGGCGGCGGGCTCCTCGTCCCAACTGCCGTGCCGGAAGCCGCCGCGCCCGAAGCCGCCCCAGCCCCGCTTCTTCGGCCGGTCTTTGCTCTTCTCGACGACGAGGTAGTGGATCCACTCGATCCGGCGGCGGAGCGGATCGATCGCCGCAACCGCCCCGCGGCCCGTCGGGCAGTAAACGATGCCGTCGGCGAAGGTCGGCGTCACGCCCAGCCGCTCGGCGTGCGACGGGTAGCGTTGCTCACAGCGGACGATCGGTTGCATCCACTCGGGTCGGCCCGTCGTCGCGTCGAGGGCCACGAGGCAGATCGCGTGATCGATCTCCGCCATCGCGTACAGCCGAGAATCGACCACCGCCGGCGGGCCGAGCAACGCCACGGCGGCATAAGCCTCCCCGTCCTCAGCCGACGGGAAGCGCCAGCGGAGCTTGCCGCGTTGAACCAAGTCGTAGGCGACCAGTTGGTTCGGCGGCAGTTCGGGCAATCGGGTCCTGGCGAAGCGATCGAACTCGGCCGGATCGTCGCCTCGGTTCTTTTCCTCGCGTGGTTCGACCATGAACGCGAGGCGGCCATTGGTCGCGATCCCTCCACGCAGGCGGTCGTAGCGCGGTTCGCGGCTGATGGAGCGATCCTCGTCCGAGTCGAGCGCCCATAGACGCTTGCCCGACTCGGCCGAGAACGCCACGAGGCCCGTCGCGGTCGGCGCGAGCAGCAGGCCATCGATCGCCACCATGCCGCCGCCGAAGCCCTGTTGTTCGTACGGCAGGTAGTCTTGGTCGAGCGGGGCA
>CAYGUP010000150.1:0-3234 GCA_964353155.1 uncultured Planctomycetaceae bacterium | reverse complement strand
GGACGTCCTTGCACGCCAGCAGCGCCTTGCCGATCTCCGTGCCACCGAATCCCGGGATCCGGCTCGTCGGCGAGAGGAACTTCGGCGCGCACTTGATCGCGGACGTGTCATTGGTGAGCGGCACCCAATGCACGTAGTTGTTACCGTAGAACGTCAATCCGAACGCGTCGCCGTCGCGGTAGTCCAGGAACTCGTCGATCGCGGCCATTGCGGCGTCGTAGCGGGGGGAGTTCGTGAGGCGGGCTTCGGGTCGGCGCGCACCGGTGTTGGCCGTGCCGCAGGATCCAAACCGTCTATTTGAACCCGCCGCCACCGCGGACGGAAGAGCGAGCCGCCACCCGCCGGCCCCTTTGGTCCGACTTCTGCCAAGAATGGCCAAGAAAAGCCGCCACGACACGCCGGCCAAAACGTTTTGTCGCACGGTTTTGTCGCACCGGCGTTTTGCCGAAGCGGCCCCGATCGGCCCGTTTCGCCTCGCAACCGATTGCGGCGTAACGGCTTGCGTTTTGTCGCATGCCTTGCCAGAGGCGTCCGCTGATTGGGCCCAGGGCCGTGAGTGAATGACGCCTCGCTATTTTAGCGGACGGGGTGACCAAGAATCTCCGCTACGATCGATACCGTTGCTTTGTCGGTCCATGAGAACCCTGCCATGAAACGCGAACTGCTGCCCTTCTTGGTGCTCGCCTTGTTCGGTGGGCAAGGCTAAGCGGAGCCGCCCGCGGATGATCTCTTCGGCGAGGCGACCAACGCTCCGTTGGTTGACTCCGAGTCATCGCCCGAACCCACGGACTCGCTCAAGCGGATGATGGCCTTGGCCTACACCGAGGCCCTGCCCCGGTTCGATCGCGTGACTGTCTACCCACTCCATATCAAGAAGCCCATTCTCGGGCCAGATGAAGAAGCGATCCCAGAGGACAAGCGTTTCCCAATACATACCTACGGAAAACCGGCTCGGATCCTTGCGAGTGTCGAGCTAGACGGCGAATCGTCCCAACGGATTGGTGCGGCTTGGCGATCGCTCAGCTTCGACGAGTTCGCAGGCGCCTTCTGCCACATCCCGGCCTACGGTCTGCGGTTCTATCGCGGCGACAAGCTGCTCTTCGAGACGTCGATTTGTTGGGACTGCACTAACTTCTACATGCCCGAGGTCTCCACGGGCGATCGAACCAAGCGACGCACTTATCGGTTCTATGGCTTTGCTAGAGACGAGCGAGCGGCCCATCTCCTCAAACTGCTCAAGCAACTGGCACCGCATCCCGAACTGTCCGCTGAGTGAACGGCTGGGGTAGAGACAACGACACCGACCGGTCCATCGAATCCAATCGGCTCAATCGAGGCCCAGGTCTTCAACAAGGCGGGCGTCGCGGGTCACCTTGTCGGGATCGACTCCGAGTTGATCGACGATGACTTGCCTGAGTTCGGCGAAGAGCAGGTCGTTGCTGTTTGCCGGGAAGCCGACGGTTGTGGCTTCGCGGCCTACGAGCCGGAGCGTGAGGTCGCCAAAGGTTGCGTAGCCCTTCATCGGTTCCGTGCAGAGGGGCTCGGTGACGCGGTAGAAGAAGATCGCCGAGAGGACGAACGCGAGGCCCAGGGCGAGCAAGGCCCAGCCGAAGTCGTAGGACTGAGCCGTCAGCCAGAGGGTGGTGCCGCTCACGGCGAAGACCCCAATCCAGATCCTCCTTTCGATGTGGCTGGGGCGTGCCAGCCCGGTCGGATAGCTATTCAGAAGCACGGGCAAGCGATCCCAGAGCTGCCGTCGCTGCTCTTCGTCGAGCACGTCGGTCACCAAATCGGACGGGCGAATCCGCCGATCAAATTGCGTTACTTCACGCACCGCCCGACGTAGCTGCAAGAACGCCGGCAGCGAGAGGCACTCGCCCGCCTGCCGCCGAGCGACCCGGCTTTCTAAAAGGCCCAGCAGATCGCCGACGGTGCGAACGCCACCGGTCTCTTCATCGCTGAGGGTCACGCCGAAACGCTCCTCGACTTCCATGACGATCTCAACGCCGTCGAGGCCCATGCGGTTTCTTCCGTGGCGGTCTGCTGGTGCGAGGTGGTCCGGCTTCGTACTGGTTCGATGAAGTTTCACGCCGAGGCGTCATTCTAGCCAGGGGTAGCAGCGACACTTGTCCGCGATGCGCATCGCCTGTCGTAGGGCTTGGCTCGAACACGTGTCGGTGTCGCTTGGCGACGGGAGTCAAATCGGCCCGCCTCTTGGGCTGACGCCCACGGACAATCGGCCGAACTCGATTCACCCAATCGCCGAGTATTCGTGCCGGAACCGCGCTTCGCTTGTTCCGGCCTACGAGACTGCCTACGTCAACCTAGTCTCCGGAAATCTTCTCTCGACGAATGATGTCAGCAGTTGCTTCCAGTCCCAGGCTTCGCGCGAGAGACTCTGCTGTTTCCCCACGGCTGTTCTGCAGCGAAATCGAAGCGCCTGCATCAACCAAGAGCTGTGTCATACGGGCATTACCAAGCGACGCGGCTTGATGTAGCGGCGTATTCCCTGTCGAACGTTCCGCAGCATCAATCGGAGCACCAGCGTCAAGCATAGCTTGTACGACATCTGCATCCCCTACCTCGACTGCCAACGTGAGGAGATGAAACCCATCCCCATGGGGTGGAGCAACCGAAGCACCAATCCCGATCAGATACAGCGCAAGCTCTTTGCGGCTCTTACGCACTGCTGTGCTGAGAGGTGTCTCGTAGTACTGGTTAGATGCTTCCAGATCCGCTCCGGCATCGATCAGTGCTTTCGCAGCCACTAAGTCACCACAATAGGCGGCGGAGTGTAGCGGGGTTCGACCTTTATTGTCGATCGCATCGACCCTCGCGTTACGAGAAATCAAGTACAGGGTGGCGTCCGTCTGATGATGAAGAGCCGCCATAGCAAGCGGGGTTTTGTTCTCGTCATCAACACTATCGATAGCTAGTCCGTCGTCTAGCAGCGTCTCGATGCGTTCGATATCGCCCCGGCGTGCGGCATCATGGAGACCGGATGAGCAGCCAGCAGCAAAGACAGGCAGCAGTGCTAGTGGGTAGCATCGGAGTCGCATTAGTAGTGCCTCGCTCGATACAAACGTCTAGGCTTGAAGCCGCTTTGCTAAGTAGGGTAGATGGGTATGCTGCACGTTCCCTTGCCACTTGCCCATCTCCTGGCGTGTGGGGACGAGACTCTATTGCCCGTCGCTTCGCGAATGAACCCTCGGTGCCGCTAGCACCGTAGTGGAG
>CAYGUP010000149.1:0-3321 GCA_964353155.1 uncultured Planctomycetaceae bacterium | reverse complement strand
CGCCGCCGAGCTCGATGTCTGGATCGGCACGCACAAGACCACCGGCGGCGAGGCGGAGGGGATCTATCACCTGACCTTCGACGACCAAACGGGCAAGCTCTCGCCCGCGACGCTCCTCGCCGAACAAACCGGCGCGGGCTGGATCACGCGACACCCCACGCTGCCGGTGCTCTACTCGACCGGCGACGGGGTCACGGCTTGGCGGATCGGCCGCGGCGGGGCGCTCACGAAACTCAATTCCATGGACACGGGTAGCGACGGCGCTTGCCATGTGGGGATCGATCAGACGGGCAAGGTCTTGTTCAGCGCCCAGTACTTTGGCGGAACAGCGACTTCTTACCGATTGGCCGAGGATGGCTCGATCGCTAAGCGGGTCTCCGTCATCAAGAACAACGACCCGTCGGACGTCTATCAGAATCGTCAGAGGACTTGCCATCCGCACTGGGTCGGCATGTCGCCCGACAACCGGTTCGCTCTGGTGCCCGACTTGGGGGCCGACCGGGTCTATGTCCATCGGCTCAACGCGGACACCGGCACGCTAACGCCACACGGCTCGGTCCGCACGCCGCCGGGCGGCGGGCCGCGGCACTTCAAGTTCCACCCGTCGGGCAAGTCCGGCTATGTGGTCAACGAGCTGGCGATGACCCTCTCGGTCCTCGATTGGAACGCCGACGCGGGCGAGCTCACCCTCCGCCAAACCGTGCCGACGCTGACCGAAGAGCAGAAGGCCGCCGAGGCGTTCAACAGCGGCTCTGAGGTCCGCGTCCACCCGTCGGGCAAATTCGTCTACAGCGCTAACCGCGGCCACGACACGATCACCGTCTTCGCCGTCGATCAAGCGACCGGCGAGTTGTCGCTCGTCGAACGCGAACCGGTCCGGGGCAGTTGGCCCCGCAACTTCAACCTCGACCCGTCCGGCCGCTGGCTCCTGGCCGCCGGCAGGGATTCAAACACCCTGGCCGTTTTCGCGATCGATCAAGCGACCGGGGCGCTCGGTTACAAGCTAGAGACGGCCAGCGTGCCAGCGCCGATTTGCGTGGTGATCGAGTAACGCACTAGACCGAAACAATAGACCGCGAGCCCACGACGCCAGTCGTGGGAGTGAAGCGGGTACTCGGGTTCCTCCCTCGACTGGCGTCGTGGGCTCGCCTTTTAGGGTTTTTGCTTGGGGCCGACGTGCTCCCACAGGAAGGCCCACAGGTCGGCGTACTTTTCGATCGTCTTCTTGGTGGGAGTGCCCGCTCCGTGGCCGGCTCGGCTTTCGATGCGGATCAGCAGCGGGTTGCTGCCTCGATCGCTGGAAGAATCAGCGCTCGTTTGCTGCGCGTGTTGCAGAGCGGCGGCGAACTTGAAGCTGTGCATCGGGACGACGCGGTCGTCGGTGTCGGCGGTGGTGACCAGCGTCGGCGGGTAGTCGACGCCCGGCCGCACGTTGTGGTAGGGCGAGTAGCCCAGCAGGTACTCGATCATCTCCGGGTCGTCGGACGAGCCGTACTCGGCGCGCCAGAATTGGCCGGCCGTGAACGTGTGGAACCGCAGCATGTCCATCACGCCAACCGCCGGCAGGCACGCGCCGAAGAGGTCGGGCCGTTGGGTCATCACGGCCCCGACCAGCAGGCCGCCGTTGCTTCCTCCCTGGATGGCGAGGTGCTTGGGCGAGGTGATCTTCTGCTCGCAGAGCCATTCGCCCGCGGCGATGAAGTCGTCGAAGACGTTCTGCTTCTTGTCGAGCTTGCCGGCCTCGTGCCACGGCTCGCCGTACTCGCCGCCGCCGCGGAGGTTGGCCACCGCGACCACGCCGCCCCGCTCGATCCACGCCATCCGCGCGGGCGAGTAGCCGGGCGTGATGCTGATCGTGAAGCCGCCGTAGGCGTACAGCAGCGTCGGATTGGTGCCGTCGAGTTCCAGGTCCTTGCGGTGCGTCAGGAAGATCGGCACGCGGGTGCCGTCCTTCGACTCGTAGAACTCGCGGCGGACGGTGAGCTTCGAGAAGTCGACGCCGACATCCGGCTGGAAGACCTGGGTCGATTTGCCGCTGTCGATGTCGTAGCGATAAACCGTCGGCGGCGAATCGTAGCTCGTGTAGCTGTAGTAGGTCTGCTTGGCGTCCTGCCAGCCGCCGAAGCCGCCGACGCTGCCCACGCCGGGCAGTTCGACTTGGCCGAGTGGCTTGCCGCGCGGCGTGTAGCGGCGGACCACGCCGGCGACGTCCTCCAGGTACTGCGCAAAGAAGACCCCGCCGACATACGAGGCCCCTTCGAGCGTGGCGGCGCTCTCCGGAATCACCTCGACAAGCGACTTGCGAAAATCGGCCTCGCCGGCGAAGGCCAAGTCGTACGACACGACGCGGCGTTGCGCTGCTTCGTAGTCGGTCACGAGATAGAGCCGGTCACCCTCGCTGGCGATCGGGTTGAACTCGTTATCGAAATCATCGACCAGCAGAATCAGCTTGGCGTCGGCTTGGTCGGCCCGGCGGACCAGCAGGCGGTTCTGATGGTCGGTCCCTCGGCTCTCGACGATGACCAACCAGCGGCCGTCCTCGGTGAGCCACATGCCGCTCGACCAATCGGGATTAGCCTCGTTCTGATAGACGACCTTGTCTTCCGATTGAGGCGTGCCGAGCTGGTGGTAGCAGAGCATCCGATCGAGCGCCGACGCCTGGTACGCCTCGCCCTCTTCGGGCTCGGGGTACCGTGAGTAGTAGAGGCCGCTGCCGTCGGGCGTCCATTGCACGCCGCCGAACTTGACCCACTTGAGCTCGTCGTCGCGTTCCTTGCCCGAGTCGATATCGAGCACGCGGATGACACGCCAATCGCTGCCCGCTTCGCTCCGTTGGTAGGCGAGGAGCTTGCCGTCGTAGCTGGCCGAGTACCCGGCGAGGGCGACCGTGCCGTCCTCGCTCCATTGGTTGGGATCGATCAGCACGCGGCCCTCGGCGGCCGGGTCGTCCGTCAGGTAGACGACCGATTGGTTCTGCAGGCCGTCGTTCTTCGAGTACGTGTATCGATCCTTGCTCGCGCCCGGCTTGCCGACGCGCCGCGGCGCGCCGCGGCGTTCGTAGTTCCAGAGCTCGGTGAGTCGCTCCTCGAACGCATCGTGCTCGGGCAACGCCTCCAGGTACTTCTCGGTGGTCGCCTGCTGCTGCGCGACCCAAGCGGCGACACGGTCCGACTCTCGCACGTCTTCTTCGAGCCAGCGGTACGGGTCTTTGACCTCGACCTGCTTGCCCTCTTTGCCGGTGTAGGTATCGACGACCGCCTCGTCGCGCTGGGTCTCGGGATAGGCGGGGGTCTCCGCGGCTCGGGCGGGGTGGGTCATGGC
>CAYGUP010000148.1:0-3336 GCA_964353155.1 uncultured Planctomycetaceae bacterium | reverse complement strand
GACCGCTCAGCTCAGGCTATGAATAGGGCTCGTTAGCCGTGCGACGGGCAATAAGCCGGCGATTCTTAAAACGCTTCGCTCAGCGATCCGATTGCCGGCGGCCGAACGCACCGAACAGCACGCTGCCAAGGAGGCTAAGACCTGCGAGCGACGAGGGCTCAGGAATAGCACTGACCGTTGCGACGAGGCCAGAGACACCTTGCAGGAGGATATCGCCTCGGAAGTTACTATCGAGATAGGCAACCCGCAGGAGGCCATCGCCTGCCGCGATGCTCGCCAGCTCCGAAGTCAAATCGACCGATGCCAAGCCACTGCCGTCGGAGAGCGAGAGGATGCTCTTGTAAAGCGAGGTATCGGTGGCAAGCGCTATGTTCGCGAGTCCGCTGGCCGTGCCGCCAACCGATTGGGTCGTGATATCGGTTGTGTCTCGCGTCAGCCCATCGCCGGTGTAGCTGACATACCAGTTGCCGGTCTGCGGTCCGCGTGAGGTGTAGTCGAGGTCCAACGAGAATTGCGTCTCGCCGGCACCCGTGCCGACCGTTAGGCCGCCAAGATAGCCGGATAGGTCGTAGTCCCAGACGATCAAACCTGCCGCCGCCCCGTCGTCACCGATGACGCCGCCAAAGCGATTGAAGTTGTTGTACTGGCTGACCCCGCTGAAGGTCCGGATGTCGGTGCCGTTGTAGCTAGAGGTCCCGGCTTCGTGGCCGGCCATCACCGACACGGTGCCGGCAATGCTGCCGCGGGTCTCGACTACCCCACCGACGGTGCGGGTCGCGATGCCCGAGTGGGACTGCGCCTCGCCGGTGCTAGTACGCGGGTTGTCTTCGGCGTGCAGAGAGACGATCAGGTCGGCCTGAACGCTCGCCGTGAGCAGGGTCAGCGCCAACATGCAGGCGGCGCCTTGGATGAATCGCTTCATTAGATTTCTCACCAGTGTCGAATCAGAAGGAAGAGTCAGTAGTCGTTCTCAGAGAAAGGGGGTTCTTGAGTAGGTAGGTCGTCTTTGTCGCGTCCCTAGCGCCGCTGCCGACGGAGCGGCAACAGCGTCAGGGCCAAGGAGGCCAAGCCCATCGTGTGGGGCTCGGGGATGGCGAACGAGGCCGTCGACGTCGAGATGAAGACGCCACTCCCGATCGCGTTGGACGAGACCTCGGGGCCGTTGATGTTGATCGAGCGCCCGTTCGGCGAGAAGCCGGACGTGAGCACCGAAACGTTGAACTCGCGGATTCCAGCGTTGTAGAGCGCGAGCAAGTCGATCGTCGTCAGGTTATCGGCGCTGGCAAAAACGTCGTTACCGATGTCGCTATCGACAACCAAGTGGGTGTTGGCGGTCGGGTTCTCGACTTCACTGCCGAAGTTCGCCGCCCAGATGTTGTAATCAACGCCATTGACGGTGCCGTTGTTGTTGGCGTCCGCCCCCGTGCCCCGCGGAACAGAGGCCCCATCGGGCGTATCGCGCCACAGGGTGTAGTCGGCCGCGTTGACGACGCCGTCTTCATTGAAATCAGCCACGTCGAGTGCAGCCGGGGGGCTGATGAAGGCCCCGTCGCCAGCGTCGCGGCTCGCAGCGAGGATCAGGCCGTTCGTGTTCGAGCCCGTGAAATCGCTGTCGATCGTTGTCGAGATACTGGTGAGTTCGATCGACTCCGCCGCATTCGTGTAGGAGAGCAAGACATCGTAGGTGCGATTGCCGCCCGTACCGATCGCGGCATAGGTTAGGTCGAGGTTCAAATCCAAGGCATCGAGTGCCAAGCCCTCACCCGAAAGGTAGCCATCGAGCGGGGTGAGATCGACGGCCCATTGGATCGCCCCGGCACGTGGCGGGTTGCCGGGCGTCAGCTCGGGGACGAGGCCGAAACGGCTGATATTGTAGACCTGCGTATTGCTCGTGAATGAGACGAGTCGGAAGTCTTCTGCCGAGCCGACCAAGCCGTTCAGATTCCCTTGCGCCTGCTGGCTCAATCCCGAGAAAGTCGCCACGAGGTTCTCGATCGAGGTCCCCTCGAAGGCCTCGACCCCTACCGTTGGAACCGAGAAGGTTTCCGCTTCAACCTGCGGAGAAAATGTCGGCTGCGGGACTCGGAAGTCCATGATCTGGGTGGTTGCTTGGCCATGGGCGATGCCTGTGATCGCGGCGAGCAGCACGGCCGGGGCCGACTTCATGAAGTTCATTCTGTTAGTCACTGGAGCGCTTCCTTAGAGGAGAATGGACGGCCGGTCGGGAAGGAGACCGGTATCGTCGCTAATGAACAGCTAAGTGGTCAGAGCGTTTCGCCACGGTTGATCGTGCCGAGGGCACGCCAGACGTCTTCGTCGATATCGTCGTTGTAGAAGCGGGCCGAGGCATCGTGGTGGATCGCGTTGACACCACCCGGGTGGTCGCTGCGTGCGCTGTATCCCCCCTGGCCGGTGTAGACGATGCACTCGACTCCATCGACTAACGGGACGTTCGGAGGGGCCATCGTCGAGAAACCCCAGTACTGGGTATATGCACCGTAGAACCAAGAGCCGCCTCGCACGAACTTCCCGAGACCGTTCTCCGGACCGGCACCGAATGTCCTCGGGGCTTGGCCAGCGATACACAAGCGGTAGCCAGCGCTGGCGCTGCCTCCCAGGTCTCGTAACTCGGGGCGACCAACTAGACACTCTGATACGGCGACCGTCTTGCTCAGCCCGTCGGTGATCCGCGAGTACTTGATCTTGCTGTCGATAAAGAACGCCGCATCGATGCGAGTCTTCGCTTGCCCTAAAGCAAACCAGGCGTCGCCCAAGTGCTGGTTGACGCTTGAAAGGGCCCCAGATTGATCGGAGCTGCCGCCGTAGCAGGCGACATAATTCGTTGGACCCTCGTTGGGACTACGCATCGCTTCACGCATCCCATCACTCGGACAAAGTAGAAGTGGTAAGTCTAGCCCCCGTATTTCCCTATAATCTCGCGCTAGCGAGTAATCCTCATTGCCCTGCGTTGCTGATCGTTCAGCGGAGACGATATCGCTAATCGTGCTCTCTTCGAAGTAATCCAAGATCTGAGCGATCCATGTCAATTGATCACCCTCGAAGTTCGAGTTTCCGGCCGCATCGGTACCTCGGATCGAGGCACTGGGCAGTCGATCCTGGACGTCGTGGAAGTTTTGGAGCGCTAAGCCGCACTGCCGGATCTGGTTAATACATTGCATCCGACGTGCCGATTCGCGAGCAGCCTGAACGGCCGGCAACAATAAGGCGACGAGGATGCCGATGATCGCGATCACGACGAGCAACTCAACCAGCGTGAAAGCCCGCGATTGAACGACTTGGCGAGAAGATCGAATACCAACCATAGGTAGAGTGCTC
>CAYGUP010000147.1:0-3687 GCA_964353155.1 uncultured Planctomycetaceae bacterium | reverse complement strand
CCGGTGCTGAACGCGGCCTGGAAGTTGTAGCCGCCGATCGGGCCGTCGAGGTCGAGGATCTCCCCGATGAAGAAGACGCCCGGCGCGAGGCGGCTCTCCATCGTCCGCGGATCGACCTCGGCCAGATCGACGCCGCCGGCGGTGACCTCGGCCTTCTTGAAGCCGAGCGACCCCGCGATCGGGATCGCCGACCGCTTGAGGCTCTCCACCACGCCACGCCGTTCGGCCTTGGTCAGCTCGGCGAGTCGGCGATCGTTCGGCGCGCCGGCGCGATCGACAACGGCCTCGGCGAGCCGCCGCGGGGCCCACTCGGCGACCGTGTTGAGCAGCGAGCGGTTGCCGCCGCTCTGAAGCTTTTCGAGCAGTTCGCCCTCGTCGACGTCCGGCAAGAAGTCACAGGTCGCTCGCCAAGTCCCCGCGCCGGGGCGTTCGGTCACGACGCGGCTCGCGTCCATCACCGCGGGGCCCGAGAGCCCGAAGTGCGTGAAGAGGAACGACCCACGGCGTTCGGTGAGCGGTTTCGCCTCGCCCTCGCCGACCCGGACACGCACGTCGGAGAGCGTGACGCCTTGCAGTTCGCCGGTCCAACGCTCGGTCGAGGTCAGTGGCACAAGCGCCGGCCGAGGCGGCACGATGCGGTGCCCCAAGGCCTTCGCCCAGGCGTAGCCGTCGCCCGTGGTGCCACACCCGGGATAAGACTGGCCGCCGACCGCGACGACGAGCTTCGGGGCGAAGAGGTTCCGCTTGTTGGTTTCGACGGCGTAGCCCTCGCCGGTCCGCTCGATCGACTCGACCGCCTCGCCCAAGGCGAGCGTCGCGCCGGCGTGGTCGAGCATGCGGAGCATGGCGCGTTGGACATCGAGTGCGCGATCGCTCTCGGGAAAAACCTTGCCGGTCCCTTCGATCTTGGTCGTGAGCCCTTCGGCCGCGAACAAGGCGATAACCGAGTCGGGCGACAGCCTTGAGAGGGCGGGGCGGAGGAACCGGGCCTTTTGTTTCCCCTCGCTGCCGCCGACGAGGCGCGCGTAGGCCTCGGCGATATCTCCCGGTTCGGCGTCGTGGGTCAGGTTGCAGCGCGTGCCACCCGACATGAGGATCTTCACGCCCGCCTTCGGGCCTTTCTCGAGCAGCAGCACGCGCTTGCCGCGCTCGGCGGCCGTCGCGGCGCACAGCATGCCGGCGGCGCCGGCGCCGATGACGATCGCGTCGAAGCGGTTGATGCTATCGCCCATCGGGTGTTGTACGGGGGGTAGGAAAACGAGCCGAGCCGCGACCATTAGGGAGAGACCCAACGGCGCTTTGCCGGAGGTCACTTCCTAACGGTCGCGGCTCAGTGTACGCGATCGATCAGGAGATCGGGCTCTACTCGGTGACCGCTTCGACGGCTTCACCGGCTGCCTTCTTCATCTCTTCACCGGCGGCGGCGGCGGCTTCGCCAGCCCCTTCGGCGGCTTCGGTCACGGCCTCACCGGCCTTTTCCATTGCCTCACCGGCGGCTTCGCCAGCCTTCTCCATCTCGGCAGCGCCGGCGTCGCCGGCCTTTTCCATCGTCTCGCCACAACCGACGAGAGCGGCCGCGGGCAGTGCCGCCAGGGCCAAAGCAAAACGAGCAATACGCATAACAGTCCGCCTAACAAATCAAGAACAAGTTCAACGCGCCAACGTGGCATCGCGTCTTGCCTCGATCTTAACCAAGGCAATACGGAAAACACCACGCACTCGATCGAGGAAGCCTCTATCAACCCATGCGGCGAGGGGTTGTGCGGGTTGTAGCGAAGCTGGGGCGGGCGATCGCCCGGGATCAGACCCGATCGCGAAGGATCTCCGCCGCCGCGTTCTTGCCGCACGCGCCCATGACACCCCCGCCCGGATGGCTCGCGGCCCCGCAGAGGTACAAGCCGCGCAGTGGTGTCCGGTGGTCCGCCCAGCCGGCGATTGGCCGGAAGCAGAACAACTGGTTGGCGTTCATCGCCCCCTGCATGATGTTGCCGCCGGTGAGGCCGTAGGTCCGCTCGATATCCAACGGCGAGAGGACCTGCCGGTGCTCGATCGCCGCCGGCACATTCGGTGCGTACTCGGCGAGCTTGGCGATACAGGTGTCGGCGAACGTGTCCTTGATGTCGTCCCAATGCGCGTCCCTGAGTTGGTACGGCGCGTACTGGACGAACATCGACAGCAGGTGCTTGCCGGCTGGCGCGATCGTATCATCGACACTCGTGGCCATCGTCATTTCGAGGATCGGCTCGCGCGCGGGGGCACCGTACTTGGCGTCGTCGTAGGCGCGGTCGAGGTAGTCCATCGACGGGCCGACGTGCATCGTGCCGCGGTGGTGCGGCGCGATCTCACCCGGCGCGGTGGGCCTTGCGGTGAAGTTCGGCGGCTCGGCGAGCGCTAGGTTGATCTTCATCGACGCCGACGCGTAGTCGATATTCGCGATCGCCTCGCGGAAGTCTTCGGGCAGGCTCGACGGCTGCAAGAACCGCTGGAAGGTCAGGTTCGCGTCGACGCCCGAGGCGACGATCGGTGCCGAGACGGTCGAGCCGTCTTCGAGCGTCACGCCGTGGACCTTGCCGTTCGACTCATTGATCGCGGCGACCGATGCCTCGCGGCGGATCTCGACGCCAAGCTGCTCGGCGGTCTTGGCGATGGCATCGGCCAAGCCGCCCATGCCGCCGCGGACATAGCCCCACACGCCCCGCGCGCCGCCCGCTTCGCCCATCACATGGTGCAGCAGCACGTAAGCGCTGCCGGGTGAGCTGATCGAGGTGAAGGCGCCGATGATCGCGTCGGTCGCTAGGGTCGCCTTCAAGGCCTCGGACTCGAACCAGCGTTCGAGGATCGGCCGCGCCGCGCCGGTCAGCAACTCGATCGCCGCCGGCTGGTCCTTACCGAGCCGCTTGAGCGTCTTCTGGATCTGCCACAGCTTGGCCGCGTCGCGCAGGCGCTTGGCCCAGCCGATCTTCCGCCAGCTCTTGGGCAGCGGCAGCGGATCCGGGGCGGCCTGGCTGAGGGTTGGTTCCAGCACGGCGGCGACCCGTTCGAGCAGCGACTCGTACCGCGGGTAGGCCTCGGCGTCCTTCGTGCTGAACTGGGAGATCTCGCGCTGGTTGAGCCCCGCGTCCGGCCCCATCAACAGGCTCCGCCCGTCCGGCAGGGGCGTGAAACTCGACGGGTTGCGCGGCAGGACCTCCAGGCCGTTCTCCTTGAGCTTGAGGTCGCGGATGATCTCTGGCAGGAAGAGGCTGATCACGTACGCCGCGGTCGAGACCTTGTAGCCGGGCCAGAGTTCTTCGGTCGTCGCGGCCCCGCCGAGGATGTGCCGCCGCTCCAGCACGCAGACACGTTTGCCCGCCTTGGCCAAGTACGCCGCGCAGACGAGGCCGTTGTGCCCGCCACCGACCACGATCGCGTCGTAGGACCCGTTTTTCTGTGTCATCGAAGCGAGGGAGCTAAACCGTCGGCGGCAGCCGTCGGATGGCGTTGGTGAATGACGCGGTGATTCTGACCGTCGGCTGCCGCCGACGGCTTGGCTCGTTACTTGGGGACATCGCGCCGCACTTTTTTCCTGATCGGCAAGGTCGGCGGGCTGTCGTGCTCTCGGGCCGGTTGTGGTTCAATTAATCCGCTTACACCGATTCGCCGAACCAGTCCCTCCCCCACCCCGCCGAGTCCCCTCCATGGTTCGTT
>CAYGUP010000146.1:0-3707 GCA_964353155.1 uncultured Planctomycetaceae bacterium | reverse complement strand
ACCAAGCGACGCGGCGGGCAGGGGGCGTCGCTTGGTAGGGAGGGACCCCCCGTTCGAGAGGGCAGTCCCTTCATTGAGCAACCGCCGTACCGATTTGCCCTACGAACCCCGAGAGGGTCCTTTCGCCCCGTTTGAATACCCCGGGACGCGCCCGCTACTAGCGACTCCTGCCCGGTTGTTGGGCAAAGGGGGTCGTTTGCTAGCGTCCAGAGCGGGTTTTCAATCGCCCCGTTTCTTGATGTCGACAATCGCCAATTCCAATCGCTTGATCTCGCGTATCAGCGAGTAGCGGTTCCACTCGCCCCAGATCCAGATCTTGGTCAGCCCGACCGACATCGCAAACACGAGGAAACCGGCCATCCAAGCGAGCTGCGATCGAGTCGCTTCGGCTTGGAAAAACTTGTAGCCGCACCAAACGCCGAGCCCGGTGTAGAGGAGCGAAAGCCCGATGGGGAAGAGTGTCAGCCAGAGCCGCCGGCCGCGGAAGTTCTGGATGATCATCTCCGTGATCGGCTGGTCGTCGCCGAGCGAGCCGGCCCGCTCGCTCTCTTCCTGGCGGAGCGCCTCGCGGAGGAGTTCTCGGGTGTCTTCGTTCATGGTCTTGCACTCGCTTTAAATTGGTGGTTGGTCGATTCGGATCGCGTCTCTCAGCCTCTGGCGGGCGTAATGCAGCCGTGACTTCACCGTCCCGTGGGGCAGCCCGAGTGCCTCGGCCATTTCGCGAAGCGGCATCCCATCCAGGTAGTGCATCGCTAGCACCGTCCGATCTTGCTCGCCGAGTTGCCGCAGCGCGTGCCTCAAAGCCTCGATGGGCTCCGACGTATCCGCCGGGGGTTCGGGGGTCGCGGGGTCGTCGATGAGCGATGTGGTTATCGCCCGCTGCCGGGACCGCTTGCGGACCCAGTCGGTGCCCTTGCGGCCGACGATCTGGTAGGCCCAGCGGCGGAAGCACGCGGGGTCTTCCAAACGATCGAGGCCCCGCACGATCGCCATCCAGGCCTCTTGCGAGGCGTCGGCCGCTCCGTCGGCGTTGCCCGTCAGACGCAGGGCGTGGCGTTGGAGCTTGGCGGCCCAGCGTCCGTAGAGCCGCCGCATCGCCTCCGCGTCGCCCGCTTGGGCCCGGATCACGAGCCATTGGTCGTAGGTCTCTTCCGGCGAGTGAGGGGCGGCATTCGGCATGAGGTCTCCGGTATCTTGGTCGGTGGAGACCGGTGAAGGTTCGAAAGAAAGGGGCAAAATCGTAGGGAAAAGCGTCGGCTCGATTCGGTTCTCACCAACGGTCGAGCGTTTACCTTCTTTCCCAGCCGAAACGCACGGCCGGAGCATTCCGTCTCAGCCGTCGGCAGAAGCCGACCGATCGCCCCAAGGCGGCTGCCTCCCTTCGCACCAAAACAACCCACGATGCCCCGGCAGATACTTCCCAACTAAATGATCAAAGTGCATTCGGTCATACACCTGTTTGCGGCTTGCTCCTCGGCTAAGCCACTTTCGCTTGGTCTTAAGGCCGAGATTGAGCTCGCGGCTGATTAAGTTCTTCAGCTTTCCACAAACAGCCGAAGCTTTCGCTTCATCGGCCCAACTCACGAGCAGGTGAGCATGCGTTGGCTCCACGGCCAGGGCGTGCAACCGCCAGTCCCTGCGAGTGCAAGCGTCAGCGATGATCCACCCCATCTGTTGCCGTTCGGCGGCGCCAAAAGAAGCTGGTTGGTCGGTGGCTTGTTGGTCGTACGCTTTCGCTAAGCCCGCATCCGGCGGTAGGATGCCCTCTCCACGACGGACGAAGCCCCGGGGGTTATCTGGCCCCCAGCTTCGGTAAGCGTGGATCGTGAACAGGAAGACCGGCATGGTCGCCATAGTAGTTGGGCGATCGGTCGGCTACCGCCGACGGCTTTGCCACCCGGAAGAAAAACGTGCCCAACGCGCTCGCTGACGAAAGCTCGCCCTACCTGCTCCAGCACCAGAACAACCCGGTCGATTGGCGGCCGTGGGACGAGGCCGCGCTCAAGCTGGCACGCGACGAGGACAAGCCGATCTTCCTCTCGATCGGCTACTCGGCGTGCCACTGGTGCCACGTCATGGAGCACGAGTCGTTCGAGAACGACGAGATCGCCGCGACGCTCAACGCCGGCTTCGTCTGCATCAAGGTCGATCGCGAAGAACGCCCCGACCTCGACCAGATCTATATGAACGCCGTGCAGGCGATGACCGGGCGGGGCGGGTGGCCGATGAGCGTCTTCCTGACGCCCGACCTGAAGCCGTTCTACGGCGGCACCTACTGGCCGCCGACCGCCCAGCGTGGCATGCCCGGCTTCGACCAAGTGCTCGAAGCGGTCATCGATGCCTGGACCAATCGCCGCGCGCAAGCGATCGAGATGGGAGACCAGCTCACCGCAAAGCTGGCCGAGGTCGTCGCGGCCGAATCGGACGAGGACATCGCGCTCGATTTCTCGTTGCTGCTCGGCGCGGGGCAACAACTCGAACGGACCTTCGACGCCACGCACGGCGGCTTCGGCGGGGCGCCGAAGTTCCCGCACACGATGGACCTCGGCGTGTTGCTGCGGTTGTGGAAGTCGACCGGCCGCGGCGCGTGGCTCGATATGGTCACGGCCACGCTCGGCCACATGGCCGCCGGCGGCATCTACGACCACCTCGGCGGCGGCTTCGCCCGCTACAGCGTCGACGAGCGATGGCTCGTCCCGCACTTCGAGAAGATGCTGTACGACAACGCCCTGCTGGCGGGTGTCTACTGCGAGGCGTTCGCCGCCACGCGCGACGCGAGCTTCAAGCGGGTCGCCTGCGAGACCCTCGACTACATCCTCCGCGATATGACCTCGCCCGACGGAGCGTTCTATAGCACCGAGGACGCCGACAGCGCGCCGCACGGCGACCCCGAAGGACACAACGAGGAAGGCCTCTTCTACACCTGGAAGCCCGAAGAGATCCGCAAGCTGCTCGGCGAGGAGGAGGCCGACACCTTCTGCCGCCTGTACGACGTCACGCCGATCGGCAACTTCGAGAGCCGCAACGTCTTGTCGCTCCCCAAGCCGATCGCCACGCAAGCGAAGCTGATGGGCTTCGACGCGGCGGACCTCGAAAGGGAATTGTTCGGCTGGCGGAAGAAGCTGTTCGACTCCCGCGAAAAGCGCCCGCGCCCCGGGCTCGACGACAAGGTCTTGGCGAGCTGGAACGGCCTGATGATCGACGCGATGGCCCGCGCCGGTGCGGTCTTCGGCGAGGCCAAGTATGTCGGCGCCGCCGGCCGAGCGGTCGACTTCGTCCTCGCCAAGATGCGCGACGCCGACGGCCGCCTGCTCCACACCTGGCGCGCCGGCGAGGCGAAGCTGGCCGCGTACCTGGACGACTACGCCGCGATCGCCAACGGCCTGATCACGCTCTACGAGGCGACCTTCGACGAACGCCGGCTGGAACAAGCGGCCGAGCTGCTCGGCGTGGTGCTCGAAAAGTTCATCGATGCCGAGCACGGCGGCTTCTTCTACACGGCCGACGACCACGAAGAGCTGATCGTCCGCAACAAAGACCTGACCGACAACGCCACGCCGGGCGGGGCGTCGCTCGCGGCGACCGCTTTGGTGCGGCTCGGCAAGCTGACCGGCGACGCGAAGCACCTTGATGCCGCCCACAAGACCCTCGCCGCCGCCGCGCCGCTGATGCAGAAGGCCCCGACAGCCACCGGGCAGATGCTCGCC
>CAYGUP010000145.1:0-3790 GCA_964353155.1 uncultured Planctomycetaceae bacterium | reverse complement strand
GCGGGTCCGCCCCCGCCACAACTCGGACGCCTCGCCAGCAGGTGCCTCGCGGTGCTCGATCGCCAGGCGGACCCGCAGACGCTGCGTGGCGACCTCTCGGTTCTGCTGCTGGCTGCGGCGTTCGTTGGCTTCGGCCGAGATGCCAGTCGGTCGGTGGGTCAGCACGACCGCGGTCTCCACCTTGTTGCGGTGCTGCCCCCCCGGGCCGCTGCGGCGGAGGCGACGCTCCTCGCAGTCGGCCAGCAGCTTGTCGATCGGTAGGCGCGTCGGGTGCATGCGTCGCAAATTGTGGGATTGGCAAGCCCCGACCGAGCTCGGCCTGAGGTTACACTGCTCAACTCGTTTCTCGTCCGGCTTATCGAGTCTACCCCGTTTTGCCCCTCATGAAGATCGGCCAGCGATCGCTAATCGCTCTGCTCCTTTCCTTGGCGTCCTTGGCGGCGGTGGCTCCTGCCGCCGGACGCCCGAACGTGGTGCTGATCGTCGTCGATGACCTCGGCTGGGGTGACCTGAGCTTCACCGGCAGCCAAAACTACCAGACGCCGAACGTGGATCGCCTCTTCAAGGCGGGCACGGCTTTCACACGGGCGTATGCGAGCTGCCGCGTTTGTAGCCCTACCCGGGCGAGCCTGCTGACCGGCAAGGCGCCGCCACGCCACGGCATCACCGATTGGATCGGGGCCAAGTCAGGCAAGGCATGGGATCGCAACACGCGGCTGCTGCCGGCCGAGTATGTGCACGCGTTGCCGGCCGAAGAGACCACGCTCGCCGAAGCGATGCGGGACGCCGGCTATCGGACGTTTTTTGCCGGCAAGTGGCACCTGGGGGGCGACGGGTCGCTTCCGACCGATCATGGCTTCGACATCAACCTCGGCGGCCACCACCGCGGCTCGCCGCCCGGCGGGTTCTTCTCGCCCTACAACAACCCGCACCTGCCCGACGGCCCGCCCGGCGAGCACCTGCCGTTGCGGCTTGGGAACGAGACCGCCTCGTTTATCGAAGCCAACGCCGACCGACCCTTCTTCGCGATGCTGTCGTTCTATTCGGTCCATGCCCCGCTCCAAACGACCCGCGAGCGTTGGGAAGCGAATCGGCTTGAAGCGCTCGGCAAACCGGCACCGGCTCGGCGGTACCTCTTCGATCGGACCAAGGCGGTCCGACAGACCCAAGACCACCCGGTCTACGCCGGCATGGTCGAGGCGATGGACGACGCCGTCGGCCTCGTGCTCGATGCCCTCGATCGCAGCCAGCAGAGCGAAGAGACGATCGTCGTCTTCACCTCGGACAACGGCGGGGTCTCGTCCGGTGATGGCTTCGCGACCAGCAACCTGCCACTGCGTGGCGGCAAGGGACGGCAATGGGAGGGCGGCCTCCGCGTTCCGCTCGCGATCAGTTGGCCCGGCCGAGCCAACCAAATCAACCTGACAACCACCCGGGCAATCACAACCGATCTCTACCCAACGATCCTCCGGCTCTGTGGCCTGCCGCTACTCCCCGACCAACGCACCGATGGGGTCGCGCTCCGCTTGCGAAGCGGCCCGACCAACGAACAAGCCGGCCGGCCACTCTTCTGGCACTACCCCCACTACGGCAACCAAGGGGGCGAACCGAGCAGCGTCGTGCTGCATGGCGATTGGAAGCTGATCCGCTACCACGAGGACGCTCGCCAGGAGCTCTACAACATCACGAACGACCAAGGCGAACAGACCGACCTCGCGGCCAAGCGCCCGAAACGCCTCGCGAAGCTCGGCCGGGTGCTCGACGACTGGCTCGCCGAGACAGACGCGATCCTGCCAACCGACAACCCAGGTTTCGATGCCGAAGCCCACGCCGCCACGCTCAAGCGTGCTGAAACGAAGGAGCTCGCCTTCCGCGAAGAACGGGCGGCCGATTTACTGCGAGAAGACTGGCAACCGAATGCGGATTGGTGGGGCTCTAATCCTATCCCCAAAGAGACCGAGTAGCCCCCAACCAAGCTTCGGTCAGGGTTACTTAGCACCGGGCTATTTGGAATCACGCAGCAGCTTGGCCGCTTCCACAGCAAAGTAGGTCAGCACGCCATCGGCTCCGGCGCGTTTGAACGCCATCAGGCTCTCCATCATGACCGCCTCGCGGTCGAGCCAGCCGCGTTGGGCCGCCGCGGCGATCTGGGCGTACTCGCCGGAGACTTGGTAGGCGAACGTCGGCGCGGCGAACTGCTGCTTCACGCGTGTGACGATGTCCAGGTAAGGCTGGCCCGGTTTGACCATCACCATGTCGGCCCCTTCGGCCAGGTCGAGGCCGACCTCGCGGAGGGCCTCGTCGGTGTTCGCCGGGTCCATCTGGTAGGTCTTCTTGTCGCCCTTGCCGAGCGAGCCGGCCGAGCCGACCGCGTCGCGGAACGGGCCGTAATACGCCGAGGCGTACTTGGCGGCGTAGGCCATGATCGTGACATGCTGCTGACCGGCCTCGTCGAGGGCGGAGCGGATCGCGGCGACGCGGCCGTCCATCATATCGCTGGGGGCGATCACGTCGCAGCCCTCCTTGGCCTGGACCACCGCTTGGCGACAGAGGGCTTCGAGTGTCTCGTCGTTGGCGACATAGCCGTCGATCACCAAGCCGTCCTGCCCGTGCGACGAGTACGGATCGAGCGCCACGTCGGCGATGATGCCGATCGCGTCGCCGAACTTCTCCTTCACCTCGCGGATCGCCCGGCAGACGAGGTTGTCCGGGTTCCAGGCCTCCTCCGCGCCGGGTGTCTTGAGCGAGGCGGGCGTCGCCGGGAAGAGGGCAACCGCCGGGATGCCGAGTTCGACCGCCTCGGCGATGGCCGGCTCCAGCAGGTCGATGCTCAACCGCTCGACGCCCGGCATCGAGTCGATCGGTTCGCGTTGCGACTCGCCATCGCAGACGAAGATCGGCCAGATGAAGTCGGCCGACGAGAGCCGCGTCTCCGACACCAGTCGGCGCGACCACTCATGGCGTCGCACGCGGCGGAGGCGGGTGGACGGAAACGATCCCAGAGGTTCTGACATGCTTTCGCTTCGCTTTGACTAGCTATTCTCGGAGGTTGAACCACAAAGACACGAAGGGCACTAAGCAAAGCTGAGCGACAAGATGGCTTCGTGCCTTAGTGCCTTCCTGGTTCAAATTCTATTCGGACCTAACGCGCCCCCTCTCATCATCCGGGATCGGTGGCTTAGAATCCACGCCCTATGGCTGACAGTTCGCCACCGCCGCAGATGTCCGTTGGGCCGTTCAAGTTCACGTCCGTCGGCGTGCGTATCGAGGGGCGGCCGGAGCTGGAGTCTTGGAAAGGGCCGCTCCAGTTCGCCCTCTGGTGCCAGAAGGCCGGGCCGTGGTGGATCGGCGACCTGCTCAATGCGGGCGAGGGCAAGTTCGGCGAGGAGTTCTACGCCATGTGCGACGGGGCGGTCTCCGGCGATCAACTCAATCGCTACGCCTCGGTCGCCCGCCGGGTGCCGATCCGCAACCGGCGAGCCAACCTGAGCTGGAGCGCCCACGCGGCGGTTGCCCGCCTCGACGACGCCGGCCAACGCCGGCTGCTGGCAGCGGCGGAGAAGAATGGCTGGTCGAGCGAGGAACTGCGCGTCGAGGCTCGCCGAGCAGCCAAGAAATAGTTGGCGAAAACTGTTTCACTTGCGGATGCACGCAACTAGGGTGAGGCCAGCAATCGGCCTAGGAACGGTTGCCTGACGCAAGAAGGCGCCCGCCGATGGATCCGTGCGGTTGCCCCAGGCGCTTTCCCGCACGCCCGCTATGAGCCTTCCCACCGCGGAGCCCACCGCCC
>CAYGUP010000144.1:0-4095 GCA_964353155.1 uncultured Planctomycetaceae bacterium | reverse complement strand
GGAGGGAGCGTGGCGGGGGGCCGCTCTCGGCGAGCGGCCGTCAGCCAGAGACTATAGCGGATTCGCCCGGGCCGTCAGCTTTGCCGCTTGTCTTTGAACCGCTTGCTGGCCTGTTCCAGGTAGCGGGTCTCGGAGCGGGTGAGGCTGTCACGGCCGGCCGCTTGGATCTTTTTCAAGATGTCATCGAGCCGCTGGTCGTCGCCCCCGCCGGCGGAGTCGGGCTCTTCTTCGCGGTGGACGCGGAGCTTGGGCTTCCGCTTGAAGAGCGAAGCCAGCCCGCCGCCGCCGCTCTTGGCAGGACCGAACGCGGGGGCACCGCCGCCGAGGGCCTCGGGCAGCCAGTTGTTGATCCGCCAGCCGTAGCGGTAGTAGAGATAGCCGAACAAAGCACCGCCCAGGTGGGCCACGTAGGCGACGTTGCCGGAACGGCCGACCGCGCCCATCACGTCTTGGCCGATGAACAGCACCGCCATAAGCCAAGCCGGCACGGGCAGGATGCCCATCAGGTGGACCTGCACATGCGGGTACCAGAGGGCGAACAGCACGACGATCCCCGCAATGCCGCCCGACGCGCCTAACAGCACGGCGGCCCGGTTGCCTTCGCTGAGGAAGAACTCCGACCCGCTCCAAGCCAAGCCCGCGAACGCCGCAGCGGCGAAGAAGAAAACCAGGTACTCGCGACCGCCGACCCGTTGCTCGATCACCCGCCCAAAAAAGAACAGAGCGATGCCATTGAACAATAGGTGGGCCAAGCTCTCCGTGCTGTGGAGCAGCGAGTAGCTCAGCAAGCCATAGGCTTGCAACGGCCTGCGCCACCAATCGGCGGGCAGCACGAACCACTCGGTGAACTGTGGGAAGAGGTTTTGGGCCAGGAAGACCGCCACCAGCACTGCCAGCAACTTGCCGTTGGCCGACCAACTCGCGAAGCCACCCCCGCCCGCCGATCCGCCACCGTCGCGCCAGCCGCTGCCGGTGTCGTAGCTTCGCTCGTAGTCGCGGTCTTCAAAGCCCATCGGCTGCCATTCATCAAAGCGGGGGGAGGCACGGGAATCAGCCAGTTACCTCTATCTTAGGTGCGCCCCAAGAGGAAGGGCAGCAGCCACCGCCGCGAGGGCTGATAACCGCCCGGGCGCGTAAGCGTAACCACCGGGAATCGGCCGCTACGAGAGCTTCGCAAAGCGTCGCTGCGATCAGAGGGCGTCGACATCGAGAGCGCCGGCGCCGAACGGCACCAAAACGCCCCGATTGACCAGCCGGCCCTCGGCGAGTTGGGCGTTCTCGCGGAGTGTTTCGGTGAGCAGCCGCTTGGCGTTGGCGAGTTGCTTCTGCAACGCGGCCACATGGGCTTCGAGTGCCTGACGATCGCGTTGCACGGCGGTGAGGTCGTCTTGCCACTTGGCAAGCTCGTCCTGGCGATAGGCCTCGACGGCTTGGGCGTCCTTGAGGGCGGCGGCCAGCTTGACGAGGTCCTCGGTGATCGCCTGCTCGCGGGCGAACAGCTCGGCCCGCTCGCGTTCGTAGTCGTTCAGCAAGTAAGCGTAGTCGCGCAATCGCCGGCGATACTGCTTCGAGACTTCTTTGCCGTCCGGGTCGTCGGGCGGGACGATGTTGCCCTCGGCATCGATACCAACCAGCCGCGACGGATCGTCGTCGGGCGTGGCCGTGGTGCCGTTGCGGACATACTCTTCGACGCTCCCCGCGGGCAGCATCCGGCGGAGCGTCTCTTCGTCCATGCCGGCGAACAGGTCGCGGTCGTCGGCCGGCATCGTCTCGTAGACGATCCAGGGGCCGTTGCTTTGTAGCAGGCGTTCGGCCGCGTTCGGGTCGAGCTCGAGTTGGTCGAGCGGTTCGAGGGTCGCCGTGCGGTCGCTGACCTCTTCGACACGGAACTCGCCGAGGTAACGCCGTGGCCCGCTCCCTTCGGCGAGGCCTTCCATCGGGCCTTGCTCGAAGAGGTAAACGATTGAGTCCTCGGCCAAGCCGAGGGCGGGCGGCGGGCCGGCGGGCGTGGTTTCTTCGTCGAGCGGCGCGGCGTCGTCCTCGTCGGAGGCAACGGCTCGCTTGAAGGGGAAGCCGACTTGCACGCGGCCGTTTTGGGGATCGACCCCACCCTTCACCGCGTTGCGCCAGACACGGCCACGCATCCGGTTGATCATCTGGAGCTTGTGTTCCAACTCGATCGTGCCACGGAGGTCGCCCTCGCCATCGGCGGCGAGGACGTCGCGGCTGGCGAGTTGGTTGATGGTCGCGCCGTCGTTTGTGCCACGCTGGAGGGCATCGATGAGCTTGGATTGTCGTTCGAGCTCGGCTTCGGCCTTGGCCAACCGTCTTTGGTTCGGCAGCCGCACCTCGAGCGAGCGGGCCGCGAGCACCGCGTACCCAACGCTCGCGAAGTAGAACGCCACGAGCACCAAGACATGGGCCCAGTGCCAGACCTTCGAGGCGAGGAACGCCAACACCAGAACGGCGAGCGTCACGACGCCGAGCAGAATGGTGACGGTCAGGCTCATACGCTTAGGCGGGGAGTTCCTGGCAGGCGGGGGCGATGCGTCTCGCGGCAGGTAGCGAGAACACCGCCCGCCCTTCCGCGGTTGGCCCCGATGAGGCCGGCTGCGGAGAATGGGTAAGAGAGTGAACTATACGCGATAGTAAACGGGGCTTCGGCCTTGGTCAACGAACGCGGCAACTGTCGTTCGGCAACGCAAGTCGCTTGGCCGCTTGGGTTTGCGGCCGATCGGCCCCGTTCGCCCGCTTCCGGCGATTCGGAGCCGGGACGCGGTCGTTTCGATTGTGCCGATTAGCAGGCCGATCCGAGGGCCTCGACCAGCCGACCGAGCTCCTCGTCCGTATGCCGGGCGGAGACACTCACCCGCAGCAGCGACTCGCCGACGGGGACCGAAGGGGGCCGGATCGCCGGCACGAAGAGGCCGGCCGCGGCCAGCCCGGCGCTGAGTTCCATCGCCCGATCGGGCTCGCCGAGCAGGATCGGCACGATCTGGCTCGTCGATTGGCCGCAATCCCAGCCTGCCGCTGCCAATTGCTCGCGGAGCCACGCCGAGCTGGCCCGGACCCGCTCCCGGCGTTGGGGTTCGGCTTGGGCGATCTCGATCGCCGCCAGCGAGGCGGCCGCGATCGCCGGCGGCGGGGCGGTAGAGAAGACATACGGCCGAGCCCGGTTGTAGAGCCAATCGATCAATTCGCGGCTCCCGGCGACGAACCCTCCCGCGGAGCCGAACGCCTTGCTCAGGGTGCCGGTCCGCACGGCGACTTGGCTTTCGAGGCGGGGCGACTCGCTGACGGCTTCTTCAACCGCCCCACGCCCGCCCGGCCCCCAAACGCCCGTAGCGTGGGCTTCATCGACCAGGAGCATCGCGTCGTGGCGTTCGGCCAGCTCGCCGAGCCCGGCCAGCGGGGCGAAGTCGCCGTCCATGCTGAAGAGGCTGTCGGTGAGGATCAGCCGCCGGCGGAACCGGCCGGCGTCGGCTTCGAGCAGGCCGGCCAGATCGTCCAAGTCGTTGTGCTGATAGACCCGCCGCTCGGCACTGGCGAGGCGGCAGCCGTCGATCAGGCTCGCGTGGTTCTTGGCGTCGGCATAGAGGCAGTCGCCCGCCTCGGCGAGCGCGGGCACCACGCCGGCGTTGGCGGCGAAGCCGGTATTGAACACTAGGGCGGCCTCGGTCCCTTCGAACTCCGCCAGCCGTTGTTCCAAGCGTTCGTGCAGTTCACCGCGGCCCGAGACCACGGGGCTCGCCCCCGCTCCCCAACCGCTATTCAGGGCGGCATCGGCGGCGGCTGCGGTCAGCCGCGGATCGCCGGCGAGGCCCAGGTAGTCGTTGGAGCCAAAGTCGACCACCGGCCGACCCTCCGCCGCGTCGAGCCCCGACCGGATCCGCCGATGGCGGCGCAACCCGGCGCACTCAAGCCCCGCCAGGGCATCGGCCAGCCAGTCTAGTGCTGGGTTGGTCATGGCGATTGGGGCGGTCGGGAGCAAGGCGTTGCGGGAAGGGGGCGAGGCCCCTCAGTTTGACACAATGACGGCCAAGGCCAAGGATTCAGAGGCCGTAAGCCAAGTTCTGGCAGGGATTTAGTCGATCC
>CAYGUP010000143.1:0-4130 GCA_964353155.1 uncultured Planctomycetaceae bacterium | reverse complement strand
CCGCGGGGGGCCGCTGCCAGGGGGCCGCTGGGGGTGGTATCCTGGCCGTGTTTGGCCGGCGCTTTCTCCGACGACAGGCGTCGTGGGCTTGCGGCCGAACGGCTCGGAAGTCCCCCCACCTAGCGTCTCTCAACCAGCGCCTCGTGCGCCTCCGCGATGCCTCGCCGCGACGATATCCAGAAGATTCTGCTCTTGGGTTCCGGTCCGATTGTGATCGGCCAGGCCTGCGAGTTCGACTACTCCGGCACGCAAGCGTGCAAGGCGTTGCGGGAAGAGGGTTACGAGGTCGTCCTCGTGAACTCGAACCCGGCGACGATCATGACCGACCCGTCGATGGCGGATCGGACGTATATCGAGCCGCTCACTTGGCAGGTGGTCGAGAAGATCATCGAGCGCGAGAAGCCGGACGCGCTGCTGCCGACCCTCGGCGGCCAGACCGCGTTGAACCTGGCGATGGCGCTCGACGAGCACGGCGTGCTCGAGAAGCACGGCGTCGAGATGATCGCGGCCAACGCCGACGTGATCGACAAGGCGGAGAGCCGCGAGCGTTTCAAGGCGGCGATGAAGAAGCTCGGCCTGGGCGTCTGCAAGGGCGAGACGGTCACGACCGTCGAGCGAGCCAAGGAGTTGCTCGAAGAAATCGGCCTCCCGGCGGTGGTGCGGCCGAGCTTCACGATGGGCGGGGCCGGCGGCGGGATCGCTTACAACCGGCAAGAGTTCGACCAGATGGTCCGCACGGGCCTGGAGATGTCGCCGACGACCGAGGTGCTCGTCGAGGAGTCGATCCTCGGCTGGAAAGAGTACGAGATGGAGGTCGTGCGCGACGCGGACGACAACGTCGTCATCATCTGCGCGATCGAGAACTTCGACCCGATGGGCGTCCACACGGGCGACTCGATCACGGTGGCCCCGGCGCAGACGCTCTCCGATAAAGAGTATCAGCGGATGCGCGACGCCTCGCTGGCGGTGATCCGCGAGATCGGGGTGGAGACCGGCGGCTCGAATATCCAGTTCGCCATCTGCCCCAAGACCGGGCGGATGATCGTCATCGAGATGAACCCGCGCGTCAGCCGCTCCAGCGCCCTGGCGAGCAAGGCGACCGGCTTCCCGATCGCCAAGATCGCCGCGAAGCTCGCGGTAGGCTACAGGCTGCACGAGCTGCCGAACGATATCACACGCGAAACGATGGCATGCTTCGAGCCATCGATCGACTATGTCGTGACGAAGATCCCGCGTTTCGCGTTCGAGAAGTTCCCCGAGGCCGATAGCACCCTCACCACGCAGATGAAGAGCGTCGGCGAGACGATGGCCATCGGCGGCACCTTCAAGGAAAGTTTCCAGAAGGCACTCCGCGGCCTGGAAGTCGGGGCGTTCGGCTTCGGCAGCGACCCGAAGGACCTCTGGTACGGCGAGGAACGCCCCACCGAGGACGAGATCCGTGAGAAACTGACCGTGCCCGGCGCTGAGCGGGTCTGGTACCTGCGTTACGCCTTGAAGAGTGGCATGACGGCCGACGACCTGTACGAGCTGACCGGCATCGACCCGTGGTTCGTCGACCAGATGGTCGAGATCGTCGAGACCGAAGAAACCCTTCGCGAAGCGGCCATTGGCAAGCCCGCGACGTCAGTCGAGGGATCGAACACCGAGGCCGCTCCCCCGACTGGCGTCGGAGGCTCGCTGTCACTCGCTTCGGTTGACGATGGCTTGCTGCTTCAAGCGAAGCGGCAGGGCTTCTCCGATAAGCAACTGGCAACGATCTTCGGTCGCAGCGAGATGGAGATCCGCCGCGAGCGCGAGTCGCGGGGCGTGAAGCCGGTCTACAAGGCGGTCGATACCTGCGCGGCGGAGTTCGAGGCTTACACGCCTTACTTCTACAGCACGTACTGGGGCACCGAGGACGAGACCACGCCGAAGTCCGACAAGAAGCGGATCGTCATCCTCGGCGGTGGGCCGAACCGGATCGGCCAGGGGATCGAGTTCGACTACTGCTGCTGCCACGCCAGCTTCGCGCTGCGGGAACTCGGCATCGAGTCGATCATGGTCAACTCGAACCCGGAGACCGTCAGCACCGACTACGACACGAGCGACCTGCTCTTCTTCGAGCCGCTCACCGTCGAAGACGTGATGAACATCTGCCAACGCGTCCAAGCGGATGGCGTGATCGTTCAGTTCGGCGGGCAGACGCCGCTGAACCTGGCCCGCGCCCTGAAGGACGCCGGGCTGCCAATCATCGGCACGCCGGTCGAGGCGATCGAAGACGCCGAGGACCGCGAGAAGTTCGCCGCGTTGATCGACCGGCTCGGACTCAAGCAGCCGCCCAGCGGCATCGCCAAGACGCCGGCCGAGGCCCGCACCATCGCCGAACGGATCGGCTTCCCCGTGCTGGTACGCCCCAGCTTCGTGCTCGGCGGGCGCGCGATGGAGATCTGCTACGACACGCCTCAGTTGGACCGCTATGTCGCGGCGGCGTTCATCGCGGCCCAGGGCCAGCCGGTGCTGATCGATAGCTTCCTGGAAGGGGCGACCGAGGTCGATGTCGACGCGATCTGCGACGGCGAGACGGTCGTCGTGCCCGGCATCATGGAGCACATCGAAGAGGCCGGCGTCCACTCGGGCGACTCGGCCTGTTCGATCCCCGCTTACAGCCTGCCCGGCCCGGTACTGGCCGAGATCCGCGACGCCACGGAAAAACTCGCCCGCGACCTCGGCGTGCGTGGCCTGATGAACGTGCAGTACGCCGTGAAGACCGAGGACGGCAAGCCAACGCTCTATGTCATCGAGGTGAACCCGCGTGCCAGCCGCACCGTGCCGTTTGTCGCGAAGGCGACCGGGCTGCCGGCGGCGAAGGTCGCGGCGAAGGTCATGGCCGGCGTGTCGCTCGTCGAGCAGGGCGTCACCGAGGACCCGGTGCCGCAGCACGTCTCGGTGAAGGAAGCGGTCTTCCCGTTCATCAAGTTCCGCGGCGTCGATATCGTGCTCGGCCCGGAGATGCGATCGACCGGCGAGGTGATGGGCATCAGCCCACGCTTCAGCATGGCGTTCGCCAAGAGCCAGCTCGCCGCCGGCAGCGTGCTGCCGCTGGAGGGGAATGTCTTCCTGTCGTTCGCGCCGCAGCATAAGCAGCGCGGCATCGAGCTCGCCAAGCGGCTCGGCTCGCGCGGCTACGGCCTGCTCGCCACGCCCGGCACGTGCGACCTGTTGGCCGAGAACGGCATCACCGCCACGCGCGTCAACAAGCTGACCCAGGGCCGGCCGAACCTGCTGGACTACCTGGCGGAAGAGAATGTCGCGCTGGTGATGAACACGCCGATCGGCAAGGGCGCACGGACCGACGAAGGCAAGATCCGAGCGGCGGCCACCGCGGCGGGCGTCCCCTGCCTGACAACGATCGAGGCCTGCGAAGCCGCCACGACCGCGATGGAAGCGCTCGCCACGGAAGAGATGGAAGTTGAGAGCCTACAAGAACGCTTCGCCGAGAGTGCTAAGGCCTGATCAGCACCATGAAGCGACTGCGGCTATCGCTGAAGCAGTATCTTGCTCTGACGGCCGTTGTGGCTCTCGTCGCCTGGTGTGTTGCCAACTACGAGTCGTGGTACGGCGTCCGATGGACGCCAGCCGACGCCACGCGGCTTGCGGCCGATCTCAAGCAACTCGACGGCGAGATCACCGAGGAACTAGCGGTCCGCATCGCGATTGACGAAGCCGCGAGTCGCAAGGGCAACCGATTGCTACCAACGGGAGTGCACCGCGACACATGGGCTCGCCATCTGGGCAACGGCGATTTTCAAGATGCTGAGTGTTTCATCATTCACCTTGAGGACATACCTGAGGGAATCAACGGTGCCTTCACACGAATCGTCGGTGGCCATTGTACGGTCTGCGTTGGGCTAAACGGGACTGTCGTTGACTTTGTTGGAGGCAGGTGACGTGTTCGTAGCGTTCGTAGGCCGCAACAAGCCGTCAGGCGCAGTTGCGGCATGGCGTTGCCCCAACGGCTAGCTCGCCGGAATCGCGCTTCGCTTATTCCGGCCTACTGGTGGCCTGCGGGGTGGGCTCTTGGCGGGCTCGGTGGCGGTCCTAAACTCCGGTTATGAACGACGCAACGGCCACGCTTGATACTCCCGCCCTCC
>CAYGUP010000142.1:0-4267 GCA_964353155.1 uncultured Planctomycetaceae bacterium | reverse complement strand
AGTTGCCCGGAATCTAAGTCGCGTGCCCAGACCTCCATCGCCTTGGCGATCGGCGACACGCGGGCGTTGAGGATCAGCAGGGCGGCGTCGAAGACCGGCGGCTGCCGCATGAACGGGACGCCGATCGCCGAGGTGAGCTGCTCCGAGCGGGCCGAGGCGACGCGGATGAAGTGCTTTGACTCGGTCAGACCGCCGAGCACACGCGGGAAACGGTCTTCCCAGACACGACCGGGCAAGCCGGCACGCTGCGGGAACTTGATGAACCGGGTGATCTGCTGCAAGCGATCGAGGCCGGCGTACCAGCCGTCGGCGAGGGCGAGCTCGCCTCGCTCGTTGCGACGCCAAACCTCGAAAGCGCCACGGAGGTCGTCGCCGGCATCGCAACGCAGCACCACGAGGCCGCGTCCCTCGCCGGCTTGCACGCAAGGGATCGCGATGGTGGCCGCTTGGTGATTGTCCTCGTGCACGGCGATTGTGGGCACGCCCTCTTCCCACGCTTGGCCGAAGAGGCCGTCGCTGACACGGACATCATCGACCGAAGCGTCGTCGCTGCACCCGGCGCACGGCACCAGGCGTTCCCCCGCCTTGTCGGGTCGGTAGACCTCGATCGCGTGGACCAAGTTGCGTGTGACGACTTCCATCAGGAGGGACGCAAAGGGAAGGTTGTGGGAGTGGCGGGTCGGCGTTCAGGCACCGACGAGTTGCTTCTCGGCGGAGCCGTTCTCGGTCGCGAAGGCGGGGAACTCGTGCTCGGTCGCGCTCATCGCTTCGACCATGTGCATCGTGTCGTCCCAGTTGGTCTCGTCCTCATCCATTGGCGTGCCGCCACCGGCGTGGTCCTGCTCTTCGAGGAACGAGACCAGGGCGCCACGCAGGTCGTAGTAGAGGGGGTGTTCCAACACGTTGTTGCGTTGCCGCGGCCAATCGAAGGGCAGGTCGAGCAACTGACCGACACGCGCCCGCGGCCCGCTGGTCATCATGCAGACGCGGTCGGACATATAGATCGCCTCGCCGACGTCGTGCGTGATGATCATGGTGGTGATTTTCTCGCGGGCGAGAACGCCGAGGATGACGTCTTGCAGGTCCATCCGCGTGAGTGAGTCGAGGCGGCCGAAGGGCTCGTCGAGCAGCAGCACGCGTGGCTTCAAAGCGATCGCCCGCGCGATGCCGACCCGCTGCTGCATGCCGCCGGACATCTCGCGCGGGTACTTGTCGAGCGAGTCGGCCAGCCCGACCATCGACAGGTAGTACTCGGCGATCTGGCGGCGTTCGGTCTTGGTGCCGTGCGGGTACACCCGATCGACGCCGAGCATCACGTTGCCCAGCGCGGTCATCCAAGGCAGCAGGCAGGGGGCCTGGAAGACAACGGCCCGGTCGGGGCCGGGGCCGCTGATCTCGCGTCCGGCGACCGCGATGCTGCCGCCGGAGATCTCGTTGAGCCCGGCGAGCATCGTGAGCACGGTGCTCTTGCCGCAGCCGGAGTGCCCGATGACGCTGACGACTTCGCCCTTTTGCATGACTAGGTTGAAGCCGTCGACGACACGCACCGCCTCGCCATAGGGGTTCGGGTACGCCTTGATGAGATTGAAGATCTCAACGAAGCGCCGGTCCTGCGGCGAGGGCGTCGTGTTTTCTTTTGGGTCCGACATATCTCGGGCGTGTTGCTTGGGCTAAGCGATGGCGACTTTCGGACCGGGCATCATCGGTTCGAGGTCGGGCAGCGGCAGGTCGATGGTCGGCGAGAGCTCCTTCGCCTCGTCGTTGAGCTGCAGCAGGTACTTGGTGACCTCGTTGCGGAGCGCTTTGAACTCCGGGTTGAAGTTCAGCGTCGAGCGATCGCGGGGGCGATCAAGGGTGACCACGAACTCTTTTCCGAACGAAGCGGCCGGCCCCGGCGTAAGCGGCACGATGCGGTCGGCCATGATCACGGCCTCATCGACATCGTTGGTGATCATCACGACCGTGCGACGATCCTCTTCCCAGATGCGGATGATCTCGTCTTGGAGGACGCTGCGGGTGAGGGCGTCGAGCGCGGAGAGCGGCTCGTCGAGCAGCAGCACCTCGGGTTTCATCGCCAGCGTGCGGGCGAGGCTCAGCCGTTGCCGCATGCCGCCCGACAGCTCGCCGGGGAGCTTCCACTCGCTGCCGGTGAGGCTGACCATATCGATGTAGCGCTGGCCGTAGTCACGGCGTTCGGTCTTGGACATCTCCGGGAAGACTTGCTTCACCGCTAACTCGATGTTGCCGTAGACGCTCAACCACGGCAGCAGCGAGTAGTTCTGGAACATGATCCCCTTGTCGGGGCCGGGCGCTCCGATCGGCCGGTCATCCATGCGGACCGCGCCGGAGTCGGGCTTTGATAGACCGGCGAGCAACGAGATCAGCGTGCTTTTGCCGCTGCCCGAGAAGCCGATGACGGCCACGAACTCGTTCTTCTCAACCGCCAGCGAGGCGTTCTCGAAGACCTCGTACCGATTCGAGATCGGGCCGTGGCCGAAGTTCACGTTGTCGAGTTCGAGGTAAGGCATCGAGGCAGATGTTTTTTGATCCCTTCCCCCTCAGGGGGAGGGCTAGGGTGGGGGAGCGACGGGTGTCCGGGACGCCCCAGGTGTGTGTGGTTAGATCGCCGTCGGAGCTCCGTCGAAGCTCACCAAGCGTTGGAAGACGATCATCATCCGGTCGAGCAGCAGGCCGATCGCACCGACGACGAACACCACCACGACCATCTTCGCGAACGAGTCGCTCGCCCCGTTGTTGAACTGATCCCAGACGAACTTGCCGAGGCCTTCGGACGAACTGAGCAACTCGGCGGCAATCAGCACCATCCAACCGACGCCGAGCGAGATCCGCAGGCCAGCGAAGACCAGCGGCAACGAGCTGGGCAGCACGATCTTGAACAACCGACTCCAGAAGCCGAGCCGCAGCACGCGGGCGACGTTGATATGGTCTTCATCGACGCTCGCAACGCCGAACGCGGTGTTGACCATCGTGGCCCACAGCGAGCAGAGCGCGACCGTGATGGCCGAGGCCATGAACGCCGGGTTGATCTTGTAGCCGCCCAGCAGTGGTAGGTCCCAAAGCCATTGCGTGAGCCAGTGCTTGTCCGGATCGGGGATGAAACCACCGACGATGATCAGTGCCACAGGCAGCCAGACGATCGGCGAGACCGGCTTGAATGCGGCGATGAAGGGCGTCATCGCCGCCATGAACGTCTTCGAGAGCCCGCACAGCACGCCGAGCGGGATGGCGATGGCCGAGCCGAGGAAGAAGCCGGCGAAGACACACAGCACGCTGCGCGCCGCCTGAGCCGGGAGGGTCCACGGCTTGGCGTAGTCGGATTCTTCGATGGTCTCGATGCGGTCTTCGGAACGGACGACCTTCGTGGCAGCCTTCAGCAGGCCGCTCGCGTCGGCCGAGTAGAGGGCCTCCTGCTCAGCCGCGAGTTTCTCCTCCGCGGCGGCGACCTTCGATCCGCGATTCGCTTTGGTAAGCTGGTCCTTCATCTTGCCGAGGTACTGGCGTTCCTCCGCGATGGCCGTCTGTTGGGCGAGGGCGGCGACGACGACCGGGTCTTTCTGTCCCCGCAGCGTGCTGATCTCTGCCTTGAGCTCGCGGAGCTCTTCTTTCTCGTTGCTGGTCTGTGAGCGATGCACGCGGACGCTTTCGACGTAGGCGTCTTTGGCGGCTTGGTCGCCGGCGGCGGCGGTTTCCGCCGCGGTGGTGAGTCCTTCGATTCGCTCGGCTTGGTCGGCTTTGTACTCTTCTTTGAGCGTGTCGTATTTGTCTTGCAACGGAGCGAGCCGCTGGGCGGTCGCTTCGCTGGCGGCTTCCTTCGCCGTGGCGACCGCCTCGTTGGCCGAGGTCTCCAGCGGGCCGAGTTCTTCCAAGCGTGCCTCGACACGGGCGAGCTCGGCCTCGCGGGCTTCGCCATCGAGGTTGAACGCCCGTTGTTTCTCGTTCTCGCGGTTGTGGAACGTCAGGATCGAGCTAGCGGATTGCCAGGTCTCGGTCGGGTTGGGGAGCTTGCCGCTCTTGGTCTGGATCTTGTCGGAGACCCCGTACCAAACCCCGATGAAAGCGGCCACGGCCAAGGCCGGCACCACGATGAAGCGGCCGATCTCACGCAGCTGCTTGTCCGGCTCCTCGCCGTAACAGAGCCGCACGACGGGTGACAGAAAATTGAGCCCGGCGACATCGATCGCCTTCACCGTGCGGTGCTTGCCGGCAAGCACCGACAAGCCGATCAAGGCACCGAGGATCAAGAAGC
>CAYGUP010000141.1:0-4292 GCA_964353155.1 uncultured Planctomycetaceae bacterium | reverse complement strand
CGGAGAGACCGCCGGCGGTCTCTCCGTCGATGAGGTCGAGCAGGCCACTGAGCCGCCGGGAGAACGGTCTGCATGAGCGCCCGACCGATCTCACCAAGCGAACAACCGCCTCGGGGCGGGGGTGTCGATCCTCGGCGAGAGGCACAGCTCTTTGTGCGGATGCGCCTGACGGAGGTCCGCGCGCACCTGCGCCAGTTGATGGACACCGCCCGGTTGCGGACCTTGCTGGTTATCACCCTCAGTGCGTTGTTCTGGGTCGGGCTGTTTGTGCTGTTCTACTACGGGTTCCAGTTCCTGGAGAGCTGCATCGCCAAGCCGGGCGACCCGATCCACGCCCGCACGGTCGAGTTCATCTTCCACCTGTTCTTCGCGTCATTGAACGTGATGCTGATCTTCTCGTCGGGCATCATCCTCTATGGCGGCCTCTTCAGCTCGGCGGAGACCCGCTTTCTGCTGACGACACCCGCTCGTGAAGAGCGGATCGTCCTGCACAAGTTCCAGGAAGCGACGCTCTTCAGCAGTTGGGGCTTCTTCTTGTTAGCCAGCCCACTCACGCTGGCATACGGGATTTCTGTGGATGCGCCCTGGCACTACTACGTGCTCATCGGGCCCTTGATCCTGTCGTTCGTCTACATCCCTTGTGTGCTGGGTGGGCTGAGCTGCTTGCTGCTTGTTTACAAGCTGGCTCACGTCCGCCTGACCATCGTTGCCGTCATCGCCGGCATCTCGTTGCTTGCGGCGTTTGCGGCGATTTGGGACACGGTGGGGATTCGTAGCGATGAGCTATTCGACAACCGTTTCTTCAGCGACACGATTCAGAAGTTTCGTTTCACGCGGACCGAATGGCTGCCCAGTTCGTGGCTCAGCGATGGCTTGATCGATGCGGCTCAACAGAGGCCCAAGCTGCCGACGGCGTTGGCGGAGACCCCGGTGGTGCGGGCCTTGCTCTCGCTCGCTTTGCTCACGTCGAACTCGCTGATGGGGCGGCTGATTTTTACCGCGGTGGCCCGGCGATCATACCGCAAGGCGTTCAGCCAACTCGAATGCCGCCCCCGCGCGTCCCGCCGAGCGGCGGCGTCGTGGCTGGACCGTTCGGCCGAGTGGCTGTTGAGCCCGTTGCCGCGTGCGATGCGACTGCTCTTGATCAAGGACTGGCGATTGCTGAGGCGCGACCCGGTGCAATGGTCGCAGTTCCTCATCTTTTTCGGCCTGCTGGGATTGTACTTCCTGAACGTCGATCAATTCAGCGTGACCACGGGCGATATCGATCGCGCGACGTGGGTCAATCTGGTGAGCTTCCTCAATCTCGCCGTGGTTGGCTTGATTCTCTCGACGTTCACCACGCGGTTTATCTACCCGATGCTCAGCCTCGAAGGGCGACGGTTCTGGGTCCTTGGCCTGATGCCTGTCAGCCGAGAGACGATCGTCTGGAGCAAGTTCGTTTTCGCGTCGGTTGGGTCTTGGGGGCCGTGCTCGTTGTTGATCCTCTTGAGCGACCTGATGCTGCAGGTCTCCGTGAAGGTGGTTGCAATCCACCAGCTCACGACGGTCTTGCTTTGCCTCGGACTCGCCGCCTTGGCGGTTGGCTTGGGGGCGACCATGCCCAACTTCTCCGAGAGCTCGCCTTCGAAGATCGCCGCAGGGTTTGGGGGGACGCTGAACCTGGTGCTCAGCGCCCTCTACATCATCGTGATCGTCGGCCTCACCGCCCTGCCCTGCCATTTCAAGCTAATCGCCGATTCCAGCATGATCAGCGCTTCGTTCATCGACAGCTACTACGTCGATACCTGGCTAGTCGTCGGCGCCGGTCTAGCGGTCGCGGTGAGCCTCGGGACCACGATCGGCTCGCTCTACAAAGGAGTGAAGGCGTTCAAGCGGCTCGAGTTCTATTAAGCCAGCCGGACAGGCTAACCAGGTGGCGGTTTATCGGCTTCCCCTCGGTCGGTTAACCTGTCGCACGGCAAGTCACGCAGTTCCATGCCCCAACAGCGGATCCCATGCGTCTTGGTGCGGTCAACTACCTGAATTCCAAACCGCTGATCCACCGATTCGGTCAGCATGCGTCCGAGCATGCGCTAGCTGCTGTCGAGCTATTTTGTGACCTCCCAAGCCGGCTGGCCGATTCGCTCGCCGAGGGCCGCCTCGAGGTCGCCCTCGTGCCGGTTTTTGAGACGCTGGCTTCCACGGGTTGGCGGATCGTATCCGATGCGTGTGTGGCGGCGGATGGGCCGGTCAGCAGCGTTAAAGTCTACTTCCGCCGCCCCCCCGCAGCGGTCAAGACGCTCGCCCTTGATGAAGGCTCTCGTACCAGCGCCGCGTTGTGCCGGTTGTTGCTCTTGCAGCGGCACGGTGTTGAGCCAGAGCGAGAACGCCTGCCCATCGGCTGCGGGCTGGAAGAGTCCGACGCGGATGCCGTGCTACTGATCGGCGATCGTGCGATGCATCCGCCGGACGTTGCCATCCGGTGGCAGTTTGTGGCCGAGTGGGATCTGGCCGAAGAGTGGCGTCGCGACACGGGCCTGCCCTTTGTCTTCGCGGCCTGGGCGGCTCGCGAAGGAGTGGTCACTGACTCTCTGGTGCCGCTGCTTCAAGCCTGTCGCGACGATGGGATGCTCAGCTTTGAAGAGATTGCGAACAGCGAGGGACCCCCACTCGGGCTTACCGTGGAGCACGCGGAACGGTACCTTCGCCGAAACCTACGGTTCTTGCTCGGGCCGCGAGAACGCCGTGCCATCGAGGTTTTTCAACGGGGCTGCCGCGAAGCCGGACTCCTGCCCGCTTTATCCAACGAAATCGACTCCCAAGACGCTCTGCCAAGAAGATGATCGCCACCCCTGCCACCGACGCAACGACCGTCTCGGAAGTCCTACAAAAAGCCGTTGATGGAGAGCGTCTGACGCCCGCCGAAGGCTTGCGGCTGATCCGCGAGGCAAGCCTCGCCTCGCTCGGCCGAGCCGCCGACGAGATCACACGCCGCCGCCATCCGGAGTCGGTCCGCACCTACAACATCGACCGGAACATCAACTACACGAACGTCTGCACGGCGGTCTGCGATTTCTGCGCATTCTACCGGAGCCCCAAGTCCGACGAGGGCTACGTCTTACCGCAAGAGGTGATCCTTCAGAAGGTCCAAGAGACGGTCGACCTGGGCGGCGAACAGATCCTTCTACAGGGTGGTCTGCATCCTGAGTTCAAACTCGAGTGGTACGAAGAGATGCTCTCCGGCATCAAAGAACGGTTCCCCCAGGTCAATCTGCACGCGTTCAGTCCCCCAGAGATCTACCACTTCACCAAGGTCAATAAGCTGTCTTTGCGCGAGGTGCTGTCTCGCCTCAAAGAGGCCGGCCTCGGCAGTCTCCCCGGCGGCGGCGCGGAGATTCTGGTCGATCGGGTTCGCAAAGAGATCACGCGTGGCAAGGTGCTGTCCGACGACTGGCTGGATGTCATGCGGGTCTGGCACGAACTCGGCGGTCGCAGCAGCGCCACCATGATGTTCGGACATGTTGAAACGCTCGAAGAGCGGATCGAGCACCTCGACCGCATCCGCCAGCTGCAAGACGAATCCCTTGGCAAGGGCGTGAAGGGGTTCACGGCCTTCATCTGCTGGACTTTCCAGCCGGATAACACGGCGATGGATCACATCGAGCCGGTTGGCGGGCACGAGTACCTCAAGACAAACGCCGTCGCCCGGTTGTACCTCGACAACATCGACAACCTGCAATCGAGCTGGGTGACCCAAGGCCTCCAGATCGGCCAGATGGCGTTGCTGCACGGTGCCAACGATATGGGGAGCCTCATGATCGAGGAGAACGTGGTTGCCGAAGCCGGGACCGTGCATTTCCTGACGCTCCAGCAGATGCGAGACGCGATCAGCGAGCTCGGCTACGAGCCTCGGCAACGCAACGTTCATTACGAATTGGTCGATCGCGAGTACGAGGAGCGATCGCTAGAAGCCGCGAGCAGCAAACTGCCGAAGCTCCCTGTGGTGAGCTAAGGTTACGGGGGCGGCGCTCGGGTGGGCGCCGATGGCCGGATAACCGGCTCCTCCCGTACGACCCGCCTCACTGGACTGCTGGCTCGCCGACGCTATGGATATCGAGACGGGCACCCCGCCCGCGAGGGCCGAAGCCGACCCGCCCGGACGGGCGATGGTCGAGCTCGCCTCGCTCACTAAAGCTTACGACGACCTCCAGCTAGGAGAGGTCATCGCCGTCGATCGGCTCTCCTTCACGGCACACGCCGGCGAGGTCTTCGGGCTCCTGGGTCCGAACGGAGCGGGCAAGACAACCGCC
>CAYGUP010000140.1:0-4519 GCA_964353155.1 uncultured Planctomycetaceae bacterium | reverse complement strand
TCGGCTGGGATGAGGTCGAGGTGATCGACGAGGACCTGGGCCGCAGCGCGTCGGGATCGGCGCAGCGGACCGGTTTCGAGCGGATGATGGCCGCGGTGAGCCTCGGCGAAGTGGGCGCGGTGGCGGCCCGCGAGGTGTCGCGGTTCGCCCGTAACAGCCGTGAGTGGCAGCGTCTGGTGGAGGTCTGCCGGATCGTCGATACGCTGCTGGTCGATAGCGAGACGGTCTACTCGCCGCGGCAGAGCAACGATCGATTGCTGCTAGGGCTCAAGGGGAGCCTGAACGAGTACGAGCTCGATCTGTTGCGTCAGCGTTCGGCCGAGGCGCGTCGCGAGAAGGCGAAGCGGGGCGAATTGATTGTGGCGGCACCGATCGGGTTCCTCAAGACCGAGGACCAGCGTCTCGAGAAGGACCCCGATCAGCGGGTCCAAGAGGCGATCCGCCTGGTGTTCCGCAAGTTCCAAGAGCTGGGCTCGGCGCGGCAGGTGCTCCTCTGGCTGCAGGCCGAAGGCCTGCAGCTGCCGGGTCGTCGCCGCGGCGGCGAGGTGACCTGGCGGCGGCCGAACTACGGCGCCGTTTACGGCTTCCTCACGCACCCGGCCTACGGCGGGGCTTATGCCTACGGCAAGACGGAGCAGATCGTCAGCCCCGACGGGCAGACCAAGCGCTCGAAACGCAAGTCACGTGATCGCTGGCTGGCGTTGATCCCCGAGTCACACGAGGGCTACGTTAGTTGGGAGACGTTCGAGCAGGTAGGGCGGATGCTCGCCAACAACCACTGCCGAGGCACGGGCGCCGCGAAGCGTGGCGCCGCCTTGCTAGCGGGTCTGTTCCGCTGCCGTCGCTGCGGCCGCAAGCTGACCGTGACCTACTCGGGTCGAGATCGCAACATGCTGCGGTATGCTTGCTGGCGTGGAGCGCTCGATAATGGCGAGCCGAAGTGCATCGCGTTCGGTGGCCCTACGGTCGATCGAGCGATCGGCGGACAGGTGCTGCGGGTCGTGGCCCCAGCCGGATTGGAGGCGGCGGTGTTAGCAAGTGAGCAGGCTCAACAGCAAGACGATGAAGTGCGTGCTGCGCTGGAACGCGACTTACAAGCGGCTCGCTACCAAGCCGGTCGGGCCGGCAAGCAGTTCGACGCCTGCGACCCGAGTAATCGCCTCGTCGCCGATGAGCTTGAGCGGCGTTGGAATGCGGCGCTCGCCGAGGTCCGTTCGATTGAAAGCCGCCTGATGGAACAGGCCAGCGGTGAGCATCCGACCGCCTCGGTCGAAGAATTCGCCGAACTGGCGGAAGACCTCGAAGCGGTCTGGAACGACCCGCGGGCGGATGCCTCGATCAAGAAGCGGATCGTGCGGACGCTGATCGAGGAGATCGCTGTGGACTGCGATCCCGAGGCGGGTGAGGTCGTGCTGGTCGTCCACTGGAAAGGGGGCGTTCATACCGAGCTGCGAGTACCTCGTCGCAAGCGGGGCTACGTCTACCCGACCTCGGCCGAAGCGCTCGACGCGGTTCGCAGCCTGGCCCGAACCTGCACCGACGACGTCATCGCGGGCGTGCTGAATCGCAATGGCCTGCGGACCGGCCGCGGCGAGCGCTGGTCCCGCGAACGGATCACCCGCTTGCGGGGTCGCAACGCGATCCTCGGCTACAACCGCCAGCGCTGTGATGAAGAAGGCTGGCTCAAGCTCAAAGAAGCGGCCGATATCGTAGGTGTCAGCACCGCGACGCTGCGGCTTGCGATCGAACGGGGCGACATCCCCGGCGAACACCCGCTCCCCGACGGCCCCTGGATCATCAACCGCCGAGACGTCGAATCCGACGTCGCCAAACAACTCCATGAGCGAGCCAAGCGACGCAACCACCCAGGCGCGAAACCATGTCCCGAGCAACAGAACCTCGGGTTTTCAAGCGATTCTTCTGATGAGGCAGTGTGATGAGTAGTTGTAGTAGCTGGCGAACTCGCTAGTGATGTGGTCGAGGTGATCAAGCCCGAAGACCCAGAATCGATCGAAGCATTCTGACTTCAGACTCCCGATCCAGCGTTCGGTCCATCCACCTGAGCGGTCATCCATCCACAACTTAGCCGCTCGACCTTGTTCTCGTCCGCTTCTTTCTGCCGCGACCGCATGTCTCCGCATTTTAACATTCTTGGTAGTTTGGGAAGTGATTGACCCAAGGTTGGGTCAACGTTTACGGGGTTTTTGCCCGTTTTTGACCATGGTCTGAGGGGCTCAAAGGCTGGACGCTTCTGAGAGGCCGGCGATCCAACGCGAGTACCTCGACGTGCATGGCAACGGTAACCGTATCGACGGCTGGCCGATCGTTAGCGTAGTGATAAGTGTAGACGTTTCCCCAAGAGGGGGACGGCGTCGAACGGTACTGTAGGGTGAGCGGATCGCACCCCGGCCGGGGATCTCACCCAACCGAGCTTTTCACAGTTCTTACGTGCTGGGCTTCGCCTCGAAGGCTAATGCCACTTGGGGGTCCGGTATACGCTGCGTCGTTGCCGACCCGCTCACCTGATCGTCTTAATTCTTGATACCTCTCAAGGTGTCCCGTCACATGATGTAAGCGACCCGCCCGAAGCAGAGGGCGTGTCATGGCCAATCAGGCGGCATCGGTTACCTCGACAATGGTGTTGAGATGACGGTCGCATTGATAGAAGAGCCCGCGTTCGACAAGAATCTTTGCCAGCACTGAGACTGCGGCCCGATCAACGATGGCACGCACGGTCTGTGATGCGGATGCAGTTGTTGACTTGGGCCCTGATGCCTTGGCAGAGGATACCTTCGGTTAGACGCCTTCTGCCAACAGGTCACTTTCAGCTTGATGGATCGCCTGCTCTCGATGCCGGTTCAGATGGGCATCCCCAGGGCTCTCGTTGCCGTTGATCGCCGCAAGGAACTGTTCGATCCACTCGATCCGCGTGAACCGCCTGCCGGCGATCAATGTCGTCTGGAGCCGTTCCCCACGGACGCCACGCTTCCACCAGCGGTGGATCGTCGACTTGTGGGGTTTTCGGCGGCCGGGCAGGTGCCGGCCGACCTCGCGGATCGGCAAGTAGTCGTCAGGACCCGTGTTGGGATTCATGCTTGTCTCACGGTGGCAAACGGTTGCGTTTGGTATCGTGGGATAGCTTGATGCCTCAGCCGATTATCTAGCGATCATTGAGCGATAATCTGGCGATAATTAGGAATTGCCAGCCGCGGTCGATTGCCGATCCTCGATGATTGCGTTGCACGACTTGACCGATGTTTTCAGTGGAATATCGTGTTCTCTAAAGAATGCGTTCGCTTGCCGACGCCAGTTCCCGACCTGATCGGATGAGACTTCGGTGGCGTGGTCTTGAAGGACCATCTTGGCAATTTCTCCGAACGTAACCCAAGTACCGCGTTTGCCCTCCCAAAGAAGCTTGGCGAATCGGAAAGGCTTGGACGTCAGACCTCGGAAGCGTTGCCCCTGATAGACCCACGCATCGGGTGGCGCCGGACCCTCTTCTGCCACGGTTTCGTCGCTGGTCAAGCCACCCTCTTCCCGAGCGACTTGTTCGCCCGGGCGTTCGGATAGCCGCTCTATCGATTCGATCGGATCGTCAACCCGAAGTGCGACGGACTGTTCGGGGCCGCGATGGAGCCCTTGGATCTCGTCGAGGCTGGCATCTGGTGGTGGAGAGCCATTGCATCCAGCGGGTTGGGAGTCGGCTGAGCGGTCTTCTTCTTGGGCGATCAAGCCGCCAAGGCGTCCGGATAGCCGTCCTAGTAGTTCGATCTGATCTCCAACCTGAGGAGCAACAAATCGCTCGGGGCCACGAAGGAGTCCTTGGATGCCATGCAGACAGCTCCGGAGGTCGTTATCCAGGTCTTCATCGCATTTGCCGATCGCGAGCTCACGGGACTTGTTCAGGCATTGGACAACCATTCTCCACGTGGCTGGGAACCTTTTGCCTTCCAGGGACCGCCTAGCATCTGGGTCAGGTCCACGCAGAACCTCGCGCTCCAGTGTCGTGGCAATCATGGATAGTTGGTGGGAGATCATCCATCGGCACTGATAAGCCCATTGGAGCCGACCGTCTGCGATGGTGTCTGAGGCGGCTTCGTTCTTGGATGGCTGCATAAATCACAGTTTCCGATGGTCACTACCAGTCATCCCGTCATGCCGCCTCGGAACGGGGCGGTGACGGGAAGAACGGAGTGAACTGAGACCGAATGTTATGGAGTGAGGGGCCCTAGCCGATGAGCCGCGCGACCTCGACGCCTTTGGTGGCGTCGCGCTCGGCGTAGACCTGGGTGACATCCGCCCCGGCGTGCCCGAGGACGATTTGTGCCGCTTCGAGCCCGAACTTGGCCCGGACCTCGGTCGCGGCGGTGTGGCGTAGCTGGTTGGGTGCCCAACGGGGCACGCCGGCGCGTTCGCAGGCCCGCTGGATCGCGCGGCGATAGCTGCTGGTTGAGTAACGATCCCCCGCGACCGACTTGGGCTTCGTCTTGCGGTTACTGCCGGGCCGGTTCCCGTAGTC
>CAYGUP010000139.1:0-4693 GCA_964353155.1 uncultured Planctomycetaceae bacterium | reverse complement strand
GATCGTCCGTTCGCGTCGCACGGGCGAACAGGTCCGCGACACCACGCCGCTCCGCCAACTGCTCGACCATCAGTACCACTTTGTGGTCCTCGCCGCCGAGCCGCAGCGTTACAGCTTCCTCGGCAATATGCGGAGCGTGAACGCGCCGATCGAGAGCCGCATCGACCCCGGCCCCCTCGTCGATGCGGGCAACCCGCTCAACCCGCGACTGAACTATCGCTTCGTTGGCGTGCCGATCGATGACCCATCGGGCGAGATTGCGTTGCCCGACAACCCGTTGGCCTGGACCTCGATCGCCTATCTCCTATGGGACGAGGTCGATCCGGCGTCCCTCCGCCCGGCCCAACGCGACGCGATCATCGATTGGCTCAACTGGGGCGGGCAGTTGCTGGTCGTCGGGGCCGATTCGCTCGACCTGTTACGTGGGAGCTTCCTCGATAAGAGAATCCCGACGCGTTCCGACGGCGTCCGCGAGTTCAAACGAGACGAGTTGATCGACCTAGCCGCCCGCTGGTCCGTGGGCGACCGCGGCAAGCCGTTGCCGGTCGCTCAGGAATGGTCGGGTGCCGAGATCACCCTCGCAAACGGTGGGGCTTGGCTCCCCGGTGCCAGCGGCCTGATCGCCGAGCGACGCGTCGGGCGGGGGCGTGTTGTGGTGAGTGCTTTGCCGCTGAGCGACAGCCGCCTGCGAGCGTGGACCGCCGGTTTTGAGAACCTCGTCAACGGGGCCCTGCTAAGGCGGCCGCCCCGCCGATTCGTTGAGGATCGTAGCCGCTTTGATGAATCGCCGACGGCCAGGGTCGCGGTCCGTTGGGCGGACCAGGAGGATTCGATCCGACTCGACCCGCTCTTCAATACGCACCACCGCTCCTTCGTGCGAGACACCCATGGCAGCGCCGATGACTTGATGCTGCGGGTCGTCAAGTCCGAGGAGGCAGCCGGGGGCAGGGCCGCCGCGTTCGCCCCGTCAGGCCGTCCGGAGACTTGGTCGCAGGTCGAGCTGAGGCCCGCGTCCGTGCCGGGCGGCATCGGTGCCGTGAACGACTTCAACGCCGTCGGCCAATCGGTTCGCAGCATGTTGAGCGAATCGGCCGGTGTCTCGGTGCCGGGGGCCGGGTTCGTGATCGGTTGCTTGGCGGCCTACCTCTTCTTCTTGGTGCCGGCGAACTGGGGATTCTTCGCGGCGATCGGCCGCACCGAGCTCGCCTGGGTTGCCGCCCCGGTGATCGCCCTGCTCGGGGCGTGGGTGGTCATCCAACAAGCCCAGCTCGATATCGGCTTCGTCCGCTCGCGGACCGAGATCGCCGTGCTCGAACTCCAACCCGAAACCCCACGCGGCCTGCTCACACGATTCACGGCACTCTACACCTCGCTCTCGACGACTTACGAGATGGAGTTCGAGTCGCCCGCCGTGGCGATGCCGTTCGCGCGGCCTCGGGTGGATGGGCAACCACGTTTCGGCGGACCGGCGACCGTGGCTTATGAACGGCTCGACAAGTCTCGGCTGCGTGACTTGTCGGTCTCGTCCGCTTCGACCGAGTTCATCCGCAGCGAGGAGATGATCAATGTCGCCGAGCACCCGGTCCCCGGATCGAGCATCCCCGGGTCGATTGGCTTGACGCGCGGCCCGAACGGCGAGGCACGGATCGAGAACCGGACCGCCTGGGCGTTGGAGGACGTGATGATCGTTGGCCGGCCCGATGGCTTGCAGGGGACGCCGCGTCTGGAGGGCTGCTGGATCGGCGACCTCGCCGCGGGCGGGGTCGCGAACCTCGTGTACCTGCCGATCCCCGGCGAGTTCGGCCCAGAAACGCCGTTGCCGTTCGCCAAAGAGCGTGCTAGCGCCCAACGCGTGCGAGCGGCGGATGAAGAACGCCTCGGTCTGGATCGCCTCCTCCGCCTAGCGATCGACCCAACCCGTTTCCAGCCGGGCGAACGCCGCGTGGTGGCACGCATCTCGCAGGTCATGCCGGGCGTCGCGATCGAGCCGAAGTCTTCGCAGCAAAAAGGGGCGACCCTCGTCGTCGGTCACCTCGGCTACGGTCCGCTCCCGCCCATCCGGCCGGACGCAAACGGCCCGGCGGACATTTTATCCAGTCGTTAACGCATCGAGCCATCGAACCAAGCAAGCCTCACCCGACTATCTCCGTGACACCGCGGTACTCCCCACAATCAGCCGATGATCGAGATTCGCAACTTCGGAAAGACCTACGGCGACTTCGTCGCGGTGGAGAACCTCAACCTCTCGATCGGCGAGGGAGAGCTGTTCGGCTTCATCGGCCCCAACGGCGCCGGCAAGAGCACCACGATCCGCTTCCTCGCGACGCTGATCCGTGCCTCGCAAGGCGAGGCCACCGTCAACGGGCACAGCGTGATCGACGACCCGATCGCCGTCCGTCGCAGCATCGGCTACATGCCGGATATGTTCGGTGTTTACGACGGGATGAAGGTGTGGGAGTTCCTCGACTTCTTCGCGGTCGCCTACGAGGTGCCACGCAACCAACGCAAGGCGATCATCGGCGATGTGCTCGAGCTGCTGGACTTGACGCACAAACGCGACGACTACGTCAACGGCCTGTCGCGCGGCATGAAGCAACGCCTGTGCCTCGCCAAGACACTCGTGCATGACCCGCCCGTGTTGATCCTCGACGAGCCCGCCAGCGGCCTCGACCCCCGCGCGCGCCTGGAGGTGAAGGCCCTCCTCAAAGAGCTCCGCAAGATGGGCAAGACGATCCTCATCTCCAGCCACATCCTCACGGAGCTCGCCGATATCTGCACGAGCATCGGCATCATCGAACGGGGCAAGCTGCTGATGCACGGCCCCATCGAGAAGGTCTACCGCAAGCTCCAACAACACCGCCGGCTGGAGATCCGCTTCGCCGGCGACCCAACGGCGGGCGTCAGCCTCGTCCGCAGCGACCCGCACGTGCAGAGCGTGCAGGAGGATCCGCGTGGCGTGACCATCGAGTACGCCGGCGGCGAGAAAGAGGTCGCCCGGCTGCTGCACCAGTTGGTCGCCGGCAAGGTCGGGCTGATCTCCTTCGCCGACCGCGAGCCGACGCTCGAGGACGTCTTTATGATGGTGACCAAAGGGCTGGTGACCTGACGGCATCTACCGGGCAGTAGGAATCGGCGCAACCGGTATATCCGGAGTTGCAGGGCGCCACGGAACCCCTCGGCGGGCTGTGACCTAGGTTTTTGTCGGAAGACTTTTGCGCTTTGCAAAGCCGCTGCCTCATCCGACTGCCAGTTCATGACCGGTCTCGTCCCACCAAGCCCCGCACGCCGTCGCGGCGTTGCGGCCGTTGAGTTTGCGATCGTCGCGCCGCTCTTCTTCTTGATCGTTCTCGGGATCCTCGAGTTCGGTCGGATGGTGATGGTCCAGCAGGTGATCACCAACGCGGCACGCGAAGGTGCGCGGATCGCGGTGCTCGACTCGGCGACGGCGGGTCGCGTGACGACTCGCGTCAATGACTACATGTCGGCCGCCGGTCTGGACAATGCGATCGTCGAGATCACTCCCAGCCAGCCCGCTTCGGCGGAATACGACGAGCCGGTTTCGGTTCGTGTCCGCATTCCCTTCTCGGCGGTGAGTGTGCTCTCGAAGCCGTTCCTGGCCGGATCGACCGAGTTGACGGCCCAATCGGTCATGCGTCGCGAAACGGTCGAATGAGCCAGCGCGTCGAACCCATCTACTAGCTTGCTTTATCGAGTCAGCAGAATGCCCAAGAGTCCAGACACGCTAAGCCACCGCCGCGGCGTCATCGCGGTGTTATCGGCCATCTTGATCGTCGTGATGTTCGCGATGGCGGCATTGGCCATCGATATGGGCTACATGTTCGTCGTACGCACGCAGCTACAAGCCGCGGCCGATGCCGGGGCGTTGGCCGCCGGCAACTCGATGCACCTGAATGCGAGCGAGATCCAAGCCGTCGGCGTGGACTACGTCACACGCCACGAAGCGGGCGGGCGCTTGATCCGCGGCGACGAGGCCAAGGTCGAGCTCGGCATCTGGGACCTCGACACCGATACCTTTAGCCCGGTCCGAGACGGCCGTGTCGGCAACGCCGTCCGCGTCACGGCGAGGCGCAACGACGAGGCCCTCTTCTTCGCCCGCGTGATGGGCACCACGAAGTTTGAAACCGAGGCCTCGGCGATCGCGATGGCCAACCCGCGAGACATCGTCTTCGCGATCGACCTGTCGGGTTCGATGAACGACGACACCGAGCCGGCCTGGGCGACCTCAACGATCAACAGCTCTTTCTCGGGGGCCGGTTTTGGATCGATCGGCAACTCGCTCATGCAAGACGTCTACCAAGACTTCGGATTCGGCGCGTTCCCCGGCAATCTCGAGTACCTGGGCGCCTCGTTGGGTGTCGTCCCCGGCGGCATGGCTTACGGCGAGATGACCTCGGATGTCGGCCCCCTTTCGGCAAGCAGCCTGCCCGCCAGGCACCGGATCGTGCCCGGCGACAACGAGATGGTGCGGCGCGAGAAGGCCTACAAATGGATCATCCAAAACCAGCTCGCCCCGCTGATGCCCGAGGCACGACCGCGTCCAACCCTCAGCAACTATGCCTACTGGGAAAAGTACATCGACTACGTGCTATTGGGATCCAACGTGGTCGCCCCAAGCCCGCCCGCTCCTCCTGCTCCTCCCGGCCCGCCAGTCGGCGGCGGTGGTGGTGGAGGA
>CAYGUP010000138.1:0-4725 GCA_964353155.1 uncultured Planctomycetaceae bacterium | reverse complement strand
CCGGCTCGGTGAACCACCAGATCCAGGTGCAGATCGAGGCCAGCACGACCTCGACATACATGCCCGCCGCGCCGATCGCGGCCCGGTGCCACTTGTTGGGCAGCATCCACGAGTCGCTCACGTTGCAATACAGGCAGGGTGTGAGCACCAGGAGCATGACGCCCATCTCGTGGCATTCGCCGCCGAAGTGCTTGCAACTGAGGCCGTGGCCGAACTCGTGGAGGATCTTCGTGCAACCGAGCACGGTCGCCAGCAGCAGCCAATTCTTGGCCGCGAAGAAGGCGTTGAACGTCGGCAGCTTCGCTTGGAAATCATCGAACTGCACGCCGATCAGCAGCAGGGCCGAGAGGCAGAGCAGCGAGCAGAGGAAGAACGCGGTCTGGCTCCAGAACCACCGCACCGGCGGGAAGCTGTAGAGGATATTGAGGATCCAGTCCGGATCGATCCCCTTGAAGCGGATGCTGAGGATGTTCGTGAGCTTCTGCTTGAGCTCCTTGCCGCGGCGTTCTTCCGAGCGTTTGCGGAGTTGGTCTCCTTGGCCGGGAGAGTCTGTGATGACCAGGCCGCTGCTGTGCAACTGCCCGATGAACTGCTGCAGCTCCTCGACCTTGATCGATTGCGGCGGGAAGCGGGCCTCGAACTCCTGGGCGAGCTCGTCGAGGCTCGACTCGCCGTCGAGCATCTCGAGGATGGCGAACTCTTCTTCCTCGAAGCGGAAGTACTGAAGGGCGACCGGGTCCTTCACGACCCAATAGCGACGCCCCTGGTATCGCTGCCGCTTGGCCTCCAAGTCCGGCCGCACACGGATCGGCATCCGGCGCGAGCTGGAGGAGACGAGGCTGTCGGCAAGGGTTGCCATCGAATGGGGAGTTCGGAAGGCGGAATGGGGAATAGCGGGCGTTGCCTGCCGGAGCGGCTCGGTGCAACGGATTCCGGATTCCGAATTCCGAACCCCGCAATCGCTTTATCGCTCGACGCCCTGGCGGGTGGGTCGGTTGCGGACGGCGGTGGCGTCGGCCGTGCCGAGGTGGATCTTCATCGTGGCTTTGAGGCCCGGGTTGATGAGCCAGAGGCCCTTCTCTTGCCGGTTGGCGAACTCCGCCCGCACGAGGTAACGGTTCCGGTTTCCGTCGTACTCGGCGACCGGGTCGATGTAGGTAATGAAGCCGCTGGCTTGCTCGACCCGGTTGCGGCCGACGCGGACATCGATCGTCACGCGGCAGTCCTCGATCTCGCTCGGGTCGTAGTCCTCGTAGTAGATGAAGCCATCGACCTGGAGCGTATCGAATTTGGCGATCTCGGCGATCACGTCGCCGGGCTGAACCCACTCGCCCTGCTCGCGGTTGAGCCGGAGCACCTCGCCGTTGAACTCGGCGCGGACCTGGCGCTTCTCGATGGCGATCATCGCGGCTTCCATCTCGACGCGCTTCACATCGGCTTCGAGCGTGGCCAGCTCGCGATCCTTGATCGCCTTCTCGATGCCGAGCTCAGCGCGGTCGGCCTCCAGTTGCTCGCGGCGGAGGTCCTGGGCGGGCACGGCCCCGGGGCTGCGTTGGTTGGCCTCGATCGCGCCCTGGACATCGGCCCCTTCGACGAGCAACTGAGCCCGCGCGTAGTTCTCTTCGATCTTGTCTTGCGAACGCTTGTGGGCCAGCTTCCATTCGTAGCCGGCCCGCTTGTAGCCCATCTCGGCCTCGCGGGTATCGATCTTCGCGATGACCTCTTCGCTCTTGAAGCGGGAGCCCTGCTCGATGCCGACGTAGGTGAGGATGCCCGCCTCGGGGGCGGCGAGGTCGATCTTCTTCACGAGGCCGATCGGACAGTCGGCGATCTCGTGCGTGCCGGTGGCGGCGCGGCCGTTATCGGCTTCGGGCGGAAGATCGAACTGGGCCGCCGCCGGCGAGGCGATGGCGATCACGCCGATCAGGGCGGCCAGCGTTTGGTTCTGTGTGGACATGCTTGGTACCCGAGCGTTGGGGTGTCACAGCCGGAACAAGATCTTCGCGCGGACGAAGTCGACCAGGTCGTGCAAGTAAGCGTACGCCAGGCTCGCCCGGCCGCACGCGACACGGGCCTTCACCTCCGCGCCGACCTTCGGGTCGGGCGTGGCGGCACGGAACTCGTCTTGGTCGAATTCGACCTTCAACAAGACCGTGTTCCCGTCGTCGCCGCGGACCTCGGCGCTCTTGGCGATGTTGGCTTCGGTCAGCTTCCCTACGAGCGTGGCCTCGGTATTGGTCGCTAGTAGGAACTCGACTTCGAGCGCTTGGTTATCTGACTCACGGATCGCTCGCGTGATGTGGCCCAGGCGTTTCTCGGGCATTTCGACTTCGAGGATCCATTCGTCGGCCGGGTCGGCGACTTCCAGCAACTGCTGGCCACGCTGCAACGGCCGACCGCTGAGCCGTTCGACCAGCCGCGAGGTGATGATCTGGCCGGTGATCGGGCTCTCGATCCGCAGCAAAGCCGCCTTGGCTTCGAGCAGCTTCAACTGGGCCTTCAAAGAGATCAACTGCTGTTCGAGCTGCGCCCGGCGGGAGCGTTTCTGGGCAGCTTCTTCGGAGGACAGCTCGTCGCGGCGGCTGGTGAGCTCGAAGTTGATGGTGCTGTATTCTTGACCGATCGTGCTGAGCTGGCCGCGGGTGGCGGTCAGTTCTTTTTCGAGATCGAGGTTCTTGAGTTCGAAGAGGAGCTCGCCCTGCTCGACCTCGGCCTCGTCGCGCACGTGGATGGTCTTCACCTTGCCGTCGGTCGGGGCGAAGACGCGGGCGATCGTCCGGGGGCGGAGCTTGCCGTCGCCTTCGAGCGTGAAGTCCTTCTGCACCAGCACGATCGCGGCGATCGCCGCGGCGATCAGCGACGAGACGACCAAGGTCTTCGGCAGCGTGTGCCGCCGGAACATCCAGGTCGCCTTGCCGAGCGTCTTCCAGAGGGGCATCAGGAAGAGCCCCTCGTGCTCCAACGCATTCGCCAACGCGGTTTCGCTGTGCGAGCGGACGACATCGACGCGTTGCGTGAAGCCATCGGCGATGCGGTTGTCGACCATCTGTTCGACGATCAACGCGCCGATGACCTCGCCCTCGCGGCGGCCGCCTTTGCGGATGTCTTCCTCGGTCGCCTCGGGGTCGACGCCACGGCGGTCGACCAGCGGCAGGATGGCCATCGCCTTGGTCTGCGATTCATCGACATAAGCGTCGAGGGCCTTCTCGACCTGTGGCGCGAGCTTCGACGTGTCGCCCGTGTACCAAACGTCCTCGCCGGTCTTGGCAACGGCGCGGGCGACCTTGGTCAGCAAGGTTGAGACATTCGAACGCGTATCGAAGTTGTCTTGGCCGCTGATCGCTTGGATCTTTGGCTTGCGGCCTTTGCCAACGGCGACCGAAACCCGGTCGGCCCCAATCAGCCGGCGGCCTTCGTTCGAGATCGTGTAAGCGGCCTGCTTCACATCCAGGCGGTCGTGTGCCAGGCGGGTGAAGGATTCGAGTTGCTCCCAGAGCGTCTGCTTGTCGGACAGGTGCGACAAGCGGCGGCTGCGGAGGTAATCGCCAGCGAGCTGGCAGGTCTGGAGCAAGAAGCGGAGGTAGCCGGCCTGCACCTGCGGCCGGCCGCCGGCGCGTTGGAAGACCTCAACCACGCCCTGCGCGCCCTGGTCGTTGTGCACCGGGGCGAGCACCAGCAGGTAGTCGGTCGCGTTGGCCGGGGCGTGTTCATCCTCGGCGCCGGCCACGACCTCGCCATCGGCTCCGAAACCGGAGTGCGGCGGGACGATGGCTCCCTCGTCGAAGCCCGGCCCGGTGGGGGCCGAGAGGACGCGGTGCAGCAGGCGGCCGTGCTGCTCTTGGGCAATCGGGTTTTCCGCAAGGCCCGTGTTGCGGAGGTTGATCTGGTAGCTGAGTTGCAACTGGCCGGAGTCGGACAGCGTCCAGACAGCCCCGCCCGCGGCCGCCAAGGCCGAGACCACCTTGTTGAGGAACTCTTCGTAATAGCGATCGGGCGAGATGTCCTGGCGGGACAATTCGCTGATCTGTTGGACGATCGCCTGGATCTCGCGCTTGGCGCGGCGGATCGCATCGTCGTCGGGGGCGGTGGTTTGGCTGATTTCGCTCACAGTCTCCTAAGCGTACAGCAAATTGACCGGGTTGGCCGCTAGCCGGCCAGACGAATCCGGCCGGCGTAGTCCGCCGTGCCGTCACAACCGGAATCGCCGGTTCTGGCGGTCTGAGGTGGCCGCGTCGGGGCTAGCGTGGTAGACTTTCGCGACTCGGTGCAACCGCCATGTCCGGATCATGCGGCAGCTAGCTGTCACACGGACTGGGGCGATTTGCCCATTTTTCGATACCTCACCCCCAAGGCGTTCGGCCGACGAGCGTCGGCCCACCACCCGGCTACCGTTCTCGCATGGCGAAGCAGCAGAAAGAAAAAGAAGAAGCCCTCGAAGTCGAAGGGACGGTCACCCAGGCCTTGGCGAACACGCGTTTCAACGTCGAGATCGAGGGTGGACACATCGTGAACGCCTACATCGGCGGACGCATGCGGAAGCACTATATCCGTATCGTGCCGGGCGACCGGGTCCGCGTGGAGCTCTCGCCGTACGACCTGACGAAGGGTCGAATCACCTATCGCGAGCGATAGGGATTAGCCCCGGAAGGGCGTCGGCGCGTAGCCAGGGGCGTCAGCCCCTGGCAGACAAGCGATCGTGAAAAGCCCCGGAGGGGCGGCAGCAGG
>CAYGUP010000137.1:0-4817 GCA_964353155.1 uncultured Planctomycetaceae bacterium | reverse complement strand
TACGCCGTGCTAGCACGGCGTACGCCTTTTTACTCGCGTACCTGCCCGGTGCCGTGCACAAGGTACTTGTAGCTGGTGAGCTCCTCGATGCCGCAGGGGCCGCGGGCGTGGAACTTATCCGTGCTGATGCCGATCTCCGCCCCGAGGCCGAACTCGCCACCGTCGTTGAAACGCGTGCTAGCGTTGACCATCACCGCGGCGCTATCGATCCGGGTCGTGAAGAGGCGTGCCGCCTCGAGGTCGCCGGTGACGATCACCTCGGTGTGGCCGGAGCTGTAGCGGTTGATGTGCTCGATCGCCTCGTCGAGCGAATCGACGACCACGGCCGACATGATCGGGCCGAGGTACTCGGCCCCGTAGTCTTCCTCGGTCGCCGGCTTCGTGCCGGGGACGATCTCGCAGACGCGGGCGTCGCCGCGGAGCTCGACGCCCGCGTCTGCGAGCGACTTCGCGACCCGCCGCAGCACGTCGGCCGCGAGGCCCGAATGGACCACCAGCGACTCGGCCGCGTTGCACACGCCGTAACGGTGGGTCTTGCTGTTGACCGTGATCGCTTCGGCGAGGTCGGGATCGGCCGCGGCGTCGAGGTAGACGTGGCAGTTGCCGTCGAAGTGCTTGATGACCGGCATCGTCGCCTCGGCGGCGACGCGGCGGATGAGCCCCTCGCCACCACGCGGGATCGCGACATCGATCAGCTCGTCGAGCTTCAAGAAGTGCCCGACGGCGGCCCGGTCGGTCGTGTTGACCAACTGCACCGCATCGGCCGGCACACCGCTCTCACCGGCGGCTTGGGCGAGCAACTCGACGATCGCGGTCGAGGAGTGGATCGCCTCCTTGCCGCCGCGCAGGATCACCGCGTTGCCCCCCTTCACGCAGATCGCCGCGGCGTCGGCGGTCACGTTCGGCCGCGACTCGTAGATGAAGAAGACCACGCCGAGCGGCACCCGGACCTTGTCGATCCGCAGCCCGTTGGGCCGCACGGTCGAGTCGATGACCGCGCCGACCGGGTCGCGGAGCATGGCCACCTCTTCCAACGCCGAGGCAATGCCCTCGATCCGTTCGGGCGTCAGCCGCAGGCGATCCACGGCGGCGTCGGTCAGGCCATAGCCCGGCGCGGCGGCGAGGTCCTTCTCGTTCGCCTCGGCCAGGGCGGCCGTGTTCGTGCGGAGCAGTTCGGCGGAACGCCGCAGCCAAGCGATCTTCGCGGCCCCGGTGACGATGGCCAGCTCGGCACTCGCCCGCTTGGCCCGCTCGGCGACCTCCTGGCAGTAGGCGGCGAGGTCTTGTTCGGCGGTTTTTGGTGTCTCGGTCATTCGGTTGATTGAACCCCGCCGACGGCGAGTTTTGTAGGGCACACTCGCGTGACATTCCGGTGGCAACCCGTAGAATGCGACACGCTCCTCATCTTCTCGGTTCACCGCTCTTCGGAGGTCTCTCATGGCGACAGCCACCCAGCCCGTCGCTCGGCCGCAGGTCAAGCAAACCCAGTGCTTCATCGATGGCCAGTGGGTCGATGCCGCCAGCGGCAAGACCTTCGACACGATCCACCCGGCGACCGAAGAGGTCATCGCGCAGGTCGCCGAGGGCGATGCGGCCGATATCGACCGGGCCGTGATGGCCGCTCGACGGGCATTCGAGACCGGCCCCTGGTCCACCATGGACGCCCGCGACCGCGGCAAGCTGATGAACCGGCTGGCGGACCTGATCGAGGAAGAACTCGACTACCTCGCCGCCCTGGAGACCCTGGACAACGGCAAGCCGATCAGCGACAGCCGCACCGCCGACCTCCCGCTGGTGGTCGATTGCCTCCGCTACTACGCCGGCTGGGCCGACAAGATCCAGGGCGACACGATCCCCGTCCGCGGCGACTACTTCTGCTACACCCGGCGCGAGCCGGTCGGCGTCGTCGGCCAGATCATCCCGTGGAACTTCCCCGCGCTGATGGCGGCCTGGAAGTGGGGGCCGGCGCTGGCGACCGGCTGCACGATCGTCATGAAGCCGGCCGAGCAGACGCCGCTCACTTGCCTGCGGATGGCTCAGCTCGCCAAAGAGGCCGGCATCCCCGACGGCGTCATCAACGTCGTCCCGGGCTACGGGCCGACGGCCGGCGCGGCGCTCGTCAAGCACCCGGAAGTCGACAAGATCGCCTTCACCGGCGAGGGGACCACCGCGAAGATCATCGCCACCAACGCGATCGATACCTTCAAGCGGATCTCCTTCGAGCTCGGCGGCAAGAGCCCGAACGTCGTCTTCGCCGACGCCGACCTCGACGCCGCGATCGACGGCGCCCACTTCGCCCTCTACTTCAACCAGGGCCAATGCTGCGTCGCGGGCAGCCGGCTGTATGTCGAGGACTCGGTCCACGACCAATTCGTCGAACGCCTCGCGGCGAAGAACAACGACTACCGGCTCGGCGACCCGTTCGACCCCGAGACCCAACAAGGGCCGCAAGTCGACCGCGCGCAGTTCAACAAGATCATGGACTACGTCGGCTACGGCAAAGAGGACGGGGCCGAGTGCGTCACCGGCGGGCAACGCTTCGGCGAAAAGGGCTACTTCGTCGAGCCGACGCTCTTCACCGGCGTGAAGGACGACATGCGGATCGCCCGCGAAGAGATCTTCGGCCCGGTGCTCAGCGTGCTGAAGTTCAGCGAGGTCGAGGAGGTCGCCAAACGCGCGAACGATTCCCCGTTCGGCCTCGCCGCCGCGGTGTGGACCAAGGACATCAGCAAGGCCCACCGCATGGCCGCCCAACTCCGCGCCGGCACAGTGTGGGTCAACTGCTACGACGTCTTCGACACGGCGGCCCCCTTCGGCGGCTTCAAGCAATCGGGCGTCGGCCGCGAGAAAGGCGCCGCGGGCCTCGAAGCCTATCTCGAAACGAAGACCGTCACGGTCGGCCTCGGCTGAGTGGTCATGTCGTTTTTATCTCAATGAATCGGCCTACCTGGGAATCGAAAATGATGAGCCGTGCGCAAACTCATCCGTGGGTATTCGCTGGGATCGCGTTGCTGGTTGTCGCGTTGATGGCTTTGCTGACAATCCGATCGACTGCCAAACCGGCTTCGAAGTTCGTCGCCACGGTTGATCTACCCGACGAGCAACAGTTAGTCAGCCTGCCGATCCGCGTAATCGACAAAGCCGGTAAGCCGGTCGCCAAGGCGAAAGTCTTGCCCTGGGCGCTGCGGAGTTCGCAGGGACATGGCTTGTGGCGTGAGGACCCGAAGGAGCGCTCCGGCCTGTCGCCACAGGAAGCCGTCACCGATGCACGCGGGCATGCCACCATCGGCTACCCGTTCTTCCGCGATGCCAAGGAACGAACCCGCACGCTCGCGATTTCGTTGTGGGTCGATCACCCGGACCACGCCTACCTCGACGACCTCCACATCGACGTGCCGCTGACCGACGACTCACGTTACGAGATCGAGCTCCAACCGGGTGCGACGGTCGAGTTGGTCCCGACGCTTGATGGCAAGCCTGCCCCTCTTGCGGAGATCAAGGCTCTCTCATCCGATGGCCGATCGTGGCGTCCCGGATACGAGCCTCAGCCGACCGGCACGGGCGCGATTCGCTTCCCGACGATGCTGAGTGGGCCGGCCGCTATTCGGCTGGTACGGATCGAAAACGGGGTGCCGACGCACTTTAGCCCACTCGTGAGGTTTGACACCCAAGCTGGAGAAACGATCAATCAGCCGGTTGAGATGCAACCCGCCGTTATCATCCGCGGACGCCTTGACGGGGTCGATGGGCCGGTCCGCGATGGTCGGGTCAAGCTATGGACGTTGCAAGAAGATCCGGCGGACCCCGACTGCACGTGGATGAGTTGGGCACCCGTCGCGGAGGACGATACTTTCTCGCTGCCTTGGCCCGCCGAGGAACCCGCTCAACTCATTGCCTTATGCGACTCCGCGATTGCGACCTCCGGTGCCGCGCCAGAGGTCGTTAAGAACCCACGCGACAACGACCCCTTCCAGCGACCACATGTCTTCACCCCGGCGGAGCTTCGGGAAGAGATCATCGTGCCCATGGAGCCCCTGGTCCCTTGCGAGGTAGCAGCAGTCGATGAGCAAGGCATGCCGCTCCCTGATATCCGTATCAGCGCATGTCCCAACGTTTGCTGGTGGAACGGCGGCTCGCAGATCTACGCGTCGCCTTTGGTCCGAGGAGAGACACTACTCATCCAGCGCGAGTATCAACAGTCGGTCGACCGTGAAACGGCGGACGAGTTTGTGCAGACAACCGATGCCGACGGCAAAGCGACCCTTCACCTACCCATCGGCGAGGAAAGCCTCTACGCGGGAAACGACGACTACGAACTCCCCGTTGCGATGGGCCGACGCCACATCGAGATCAACCTGGTCCCGGGCCGCACGAAACAAGTTCGCCTCACGATGCAACCGACCGGCACCGAGCAACTCGGCGATTGGGACCGGCTCGCCGGCGTGGTCTTTGGCTGCTCGACACGCGAGGGTCGCCGCCTGTGTGCCTTGCCGAGTGTCAAGCAGGAGATCGACAAGTTCCGCAGACTGCTTGCCAACGCCGACGACCCTCGCGACCCAGCGATCCTCTCCGAAGCCTACGAGGTCGTGGCCAAAGCCCTCGAGAACGCCGGCGATCCCGAAGAAGCCACCAAGTGGCGGAACAAGGCCGCCAAACAACGCCGGCTTGCTAGTCAATGATCTTCTTCCCGGCCGAACCTCGTCTCTACTCTTAGGTTTCCGATGCGACTGCTCGCCCTCCTGCTGTTGACCACCACCGCAACCGCCGCCGAGCTCGATGTCTGGATCGGCACGCACAAGACCACCGGCGGCGAGGCG
>CAYGUP010000136.1:0-4947 GCA_964353155.1 uncultured Planctomycetaceae bacterium | reverse complement strand
CCGGCGTGCACGCCGGGGCAGCTATACCGCTTGCCGCAGTGGTCGCACGCGAAGTGGAGGGTGGTCTCGGTCATCCGCGCGGCCCCAGAGTGCTAGAATGCATTATGCCCTGATCGGCGGGGCCGAACCACACGGAGGGAGCGTGTTCTTGGAGTCGTTCTTACAAGCGGTTTGGCGGGTGCTCGTTGAGCTGGCCCCCTGGATGCTGCTGGGCACCGCGGTCGCCGGCGCTATGCACGCGTTCTTGCCGGCGGGCGTGATGCGGCGTGTGCTCGGCGGGCGGGGGGCCGTTTGGAAATCGGTGCTCGTGGGCATCCCATTGCCGCTCTGTTCCTGCGCGGTGATCCCGGTCGGCCTGGGGCTCAAACGCCAGGGGGCGAGCGACGGCGCGTCGGTCGCGTTCTTGATCGCCACGCCACAGACGGGCGTCGACTCGGTGCTTGTCACCGCCGGCATGCTGGGGTGGCCGTTGGCGTTGTTCAAGGTCGCCACGGCCTTGGTGACCGGTTTGATCGGCGGGTGGCTGACCGATGCCGTGACGCCTAAGCGGTTCTCGCTGCCGATTGTCGAGACCGACCAAGCCGCCAGCACGCCGACGGATTTCCTAAGCCGCCTCGCCAGTGGCGCGGCCCACGCCGATGAGTTGATCCGTTCGATCTGGCGATGGCTGGCGATCGGCATCTTGGTCTCGGCGGCGATTACGGCACTCGTCCCGCCCGCTTGGATGGAAGGCTTGTCGGCCTACGGCGTGCTGGCCTCGATGGGCGCGGCGCTCGCGCTGTCGTTGCCGCTCTATGTCTGTGCCACCGCCAGCGTGCCGATCGCGGCGTCGCTGGTGGCGACCGGCTTGCCGTTGGGGGCGGTGATCGTCTTCCTCATGGCCGGGCCGGCGACCAACGTTGCCACGCTCGGCGCCGTGTCACGCGGCCTCGGCTGGCGGGCGTTGGCGGCCTACTTGGCAACCATCCTCGTCGGCGCGATCGCCGGGGCGTGGCTGTTCGAGGCCTGGTTCGGTGGGGTCTCCTTGGGAGCCGCTGCGGCCCACGCCGGCCATGACCATTCGCAGCCCGCGAGTTGGTGGGAGATCGCGGCGGCCATCGGGTTGTTGCTTTGGATTGGTCGTTGTGTCTATCGCGATCTCGCCAAGCGATTCGTCCCTAGAGTGGATGACGAGGCAGATACCTGCTGCTCCTAGAAGTTGCTAATGGGGCGAACAAAAAAATCACAGAAAGTTGGACCGGCTTTCTGCCGTGTTTTTTGCGATTTGAGGCTCACGCCGCGGCGATTTGATCGATGAAACAAGCGTTTTTCGCGGCTCGGCGTTCAGCATTGCAATCCGCGCGGCGGGCGATAGGCTTACTAGCGATACGTGTGTTGGTGGTCGGCCTCGCGTGATAACGAGCTGCCGACGTAACAGGGAACTCCGGTGCGATTCCGGGACGGCCCCGCCGCTGTATCCGAGCTGGGCCCTTCGCAAGAAGGGCCACTCCGACGGACCCATTCTTCAAGCCATTGTCCTAAATCACCCACCCGGGTGACGACGGATGAGAAGGCTGGTCCCGCCGGGCTCGGGAGTCAGAAGACCTACCAACACGTGGCATGCGGATGGCTTCGAGGGAAGGCCGCCGCGTCGATGACAGTTGCCGTGTTGATGACCCACATAACGTGCACTCTGCGCATTCGATTGCGCTAGGGTTACGAAGGGGATCGATGCGGCCTGCCTGGATGCACCGTGTTGACCCGCAACCGAAGCCGGAACCCAAATCCCCCGAGCGCGCCCCGCTGCGCACCGGCGGGACTGCCACGTCGCACATCCCACGACTCACTTCGACGCGGCTTCACGCTCGTCGAATTGCTCGTGGTGATCGCGATCATCGGCACCCTCGTCGCGTTGCTGCTGCCGGCGGTGCAGGCGGCGCGGGAATCGGCTCGGCGGGCGGCGTGCAAGAACAACCTCAAACAGATCGGCCTCGCGTTGCACGGCTACCACGGCCTCAAGCAGGCCTTCCCGCAGGGCGGTCGGAGTGCTCAGAAGGGCGGATTGAGCTGGACTTCGGCGGTGCTGCCGTGGCTCGAAGAAACACCGCTGCACGATCGGATCGAGGCTTCGCTCCCGTACACCGATGGCACCAACCTGGAAGCCGGTCAGCTGGTAATCCCAATCCTGCTCTGCCCCAGTGTGCCGGAGGGGGCCGAACTCAGGAAGTCACGCGACTTGCCCTTCTCGTCTCCCAATCGCTACGCCCCGACACACTACGGCGGGGTCCAGGGCGAACGCGGTCTGAGATCGCCCACGGCGACGAACAACCCAGAACGCGGGGCGATGATCTTCGAGAAGCCGATCGCCCTGAAGCACATCACGGACGGCTCTTCTAAGACCGCCCTCATCGGCGAGGCACCGACCGGGACGAACTTGATTTGGATTGGTGTCAGGAGCCTCTTCGACCAATCGGCGCCGATCAACACCCGCAACGAGCAAGGCTTTATCGACTTCGGCCAAGAGCTCAGCAGCTACCACCCCGGCGGCGCGATGGTGGCCCTGGCCGACGGCTCGGTGGTCTTCCTCGCCGAATCGATTTCAGACCCCTCGCTGGCGGCGATCTGCTCACGCAACGCGGGCGACGACACAACAGGAGGCCTGCCGTGAACCCTCTTGTGACAAGGCTCTGTGCCTTAGCCTTGGTGGCCTGTGCCGGCCGGTCCCAAGCCGATGCCAACACGATTGGCTTCGAAGACCTCATTCTCGAACCGGAGTCGGCGTGGCGGGGGCCCGACCCAGACGGATCGACGATCGACGGCTTCTACGGCCGCGAGCGGATCGGAGAGTTTCGATCGGGAGAGGTCGCCTTCCAGAACATTTACGACCTGACGAACTTGAGTTGGCGGAGCTTCGCCTACTCGAACGTCTCCGAGGCGATCCCCGGCGTCGCCGGCCAGTTCTCATCGGCTGCCGGCGGAGGCCGAGGCGGCGGCAATGATAACTTCGCGGTCGCCTACGGCTACCACGACCCGATCGAAACCAACCTGCCGTTCCCGCCCTTCGATCCAAACAACACCGACCACCTCAACGACTTGCCGACGCTCGAACTGCCGGCGGGGCGGAACGCCACGAGCCTGTGGGTCACCAACAGTGGCTACGCCGCCGACACGATGATCCGCGGGAACACCTTCGCCAAGCGTTTTGGCGGCGAGAGCGGCACCGACCCCGACTGGTTCAAGGTGACCGCCTATGGCAGCGATGAATCCGGGGCTGCGATGGGGATCGCCGTCGAGTTTTACCTGGCCGACTACCGCGCGATCGACTCGGCCGAGGACTACGTGCTGACCGACTGGGCCGAGTGGGACTTGTCGAGCCTAGCCGGGGCTCGGCGGGTGCACTTCAACCTCACCTCGTCGGACACCGGCATCTCCGGCATGAACACGCCAGCGTACTTCGTCATCGACGACCTCACGCTCGAACCGACCGTCGTTTCTGGCGACTACAACCGCGACGGCCGAGTCGACGCGGCCGACTACACCGTCTGGCGAGACACGCTCGGCGAATCGGTCGATTGGCGCGGCAGCGGTGCCGACGGCGACCTGTCGGGAACCATCGACGCCGGCGATTTGGCCGTCTGGCAAGCGAACTACGGGAGTGTCCTCGCTCCGCCCCTTTCAGTGCCTGAACCTTCGGGCAGCGTGCTGTTTTTCCTCACTTGTATTCTCGGCGTCGCGTCGAAGGCACGCTCCCGCGTGCTCGGGTCTCGCGACGCACTCACCTGGATTAGCGACTCATGAAACCCACCAAGATCACATTCTCCGCCTTCGCAGCTTCCTTGATCTCCGCTACCGCCGCGCTCGCCGGACCCTATGCGGGGGAGAACGACGGCGTCGCGCCGGACGATCCGCGTATTGTCGGTTGGGCATCAGAAGTCGTTGAGCTCGTCCGTGGCCCGCAAGAAATCGCCAACCCGGCCGGCGACCTGGCGAGCTTCGGCGAGCCCGCCAACGCCCTCGGCGCGGCCGATGCTTTGGCCGATTTCACTAAGGTGGTCAGCCTCGGAGATGGCGGGTCCATCACGGTCGGGTTCGCGCAGCCGATTGCCGATGGAGCAGGGCCCGATTTTGCCGTGTTCGAGAACAGCTTCTTCGCCGACGGCAGCTTCGGCACGCCGGGGATCAATGCCGAGCTGGCTTTCGTTGAGGTCAGTAGCAACGGCACCGACTTCTTCCGCTTCCCCAGCGTGTCGCTCAACCCGAGCACCACGCAGGTCGGTGCCTTCGACGGGCAGGACGCCACCAACCTGTCGAACCTTGCCGGTAAGAACAGCCTCGATATCGGCACGCCTTTCGATTTGGCCGAGCTGGCAGGCGTCTCGCCCGAACTCGATATCGCGGCCGTGACCCAGATTCGCTTGATCGACGTGGTCGGCTCGATCGATCCCACGTTCCAGTCGCTCGATTCGCTCGGGAATCCGATCAATGATCCGTACCCAACCATCTCGCCGGGAGGGGGCTTCGATCTGGATGCGGTTGCCGTGTTGCGGCCGATCCCGGAGCCGACCGCGTTGGCCCTGCTCGCCCTTGTCGTTTCGCCCTTGGCCCTAAGACTCCGTTGATGTCAAAAGAGACCAACCACAACGGCCCGCAGCCCGGGATCGACTACTACGTCGAGCAGGGGCGCTACGTCTTCACCGCGGCTTACCTAGCGAAGCGGGGATGGTGTTGTGGCAATGGGTGCCGCCATTGCCCTTACGAGGGCGAGGCGAAACGCGACACGCCGGCCGCCGCGGGGCGTGCCGGCTAGCGTGTCGGCCGATCGATAGCGAGACGACCAGCCTCGGCCGCCGATAGTTATGTCGGCGGTTGGGGCTATTCTTTTAGGCATGGAAATCGACCCAAAGCGTTTGGCGATCGCGCGCAACCGGCAGGCCTGGAACGACCTGGCCGAGCAAGGCGCCGCCCTCG
>CAYGUP010000135.1:0-4962 GCA_964353155.1 uncultured Planctomycetaceae bacterium | reverse complement strand
GGAGGTCCGCATCCAGACCTACCCCGAAGCGACCGACTTCTTCGAGTCCCTCTTCGGCGACACCGACGAGCAACGCGAAGTGCGTATCAGCCTGGGCGGCGTGCTCCCCGAGCTCGAAGACGCCCTCCAACGCGCCGGCTGGGTCCGCCAGCTCTTTGCTAGGGAGCCGGTCGGGCTTGTGATGCCGTTTGATTTGAAGATCGAGTAGGATGAGAGGGCGTTGAATCACCTCAAGGAGACGGTCATGCAGATCGACCTTTCACCAGCGGAAGAAGCCGAAATCCGCCGACAGGCTTCGGCAGTTGGGTACGACAACCCGGCGCGCTACCTGATCGATCTAGCGATTCACCCTGAGTCTACTTTCCGACCTCTGGACCCTGCCGAGTTGCGTGAAAGTGCAGCGATGTGCGATGAGGGAATGCGCGATGCCGAGTCCGGCCGGGTTATGTCGGTCGAAGAAGCCCGAGAGCAGGCCCTCGAGTCGCTCCGTCGAAATCGGTCACGAGCGACTATCGCGTCGATGTCTCAGAGCACGCCAGCCGCCAGATAAGAGGATACGCTCACCGAATCGAGAAGGTGTCGGCATCCTGGCGTATTGCCGAGCGATGGGTTGACCGTGTCTATGACGCGATCGGAACCCTCCGATGCATGCCTGACCGTTATGATCTCGCCGCGGAAGGGCGGTACTGCTCATACGAAGTCCGTCGGCTACTGATCGGAGACTATCTCGCGGCGTACCACGTCGATGAGTCGTCACAGGTGGTCACGGTCCTTAGCTTCCGTCATGGCAGCCGTCTCCCACGGCCGAGCGATCTGCCCGACGATCCCCAGGCCCCCACTGGTTGACCCCTCGCAAGGCGGCTCCGTACACTGCTGGGCTGGTTTTACCCCTCCCGCCCCGCTGTATTGTGAGAGTCCCCCGTGCCCGGCACCGCGATTATTGGCCTTCAGTGGGGCGACGAGGCGAAGGGGAAGCTGGTTGATATCCTGACCCCGAAGCACGACTTCGTCGTCCGTTTTCAGGGCGGGGCCAATGCGGGCCACACCGTGGTCGTCGGCGAAGAGGTCTACAAACTCTCGCTGCTGCCCAGCGGCGTGATCACCGAGGGCGTGACCTCCGTCATCGCCGGCGGCGTCGTGATCAACCCGGCCAAGGCGATCGCCGAGCTCGACGAGCTCATCGGCCGTGGCGTGAAGGGCCTCGAACAGAACCTCAAGATCAGCGACCGCGCGCACGTGATTTTCCCCTGGCACTTCGCCGAGGATCGTGTGCTCGACAAGAACACGTCCGACGGCGAGGACATCGGCACCACGCAGCGCGGCATCGGCCCCTGCTACCGCGACAAGGTCGCCCGATCGCACGCGATCCGCATCGGCGACCTCTACCGCGACAATCTGAAACAGACGATCGAACACATCGTCGCCGCCAAGCAGCCGGTGCTCGACGCGATGGCGGGCGGCAAGGCGGACGACCAGCTCGACGCAGCCGCGATCTACCAGACATACAAGGCGTACGCCGACCGCATCAAGCCGCATGTCTGCGACACCACCAACCTGCTCCTCGACGGTGCCGAGGCGGATAAGAAAATCCTCTTCGAGGGCGCGCAAGGCGCGTTGCTGGATGTCGATCACGGGACCTACCCGTTTGTCACCAGCAGCAACTCGTCGGGCGTGGGCATCCCGGCCGGCTCGGGCCTGCCGGCTCGCTACATCAACCACACGCTCGGCGTGGTGAAGGCTTACTCGACGCGTGTCGGCGGCGGCCCCTTCCCGACCGAACAAGACAACGCCGAGGGGCAGAAGCTCCGCGACCAAGGCAACGAGTACGGCACGGTCACCAAGCGGCCCCGCCGCTGTGGCTGGCTCGACGCGGTCGCCGTGCGTTACACGGCCCGCCTGGGAGGCGTCGATGCGATCGCCGTGATGCTGCTCGATGTGCTGAGTGGCTTCGACGAATTGAAGATCTGCACCGAGTACGAACTCGACGGCGAGCGGACCCGGGTCTTCCCGAGCCATGTCGATGACCTCCGTCGGGTCAAGCCAATCTTCGAGACCCTGCCCGGCTGGAGCGAAGACATCACCGCCGTCAAGAAAGTCGAGGACCTGCCAACCAACGCCCGGGCCTATCTCGACCGTGTCAGCGAGCTGGTCGAACGCCCCGTGTCGATCGTCTCGGTCGGGCCCGGCCGAGACCAGACGATGCTGACCGCTCAGTCGGAACTCCTGGCATAGGACGGTGGTCCTAGACCGGGACCCTCGCTCTTCGATACCACGTACCATGTCCGCCCCGCCCACCGCCGCCGGATCGAGCAACACGGCCCCCGCCGCGTTGGCGGAGCTGCCGGCGGAGCGATGGCCTCGGCACATCGCGATCATCATGGACGGCAACGGCCGTTGGGCCGAGCGTCAGGGCCTAGTCCGAATGGCCGGCCACGACCGCGGCGGCCACGTCGTGCGGGCGATCACCCGCGAGTGCGCCCGCCTGCCGCACATCGACCAGCTCACGCTGTACTGTCTCTCTAGCGAGAACTGGAAACGGCCCGAGGAAGAGCTCGCGTTCCTGATGCAGTTGCTCGAAGCCTACTTGGTCAACGAGCGACCGATCATGATGGAAGACAACGTCCGGGTCGGCATGCTCGGCCGCCGGGAAGGCATCCCTGACCGTGTGCTGGCCGAGCTCGATAAGACCGTCGAGATGAGCTCCAAGAACGACGGCCTGCGTCTGAACCTAGCGATCAACTACGGTGGGCGGGGCGAATTGGCCGACGCGATGCGTTCGCTGGGACAGCGAGTCCAAGCCGGCGACCTCGACCCCGCCGCGATCGACGAGGCAGCGATCAACGACGCCCTCTACACCCAGGGCCGCCCCGATCCCGACCTCCTGATCCGCACCGCTGGCGAGATGCGGATCAGCAACTTCTTGCTCTGGCAGATCAGCTACGCCGAGATCTGGGTCACCGAAAAAACGTGGCCCGAGTTCGACGAGACCGTTCTCCACAACGCCATCCGCGACTACGCTAGCCGTGAACGCCGCTTCGGCGGGCTCAATCGCTAAGCCAACGTTCCTCCGACATCCCTCACCGCAAGCTCCGTTTTGCTCATCTGGCGTGTCATCCTCGGCGTCCTCTTCGTCGCGGTGATCGCGGTGCTCGCCTGGGCTGACTTTGCCTCGACGCGGCCCGGGCTCGTCATGTCGCCGCTGGCGATTGGTGGCGCGTTGCTGGCCGCTGGAGAGTTGGTGCGGCTCTTCGAGCGTAACCCGCAGATTCCGGCGCCGTCTCGCTACGTGGTGATCCCGGGCGCCGTGCTCACCGTGCTGTCCGCGTGTGCGCCGATGACCTGGCCGATCGGTGCCGAGGCCTCCGCCGGCAGCGCCGCCAGCGCGATCGGCCGGGTTGGCTGGGTCGCGGTCGGCCTCGCGGCGGCGGGGTTCTTGGTGTTCTGCGCCGAGATGCTCCGCTATCGGCAGCCCGGCTCGACGACGATGCGGCTCGCCCTGGCGATCTTCGGCATCGCCTACGCCGGCGGGCTGATGGGCTTTGTTGTGCAACTCCGATTGCTACGCGGCGGACCCTGGGGCGACGACGGGCGTTGGGGCATGGTCGCGTTGCTTTCGATGATTGTGGTCGTGAAGACCAACGACATCGGGGCGTATTTCACGGGGCGCCTGTGCGGGCGGACGAAGCTCGCCCCGCTGCTGAGCCCGGGCAAGACCTGGGAAGGCGTGGCCGGCGGGTTTGCCCTCTCGACCGCGGCCACCATGGCAACGCTCGGCCCGCTCGCCACGGCGATGGGCTGCACCAGCGAGCGGAGCAACCTGGTGTGGGTTGGTGGCTCGCTCCTCTATGCCGTGCTCGTCGGAGCCGCGGGGATCGTCGGCGACTTGGCGGTCTCGCTCATGAAACGCGACGGCGATGCCAAGCATTCCAGCACCTGGATGCCCGGATTAGGCGGCGTCCTGGACGTGCTCGACTCGGTCCTCTTCGCCGCCCCGGTCGCCTTCTTGCTGTGGCTGGCCCGGGTGGTTGGCCCCTAAACCGGGGGGCCACCGCCACCCCAATTCGGCGATCCGGCACAACCGGAGCCCTCGACCGGCTATCCCCGGGGCGGCCTCCCAACCGCTGGGCAGGGCGTTGGGCAGGCGGGTATAGTTGTAGCGGCCCCGTGAGCCGCCGTTTCGCACGAAGACCGGCGGCTTGAACGTGGCCTTTTTTCATTGGAGTGCATGCTCGCGGCCCACCGCTCGCGTGCCCAGCCAGGAATGATTGAAGCGACCATCCCCGTCGGCAGCCCCGAAGAGGCTGTCCTCCTGTTCGGCGTCGGCGACGAGCACCTCAAGCGGGTGCGTCAGCTCACGTCGGCGAAGATCGGCACGCGCGGCGGTCGGATCACGCTCTCGGGCGATGAGAAGGCCGTGATGCTCGCGACCGCCATCTTCGAGAAGCTCAAGAAGGTCGCCAGCCACGAGGGCGCGCTCAGCGCCGAACGGGTCGGCGACATCCTCGGCGAGGTGACCGGCGACAAGCCTGCCCTGCCCGGCGTGCAGGTCGTCATCCAACAGCCCGGGGTCACCATCCGGCCGCGGACCGAAGGCCAGGCGGCGTACCTCCAAGCCATCCGCAACCACGACTGCGTCTTCTGTGTCGGCCCGGCCGGCACGGGCAAGACCTACCTCGCGGTCGCCGCGGCGGTCGAGGCACTCCGCAACAAAGAGATCCGCAAGATCGTCTTGGTCCGCCCCGCGGTGGAAGCGGGCGAGAGCCTCGGCTTCTTGCCGGGCGACCTGCAAGCGAAGATCCATCCCTACCTGCGCCCGCTGCTCGATGCGCTGGGCGAGATGATGGATTACGACCAACTCAAGCGCTACACGAGCGAGGACATCATCGAGGTCGCGCCGCTCGCCTACATGCGGGGCCGCACGCTCAACAACGCCTTCATCATCATGGACGAGGGCCAGAACAC
>CAYGUP010000134.1:0-5261 GCA_964353155.1 uncultured Planctomycetaceae bacterium | reverse complement strand
CTGCGGTTGCGATGCCGGTTGCGAGCCCTCGTGCTGTGCCGCCGACCCGAGCTGCTGTGCTCCTTCTTGCGGTGCTCCGGCCTGTGGCTGTGCTCCGGCCGCGTCGGCTCCCGCCGCCGCTCCGGCTCCGGTCGAGGTTTCGGAAGAAGCCGCTCCGATGCCGCCGGCCCCGATGGCCGACCCCAACGCCGCGATCGGCCGTCAGCGTGACGTCGTTCGTGTCAGCTTCGCTCGCTGAGCCAAGCAGAAGCGTTAAGCGGTGAAACGAAGCCGGCCCGTGCAAGGCAACTTGCTCGGGCCGGCTTTTTTCGTTGGGTTGGCTTCTGTCAGAAGCACCGCTTGGCTAACCGACTTTTGGCGGCAGCATCGGGCGGAAGTGCTCGTCGGGCAGGAGCATCTCCAGCACGCGGACGCCGAACCGCTCGCCGACCTTGACCGCCTCGCCCTGGGCGATGGGGCGATCGCCGACGGCGACCTCGAGCGGGGCGTCGCAAGTCTTGTCGAAGGTGATGATCGATCCCGGCCCGAGCTCGATCACCTCGCCCAGCGGCATCTTCTTGCCGGCAAGGTTCACGGAGAGCTCGGCCTCAACTTGCAACGCGCTCACCGCATTGGGCGGCAGGTCGCGGAAGTCGCGGGGCGGTGGCGGGCTCCAGCGCAGCACGGTCGATTGCCCCGTCGCCGACACTTCCGTTTCGGGCGGGGGGTTGTCGGCCTCGGGCGGGGCCGCGGTTTCCAAGGCGGCCATCGCCTTGGCGACGGGCCAAACCATCGTCAGCCCGCCGAGCGACTCGGCGGCGGCGACTTCGAGCGTGTGGGTGGTGGCGTTCTCGGCGGGTTCTGCTTGGCTGACCGCGGCGCGGAGGTCGTCGACCCAGCGGACCTCAAACACGTCCGCCATCAGCGTGTCGGGAACCAGCAGCATGCTCAGCTCTTGAGCGAGCGTGCTGAGTTTGCTTTCGCCGGTCGGGTCCGGGATCTGCGTCCAATTTGGGACCAAGCTGCCGCCGGCCGGCATGGCCAGCAGCATTTCCTCCTCGCCGAACTTCAACGCGAAGGCGAGCCCCGAACCGCCGATGGCCTCGCTGGCGTACGGGACCGCTTCGCCCGGCTTGAGAACGAACTCACCATCGAACGCCCGCCCCAGAGCGCCGGCGGCTTCCTCGGCGTTCTCGGTGCACGCCGCGATGACTTGCGGGGCCAGTTCGGGGGTCAGTTCGGGCACGATATTCTGCTAGCGTTGGTGAGGAGGCCGGCTCCCCTTCGGTATCGGCAGCGTAACCGGCAAACTTTGCCAAGCGGACGCGATCGGTTGCGGTACGCTTCCCGCCGCAGCGCCTATAATGCCGCGACGCCCTTATCTTCCCCGTTGCTAGCACCCCTCCCGCTCGATGTCTGATCAACTGACCGTCCTCGATAAGCCACAACCGCCGCTCGAAGGGGTGAAGCCGTACAAGTCGCTCTCGAACGAAGAGCTGCGGGCTCGGATCCAGGCGGTGCGTGACGAGCTCGGTTCGCGGCTGCTGATCCTCGGCCACCATTACCAGCAAGACGAGGTCGTCGAACTGGCGGACCTCCGCGGCGATAGCTACCAGCTCAGCCAGATGGCGGCCGATAGCAGCGACTGCGAGATGATCGCCTTCTGTGGCGTGCACTTTATGGCCGAGACGGCCGACATCCTCGCCAACCGCCCCGAGAAGCTCACCGAGCGCGACGGGCGGCGGGTCACGGTGACCCTGCCCGACTTGGCCGCCGGGTGCAGCATGGCGGACATGGCCGCCATCGAGCAGATCGAAGACGCCTGGGACCAGCTCGGCGAGGTGATCGATACCGAGCGGCTGATCCCCGTGACCTACATCAACTCCGCCGCGAGCCTCAAGGCGTTCGTGGGTCGGCACGGCGGCATCGTCTGCACGAGCAGCAACGCCAAGGCCGCCATCGAGTGGGCCTTCGACAAGTCCAAGGGAGGAAAGGGCGGCGATCGCGTGATGTTCTTCCCAGACCAACACCTCGGGCGCAATACGGCTCACGGCATGGGCATCGGTAACGAGCTGATGCCGGTCTGGAACCCGCACGAGGAAGAGCTAGGCGGCAACACCGAAGAGGAGCTCGAGAAGTCGAAGGTCATCCTTTGGCGCGGCTGGTGCAGTGTTCACCAGATGTTCAAGGCGGAGCACGTCGCGATGTTTCGGGAGAAGTATCCCGGCATCAAGGTGCTCGTCCACCCGGAGTGCCCGCAGGAGGTGTTCGAGATCGCCGACGAGTTCGGCAGCACCGGCGCGATCATCAAGGCGGTCCGCAACGCGCCGGCCGGCACCAAGTGGGCGATCGGCACCGAGTTGCACTTGGTGAACCGCTTGAAGCAGGAGCACCCCGAGCAAGAGATCCACTTCCTCTCGCCGGTCATGTGCATGTGCGCGACCATGTACCGGATCGACCTGGCGCACCTCTGCTGGACGCTGGAGAGCTTTGCCGCCGGCACGCCGGTCAATACGATCGAGGTCGACGAAGAGACCGCCAAATGGAGCCTCATTGCCCTCGAGCGGATGCTCGAAGTGAAATGAGTCCCGCCGGGCCGCTTGAGCTCGGCGGCTCAGTCGGCGTCGGTTGCGATGACCTGCCGGATCGATTGGTCCTGTCCCTCGGTTTCGGCGTAGGCGGGCATCATGTGCTGCGACTCGTCGAGCCGGGCGAGGGAGCGTTCGATCCGATCCGACTTCGGACGCCAAACCGCGCCGGTCGCCAGATCGACCCCGACACCGAGGCCGCCGCCAAGTGCCAGGTTGCCGATCGCCCACGGGTTGAACTTGCTATCGATCGGAGCGTGGGTCGTTTCATAGCCCGGCTTCTCGAAGACCGCTTGGTACTTGGCCGGCCGCAGCCATTTGCGGCCTCGCTTCAGTTTGACCTGCCCCGGAGTGATCGTCCGAGCGACGACGGTCCCTTGGTGGTCGACAACCGTCACGTCAGCCTCTCGGGGAGACGAGTCGATCGCCACGTCGGCGGTGCGGCCGCTGATGACGGTCGCGCAACCAGAGCTCATAAGGACGGCGACAGCCAGCGGCAGCGGGCGGAACGGTTTGGACGACACGGCGGCCTCACGCAGAGCGGATCGAGTGGATTCGGGCGCGGGGACAGTAGCGATCCACTTAGCCCGCCGCCAGATCGATCACCGCGACACCGGCCCCCCGGTGGTCGCCCAGCGAAGCGAGGGCCGCCGGTGCCTCGGCGAGCGAGATCGTGCGGTCGACCAGCCGCATCGGGTCGATCTTGCCTTCGTTGACCAATCGAAACAGCTCGGGGTAGGCGTGGGCTTGGAGGCCGTGGCTGCCGAGGACCTCGAGCTCCCAGCCGATGACGCGCGCCATCGCGACTTCTGGCTCGGCATCGACACCGGCTAGCAGACCGACCTGCACGTGCCGCCCCCGACGTCGCAGCGAGGCGAGCGAATTCGCGAACGTCGCGCGGCTGCCCAACGCATCGAGCGAGGCATCGGCCCCGCCGTGCGTGAGGTCGTGGATCGCCTCGGCGACGTTCGGCGTTTGGTTGGCGTTGAGGGTGTGCGTTGCGCCGAGCTCTCTTGCCAAGGCGAGCGGCTCGTCGCGGATATCGATCGCGATCGGCCGCACGCCGAGCGCCGCCGCGACCATGACCGCCGAGAGGCCGACCCCGCCGCAACCATGCACGGCGACCCAATCGCCCGGGCGCACGGCGGCCTGTACGGCGACGGCGCGGTAGGCGGTTGCCAGCCGGCAACCGAGGCTCGCCGCCGTGACGCTGGTCATCTCGTCGGGCAGGCCGACGAGGTTTTCATCCGCGTAGTGCAACGCCACCAACTCGGCGTACGAGCCCCAGCCCGTGAAGCCGGGTTGGTACTGTTTTGGGCAGACATGCTGGTCGCCCCGCCCGCAGGTGTCGCAGGCTCCGCAGCCGGCGACAAACGGCACGGTGACCCGCTCGCCGCCTCGCCATTTGGTGACCGAGGATCCAACCGCGACGATCCTTCCCGCCAGCTCGTGGCCCGGCACATGAGGGAAGCTTCGGATATCGGGGTCATGGCCCTGCCACCCGTGCCAATCGCTGCGGCAGAGGCCGGTCGCTTCGACTCGGATAACAACACCATCCGCGGGCGGGGCCGGGTCGGGCAGGGTTGTTAGTTCGGGCGGTGCGCCGAAGGCGTGGTAGACTACCGCTTTCATCGTGTGGCCTGTCGGCAATACTATCGGGTCCTGCCCTAACCTAACGCTCCGCTCCCGCAGCGGAAACTCGCCATGAAAGGCCTCTTGAAGTTCCTCGCCGAGACCTGGTGGGTCTTTGGCACCGTGGCGGTCGCCTCGATCGTGGTGGGCTATTACACCGGCATCTGGCCGTACTACGCGTTGCCGCCGATGCTCGTCCCGGTCGCCATCTATATGGCCAGCGTCCGCTACGACGGCGACGGCAACCTGCGCGAGGAGCAGCGGCGGAAGTAGGCGGGCGTCACTTCCGGGCGATGAACGCAGCGAGGATCGCGCCGAGCAATAGGCCCGCGCCGATCAGCACGAGCATCGGCAGCGGGGCGCTGGCCGCGTCGATCGACTCGAAGCCGTGACGCAGTTCCATGCCGAAGAGGGCGCTGAGGGTCGCCAGCGGGAAGAAGAAGGCCGCCAGCACATTGAGCCGGTGGGCCGCTTTGGCTTGGTGGCTCGCGGCGTCGGCTTGTTGCTCCGCTTGGCGAGCGATGACGAAGTCGACCGTGTTCTTGGCGTCCTGCTGCAAGAGCTCGACCCGCCGCGTCAGGCCGTAGGCGCGGTCGCGCAAGAGGATGAGCTTGCGATCTTCGTTAACGGCTTGGCGTGCCTCTTGGAGCACGCCGTGGAGGTTGTGCGCCGCCCGCACGAGCGGGGCGATCCCGGTGAGCACCGCGAAGTAGTCCTCAGCGACTTCGGCGGCCTCGTCCTGCTCTTGGAGTTCGTCGAGGATCGCCTCATACTCGGTGATCAGCTCGCCGATCGCGTGCTCGCTATGGGTCAGCGACTGCGGCTTCCAGAGGCCGTCGGCGTTGCGCCAAAAGAGGCGGCCGCGGCGATACGGCTCGCCCGGGCGCGGCGGGGCATGGAGCACTAAGAGCAGGTGCCCGTCGGCCTGCATCAACCGCTGGCGTCCGACGTCCTCGCCGAGCCGATCGCGGAAGACCTGCGGCACGCCCCAGCCGGCGGGCAGGAGGGGCTCGGCGACGGGGATCCGCTTCTTCGCCGGTTTCTGCGTGGTGGCTTTGGCCA
>CAYGUP010000133.1:0-5412 GCA_964353155.1 uncultured Planctomycetaceae bacterium | reverse complement strand
TTGGGCCGCAGGTCCTCGTCGGTCAACAGGTCGCGGGCTTCTCGCATCGAGAAGGCAGGCGCGGCCGATTCGGCCGGCTGGCTGGGATCCGCCGCCGGCCGATCGGTGGTTGTCGAGTTGTTACTGCCTTCTGACACGCCCAAAAGCTCCTGTCCGCATAACCGACACGCCTTATTGGCATGGGTTGCCCACTCTCGCCCCGTTCTGTCGTACGCGACGTCCGACAACTAGTTCAAGAGAGCCCCCCGCAAAGGCGGGGCGGTCCGATTACACTTAGTGCGTCGCCCACGCCACCATCATACCCACCTCCTTCCCTCAGTCCCCATGCCCGAGGTCCTCATCACCGGCATCGGCGTCGTTTCGCCGATCGGCATCGGCGTGGAGGCCGTGTGGCAATCGCTCCAGGCGAAGCGGAGCGGGATCCGGGCGATCGAGGAGTTTGCCGACGTCGGCTGGGTCGCCCCGTTCGGCGGGCAGGTCGCCGATTTCGAGGGCAAGAAGTACGTCCAACCGCGAAAGAGCCTCAAGGTGATGGCCCGCGAGATCCAGCTCGCCTTCGCCGCCGGCGAGATGGCCTGGGCCGACGCCGGTCTGATGGAGGCCGAGGTCGATTCCGAGCGAGTCGGCGTGGTGGGCGGGGCCGGGCTGCTGTACTGCGGCCTCGAAGAACTCGCCGGCCCTCTCGCCGAGAGCCTCAACGAGGCGGGCGAAGTCGATCTGGTCGAGTGGGGCAATCGCGGGATGCGTCAGCTCTTCCCGCTCTGGATGCTCAAGTACCTGCCCAACATGGCGGCGTGCCACGTCGGCATCCGCCGGCAAGCCTTCGGGCCGACCAACACGATCTCGCTGGGCGATGTCTCCAGCCTGTTGGCGATCGGCGAGGCGGCCGGCTATATCGAACGCGGCGCGGCCGATGTCGTCCTCGCCGGGGCCACGAGCACCAAGCTCGACCTCACCGACCTCGTCTTCCATGGCGGGGCGGGCCTCAGCCGCCGGGCCGATGCACCTGAGCAGGCGTGCCGACCGTTCGACGCCGATCGCGACGGCTTCGTCGCCGCCGAGGGGGCCGCCTACTTCGTGCTCGAGAGCCGCGACCATGCCGAACGCCGGGGCCACTTCCAACGGGGCGGGCAGGCCTGGGGTCAGCTGACCGCGATCAGCAATCGGACCGAACCGGCCATCGAGTCGCGGCAGCCGAAGGGCCAAGCGATCAAGAACGCGATCACCGCGGCGATGGAACAGTCGGGCGTCAAGGCGAGCGACTTGGCCATGGTGAAGGCCCACGGCTCGGGCCGCCCCGAGACCGACGCCATGGAAGCGGCCGCCCTCGCCGAGGTCATCGGCGACACGCCCGTCACGGCCCCGACCAGCTACAACGGCTCATCCGGGGCGGCGTGCGGCGCGATTGAATTGGCTGATGCCCTCATCGGCTGGCGCAACGGCGTGGTCCCGGCAACGCTCAACTACGAAATGCCCGATCCGGCGTGCCCGGTCAATGTCTCCGGCGACCACCGAGACGCCTCGGGCGACGCCCTGCTGGCAATGAACTACGCCCTGACCGGGCAGGCCGTCGCAGCAGTCGTTAAGAAGGTGTGAGATGCGGTGCTCCCTCCCCCTGAGGGGGAGGGCCGGTGTGGGGGTGCATCGGGTCCCCACTTCACCCCCACCTTAATCCTCCCTCAAAGGAGAGGAAACACGTGCTGGGTTGCCGACTCGGGCGGTTGCCATCACGTTGGGGGTATGTTCTCCAATTACCAACGCGTCCGGCGGTTCACCGAGCGGCTCGTCGAGACCCTCTCTCCCGAAGACGCGACCCTCCAATCGATGCCCGACGCCAGCCCGGCCAAGTGGCACCTCGCGCACACGACATGGTTCTTCGAGACCTTCCTCGTCGGCCGCTTCGATCCGGCGGTGAGCGGCTACCAAGAAGTCGACCCGGCCTACGCGGTCCTCTTCAACTCGTACTACAACACGGTTGGCGAGCAGTTCCCACGACCGCAACGGGGCATGATCTCACGCCCCACGCTCGCCGAGGCACTCGCCTATCGGGCGCGCGTCGATGAAGCCGTCGAGCGGTTGGCCGAGTCGGGGGCGTTGGAAGACGATGCCGAGGCGGCCCATATCCTCGCCATTGGCAATCACCACGAGCAGCAGCACCAAGAGCTCCTGCTCACCGACATCAAACACGCATTGGCGATCAACCCACTCGACCCCGCGTATCGTAACGACAAGCGTGCCACCGCCGAGGCGTCGCCACTTGCTTGGGTGCGGTTCTCGGGCGGCATCCGTCCGATCGGTTACGACGGCGACGGCTTCTCTTACGACAACGAAGGGCCTCAGCACGAGACCTTGCTGCAGGACTTCGAACTCGCCAGCCGCCCGGTCACGTGCGGCGAGTACCTCGACTTCATCAACGCCGGCGGCTATCAGACCGCCACGCTGTGGCTCGCCGAGGGCTGGGGCAAGGTCCAGGCCGAGGGCTGGTTCGCCCCCATGTACTGGCGGCGGGAGTCGGACGGAGCGTGGACCGAGTTCACCCTCGCCGGCCGCACGCCGATCGATCCGTCGGCTCCCGTGACGCACCTCAGCTACTTCGAGGCAGACGCCTACGCCCGCTGGGCCGGCTGCCGGCTGCCGACCGAGGCCGAATGGGAAGTCGCTTGCCAACAAACACCAAGCCGCGGCCACTTCGCCGATGAGCTGCTCGCCGCGGGCCAAGCGATCCACCCGGCGAGCCCGCCCGCCGCTGAACAGCCGCTCACGCAAATGCTCGGCGACGTGTGGGAGTGGACGGCCAGCCCGTACACGCCCTACCCCGGCTACCGAGCGGCCGACGGCGCCCTCGGCGAGTACAACGGCAAGTTCATGGTCAACCAACAGGTCCTGCGCGGCGGCAGCTGCGCGACCAGCAGCGACCATATACGCCCGACCTACCGCAACTTCTTCGGCACCGGTGCCCGCTGGCAATTCAGCGGCGTGCGGCTCGCTCGTTGACTCTCGAAGGCCTGTTCGGCCCACCGAGCAGCAAGCGATGATGGCCTGTTAGACGCCACGCCCGCGGCGACGGGGCGAGCTTCGAGTACACAAGGGCCGAAAAGACGAGGGAGATCGCACCTGCTGAAACCGGTGGAATGCCCATCGCCAGCAGCGACGCACCCCAAACAGGGTACGAAGCGAAACTGACCAGCGGGGCCATCCAGATGATGTCGTAACCCGGGATGATCCAGGTGCCCTGCCTGATACGCCCCGGCAGGCTGATCGGAGCGGCGTGGCGGCCAATCTGATTCAATCCCAGCAGCACAACGTACAGGAAGAGAAATAGTCCGACACCCGCCATGAAGCCGAAGGCGATTTGATCCGGGTCGGCTTCTCGATAGGCTTCGTTGCCGAAATACACCAGGAACTTAATCATTCCTAGAAATGACTCCTGCCATTGAGACTCCAGAGCCGTCTGCATATCGACCTCGCTCACCCAGGCTCTCGCTCGGAACAAGCAAAACTCTAGGCAGGCTGCCAAGTACAGCACCGGGAGAGCAAGACTCCACCAAGAGTTCGCCTCCCCGTCCGGTTCGAGCCCGTACAGTAGCTGCCCATAAGGCGAGCCGATCTGGCGTGATGACTGCGGATCGATCGGCTGCTGCTCGGCACCCTGAAGCATCGATTCGCTGAGCTTGTGTATCCCACGAGAGAGCGAGACTTGGCTGAGGCCGAGGGCCACGGCCGCGGCTAGATACAGCGGAAGCAGGCTGGGCCCGCTCGGTCCGATAAAACCGGCGATCGCCAAACCACAAAGCAGCAAGACACCGATGGCCAAGAAGCCTTTGTCGTCATTCGTCGCGTTCATCGGAATCGCACCGACATAGCCGCAAGCGAATCCAAGGCCCACCAGGGCGGCACCCGCTACGATGCCGCTTGGACATAGCAGCGAAAAGGCAACGACGAACGTGCCGTCGTTGACCGTCAAGAACGGAGACCGATAGGGAAGCCGCTGCGGCCACCTCCACGGAGTGCGAGCCAGCCACTCTCGATACTCGGGGTTGCTACCCGGATGGCACTGAACGATTCGCATCGCCCCGTAGGCGAGAGCGACGATCAAAGTGGCCAAGCCGAGCAACGCGTCTGCCGCCGGGTCGGTGGTTAGCCACGCTGTAAAACTCAACACCCCGCCGCAGACAAGCCCAAGGACCGCCCCAGCCGCACCGTATCGCCGACCGGGCAAGCCGTGGAGTGGATCCGCGATCATGACGCACCTCCGCCATCGCCCGACTCGCTATCGAGGTACTCCTCGATACCGTCCATCGACTCGGGGTACATCAGGCGACCGAGGGCGTCGTCGAGCTTGGCTTCTCCGGCGAGACGCTTGAGTGCGTCGGGCGTGTCGTAAGCGATCAACTCGCCATCGCGCAGCACCGCCACGCGGCTGGCGAGTTCCTCTATGATCTCGGGGACCGGGGTCGTGATGACGACAGTCACCCGTTGGTCGTCGGCCAACCGCTTCAGCACCCGCTTAACGGCCATGATGCCCGCCGGGTCCAAGCCCCCGCTGAACGGCTCGTCGAGCAACAAGAAAGGAGCCTCCGTGATAAGCGACGAGGCGATCGCGATCTTCTTCCGTTGGCCCGTCGAGTAGCCATCGATCGCGACGTTTTGCTTGTCGGCTAAGTGGAACAAGCTCAGCAGGCGATCCGCATGATCGAAGAGGCGGAAGTCGTCGATCTCGTAGAGCCGCCCGATCGCCAGCAGATATTCCCGCCCCGTGGCGTCCCCCGGCATCCAGGCCCCATCGGGAAGGTACGCCACGCGCTTACGCAGTTCATACTCCTCCTCGGCGCTCTGTCGGCGTTTGATTCCATCGAATGCGACCTGGCCACGCTGAGGCCACAGCACCCCGCCGAGGCAGCCCAAGAGCGTCGACTTCCCCGTGCCGTTGGGGCCCAACAAGACGACCAGCTCGCCGGTCTCCACGGTCAAGGAAACGTCACGGAGGATCGGCCGGACGCCATAGTGATGCCAAAGGCCTTCGACGCGGATCATGTTGGCTCGCTGGGGTGATCGGGTTAGCCGTTATTCGGTGCCAACCACTTTATCTTGACCACCAGCGGATGGTTTGCCACGAACTCACTCCGCCAATCCGGAGGAGACTCACTTACTCGGGCACCTCATCCCGCACCGGCGGGCGGTAGGGCCTGCCGCCGGTGGCTTCGGGGATGGCCAGCGGGGCGAACTCGTCCCGCACCGGGGGGCGATACGGCTCGCGGCCGCCACTCGTTGGGTCGGTTGATGGGTCGGGCGTTTCCAACTCGGGACGGACCGGCGGACGGTAAGGCGTGCGGCCGCCGGGGGGGTCGGTTCCGCCATCGGTTGTCGGGCCGGGGGGCTCGGGCGGATCGGTCGTCCCGCCGGGGGTGATTG
>CAYGUP010000132.1:0-5427 GCA_964353155.1 uncultured Planctomycetaceae bacterium | reverse complement strand
TCGCACCACCTCGGCACGCTCGATCAGTCGAACCGCCCTATGCAGGTTGACCTCGCCACCGTGGGCGACGTAGCTAAGGCTGCTGTTGATCTCGACGACTTCACGCAAGAGCTTCTCGCTGATCCTGCCCGCATCCTTCAAGGCGCGGGCAAGACGACCAGCGCCGATCCGGTTTGCGACGTCGGCAGGCAGGCCTTTCCTGAACACCATCCGTCGCAGCGAACGCTCAAGGGCGACCCTCGCCGTGACGATGCCGGGTTCGACTAGGCCTTCGAGCACGAGTCGTTTGGCATCGACAATCAAGTCTCGCTCGGTAGTAACGTTCATCGCTGGCCCTCCTCGGTCAGAGTCCAGCCATCGTCGGCTTCGGTCAGCGTCCAGCGGGGCGGCTCGGCGAGACCGAGCTGCTCCAGCTGCTCCACGGTCACCGGTTCGACGTTGCAGACGTCGGCTCGGGACATCGGGCGGGGTGGAAACTTTTCCACCTGACTCAGCGGCTGCTTCTCGCAGCCTTCCGTGATAGTAGCCATTCCAAACGGCTTTCCTTCGGCTGTGCCAGAAAGGCATCAGCGCAAAACAAACGCGTCGCTGCGGTGGCGTTGTGAGGCGGCTGATGACCGCCCTCCCTTCGTTACCTCGGGGAACACCCGCGCAGCGACGCGTTCGGTTTATCAATTGGTTCCACATAGATTCATCAGTGCATGCGGTGGGGTATCAAGTCCACCGCGGGATAGCTTTCACCCCCAGATTCTTGCCGGCGGTCCCCGCTTCTGTCAACTCGCTTTCGCCAGGTGCGTGATTCACGCACCTCACAGCTTGTTCGGAACCCGTCGGTTGGCCTGCCGGACGAACGACTTCAATTCGTTCTCGACGGCCGCACGGACTCGCTGCTCGCTCTCGTAGAGGCCGCGTCGCAGGAAGCTGTCCGCGGGCACCTGGGTGCCGCCGCGATGCTTGAAGCCGAATTCGAGGAACCCGCCGTAGAAGCCGTCGCCCTGGAAGGAATTGCCGCTGACGTACGCGTTCTTGAGGCCGACCGTGTGCCCCAGCTTGCCTCGGGCACGCCTGATGGCCCGAACAGTCAATTGGGATTCGAGATCCCCCGTGTCGTGCGGCACCAGCTCCCGAACACGTGGCAGAACGATCTCCTTAACCGCGGCCCGGGTCGCTTGTCGCATCGCCTTATTGAGGCTCTTGGGGCCGTCCTCCGCGATGATCTCATCGAGGGCCTTCATGAGGGCTTCGGCCCCCTGCATCTCGAGTTTGGCCATATTGCTCATCGCTCGCGCCTCCACAGTCGAGACCACCACGAACGGCGGGCGGTAAATTTACCACGCTCGGCCCGCACCACTTCGAGGTACTGGATCGCCGCCCGGCTCAGGTCCGTCGCCGCGCGGCTCAACGCGTAGTTTGGTTTCGAGGTTCTTTTGAGCGTGGTCTCAACCGCCGCGACCAACTCCCGTTCGGCGTGCTCCATGTCCATCAATTAGCCTTGCCTTGTTGCCGGTGGTGCTCATCCAACGCGTTGCTCAACACGGGACCTAGCACGCGGGCCGTGGTGTTGCCCAACTCGATCAGGCACGCCTTGAGAACCTTCGGGTCGTTCGTCTGCCGGGTCGCCGCTTGGCTCGCCACCAGGACGGTGCGGAGTTCCATGACGGCACGGGCGAACGCTTTCGGGTCTTCGAGTGTGAACGTCATCTTCAGATACCGCGGGGTGGTGGAGCGTTCTCATAGAAGCTCAGCAGGCGATTGGTGAGCGACACCAGCGTACTGAGCTTCGCGTCGGCTCCCTTCGTCGCGGCGGCCGTCTCGCGGGCGTGCTTCACCGTCTCGCCGCCCCGCATGTTGGCCCGCAGTGCCATGTAGCCCTCGCGGCTGTTGGCGTCGATCAAAGCGTTGAGACCACGAGGGGCTTCGTCGATCATGCGTGGGCTGGCCTTGGCCCCGAGGACCCGCCCGGCCGTGGCGTCGTTGCTCAGGCGGCCGAGCTCGCGGCCCACTTCGCGGAAGCCGCCGAGGATGGCTCGCTTCTGCTCGAACGCCCTCGCCGACTTGCCGGGAGATGAGGTCCGCTTACGCTCATCAGCGATCTTGCTGACCGACGTCGTGAGAGATTCCGTCTTGGGGATGCCCTTCGGGTTCGAGAACGCCTGATTGAACTGCCGCCCGATATCGCCGGCGATCGCCTTGGCGAATGAATCGCGAACCGATGTCACCCAGCTGTAGAGCGTGTTGGCATCCCCTTTTTTGTCCACGTCGGCGAGGGTCTCAGCAGCCAGGCTCAACTGGTTGGCGAACGCAATCGCTGACGGGGCAATCGAGATCGTGAGCTCACGCCCGACCCGCGAGAAGCTCCTGTCGAGCCGGTCCATCGCCTTGGTGAACTTAGCGACATCGTCCAGGTTGCGGCTGGTCGTCAGTCCGAGCCGGTCGGCCTCATCGCCGAAGCGTTTTATGCCAGCAGAGCCTTGATCGAGGATCGAGATGAACTTGGTAGCCTCGCCGCCGAAGAGTTGGTCGGAAAGCGAGATTCGATCGGCAGAGTTCCGCACGCCCCGCATCGCGTCGGCGATCTTGTTGAGCTTCCTATCGGGAGCCAGGTCGTTGAACTTCTTGGCGTCGATCCCAAGCTGCTGAAAAGCTTCAGCGGCCGCACCGCTCCCGCGGGCCGCCTCGCTGCTACGAAGCTGCATCTCTTGAAGGCCGTCGCGGAGCAACTCGACCTCGATACCCGATTGCTGGGCGGCGTACTCGAGCCGCTGCAAGGCCTGCACGCCGATCCCGAGACGCTTGGACGCCCGTTGGGCTTCCGTCAGATCCTCCGCCATCGTGCGGAAGGAGCGGAAGGCTCCCTTAGCTGCCGAGATCGAAGCGTAGGCCGCCAAGCTGGTGCCCAACGCCTTGAAACTCTTCGAAGCAAGCGAGGTCGCCTTCGCCGACTTGCCGATCTCGGCGCGGAAGCTCTTGAGGTTCTTGTTGGCCCGCGCCGTGTTGGCGAGGACCCCGACATTTAACGCCCCGACACCCATGGTCACTCCAACAATAAAAACACCCGCCGGCCGTGTCACGACGGGCCGGCGGGTGCCATGCCCCAGGCCCCACGCCTGGTCTAGCCAACTGCGAGAGCCTCCAAGTGCTCCCGCAGTTCGGCCGCCTTCTTCTCGCCGATCCCGCTGATCGCTTCGACACGGCCGTCGGCGAGGCCGTCCCACACCATGCCGGCGTCGGTCAGCTTCGCCGCGATCAGCCGGCCCTTGAGCGAGCCCGGAATGTTCAGCGACGCGGTCGGCTTGGCCTGCCAATCACCGGCCGGCTTCTCAGCAGCCGAGGGGACCGGCGGCTCGACCGGCTCAGCAGCAACCGGGGCGGGTTCTTCGACAGGCTCCGGCTCGGCTGGTGTCACCACCGGCGGTTGCTCGATCGGCTCGGCAGGAACCTCCGGCACGACTTCCTCGACCGGTGCTTCGACGACGGGCGTCTCAACCACCGGCGTCGACTGACAGGCCGAGTAGTCGGCGACCAGTTGCTCGAGCTCGGCGATCCGCGTGGCCTGTGCTTTGACCTTGGCAGTCGCTTCGCGCAGCTGAGCCTCGTAGTCGGCGAGCAGCTCGGCCTGCCCTTCGGCTGGCATGGACGCCACGTCGCCGGGCTGGAACGCATCCAGTCGTTCGACGTAGCCGGCGAGCCGCTCAGCCTGCTGAGCATTGAGCTCAACGACCTGGCCGGCCCGGAACGTCGCCACATCAGCCTTCAATCGATAGCGGGCCATCAGGCCTCCTAGACAGTCTCAGGGGTAGCGAGTCGGCTGAGCGACACTTGCAACGGGTCAGCGTGAGCTACCGGCTCACGCTGAGCTTTGTACCGTGCAACCGTGGCCGCCTCGGAAGAGTCGTTGGCGCCGTCCTTCTCCAGGGCGAGACGCAGGTAGCGGTGCTTCGGGCGGTGGACATCGACCAGAGCGAGGCCGTCCGCGACAGCAGGGGCAATCGCGAAGCTCCAGCCAGCGACGTCGGACCAAGTGGCCCCATCGTTGGACGCTTGAAGCTTCGCCGTGTGAGCCGCCCCAGCGCTCACGCCACCGAATTGCAACGCGAACACCACACCGAGATAACCGCGGCAATCCACGCTCGAACTGTTGCGGCTGGCGGAGCCGGTAGCGAGGGGAAGAACGGGGTCGATCAGAACATTTTCAGTCAGCACAACGCACACCTGCTATTAGAGAATTGGAGCGGAACGCAGCTGACTACGAGAGGCGGATCCCGTTGATCGCTGTCTGCCAAGACGGTCGGACGCAGACGAAGTCCACCCGCGCCGTCAGCACCAGGAACCGCACGTCCTGAGACGGTGATTCGATCCGGTTGCCGGCGGGGTCGATAACGACACCGGCGTCGTAGAGCCGGCCGCGGAGCTCGCTTCGAAGCCCCATGATGCAGCTCGGGCCGTGAACCAGAGCGGCCTCGCTCTCATTGTCCCCGGCTCCCTGGTCCGTGCGGAGCGAGCTAGTCGTGAGCTTCTGGAGGCTCTCGACCCAAGGGGTCATCCGCAGCGGCTGGCCTTGCGAGTCGGTCAGTTGATCGAGGGCCGCCGCGTCTTGCGGGTGTTGGATCAACGTCAGCTCCGACGCCCCGCCCGGGAAATCTGAGCTGACGACCTTGCCGACCGCCGCGCTCAAGTGCGAGTAGTCGGACGGCACGCCCACGGCATCGACGACGTTCACACCCGCCGTATTCAGCAGACCGAGCGGCTCGCTACCGGTACCTGATCCACGAAGGGCGGCGAGGTCGAGGCTCAGTGCCATCGAGCTCGCCGCGGTTTGTTCAACAACCTGAGCTCCGTTGGCACTGTCGGCGATGAACTCCTCGGAAAGCGGAAACACGCACCTAAACTTCTTCGCGACGAGACGGATCTGCCCGAACGCGATAGCCGACGTCGGCGTCTTCTCCAGCTCGCCCACCCAGTGACCGGCAGGGTCTTTCGTCACGGTGGCGATCGTGACTTCACCGCCGTCCATGGGCAGCGTTCGCATCCCGGCGCGGCCCATCACCATCGCCGACCGGACGCGATCGAGCAGCATGCCACTCGACTGCTCGGTGATCAGGAAAGAGCCTCCCGCATCGAACGTCGTGACCGCCGACGCTTGAGCGGAAACCGACTCGCCGCGGAGGTAGGCGCGGAGGCCGACTCCGAAGCCGAGTGGCTGGCCATCATCCGAGTGATTCGAACTTCGGAAGACCGGTTGATCGAACGCAGCGGCCTGGATCGGCCGACCCGTCTCGGCGTTCCGGATCGCGAGCTGAATCGGTTCGGCGTGCAGGTGAGACGATTGACCAGCCGACGTGACCCCTACCCTATAGAGCGGATCGTCGTCATCCAGCGGGTTGCGCGGCCCGCGGCGATCGTGGTTCTCGAGGGCGGCCCGCTTCT
>CAYGUP010000131.1:0-5479 GCA_964353155.1 uncultured Planctomycetaceae bacterium | reverse complement strand
CGGCAGCGAGTAGACCAGCCACTCGAGCAGGTGTCCGGTCGTCCGCAGGCGGCGATCGATGTCCTCTTCGTCGCCCGGTCCGCGGAACCATTCGGTGCTGAGGCTGCCGTCTTCGTTCTGGAGCTTGAAGGCGTAGCTCTGGTACTGGCTGACGAACTTCGCCGCCTTGGCGTACTCGCCATCGACCGGCTCGCCGCGCGCCTCGCGGCGGCGGAAGGCGAGGCTCAGCCCCGCCAAGCGGTGCGTGCCGCCGCAAGCCGCCCCGCGGATGGGCTGCTCGCGTTCTTCCTTGATGAGCCGCGAGAAGTCCCAAGCTTGGCCGTCCTCGCTGAGCCAACGGGCGTCGGACTCGAGGTAGTGCCCCAGGCCGATCAGCTTGAATGTCAGCTCGGTCTTCGCGTAGCAGGTGAGCTGCTCGGCGTCGATCAGGTCGTGGATCTCGAACTCCTTGCCCTGGACGCGGATCGGGTAGTCCGGGCTCACGTTGCACTGGGCGAGCATCGCAAGCAACTGGCCCTTGTGCCCCTGCAGCCCGACACCGACGCGGACATCCAGGTTGCCGTTGTCATCCACCACCATCATCTGCTGGCGCTTCGACGGTCGGTTGAAGCAGAGGTGACCGATCGCGGTCATGTACTTGCCCTTCGGCCCGCCATCACGCACCCGGCTGTGCAACTCGTAAGAGAGCATGCCGTGCATGATCTCCCATGGATCGTTCTGAGCCGTGTTCATCGGCTGGCGATAGTAGAACGAAAGAACGGTCCGCATCCGCGATCGGAGGTTCCGCATCCCGCGCGAGAGCGGGGCGGAGGGCTTGGTCGACTCCTTCTTGGGAGCGACGTATCGCTTGCTCCGTTTCTTGCTCGGACCGGCTTCGGTTGCCTCCGGCTCCGGGTCCTCGTTGGGCTCTTCCGTTGCCGGCTCTTCCGGTTCGGGCTTATCGGTGATCTCTACCGCCGGCGCGGGGGCCGGCTCCTCGGCTTCACTCTCGTCTTCGGGGATAGGAGTGATCGAGGGATCGGGGCGGACCACCCGGTCCTTGCGCGGGGCGACAAGCGGCAGCAGGTCGGTCTCGTCGGGATCGAGGAGTGGCCGCTCGGCGGCTGGCTTGGCCGGCGCCGAAGGCTTGGCTACCGATTTCTTCAACTCGGTCCGTGGAGCGATCAACTGTGGCGGCTCGGCGACGGGGCGGAGCTCTGCCTTGGCTTTCTTGGGAGCGGGGGCCGGCTGCTGGTTGAGCTTCTCCGACGCCGCCGAGAGGCCCGGACGCCAATCGAGCGTCGGGCGCGCGGCGACCCGGACGGGCGGCTTGGGGACTTCGATCTTCTCGAGAACGTGCTCGGGGAGCACCCGGCCGATCTGCTGGGTCGGCGCCGAGAGGAGCGGTCCTTCGATCGCCGCCGCCGTCGGTGCTAGCAGCGAAAGCGTTGTGGCCGCTGCCAACAACGCCGCGGCCGTGCCTGAGATCCGAGCCGGTTGTGTCACAAGGTGCATCGCAGCGATCCCCCATTCGTCCGGGCAATCAAAGACCCAGACGCGTCCCCTTTTGATCGATGGGCCGACAGACGCGGCCGTAGAACGGGCGCCCTAGCACCCGGTCCATCACCAGGGATATCGGCGCGTGCCGGCGGGGAGACCAGCTATTCGGGGCACGCAAAGCAGAGCGACCGAACCCCATGATAAGTGGGGCGAAAGGGCGAATCCGCGGCACTTGTCGCTAGAAGAACGGGACCCAATCCGGGAGCCGATTGGCGATCTCGACGCGACTCGACTCGTCGGCCGGCAAAGACTCTCCCTTGGCGAGGGCCACGTACGCCGCGACGTTCCCGCCCAGGTCTTTGCCGGTCTTGCGACGCATTGCCTCGACGCCGACCAACTGCATCGCTGGGTCGGAGTCCTCGAGGATCGGCAACAGGTCGCGTTCGCTAGCACCGACCTTGCCTAGGGCCTTGGCCGCCGCGATACGGACATCGAACGATTCGTCGTCGCGCACGCGGGCCGTTAGTGCCTCGACGCAACCGGTCGGTGCCCGTTGGCTGAGCATCTGGCAGCTCGCCAAACGGACGTGGGAGCTCTCGTCCGAGAGGCCTGCTAGCAAGGCACGCGAAGCTAATGGCGTGTTGAAGCGGGCGAGTGTTTCTAGCGAGGCTTGGCGGATATTCGGATCCTGCTCGGCGGCCAAGGTCGCCACAAGCTCCTGCACGATCGCCTGCTGCTCGGGCGTGTCTTGCCCGTTCGATTGATCGCCTTTCGCGCGGATTGCTTCGATCCGCTTCTTGGGCGTGAGGAACGCCGTTCGCTCCACTTGGAAGAACGGATTCAACCCACCCAGGCGCGGCCCATTCGATTGGCAACCAACGAGCAGGGCGGCCATCCCGACCAGAACACAAGCGGTACAAAGCGTGAAACGCATCGCGGCACGGATCCTTCCGAGGTTCGTTGGCGGCACCCGCCCGTGCCCGTGCACGGGGTGGCCGAACAACTAGCGGCGGGACCGTAGCAGACTCGATGGAGGCCCGCCACGGCATTCAGCGGGTGTGCTAGCGTCGGGCTTCTCACGGCGTGCTGCTCAGCTGCGTTCCATGAAGTTGCCGCACCCGGGGCATTTCGCGAACCACATCGGCACCGCCTGACCGCAGCGGCATTTCACGTGGTGCCGGATCACCGAGGAGCCGAGCAGGCTGCCGCTGCTGCTGGCATCGTCGTGCAGGGAGTCGTCCAAGACCGAAGCGGCCAAGTCCGCCGGCGAGGGATTCGCTGCGCGCACTTCCTCGGCCACGGCACGCCGATAGTCGGCTTGGGTCTGTTCGGAACTCAAGAGGTCGGGCACATGGACCGCGACCTGATCCGTGCACTTGGGGCAGAGCCCCTTCTTGCCGGCGTACTTGTCTTTGACCTTAAAGACATGCCCGTTGGGGCACTCAACACGGATACCCATGGTCGCAGCCTTCCTGCTGCGTCGCGGCGGGCGCGGTCCCATCGCCTGTGATGGAAAAACCTCCCGACGCAACGTCGGTAGTGACGAGGAGTTGCCCCTTCTCGCCCGATAGGCTTCTCAAGCTGCCAGCTAGACCCCGCCGGCAGGCCTCGACCGTTGCGGCCTTCGGCGTGTCCCAACGGCGTGGTGATCTCGTGGTTGATAAGCGAAGATGAGAGGGTGACACCGCGAGGAATGCGGCGAGGCCCTATTCGCAACCTACCGATTGACCGCAGGCGATGCAAGAAAATACGGGAGCCCCGCCGCCGATGCCGCCCCCACCACCGGGGCTCCTTGGCGGGTGGGGAAAGAGCGTAAAGCCTTGGCTCCTCATGGGATCGAGCGTCGGAGCAGCCCTTCTAGCAGCTCTCTTTGTTGCCGGGCCACGCGTGGCTGGATTGCTCGTTGCTACCGCTGTAGTCGCTGTCCCCGGGGCGGCGATCTCTATGCTCGTTGGCGGGCTTATTGCACTGCTTCTGGCAAAAACGACCCTCCCGGCACGCGTCGCCGCCTGCGTGGCGATGGTGACCCTCGCCTTGCTACCGCTCCACGTGATCGTGACCGGGTGGATGTCCGCCTTGGGGGATCAAGGCTGGGCGACGGTCTTGTTGGCCGGGGACGGCCCGGCACGCGGGTGGCTTACTGGCTACCTTGGGGCAGTTCTTCTGCATGGCGTTGCCGGTGCCCCGTGGGCCGCCTTGCTTGGTATCGCAGCGTTCCGATCGATCGACCCACGCCGAGAGGAACAGGCCTTGCTCGAAGCCGGCGCGGGCGACGTGCTCGGGCGTGTCACACTACGCGAGGCCGCCCCGCCGCTGTTGGCGATCGGATTGATGCTCGCCGTGGTGAATGCGGCCGAGATCACCGTGACCGATCTGTTGTTCATCCGCACGTTCGCCGAGGAGGTTTATACCCAGGCGGCCGCCGGCCAGGTGCTCAGCGGCCCGCTCGCCGATGCTGGTTCGCGCGGCCTCCTTGGCGGGATGGTGGTGCTTGCCCTCTTCTCCCTGGTGGCGATCGGCGGGCTCGCGTTCAGGATGAAAGCAACAATCGACTCGGCGAACTCGGCACCCTGGAGGATGCCGCGTCGACGCCTGCAGGCGTTGGCACTCTTCGGTTTGGTCGGGCTGCTCGTGCTGGTCCCGTTGGCATCGCTGATCCACAAGGCGGGCGTCGTGGTCTGGCCGTTGGGGGATGGCACCCTCGAGAGAGCGTGGCAACCGGCCAAGGCGGCAACAGCGATCGGCATGGCTCCCTGGCAGCACCGACGCGAGTTGTCCGCCTCGCTCGCGCTGGCCGCTTGCGTGGCGACCGGCACCACCGCCATCGCCGGCGCGATCGCGTGGCGGATGCGCCGTGGCGGCTGGGTCGCTGGTTCGGCCTGCTGCCTGCTGGCCTGCGGCATGGCGATCCCGGGGCCGCTCGTCGGCGTCGCGGTAATACGCTTGCTCAACCAGCCGATCGACTCGGCGTTCGGTTGGGTTGGCTCGCTGTACGGGACTTGGTTTGCTCCGTGGCTCGCCCAGGTGCTCAGGATCGCCCCGCTCGTGACGCTCTTGCTATGGCCCGCGATGCGACGCCTCTCAACCGACGTAACCGACGCCGCCCGATCCGACGGGGCCGGAGTGGTGTCGCGCTGGCTACGCATCATCGGCCCGCTCTCGGCCCCGTCGCTCGCGGCGGCTTGGTTGGCAGCCTTCGCGTTGTCGATCGGCGAACTCTCGGCGACCATCCTCGTGGTGCCGCCCGGCACGCCGCCGCTGGCGGTACGGCTCCTATCGCTGCTGCATTATGGGGTCGAGGACCGAGTCGCCGCGATTTCCTTGGTCCTGTTCATCGGCACCGCGCTGCTTGCCACGATTGTGAGTCGGTTGCTGCCCGTACGCCGCTGGCTCGGGTAAGATAGACGACGGACTGAGCAGGGCCTTCTTCCGCGTCGTCGAGCGTATGCCACGATTTACCGATCGAACCGAATCGTCCCGCCGATCCGGTTGGTTGGTGCTGCTGAGCCTCGTGGCCCTCATCATGGTGCAAACGCCCGGGTGCAGTTGCCGGACGGAGACCACCGCCGAGAAAGCGGCCCGGCTGGCGAAGGAAGAGGCCGAGCGGGTCGAGCGGGAACGGATACGTCGCGAGCAGGAGCTGGCCGCCCGGCCCGTGCAGTTGCCGCCGGCGAAGATGATGCCCGCTTCGGCGGGGCCTTCGTTCTTCGTCAAGCCGGGACACTGGAACGCCGTCCAGCAAGTCGCCAAGGCGAACGCGAAGAACTTCGATGGCGTCATCGCCTACGAGGTGGTTGGCAAGAAGGGCCCGCTCCGGAGCGACCGCGAGGCGAACCTGCGGCTCGTCAGTCGGCGCCCACTGGTCGTTGCGGCCCAAGCGACCAAGGCGGTCGATTCACTTTTCTACTGCCCGCCGACCGAGGGCCAGACGCCTTTGCTTCGGTCGATCGTCCGTTCGCGTCGCACGGGCGAACAGGTCCGCGACACCACGCCGCTCCGC
>CAYGUP010000130.1:0-5721 GCA_964353155.1 uncultured Planctomycetaceae bacterium | reverse complement strand
GCGTGGGCTCGGGGGCGGGCGCCTCGGCGACCGGTTCGGGCGTTGGCTCGGGCTCGGGTTCCGGAGCGGGCGGCTCGGGTTCGGCGGCCGGGGCAGGGGCGGCCGCACCGGCCTCGATCTCGAAGATCGCCGCACCGACTGGCACCGTGTCACCCTCTTCGACGAGGATCTTGGTGATCGTCCCCGCCGACGGGCTCGGCACGGGCACCGTCGCCTTGTCGGTCTCGATCTCCAAGAGGTCCTGGTCGGCGGTGACCGTGTCCCCCTCGGCGACAAGGATCGAAAGGATATCGCCCGACTCGATGTTCTCGCCGAGGCTTGGCAGGTTGATTTCGCTGGGCATCTTCGTCTTCTTTGCTGGCGACGGTTCGGAAGGGAGATGTGGGGGATGGATGGAGAGAAGGGGATGGTGCCTTCGTGGATCAAGGCGAGGCGATTGGCGACGCGAGTCACAGGAGAGATAAACCCTCTCTGCTTAGTTTCTGCGTTCACTAAACGCTTTTGCCGGCGGCGAGTATGGTGAATGGCCACGCTGCCATCCCCTCATCCCCCTTCATCTCCCTATCTCCCTTCAAAGGGTCTCGTTGCGGGGTTGGTTTACGCGTACAGCGGCGAGGCCTTCTCGCGGTCGTAGTCGAAGTCGTTGATCGCTTGGTCAACTAGCTTGGCGTCGACCTTGCCTTCCTTCGAGAGCTTCCAGAGCGTCGCGATTACGACACTCTCGGCGTCGACCTCGAAGTGGCGGCGGAGGTTCTCGCGGCTCTCGCTGCGGCCCATGCCGTCCGTGCCGAGGCAGAACATGCCGTTCGGCGCCCACGGGGCGAGCTGCTCGCTGAGCGCTCGGATATAGTCGCTGGCGGCGACGATCGGCCCCTCGCTGCCGGCCATCTGCTCCTCGAAGTACGACGTCCGCTGCGGGGCGGTCGGGTTGAGCATGTTCCACCGCTCGGTCTCTTGGGCGTCGCGACGGAGCTCGTTGTAGCTGGTCACGCTCCACACGTCCGACGAGATGCCGTACTTCTCGGCGAGCATCTGCTGGGCATCGAGCACGCCGTGCAGGATGGCTCCGGAGCCGAAGAGCTGGACGCGTTGCTTGCTGTCCTTGGCCTCGACGCTCTTGAGCTTGTACATGCCCTTGATGATGCCCTCCTCGACGCCCTCGATCTCGGGCATGTCGGGCATCAGGACATTCTCGTTCCCGACCATCAGGTAGAAGATGCACTGCTCGTTCTCGACATACATCTTCTGGAGGCCGTGGAAGATGATGACCGCGGTCTCGTAGTTGTAGGCCGGGTCGTAGGCACGCACGGTCGGGAACGCGATCGCGTTGACCAGCGAGTGGCCGTCCTGGTGCTGGAGGCCCTCGCCGTTGAGCGTGGTCCGGCCGGCCGTGCCGCCCAGCAGGAAGCCCTTGGCCCGCATGTCCGCGGCGGCCCAGATGAGGTCGCCGATCCGCTGGAACCCGAACATCGAGTAGTAGATGTACATCGGGATCATCTGCACGCCGTGCGAGCTGTACGCGGTGCCGGCGGCGTTGAACGAGCTCATGGAGCCCGCCTCGGTGATGCCCTCTTCGAGCAACTGGCCGTCCTGGGCTTCGTGGTAGGAAGCGAGCTCGTGGAAGTCGACCGGTTCGTAGAGCTGGCCGGCGTGGGCGTAGATGCCGATCTGCTTGAACAAGCCTTCCATGCCGAACGTGCGCGACTCGTCGGGCACGATCGGGACGATCTGCTTGCCGATCTTCTTGTCACGCAGCAGGTCGGACAGCAGGCGAACGAAGCCCATGGTCGTGGACTGCTCCTTGCCCGGCCCCTTGCTGACCATCTTGTTCTTGAGGGTCTTCGCGTAGTCGGCGAGCGTCGGCACCTCGATCGGGGCGGCGTCGCCGTTGCGGGCCGGCACGCTGCCGCCGAGCGCCTCGCGTCGTTCGCGGAGGTACTTCATCTCCGGTGAGTCTTCGGGCGGGCGGTAGAACGGTGCCTCGGCGACGCGCTCGTCGGAGATCGGGATGCCGAACCGCGTGCGGAACTCGAGGAGCTGCTCCTCGTTGAGCTTCTTGTTGTTGTGGGTCATCATCCTGCCCTCGCCCGCCTCGCCGAGGCCGTAGCCCTTGATGGTCTTGGCGATGACGACCGTCGGCTTGCCGTTCCGCTCGCAAGCCTTGCTGTACGCGGTGAAGACCTTCTCCGGGTCGTGGCCGCCCCGGTTGAGCTTCTCGAGTTGCTTGTCGCTCAGGTTCTTCACCCGCTCGAGCAGCTCGGGGTACTTGCCGAAGAACTTCTCGCGGATGTAAGCCCCGCCCGCGACGACGTACTTCTGGTACTCGCCATCGACGACTTCCATCATCCGCCTGGCGAGCAAGCCGTTGTGGTCCTGTTCGATCAGGCGATCCCAGCCGTCGCCCCAGACGACCTTGATGACGTTCCAGCCGGCACCGCGGAACGTCCCTTCGAGCTCCTGGATGATCTTGCTGTTGCCGCGGACCGGCCCGTCGAGCCGTTGCAGGTTGCAGTTGATCACGAACGTCAGGTTGTCGAGCTTCTCGCGCGCGGCCAAGCCGATCGCGCCGAGGGTCTCCGGCTCATCGCACTCGCCGTCGCCCAAGAACGCCCAGACACGCTTGGCTTTGACGTCCTTGATGCCGCGGTCGGTCAGGTACTCGTTGAACCGTGCCTGGTAGATCGCCATGATCGGCGCGAGGCCCATCGAGACCGTCGGGAACTCCCAGAAGTCGGGCATCAGCCACGGGTGCGGGTAGCTGGAGAGCCCGCCCCCCTCGCCCATCTCGCGGCGGAAGTTGATCAGGTTCTGCTCGGTCAGCCGGCCTTCGAGGAACGCCCGGCTGTACATGCCCGGGGCGGCGTGGCCTTGGTAGTAGATCTGGTCGCCGGAGAAGCCGTCTTCGCCACGCCCGCGGATGAAGTGGTTCAACGCGACCTCGTACAGCGTCGCGGAGCTGGCGAACGTACTGATGTGGCCGCCGGGGGCGGCCGGGTCGCGGTTGGCGCGGGTGACCATCGCCATCGCGTTCCAGCGGACGTAGCTCTTGATGCGCCGCTCAAGCTCGCGGTCGCCCGGGTACGCGGGCTGCTCGTCGCGCGGGATCGTGTTGAGGTAGGGCGTCGTGGCCGTGAACGGCAGCTCGACCCCGTTACGCACAGCGGCCGACTCGAGGGCGGCGAGCAGCTCTTTCGCGCGCTCGGGGCCGTGGTGCTCGAGCACGTAGTCGAGCGACTCGAGCCACTCGTTCGTTTCGACCGGGTCGAGGTCGTTCGGGATTGGCGAGGCGGGGTTGGTCACGTCGGCGCTGGCCATGGATGGCTACCTTGAAGGATTCACCACAGAGGGCACCGAGAACACGGAGAGCCTAGCGCCCTCATCCTTCAGTTTCTCGGTGACCTCTGTGTTCTCTGTGGTGAGTTTTTTTACTTGCGTTTTGGCTTGTAGATTTCGGTCGCGGTGCCGAGGTGGACCTCGCCGGCGAAAGCGACCGTCTCGCTGAGCGTTGGGTGCGGGTGGACCGAGCCGGCGATGTCGTGGACGTTGCAGCCCATCTCGATCGCCAGGACCGCCTCGGCGATGAGCTCGCCCGCGCCGGAGCCGGTGATGCCGCAGCCGAGCACCCGATCCGTTTCCGGATCGACGATCCACTTGGTGAGGCCGTCGGTGCGGCCGTTGGCCAGGGCGCGGCCCGACGCCTGCCACGGGTAGGTCGCGATCTCGACCTGGCGGCCTTGGGCCTTGGCTTCGTCGGCGGTGAGGCCGGCCCAGGCGATCTCCGGATCGGTGAACACAACAGCGGGGATCGCCATCGCATCGAAGGCGGCCGGCTTGCCCGCGAGCACCTCGGCGGCGATGCGGCCCTCGTAAGCCGCCTTATGGGCGAGCATCGGGTCGCCGGCGACGTCGCCGATCGCGAGGATATGCGGATCGCTGGTCCGTTGTTGGTCGTCGGTCTCGACGAAGCCGCGGTCGTTGACCGTCACCTTCGTGTTCTCCAGGCCGAAGCCCTTCGACACGGGCCAGCGACCGATCGACACCAGCACGCGATCGAACTTGGCCGTGCCGTTGATCTCGTCGCCCTCGATCTCGACCTCGACATGGTCGCCGGCGTCCTTGAGGCCGTTGACCTTGTGCTTGAGCAGCACCTTCTCGAAGCGTTGCTTGACGCGTTTAGCGAGCGGGCGGACGAGGTCGCGGTCGGCGCCGGGCAGCAGCCCATCGCCCAGTTCGACCACGGTCACCTTCGAGCCGAGCTCCGCATAGACGGTGCCCATCTCGAGGCCGATGTAGCCGCCGCCAACCACCAGCAGCGACTCCGGGATATCCTCCAACGCCAACGCCCCGGTTGAACTCACCACGCGGGGCGAACCGATGTCCAGAAACTTCGGCATCGCCGGCACGCTGCCGGTCGCCAGGATGCAATGGTCGAAGGTGAGCCGCTCATCGCCGACGGTCGTCTTGTCGGAGCCGTCGATCGGCTCGAGGTTGAGCGTCTGCGAATCGACGAACACGCCCCGAGCGTGGATCTTCTTGACGTTCCGGGCGTCGGCCAGCTTGCCGAGACCGCCGGAGAGCGTCTTGATGATGTCGTCCTTGCGGGCGCGGACTTTGTCGATATCGATCTTGGGCTTCTCGAAGCTGACGCCCCAATGGGCCAGCTCCTCGGCCTCGGAGATCACCTTGGCGGTGTGCAGGAGGGCCTTGCTCGGGATGCAGCCCCGCAGCAAGCAGGTGCCGCCGAGTCGCGAGTCGGCCTCGACAATCGTGACCTCCATCCCGAGGTCGGCAGCCAAGAACGCCGCGGCGTAGCCGCCGGGTCCGCCACCTAGAACTACGACCTGGGAGTGCATCGGCGGAGCGGTTCCTGAGTAAGGGCAGGCTGGGAGATTGGGGTCGATCCATAGTGGCCCCCATGGTTCTGGCCGGAGCCGAACCGAGAGCCGCGAGTAACCGCTTATCGACGCCATCCGAAGGGCGGGCTGAGACAGCTAGGCAAGAGTTACGCCCGCGGGCGTAAAACCATTTCGTACAAGCTGTTACAGCCCCTAAAGTCTACCCAGGCCGCCGTGGCACACAATGGGCTCGGGATGCCTCTATCCGGCAACCAAACCCGAGGATTCACGCGGAAGCAAACAGCAGGGCATCAGGCCTCGCTACAAATGCCGGATACCCGCAACCCGATAGCCCCGCAGCTAGTCGCGGCGTGGCCTCTAACCCAGCACCCGATCCAGCGCCGACTCGAGCGTTGGGCACTCGAAGTCGAAGCCCGCTTCGGTGAGGCGTTGTGGCACGACGCGGGCCCCCTTTAGCAGCAGCGGGCTCGCCATCTCGCCCAATGCCAGCTTCAGGGCGAACGCCGGGGCTGGCAGCACGGTGGGGCGGTTGAGTTTCTTGCCGAGGGTCTTGGTGAACTCCCGGTTGGTCACCGCGCCGGGGGCCGTGGCGTTCACGGCGCCGTGGACGTGTTCGACATCGCCGACGAATCGCAACGCACGCACCAGATCGGGCAGCGCGATCCAGCTCATCACCTGATCGCCCGAGCCGAGGACGCCGCCGCCGCCCATCTTGAAGACCGGCAGCATCTTCGCCAGCGCGCCGCCATCGGGGCTAAGCACGATGCCGATCCGCAGTTGGACGACCCGGAGGCCGGCCTCCCACGCGGGGGCACCGGCGGTCTCCCATTGCTGGCAGGTATCGGCCAGGAAGCCGGTGCCGGGG
>CAYGUP010000129.1:0-5793 GCA_964353155.1 uncultured Planctomycetaceae bacterium | reverse complement strand
GCGTTTAGCGTCCCCGACGTGGCCCCAACCCGCAAACTGTCGATCGAAACCGACGAACCGGCCCCCGCACCGGCGAAGCGAGCGGTTGTCTCGCCCCAGCCGACCCAAACCACGAGCGCCAACCTGTGGCTTCCGGCCCCGGGTGCAAGCGACTCGCAATGGGACGCGGTTTACGCCAAAGAAGAAGCCACCCCAGCGGCGATCCGTTCGGCGGCCCGCCGCCTGATGAAGCAGAAACGGTTCGGCGACGCCGCCAGCCTGATCTCCGCCGGCATCCGTGCCGGCAAGCAGCAGGCGTGGATGTACGAGTCGCTTGGTCTTGCGATGCAACTCGCCGGTGCGGATCAAGCCGACGTTGAGCGTGCCATTGTCTCCGCGGCCGACTTGGCCGACGGGCCGGATCAACTCGTCGCGATCGCGGAGTACTTGGTCGGCCTCGGTATGGATCGGCGTGGCGTGCAGGTCTACCGCATGGCGTTGAACCGCGCTCCGTTGCTGCAAGAGATCCTTGGCCCCGCGCTGGCGGCCGCCAAGCGATCGGACGATATCGAATCCCTCCGCTGGACGACGACCGCTATCCTCAATCGGGCGTGGCCCCGTGAGATGCAGACGATCGCCGACGAAGCGGATCGAGCGAGCAAGTCGCTGACGGCCCGTCTCGACAACGGCAGCAACCCACGCCTCGCCGAGCGGTATCGCCAAGAGCTCGAAGAAGCTCGCCGCCGCGATTGCGTTGTCCGCGTGACTTGGACCGGCGACGCCGACATCGACCTCTCCGTGAAGGAGCCGACCGGCAGCGTCTGTTGGGTCGGAGCCAACCGCACCTCCGCCGGCGGGATCCGCCTTGAGGGCTCGGCGAGCGAGTCGGACGGCAACGTCCGCTCCGAGACTTATGTCTGCCCGCAAGGCTTCGCTGGCGACTACGAGGTCTTGGTCGAGAAGGTCCATGGCGATGTCGTCGCCGACGCGGTCAATATCGAGATCACGGTCGCCGCGGGCACCGAGGCCGAGAGCACCCAGAAGCAACAAGTCCGCCTCGCTGACAACAAAGCGATGGCCAAGTTCAACGCCCCGGTCGGGCGTCGGGTCGAGCCGATCGAAGAGCACCAGCTCGCCGATGCCCTCAAGCGGCAAGAGGTGATCGCCCGCTCGGTGGTCGCCCAACGGATCAACTCGCTAGCCGACGAAGGCAATGTCTCGCTCCGACCCGAAGAACGCCGCCAACGCCGACAGGCCCTGGCCGGTCGCGGGGCGGTTGGCTTCCAGCCTCAGATCACCGTGCTGCAAGAGGGCGTCCAACTCGGTGCCCAAGCCGTCGTGTCGGCCGACCGCCGGTACGTGCGCGTCTCGCCGACACCGGTCTTCTCGGTGATCGGTGAAATCGCTCAGTTCTCGTTCTCGGGCGGTGGCGTCAACCCGTCCCAACAACTCGCCGCCGCGGCGGGTGCCCAGGCCGACCCGGTCGGTTTCGGTGCCGGAGCGGGTGGGATTGGTGGCGGTGCCGGCGGCCTCGGCGGAGGTCTGGGCGGTGGCGGTGGTGGCGGCCTTGGAGGCGGTGGCGGTGGTGGACTCGGTGGCGGCGGTGGTGCGTTCTAACCTCCGGCCGCTCGATTCACAGTTACTCTCGCGTCTCAAGCTGATTGCTGAGCGGCAGCAATCATGCCGAGCCCTTCCGTGGCCAGGGTCAACAGCTCGTCGAATTGCTCACGAGTGAACGTGGCTCCTTCGCCACCCCCTTGGACCTCGATGAGGTCTCCACTGCCGGTGCCGACGACGTTCATATCGACCGCGGCGGTTGAGTCCTCCGGGTAGTCGAGGTCGAGCACCGCTTGGCCCTTCACCAGCCCAACGCTCACCGCGCCGACGCTGCCCGTCAGCGGGCAGCCGGGGCCGACGATCTTATCGACATCGAAGACGAGCTCCCCGTCCTCGTCGGTGATCGTTGCGATCGCGTCACGCAGGGCGATCCAGCCCGCGGTGATGCTCGCCGTGCGGGTGCCTCCGTCGGCGCGGAGGACATCGCAGTCAATCGTGATAGTCCGTTCGCCGAGGGCTTCCAGATCGATTCCGGCTCGCAGCGAGCGGCCGATGATCCGCTGGATCTCGGTCGAACGACCGTCCTGTCGGCGTGCTTTGCGAGGGCTCGTCGAGCCCGGCAGCATGTTGTATTCGGCGGTCACCCAGCCACGGCCCTTGCCGGCCAGCCAGGGGGGCGTGTCGGTGCCAACGCTCGCCGTGCAGAGAATGGTAGTGTTGCCCCACTCGACCAGCACGCTGCCGGCGGCCGCCGACGCGTAGCCGCGGGTGAACTTGAGATCGCGGAGTTGATTCGGCGCGCGGCCGTCGTGTCGTGTGGTGCTCATGGCGAGCAGCTTACGACGGATCAGCGGACGGCGTAACCGTGTGCCAACCATCCTTGCTTGAGCCGCGACCGTCAGGGAGCCGACCAGCGCGGTCTGTTAGCTCAAGAAGTAACCACGGAGCCACAGAGGGCACGGAGGAGGAGGGCGAGACACCCCGCAGCGTGACAGGAACGCTCCGAAAAGTACCAATGTCGCGGAACGTGCATTCCCGTGCTACTTACGGGGTACGGCTTGCTGTTCAAAAAGTGCGTCGAACGATGAAGCCGAAGCAGTTTTGGAGCTGCCGTATATGCGGGAAGTGTGTCACGCCCACGGTGGTTTGAACAAGGGAGGACCACCAGTCATTTGGGTGCAGAGCTAATTGCGAACGAACGCCCTCGTAAAGGAAAACAATGCAAATCCTGTGATTCCTCCGACCAGAGCACTGACCAGCAAAGAGACTAACCAACCGCTACACCTCAAATAAATCGTGAAGCGAAGCCACGCAGGAAATGTTTCCACATCCTTTGCGAATTCAACATCCAACGGCACTCCTACACCGTCCGGTACATGCCCATGACGCGTATCTGGCATCATCGGAACAACGATAATCAAGACAAACGTGATAACGGCGAAAACGACGCAAAAATCGGCATACGTTGAGATTGGTAAAACGCACACGGACGGGCCAGCCACGCACGTTCTTTCGGCTCCTCAACATTGCTTGATTCATTCGTCATTTGAACTGTCGCAAGATGCATATTGCACTGAGCTGCAAGTTCTTACTAGCTGGGCAAATGAAGCAGGGCTACTTCCGAATACCTGCAGAATAGCAAAAAAAGGCTTCGTAGCTAAATGCCGTCGGGCAAATCGCCTGATGGACGAAACTGACTAACTCTACGACGCGTCGGCGTGAAACTGCCGAAGCGGTTCCATGCAAGGGGCGGCTGTCTCCTTAACTTGGTGACAACATCAAAGACCCCTCAGTGTCCTCCGTGACTCCGTGGTTCTTTTTTCAGCAGCCGGCGAAAAGGCGGGCGTCACCCATTGCCGTGTGAGCCGAGCAGCCAGACCAGGATGCCCTTTTGGGCGTGCATGCGGTTGCCGGCTTCCTCGACGATCAGGCTTCGCTCGTGGTCCATGACGCCGTCGGTCACCTCTTCGCCGCGTTTGGCGGGGAGGCAGTGCATGAAGATCGCGTCGTCCGGGGCGGCGGCGAATAGCTTTTCGTTCACCTGGAACGGGGCAAAGTCCTTGCGGCGTTGCTCCTCTTCGGCCTCTTGCCCCATGCTAGCCCAGACGTCGGTGTAGAGGGCGGACGCGCCGTCGACGGCCTCGAACGGGTCCTTGGTGATGGCGACCCGCGCCTCGGGGTGGTTCTGTTTGAGCTCGGCGAGGAACGCGGCGTCCATCTCGTATCCGTCGGGCGTGGCCATGACGAACTCGACGCCGAGCTTCGCGCAGCCGCGGGCGAGGCTCACCGCCACGTTGTTCCCATCGCCAATCCAAGCGAGCTTCTTGCCTTGGAGTGTGCCGAAGTGTTCCTTGATAGTGAACAGGTCGGCGATCGCTTGGCACGGGTGGGCGAGGTCGGTCAGGCCGTTGATGACCGAGCAGGTCGCGTGCTTGGCGAACTCCGTGACGGTCTCGTGCCGTTTGCTGCGGATGACGGCCACATCGACCATCTGGCTGAGCACCCGCGAGAAGTCCTGCATGGTCTCCCGCTTGCTGCCGAAGCCGGTGTCTTGCCCAAGCATCAGGCTCCCACCGCCGAGGTGCGTCATGCAGGCCTCGAAGCTGACACGCGTCCGCAGCGATTGCTTCTCGAACAACAGGGCGAGCACGCGTCCTGGCAGGAGCGGCTCGCGGATGCCTTCGAGGAACTTGCTCTTCAGGTCGGCGGTCAGCGCGAAGATCGTTTCGATCTCGGCTGCTGAGACGTCGTCGAGCGTGATGAGGTGACGCATTCGAAGTGGGAAGTTGGAATGGGGAAGTGGGAATCACGCGCTTCGCGACTGGCAGGATCGACTCCGGGGGCTTAAGCCTCGTGCTCGCGGAGGGCGTCGGCGAGGATTTGGCAGCCTTGGTCGAGCTCGGCGTCGGTGAGCGTCATCGCTGGCAGGAGCCGGAGCACCTTGCCCTGCGTGCAGTTGATTAGCAGGCCACGCTTCATGCATTCGGCGACCAAGGGGGCCCCCTCGACCAAGAGTTCGAGGCCGACCATCAGGCCGCACACCCGCAGTCCTTGGACGAACGGCAGCTCGTCGACCAGCGGGGCGAGGCGTTGCTTGAAGAGCTCGCCGAGTTGCTTGGCGCGGTCGAGCAAGTTCTCTCGCTCGATCGTTTCGAGCGTGGCGATGCCGGCCCGCGCGGCCAGGGGGTTCCCGCCGAACGTGGCGGCGTGCATGCCGGGGCGGAGGCTCGGCGCGATCTCGTGGGTGGTCAGCAAGGCCCCGCCGGTGACGCCGCCGCAGAGGCTCTTGGCTAGTGTCATGATGTCCGGGACGACCGTGCCGCCGTCGAGGTCGGCGTGCTGGTGGGCGAACCATTCACCGGTCCGACCGGTGCCGGCTTGGACCTCGTCGAAGGCGAGGACGAGGCCGTGCTCATCGGCGATCTCTCGCAAGCCCTTCAGGAAGCCGGCCGGCGGCAGGCGGATGCCGCCCTCGCCTTGGATCGGCTCCACGAGGATGCCGGCGGTCTCATCGCCGACGAGTTCGCGCACCGCGTCGAGGTCGCCGAACGGGGCGTAGTCGAAACCGGGAACCAGCGGACCGAGGCCCTCGTGGTACTTGGGCTGGGCGGTGGCACTCGTGGCACCGAGCGTCCGGCCGTGGAAGCCGCCGGTGAAGGTGATGATCTTGTAGCGTTCTTCGGGCGTGTGGAGCCGGATCAGTTTGATCGCGGCCTCGTTGGCCTCCGCGCCCGAATTGCAGAAGAACGCCTGCCCGCCGAAGGATCGCTCGCTGAGCATCTTGGCCCATTGGCCTTGGGCTTCCATGTACCAGCTATTGGGCACGTGGATCAGCGTGGCGACTTGTTCTTGGACCGCCTGGACGACCGCCGGCGGGCAGTGGCCCAGCAGGTTGCAGCCCCAGCCCGGGAAGAAGTCGAGGTACTTGCGGCCCTGGTCGTCCCAGACCCAAGAGCCCTCGCCCTTCACCAGCGAGACGGGGAACCGGCCGTAGTTCGGCACGACGTACTTGCTGAACAGGTCGCCGGTGGCGGGCGACATCGATTCGGCTGCTGTGCTCATCGCTCTCGTTCTTTTTGAACCGCCAAGACGCCAAGAGCGCCAAGGGAATGTTTGGGTATCGCCTTAGCGCTCTTGGCGTCTTGGCGGTTTCTCTCTCTCAGGTTCTCTATCGAGCCGGTCGCTGCAGGGATACAGCCCAGCGGTCAGGCGGGTTCGTGGGTAATCTGCGTGCCGACGCCGCGATTGGTGTAGATC
>CAYGUP010000128.1:0-6102 GCA_964353155.1 uncultured Planctomycetaceae bacterium | reverse complement strand
CCAAGCGAAACTCGCCATGACCAAAGGCGCGAGGAAAAACTAAGTGCCATTCGTGGTGTGCACCTCGGCACGCAAAGCACTCCCCGCAGACATGCTGAGATTCTCTATTTGGGCTTCGTTGGTACTCGGCATCACGCTTGTTAGTGGAACCGCCGTGGTGGCTCAGACCATCGGCGCCGAGACCGGCTCGGGCGAGTCCGAGGCGTGCGAGAGCGCGGCTTACCGGCGTTTTCGTGAGGGCAAAGTCCGTTACGAGAGATTCAACGAGTTCGATACCCAGTTCAAATTCGTAAAGCTCGAAGGGTTCAACTTCGATGAGGGCGTGGAACGCTACTATCCGTCGAGTGTGATCAAGGTCGGCGACCTGTATCACATGTGGTACTCCAAGCCTCAGCCCCAGACCGAGGTGGTGGGGCCAAACGATGCCGATGATTCCTCAAGAGCGTTCCATTGGGACCTGTGCGAAGTGTGGTATGCCACCTCTTCGGATGGCTACAAGTGGGAGGAGCAAGGGGTTGCTATCCCACGCGGCCCGAAGGGCCGCTACGACCACCGCAGTGTCTTCAATCCGGACGTTCTGGTTGCCGATGGCAAGTACTACCTGTGCTATCAGGCGGCCGAAAGCACCGATCACGCCCGATGGGCGAAGAGCTTCAAGACGGCCGGTGATTTCGTTCCGAATGTCCTGGGCATGGCGGTAGCGGATTCGCCGGCGGGCCCATGGAAAGCCTTCGACAAACCGATCCTGAAACCCGGCCCCGAGGATGCGTGGGATGGCGAGGTCCTCCACGAACCGACGTTCTTTGTGAAAGGGGGCCGGTATTTCCTGTACTACAAGAGCGACGGCCGATTGCCCTGGAAGCCCAACATCTCACCAGGGGAGTTCAACAAGGAGCATGCCGATATCCCCCTCGCCACGGGCGTGGCGATCGCTGAGAACCCCGCGGGGCCCTACATAAAATCCGAGTGCAACCCGGTGCTGATGGGTGGGCACGGGAGCATGGTCTGGCCCTACCGCAACGGCGTCTGTGCCACGCTGCCGGAAGGAGCGGAGAGGAACAGCGTCTTGTTCGCAGAGGATGGAATCAACTTCCACCCGGTGATCCAAGGGCTCACGGTCCCCAAGGGAGGCGGGGCCTATCGCCCCGGGAAGTTCGCCGATGTGGATGAGCAGCCAGGCCAGGGCTTAACCTGGGGAGTCGGTCATGTTTTGCACCCGCACTACCACTTCGTCCGTTTCGAGTGCGACTTGTCGCTTGACCATGGCAACCGAGTGCGGGAAAGCTTCCTGAAGGTTCAGGAGTATATGGAAGGAGACTGAGACCCTCGACTTCATGGCGGCGGCTAGCACGTCGCCGAGCAACATCAATCGGTCAGGTGGGCTTCCGGTCAGCTCCCGTCGGCGGCCGATCGCTTGGCGTCGTTTGCCGCCACGGCCTTATCGGGCTTTGAACTCGGCATCGGGGTCTTCTTCTGCTCGACATCGACCAGGAAGCGGCCGCACAGGAAGTTGCGCCCGATGAGCAGCGGGTACGCCATATGCGATCGATCGTTGAGCGTCACATGGACGCGGCGTTGCACCTCGCCGTGGCGCAAGGTGAGCCAGACCTTGTAGCGGCGTTCCTTGCGCTCGGACGTCTTGACCCGGACGGTGTCGGCGATGGTCGATTCGACCCGCTTGCGTTTGCCTTTGGCATCGATGAGCTCGAAAGTGACCTTCCGGCCGATATTCTTCTGCATCTGCTTGCTGCCCTTCTTCTTCACCTCAACGCCCTCGACGACCTTGATCTTCTCGGCGTGGATCGAGCAGGTGGTCGCCCCGGTATCGATCCGGGCCGCGTACAGGAATCCGGAGGATTCTTCGGCGAACTCGGCGGTGGCCCCGATGACGACTTTCTCGCCATCCTTCTTGCACTTGTCGTTCTCGGGCTGGATCGCCTCGAGGCCGGTCTTCGGCGGCTTCTCTTCGGACGGCTCGGCTGCGGCTGCCTCGGCCTGAGACTCCTCAGCCGCCACGACTGCCGGGGCCCAAGCGAGCTGGAGGCTCAGCAGCACCAGCAGGCACCAGCGGGTGCGATTCCGCCGGTTGTCCGCGTTCTGGGGGGTCTTTGGCATCGTGAGGTTGGCTTGGGTAACGATTGTCTGGCTTCGGCGGTTGGGGCAAATAGTCGAACCAGGGGATTCGGGTCGTCGAAGCTGGGCTATATTCTAGGGAATGTTGGGAGCTCTGTCCCCTAGCTTTCGCCCCGCAGCCCGCCGCTATTCCCCGCTCCCCCCCACCACGATAGAAGTCTACCGTGAGCAGCCGCTCTCTGAGCCAAATAGCGATCGCTGCCCTGCTCCTCATTGGGGGGGTCGGTATCGCGACACGGCATGCCAGTCGCGCCGCGGAGAAGACCTCGCTCGAGGAGAGCCAATGGCGGCTCACCTACGATGTCAGCTTCAAGGCCACCTCCGACGAGACGGTCGTCCGGCTGGCCCGGCCGGCGAATAGCGACTACGTCCATATCGAGAACGAAGAGTTCGCACATCCCGGGCTCAAGGAACGGCTCCGCCGCCTGAAGCACAGCGGGACCCGCGAACTGCTGGTTTCGACGCGTCAGCCGGGCAACAACTACCGCGTGACGGCCGGGTTTGTCGCCCGTTTGAGGCCGACCGGCGGCTGGGGCCAGCCCCCGCTGACCAGCCTCTCCGCCGCCGCGCAGGCTAGGTATCTGCAGGAAGAGCGGACCGTCATCCCGACCCGCAGCAGCAGCGTCCAGGAGTTGATCCGCCGGGCCGAGGCGGAAGTCGGGTCGGACTCGAAGACCGAGGTCCTCCATTGGATCTTCGAATACTGCTCGCGCGACCTCCGCCCCGCCCCGGCGGGCTCTAACGCCAGCGACACGGTGTTGGGCACGCTGCGCCCCGACGGCGTCGCCACGCCCACCGGCAAGGCCCGGGTGATGGTCACGCTCTGCCGAGCCGCGGGCATCCCCGCGAGGTTGGTGACCGGTTTTGAGCTGAAGCAGCAGCCCGAAGTGACTCCCCATACCTGGGTTGAAGTCTTTCAGGAGGCCCGCTGGTGGCCGTTCGACCCCCATTACGGGCACGCCCGCCGGCTTCCTTCTGGCTTCCTGGCTGCCCGAATCGATGGCGAGGAGATTGTCAAAACCCGCAAATCGGCCCCCGCCGAGGACCTGAAGACCCGTTTCTCGATCGTCCGGCTTGGCCCCTCCGAGACGGTCCTCGGTCGCGAAAGCCGGCACCCGGCCCAGATGTTCGATATCACACGCCTGCCGGTCGAGATGCACGAAGTCCTCTCGCTGCTCTTGCTGCTCCCGTTTGGGGCCTTAATCACGGCCTTTTTCCGGAACATTGTCGGCATCCCGACCTTCGGGACCTTCGCTCCGGCCCTGTTTGCCGTGAGCTTCATCTACGCGGACTGGGGCTCCGGCCTCGGGATCCTGGCCGTGGTGGTCGCCGCCGGCCTCGCCGGGCGGGCACTGGTTGGCCGGCTCCGCCTGCTGATGGTGCCGCGGCTGAGCATCATTCTTACCACGATCATCCTGTGCGTTGTGTTCAGCGTTTCGGCGTTGGACTACTTGGCCCTGACCCCCAGTGCGAACGCGGTTCTGCTGCCGCTGGTGATCGTGACGGTTCTGATCGAGCGGTTCTATGTGACCACCGAGGAAGACGGGGCCGGCTTCGCGATCCAACTAGCGGCGGGCACGCTCTGCGTTTCGGCCGTTTGCTACTTGGTTCTTAGCTGGGAGTCGGTGGGTAAACAGACGCTGATTTACCCCGAAGTCCACCTGATCACGATCGCCCTGTTCATCGCCATTGGCCGCTACGCCGGCTACCGATTGATCGAACTCTGGCGGTTCCGCGACCTCGTGAAGGCCGACCCGACCGGCTTGACGGCCTATCAAGTCGGACAACGCGGCGAGGGAGCGATGGTTACGGTCGGCGAAGCCCCGTCGCCGCGATTAGTCGAAGAGCAAGAGCCCTCGAACAACCCGCCCGCGTCCGAGGGACCCACGGGCGGCGGACAAACAGACACCAAGCAAACGGATTGAGTGCGATGTCGTGGTTTGTCTGGCCCAGCCAGCTCAAGAGCAGCGGGATCCTCGGGATCAACCGCCGCAATCTGGACTATATCCTCGAATCCAACCCACGCCGGTTTTATCCGCGCGTCGATGACAAGCTGCGAACGAAGGAGATCTGCGACGCCCACGGGATCCCGATCCCCGAGACCTACGGCGTGATCGGCACGCACGGCGGCGTGCGGCACTTCGTCGATATCATCAGCGAACACCCCGATTTCGTCATCAAGCCGGCATGCGGGGCGGCCGGACGGGGCGTGCTGGTCATCGCCGAGCACCACGGCGAGATCTTCCTCACCCCCAGCGGCCGCGGCCTGCGGGGGAGCGAGGTGCGATACCACTTGTCGACCGTCATTTCCGGGCTGCACTCGCTCGGCGGGCAGGCCGATCACGCGATCATCGAGCATCGCATCGTGACCCACCCGGTGCTGGACAGCGTTTCCGTCGGCGGCACGCCCGATATCCGGGTGATCCTCTACCGGGGCGTGCCCGTGATGGCGATGCTCCGCCTGCCGACCCACGAATCCGGAGGGCGGGCCAACCTGCACCAGGGGGCCATCGCCGCCGCCGTCGATCTGGTAACGGGCCAGACCTACGGCGGCGTCCGCAACAACCGCGTGCTCGACGTGCACCCCGACACGCACAACCCGATCGCCGGGATCACGGTGCCCGATTGGCATACCGTCATCGATTCGTCGATGCGGCTGGGTGACGCGTTGGGGCTCGGTTATATCGGCGTCGATTTTGTGATCGATGCGGACAAGGGGCCTGTGGTCTTGGAGGCCAATGCCCGGCCCGGCCTGGCGATCCAAGTCGCCAATCGAGAGGGCCTGCTGCCCAAGCTCGAGTGGATCCGCTCGCTTCCGAAGAGCCGCCTAAGCGGCAACGCCCGGTTGGAGGTGATCGAAGAACTCGCCCAGATCGGCTCTCGGGGCGGCCTTTTCGGGTCGTAGCGGCTGGAAGGGCCTAATGGCTTCTATCGCCGGCGGCCGATGGGGCTTAGAGAGGCGTTCGTGAGCTAGGTTTCTTAGTGCGTCAGCCTGCCTCAGCGGGGCTGATTCGGCACTCTGAACCCCGCGTCTCGCCAAGCCAAAGTCGTCTCAGCATGAGCACTTCCTCACCAGCCCCCGTCCCGGTGCCGCCGAAGCCAGCCGCAGCTCCCAAGGCCACCATGCCGGCGGCTGCCGCGGCTCGACCCGCCGCAGCAGCAAAGCCAGCGCCTGTGCCCCGGCCGACTCAAGCGGCAGCTTCAGCACCGGCGAAACCGCCCGCGGCGCAGCAGCCGGCTGAGTCCACCAAGCCGAAAGCGGCGTGGCATGCTTTCTTCGAGGATTGGCCCGAGGAGATCCCGACCCGTGGGATTGTGGTTACGCATCTGAACGAGCCGTGCCAATTCAAGGCGTTCATGCTCCGCAGCGAGTTTGTCGTCCTAGAGCGTGTGACGCCCGATTCGATGGGCGGGCGGTTCCTCGTGCTGAAGTACGACGAGATCGCCGCGCTCAAGTTCACGGACCCCTTGAAACAGCCCTCGCTCGAGGCGGCCGGCTTCAAGGGGCAACTCGCCAAGTAGCCGCTACACGTACCGTCCTGCGATTAACCTCGGCTGAACTGGCTTCGGGCGAGGCTCGGCGTGACGGCGGTTGCGTTCAGCGCATAAAAAAACCCTTTCGAGCCGAAGCTCGAAAGGGTTTTATAAAACTGGCGATACCTACTTTCACGTTGGTATACACTATCATCGGCTCCAAAAGCTTGACTACTGTGTTCGGAATGGGAACAGGTATTTCCTTTTGGATATGGTCGCCAGAAAGCCGTGTCTGACCGTTAGGCCAAACACGCCTTGCACCGCAAGGTGCGTGTCTTTGACGGGCTCGAGCAAGAGCGCCAGGTGTTGCCAATAGATTGTATCGACACACCGCTCCACTTGAATCGTCCGCTCGGAGCAGGAGCTCTAAGCGTTTGATTAATGTGGCCAAACGTTCGTCCGTTAGTACCGGTCAGCTGAACACATTACTGTGCT
>CAYGUP010000127.1:0-6106 GCA_964353155.1 uncultured Planctomycetaceae bacterium | reverse complement strand
CGATCTTCAACGATTAGCCCGATTCCCCGGCCCTTCTCGCCCGCGAGCCCCCGATGTCGCCGAACCCGCCTCAGAAGCCGCCAAACCCGTAAGTCACCCGGGGCGGGTAGAGGATGATCGGCTGCTGATACACCGGGTAATAGCCGCGTCCATACCCGTAGCGGCCGTACGGCGCGTAGTAGCCGCCGCCCTGGATTCCCGGCAGCGTGAAGGTCCGCACGTTATTCGGCCGCTGAGCCTGATAGGCCCCGCTGTAGATCCGCGCCCCCGCATGGCGGGGCGTGCCGTAGTAGTTCGTGTTCCGGCGATTGCGGGCCTCGGCCGACTCGGCCCACAGGCCGACAACCAGGATCAACGCAGCAACGATCGCGAGCGGGCGGAGCATGACGCCCTCCGTGGGTTAGAAGGTCTCCCTACCAGCTTTCTACGCCTCAACCCACCGAACAACAAGCAATTGGCGTGGCCCGAACCGTCTCATCACCGGGAGGGCGAGGCTCCCGCCGAGCCACGTGCCGGGTACCCGGGTTCGGCTCGGCGGGAGCCTCGCCCTCCCTTGGGAGCTTCTCGCGAGTGTCCTTACGGCTACCCCCCACGAGCGGCTGAGAACGCCTTTAAGGCCTCGACGACCGGGCGCACATCGTGGACCCGCAGCACCTGCACGCCGGCCGACGCCAGATGCATCGCCACGCCGACGGTGGCGGCGGTCCGATCCGCTTCGGGGTCGTCCAGGATCTCCCCCAAGAACCGTTTCCGCGAATGACCCACCAGCAGCGGACACCCCAGCTCGTGGAACTCGCCGATCCGCCGCAGCAGCTCGAGGTTGTGCTCGAAGGTCTTGCCGAAGCCGATCCCCGGATCGAGCGTGATGCTCTCCCGCGGCACGCCGGCCGCCTCAAGGGCGTCACGCCTGCCGGCGAGGTACTGCTTCACTTCGGCAACCACATCGCCGTACCGCGGCGCGTCTTGCATCGTGCGCGGCGTACCGAGCATGTGCATCACGCAGACGCCGCACTCTCCGTCCGCCACGACGTTGAGCATCGCCGGGTCGCCCTCGCAGCCGGTCACGTCGTTGACGATCACGGCCCCCGCCGCGAGCGCCTCGCGCGCGACCGCCGCCTTGCTGGTATCGATCGAGATCGGCACGTCGGTCGCCTCGGCGAGCCGCTCGATGACCGGCAGCACCCGCCGCCGTTCCTCATCGGCCGAGACGGGCGCGGCCCCCGGCCGGGTGCTCTCGCCACCGATATCAAGGATCGCCGCCCCCGCTTCGACGAGCGATAGCGCGTGCTCGACGGCCGCCTCCGCTTCGACATAGCGTCCCCCATCCGAGAACGAATCGGGGGTGACATTCACAATGCCCATGACAGCGGGCCGTGTCGGGGCGCTCTGATTCATAGCCGATCCATCCGATCGCTCTCCGACCGGCCGCAAAGAATGAAACCCAAGCCGATCGGCAAGTTTCGGCGGAGAAGGCACCTGCTAGCAACCCGCCGTGGCGTTTGGCATGCGATCTGCAAATCCACCAGTCGCGTCTCAACCCTAACGAAGAGACGAACGAAACCCACTCATTTGAACCCTGGAGTTCTACATCATGTCGATCTATCGCTATTACTCACTCGCCATGGCCGTTGCCATCGCCACCGGAACCTCGGCCATCGCCGAGACCGGCAAGCTGGACGTTTATCCGCAAGAAGATTCCGTCGTCGGCACCACGGTCCGGACTAACGGACAAACGACACCGCAGCCGGGCGTTCAGATCGAAACGCAGCCCGGTGTTCAGGCGGCCGTCGGCACCACGAATGGCTTCCAGCCCACGCCGACCAACCCCAACACGCCGCGCCCCCAGACGCCCTATACGAACGGCGATCAACCGAAGCGGATGGTGAGCACGCAGGCTGAGCGTTACGAAGCCCGCCGCCCGGTCCGCGATGACCAGAGCCGTCAGCAAGGCCAGCAGCAGCAAGGCCCGACCGTCCACGAGGCCCTCGTCAAGAAGCTGATGAAGGCCAACGAGGCCGAGGTCGAGCTCGCCAAGATGGCCCACGACAAGACCGACAACCAAGAGTTGAAGCAATTCACCAAAGCGCTCATCGAAGAGCACCAGTCGCTCAGTGAGTCGCTCAAAGAATTGAAGCAGCAGGACAGCAAGAATCGCGAGCAGGCCGCGACCGTCCCCGAGTCGCTCTGCAAGATCGCCGATCAAGCTTGCGAGAACACCCTTGAAATGACCAAGGAGATGCTGAGCGAGAAGGACGGCCGCGAGTTCGATATGGCCTTCCTCGGTCAGCAGTGTGTCTGCCACACCGCAGCGATCGCCGAATTGAAGGCGATCCAGAGTGCCGGCCCTGAGGAGTTCCAATCGTTCGCTGAGGAAGCCCTCAACAACCAGGAGCAGCACCTCGATCGCATCAAGGAGATGATCGACAACCTCCAAGACGACGAGAACGAGAATAGCTGATCCATCGGCTAACTCGTGACTCGAAACCGAAAGCCCCCGGCCTATCACACAGGCCGGGGGCTTTCTCTATTTCTAGCCAACGCCCACGCCGCGTCGGCGGCCTACCGACAAGCATCGCTTCTCTTCATCCTCTCGGCCGCCGGCTAGCTGACCCGCCCCGGCGGCACCGCGGCCGGCATCGACGGCGTGGTGGAGGTCGCGATCCCCGAGCCCACCACGGCCCTACTAACCGGCCTCGCCCTAGCCAGCCTCGCCACCCGCCGCCGAAGCTAGGCCGCTTAGTCACACCGGCATCCAACGAAAGCCCCGCTCCTCAAGCACGAGGGGCGGGGCCCTTCTTGTTTGTTTGGTATTCAGCGCTGGTCATGAACTCATTCGCGTTTACGACCTCAGCAGCTTCGGTCGGACCAGCATGATGCCAGTCGCACGTTCTAAGTCAGCGGACCAAGAGATCCGTGCATCCCGCGGTCGATTCGGCCGCTCCGTCGCAAAAGATCTTCGCCACCGCCCGCAGTTCGGCGAGGCCATAAATGCTAACGGTTGGTCCATCCTCGGCAGTTGGCTGACTCGCGAAGATCGCCCGGGCGACTCGCCCCTGCATCGCAAAGCGTTTCGGCCGGGCGCAACCTTCCTAGAGCCGTATGAGGAACCGTAGGGACCATCAAGGTGCGATTAGTCGCCTGTTCTCGCGAGCCCTTGCGGAACGGCATTTTGCAGTTACAATAATGGGATCTCCATCCAACTGCGTACCAGGAACATGCAGGGAGCCCCTACGAGTGTCAGCTGTCGTTCTTTCGAGAAACGATTTCGCCGAGGATCGACAGGGTCGAACCTTCTCGGACGTCTTGGGCAATCCGGCCCAACCTCTTGATGAGGTGCTGGCTTTCTTCAGCGATGGCGACCGCCAACGACGGATGGAGGAGTCGGAGGTGCACCACGATCGCGCGGCGTTGGCGGGGGTGATCCGAGAGCTCGAGGCCAACCCGGTGATCGACGCCTACTTTGCGGCTGTCCACCCGATCGAGACGAGGCGTTTGCGGCAAGCCATCGGCGTGGTCGTGAGGATCGTCATGGAGCAACGGGGGTGGCGGAAGACGGGGCGTAAAGGATCGATGGGGGTGCGGGCCACGGCTTCCGAAGGCCAGCCATCGCACAACACGGGCGGTCTAGCATTCTGGTTCGTCCGAGCCGAGCGATACGAGCTGGTTGAGGGGATGCCATTCGAGTCGGTATCGCAACGCTTCAAGCAGCAAGCGAGTGCTTCGCGACCCAAGCCATCGAAGCGACGCTAAACGCAAAGAGAGCAAACAACGAAAGCCGCGATCCCACCCGACACTTTACCACGCCATAATCAATACGATTGTCTCGTTGTGGTGGAGGGGTTGGAAACGGCTCTCGCTGTGCTCGTCTCGCTCAGCTCCAAGTTTATTTTCAAGACAAGCGAGCCGATCGTGTGCGGCCCGAAATCGGGCCACTGCAGCTTCCGGGTTGCCTACGGCCCGGATGTCTCACATCGACGGATGCAGGGCCTGCTATCGGCGTTCTCCGGCGCGCGGCTAGAGATCGCAGGCTAGAGGACGGTTGCCTGCAACCGGGCTCCGACTAGACCGGCGTTCCCCCTCGGACGCCCTCACGCGCAAGGACCGTCAGGCGATGCATAAGAAGCCCGAGCCCCTCATCAAACCTCCGGCACAGGACAAGTGTCCCGTCTGCGGTCACGCCTCTTACTCGCGCGGGGGGATTCACCCGCAGTGCAATCGCGCAGAAGCGGACAAGTTGCGAAAGGAAAAGCGTGCCGAAGAGCAACTCGCGGACCCGCCCGAGGAGCCGAAGCCGAAGAAGTGTAGCAACTATAGCAACCTTTAGTCGCAGCTGGTCCTCGTCTCATGCCCCCTCTCTTGGCCATAAGAATGTCACTTGCTTAAAAAAGATATCGCTCCGGTTACCACCGCCGTGTTGCTCGCGGCGGGCACCGGCAGTCGGCTCCACCCACTAACCGATGACGCCCCGAAGTGCCTGTCGGAAGTCAGCGGGGTCGCGATCCTCGAACGCCTCGTCGGCAACCTGCGAGACCATGACTTCAAGCGCTTGGTCGTCGTGGTGGGGTACCTCGATCAATGCATCCGTGACTTCCTTAAAGAGTGGGAGGATGATCTAGTGATCGAGTACGTCGTCAACACGCGTTACGCCACGACCAATAATTTGTACTCGCTCTGGCTTGCGAGAGCGGCTATCCACGAGCCGTTCCTGCTCGTCGAGAGCGACCTCGTCTTCGACACGCCTCTGCTCAATGGGATGATGCAGCCCGGTCGGATCGCGGTCGCCGGCATGCAAGGATGGATGAACGGGACGACCGTGACGCTCGATCAGTCTCAGCAGGTCGCGGCTTTTCAGATCGGTGTCCTCGACGCCCCCGGCGAGACCTGCCTCAAGACGGTCAACCTCTACAGTTTCACGGTCGAGGCGTGGGCGGGCGTGTCGCAGCGTTTGGACGAGCACGTGACGGCCGGAAACGTGAACGAGTACTACGAGACCGTTTTCGCGGAGATGGTGGCCGACGGCAGCCTCGCTATGCAGGCGGTCTCTTTCGATAGCGGCCGGTGGTACGAGATCGACACCTTGGAGGACCTCCACGACGCGGAACGGATCTTCCCGGGCGAGGCCCCGGCGCACACCGCTCTCGCGCCCTGAGTCGGCAAGAAACTGATCAACTGGAACCACGCACGATGCACAAGCTTGCCGATGTAGTTTATCGCAACCTCGCCAATGCAGTTTCGATCTTGGGGGTGCTGCCACTCTGTCTCCTCTTTATGGAGGACGGCTATCAGTACCTGCTCCCGCTGCTGATCTACAGCAACGTGATGGATGACCTAGACGGCATCCTGGCTGGAAAACTCAATATACGGAGTCGGTTCGGTGCTCACCTCGACAACGTGTGCGACGCCATCGGTCACAGCCTCTTTGTGATGGTGATCGGGATGCACTTTGGTGGTGTTTGCCTAGCCGCCAGTCTCGTTGGTTCCACGGCGATCGTGATCCGGAGCACGGCGCGACTTGACCCGGAGCAAGCCAGCGGCGGGTCCCCTACCAACGAACTGATCCGCCACTTGCTGTTCGTCTTGGTGCTCGCGGTGTACATCGGGTTCGACCCAGCTCCGTACCTGGTTGCTGCCTTCCTGCTGAATGCGGCCACTATGCTCATGCCGTTCAAGCTGCCGTACTTGATCCGCAGTCTGACGAAGTCCGCCACCGCGATTGCCTTGTTGAACCTCGCCCTTTTCGTGACGTGGCTGGCTCCCGTCACGGCACCGGTCGTCGCTTCGTGCTTCTTTGTCACTTACCTCGGCTCGTTGGCTGTGACGATCAGGCAGGGAAACCGTGACATTTCGATGCCCACCGCCAGTGACACCGGATCGACACCCTGATACGTGTTTTGGAGCTGACCAATAACAGACCAACCGGGTGCATTCTGGCGTCGGGTAAAGCAAGCGAAGGCGTCACTGACACCGATGCCTATCCGGATACCGCGAATCCGCCGAGGTTGCCTCAACTTCGCTGAGATGCGGCTGTGGCCAACTCGCTGAGGTTGCTCTTCACGAATGGCACTTAGATTTTCGTAACCCATTTCGCTGAAGTGACATAGCAACG
>CAYGUP010000126.1:0-6225 GCA_964353155.1 uncultured Planctomycetaceae bacterium | reverse complement strand
GGCGGGCGTGAGGCCCATCATCTCGTGCCGTAGGTCGTCCTCGAAGGTCTTCCCCCGCCGGCGGAGCGTCTCGGTGCCAACCTTCAAGTAAACGTCCTCGCTGCTCGCGAGCACGCCGTCCATATCGAAGGCGATCGCGCGGATCGGTTGCTTGGGGAGCTCAAAGTCGGAGGGCATCGGTTGCTGTTTATTCAGAGGCGATTGTAGGAGGCTTCTCCGAAGCCGATTTCGGTTTCGAAGCAGGTTCGGCCGGGACGCCGCCATCGGTGTCGGAGACACCTCCTGCCGGAGGCGATTTGGCCGCGCGACGCAGGTCGTAGAGCGTATAAGGCCCGACGCGGTGCAGGATGGGCAGGCTGGCACGCCGACGGAGCGGCGTGGCGGCTTCGCGTTTCGGGGCCTGATCCAGAGCGTAGTCCGCCCCGTAGGTTTCGGCGACCTCTCGCAGCCGCACAGCGCCCAACGATGCGATCGATCGCGTCCAACGCGGCGTGCCGTTCTGCCACGCGCCGGTCTGGTAGATATCGCTGATCCGCCGCCGCCATTCGATCATGCTGAGCGCATCTTGCGGGATGTCTTTGCGTGTGACGACCTCGGCCCGTTGGGCGTGCCACTTGAAGGTTTGGGCGCGTTGGGGCGTGAGGAAGACCCCGTCAGACTCGGTGTTCTCTCGGATCCACTCGCACATCGCCATCCAGGCCGGTGGGTCGAGCATGCCGCGGCAGCCGGGCGGGAACGGCTTGTCGAGGCGCTTCATCGTCACGGTCGTCAGATGCCAACCCGCGAGGCCAACCAAGCAGACGGCGGCCAACGCCGCGACACGCCGGCGAGCCGCCAAGCCTTCTCCAAGCCATTGAACGACCACGATCGCGATCGCCAACGGCGTGGCGATATCGGCCAAGCGGTGCAGATAGTACTTGAGGATCGACGCCGACCAATCGGGTTCCACGGCACCGATCACCAAGCCAACCAGGCTGATCGCTTCGGCCGCCCAGGCGTACCGGACCACCAACCGCAGGGCGGGGCGGTCGCCCGTGGCACGCGTCTTGGTCAGCCAAGCCAGCAGGCCAACGGCCACCGCGTGGGGGATGCCGTGCTCGGCGATCCACGACCACTGCTTCGTCAGCAACGCGAGGTGGTGCGGCAGGCGGAAGTAGACATAGATATTGTTCGCCTCGTGGACCTGCTCGGCGGTCGCCTCGGTATTGAGCAGCAGGGCGGGCACCACGCCGGCGAGAGCGAGCAGGCCGCCGCCGATCAAGCCGGGAAGCATCGAAGCGAAAGGTGCGCGAGGCTTGCTGAACGACCACGCCACCGCCAACGCGATGACGCTCCAGCCGCCGACCAGCGCATGCAACGCGCTCGCGACACCGAGGCCGAGCCACGCCCGATTCCATCGGCCCTCGATCGCGTCGGCGAGCGCAAGCAGCACGAACCCGTAGGCGAGGCTCTTCGCTTCGAATCCGCCGATGAGCCACTCCCCGGCGAATTGGCTGGCCGCGATCCCGTAGGCGAGCAACGCGGCGGCGAGGGGGGCCATGAAGGGCGTCGTTGTGATGCGGCCGATCAGTCGTTGCCACCCGATCGCCAGCAGCCCCCAACTGAGCAAGCGGCCGACCCACGCGGTCGTTTCGAGCGAGAGGAACTTGGTCACCCAACCGAAGAGCCAGACGACCGTGAAGTGGGCGTCGGGCGATTCCAGGAAGAGGTCGCCGGCACAGAAGGCCGGGTCCCAGTAGTGCTTCAGCCGGCAGAGGTAGTGGGCCTCGTTGACCATCGGGGCGTGGTCGCCGCCGACGACCAGGAAGACCAAAAAAACGAGCCCGGCCTCGAACCAAGAACGCTCTGCCTGCGTCTGGAATCGAGGGGATGAATCCATCGCCTCCTTTAAGGACGTCTTCGAGCCATCCGTGGTCACGGGCGAACGCATGCTAGGTTTGCAGTGGGTGCCCGGTATGCCGGCGGACCGGGGCAGGACGCGGAGCCCACAAACCCTACCGAAGTCGGTCGATTCACGCCAAGTGCCTACGAAACCGCCGAATGGCGCGGGGTTTGCTAAGCTCGGCCTTGCCGACTTTCCGATGATTCGCTAACAGCGGTCGTTGCATGGATCTCGATGAGTCGGACCCGCCTCACTCCCTCCCAAGACTCCCCCCACCTGAGTCGCCCGAAAATCATGTACGAACCCACCACCGATCGCGTTGACGAGTTGCTGTCGCTCTACTTCGACGAAGGCCTCAACCCTGCGGAGGCCGCCGAGCTCGAGGGGCTCTTGATCGAGAGTGAAGACGCACGCCAACGCTGCATCGAAACCGCCCAGGTCCACGCCGACCTGCACGCGTACTACAACGCCCCGAAGGATGGCCCCTCGGTCGCCCCCGCGTTGCCGCTGACGCTGACCGGGATGGGCCTGCCCGCGAATAACTGAGCGCTATAGCTCAGCGATCGCGTCATACGATGGCTTGAGTTGCTTGTACAAGTTTCGGTAGACGCCGACTCGGGCGTCGTACGCCTTGCGGGTCTTGGTGTTCGGCTTGGTCTCGCTGGTCGTTGCGACCGTGGCGTTGCACGCCTCGGTGATGTTCTTGAACTCGCCGCAGCCAACCGCCGCCAGCAACGCGACGCCGTAGCCTGGTCCTTCGTCTGACTGCATGGTGCGGACCTTAGCGCCGAGCACGTCGGCCTGCATCTGACGCCAGAAGGGGCTCTTCGCCCCGCCGCCCGTCGCGCGAATCTCCCGGACTGGCACGCCGAGGTCGCGCATCAGGTCGAGGCAATCACGCAGCGAGTAGGTGACCCCTTCGAGGACCGACCGCACCATCGCCCCGCGATCGTGCGAGAGGGTTAAGCCAACGAACGCTCCGCGGGCGTTCGGGTCGGCGTGCGGGGTCCGCTCGCCCGCCAGATAGGGAAGGAAGTAGAGGCCCTCGGAGCCCGCCGGGTGCTGGGCCGCTTCCGCGACCAGCTTCTCGAAGAGGTCCTCGCCCTTCTTCAGCTGCTTCTTGTCGGCACCGCACAGGGTCTCCGCGAACCAACCGAACGACCCCGCCGCGCTGAGCGTGACGCCCATCTGGTGCCACTTGCCGCGGACCGCGTGGCAGAACGTATGGATCCGCCCCGCCGGATCGAACTCGGGCTCGTCGCTGTGGGCGAAGACGACGCCGCTCGTGCCGAGCGACGTATTCACAAGGCCCTTCTTCACGATGCCGTTGCCGATCGCCCCGGCGGCACAATCGCCTGCCCCGCCGACCACGACACAGTCGGTCGAGAGGCCCAGCAGCTTGGCCGCCTCGGCGGTGAGCGTGCCTGTCACGTCCTCGCTCTCGAAGACTTCGGGCAGCAGGCCGGCGTCGAGTTCGAGCTTGCCGAGCAGCGGCTTCGACCACTTCCGCTTCACGACATCCAGCAGCAGCGTGCCGCTGGCGTCGGAGACCTCGGTCGCCAATCCCCCGGTTAGCCGCCGGCGGACCTCGTCCTTCGGCAGCAACACGTGGGCGAGCTTCGCGTAGTTGCGGGGCTCGTTGTTCCGCAGCCAAAGGATCTTCGGCGCCTGAAAACCGGTCAGGGCCGGGTTGGCGACCATCTTGATGAGCCGCCTGCGGCCGCCGGCTCGGGATTCGATCTCCTCGCACTCCGCGGCCGTCCGCTGGTCGTTCCACAGCAGGGCGGGGCGGATCACCTTGAACGACTTGTCGAGGAAGACCGAGCCGTGCATCTGGCCCGAGAGGCCGATCCCCTTCACGTCGGTATTCTTCAGCTTGGCCGCCTTGATAACCTTCTTTACCGTCGTGACGGTCGCCTTCCACCAATGCTCCGGGTCTTGCTCACTCCACAGCGGCCGCGGATGCTCGCAGGGGTACGATGCATTGGCGCTGGCGAGGATCTGGCCCGCCGCGTCGATCGCGATCGTCTTCGTTCCCGAGGTGCCGATGTCGATGCCGAGAAAAACGCTCATTCGTTCGCCGCTTGCGGGGTTGATGATCGGTCTGGTGGTGTTGGCCACCGGTTGCCCGAGCCGAGAGGAGCCGGTCGAGCCATCCGCCGAGGGGGGTCTGCCGCGAGCGAGTGTAACGTTGCGCGTCGCCGTCGTCAGCGATCCGGCCCTCCGCCGCGCGATCGACCGCCTCCGCGGCGAATGGAAAGAACTGACCGACGGCACAATCGAGACCGTTGATGTCGCCGCCGAGGCGGACTTTGTAGCCGCCGCCGGCGAGGCCGATCTGATCGTCTTCCCGAGCCGGGCGATCGGTGTGCTCTGCGAAGCGGATGCCCTGCGCCCGGTCCGTTCGAGCGTGATCAAGTCAGAAGACCTCCGCTTCGAGGACTTCCTGCCGCTCGTCCGAGACCACGAGATCGTCTACGGCCAAGAGGTGATGGCCCTGCCGCTAGGGTGCCCCACGCCGCTGCATTATCTGAACGGCGTTGCGATCAGCGAGAGTCTGATGAAGCCGGTCAGTGACGACACCGCGTTGGCGCTCGGCTTTCTGGCTTGGGCCGCCCCCCATGCGGTGCATCCGAGCCGGGTGGCGACGCTGTTCGATTCGGATTCGTTTGAACCGCGGCTTGCCGAGCCCCCGTTTGTCCGGGCGTTGGAGGATTATGTCGCCAGCCACGGAGACTCGTCGGCCCAGATCATTTGGCCTCGCCGTGATCAGCCGGCGAACAGCGACTTCGAGCCGCAAGTGATGCCCGCCGCCGAAGAATCCTTCGATCCGATCGCCGAGAAGTGGGAGCCGATCGCGGAAAGGGCAAACCAATTCGCCACGCTCCTCGCTTCGAGCGGCCGCTTGGTGGCTGCCACGAGGTCGTCGCGGAATGCCGCCACGGCGTTTCGCTACGCCGCTTGGCTCGCCGGGCCAGACAACAGCCGCCAGATCAGTACGGCGAGCAACAACGTGGCGAACTGTCGCGGCTCCCTCGCCCGGGCCGGCGATGCTTGGCGTGCCTCGGACGATCGCGAGGTCGCCAAGGCTTTCTCGGAGGTATCGGCTGGCGCCTTGCGGATGCCGCGTTTCCTGCTTGCCCCGCGGTTGCCGGGGTCCGAGGAGTACCTGGAGGCCCTCGCCAAGCAGGTGCGGGCCGCCCTCGAAGGGACCCCCGCCGCCGAGGCACTCGCCCAAGCCGCCGCCGACTGGGAGGCGATCTCCCAGAAGTATGGTCGCGCCAAGCAGCGGGCTGCCTATGAACGGAGCATCAACCTCAATCGATTCCCCGACAATCGCTAGCTCGGCGGCGTGGGCCGCGATTTCCGAAGCCAACGCTTAGAACGCTTCAATTCGCCGGAAACGGGCGTCTGGTTCGGGTCTCACCGCTTGCCAAACCCCTAAGCGGCCGGTAGTTTCGACGATCTTCTGAGCACCCCCACGCCCCGACAGGGGCAACCGATCCCGCCGCAATTTCACCGATGATCAGCCAGGGCAGCCCCACCGATCGGATCGTCATCACCGGGATCGGTCTGACCTCGCCCAATGGCAACACGCTCGCGGAGTACCGTCAGGCGTTGCTGGAAGGCCGCAGCGGGGTGAGCGATTACGAGATCCGCTACGTCGGCAAGACCTTCGCCGGCGTTTGCGACTTCGACGAGCTGAAGTACCAGAAACGCCGCAACGTCCGCCGCGGCACGCGGGCGGCCAGCATCGCGATCTACTGCGCCAACGAGGCGATTCAGGACTCGGGCGTCGAGTGGGCCAGCGTCAATCGCGAGCGGGTCGGCGTCTACCTCGGCGTGACCGAGCACGGCAACGTCGAGACCGAGAACGAGATCCACGAGATCTCCGGCTACGACTACGACACCAGCGTCTGGTCGCACCATCACAACCCACGGACCGTGGCCAACAACCCGGCCGGCGAGGTGACCCTCAACCTCGGCATCACCGGGCCGCACTACACAATCGGTGCCGCCTGTGCGGCCGGCAACGCCGGCATGATCCAAGGGGCCCAGATGCTCCGGCTGGGCGAGTGCGACTTCGCCCTCTGCGGCGGCGTCTCCGAGAGCATCCACACGTTCGGCATCTTCGCCGGCTTCGCCAGCCAGGGTGCCTTGGCCGAGCACACGAACCCAGCGGAAGCGTCGCGGCCGTTCGACAAGAGCCGCAACGGGATCGTCGTCTCCGAAGGCGGCGCGATCTACACGCTCGAACGCTACGAGGACGCGAAACGCCGCGGCGCGAAGATCTACGGCGAGATCGCCGGCTACGCGATGAACTCCGACGCCAGCGACTTCGT
>CAYGUP010000125.1:0-6295 GCA_964353155.1 uncultured Planctomycetaceae bacterium | reverse complement strand
TCGGACGCCCGAAGCCGCTCAATCAGCTCCAGCCCGTTCATATGGGGCATCTGCTGATCGGTGACAACGACGTCGAACGCCTGGTGCTCGGCGGTCTCCCAAGCGGCGAGGCCGTCGCTCGCGGTCACCACCTCGAAGCCCGCCGCCTGCAGCGTGAAGCCAATGACACGCCGCAGCGCGGCGTTGTCTTCGGCGATCAGAGCGACTTTGGTTTCATCGAGCATGACGATCACATGAGAGGGAATCCAACTACGTGAGCAATCGCTCCTCAGAAATTGTCGTAAGAAGCGTCGTCACAGACGAACTCGCCCGTGTCGGAGTTGTACAGCCAGCCGTTGGAGCCGTCGCCTGCCGGCGTGGTGCCGGTCACGATCTGAACCGTCGCGTCGGCTGCTCCGAAGGGGCTTGTTGGGAAATCGCCGCGAACATAATTCGCCAAGTCGGTCTTGAAAGCCGCTTCGTTGGTGCCGCTCGGCAGGGCGCCGTTGTTCTGGGCGGCAAAGAGCTCGATCCCGTTGCGAACGATCGACAGCGTGGCGCGGAGGCCGTTCTCGGTGGCTTGGCTCGAGGTGTTCAGGAGCTTGGGAGCCGCGACCCCGGCAAGGATGCCCAGGATCATGATCACGACAACCAGCTCGACAAGCGTAAACGCGCTGCGGGTCTTCATTAGGGTCTCCGATCTCGCTTCGATGAAGGCGGTCTCAGGTACGGCGGGCGAGGCATCTTTTGTTCGTGACGCCCCGTCGCACGGGTTTGTGTGGGTTCATCGAAACCTAGGTCACAAATGCTGCGCGTGACGACTGGCACGCTGTTTGTGGGAATTCCCGAAGCCTTTTTCGATCGTGAGCAAGCGGGTCCTTATTCCCCCGTGAGCTAGCTTTAAAGGAGATCGTCTGCCCCTTACTCGGCTTGCCCCGGGCTATCGCGTGAACCCTCCTTTGCTCCAAGTCCCGTCTCTGCAATCAGTTAGCGCCGCGGACGCCGCGTTGCTGGAGCTGATCGCTGCCGCCTTAAGCCGACCGATGGCGGTGTGGGCTTCGAATGAGAAACACCTCTCCGAAGCCGCCGACGGGCGGAGTTGGTGCCAAGTAAATCGTTCGATTGAATCGTTCCAATCGCCCCAAGCGGCCCCGTTCTCGCTCTTGGAGCTCGCCAATCAATCGCCGCGGGCGGTGTCGCAGCTCAACGCCAGCGGCCAGGCGATCGTGGCCCGACGCCTGAGCAAGCATGGCGATGCGGTCGTCACGGTCTGTGCGGAGGCCGGCGAGGCCGACCTGGTTGAGCAACTGCTCGAAAGCCTCGCGAGCCAGCACCGCACCACCACCGACCGGGTCGAGCTGGAAGAAGAGAACAACACGTTCGCCATGCAGTTGGCCTCGGACCTCGAGGAACTCAGCTTCTTGCGTTCGATGGTCGAGCGCTTGTCGGCGTCACGCCTGGACGACGAGTTGCTCGGCATGGCGGAATCGACGCTGCCGGTCCTCAACGCAACCGTCCGAGCACGCTGCTTGGCGTTCATGAGCTTGCCGAACGTCAAGGACCCTTACACACCGCAGGTCGCCGCGGTCAATGGAACGCACCCGATCGAACACGCGACCCTCTGCGAGCTCGTCCGGCGGTTCGGGCCTTCGGCTAGCAAGCAAACCCTGGTGAAAAACTGGGGGGACGACCCACTGCCGGGACGCGAGGCGACTCGTGAGGACGATCGGATCGACGGCGTTAATTCGTTGGTACTCGCCCCGATGGTATCGGGGAACAAGCACTTCGGTTGGCTGCTGGCGATCAATCGGGTGCCGTCGGCGGAGATCGGCCTGGAGAGCTCTTGGCAGCTCGCCAGCGGCGAGTTCGGCAGCGGCGAGGGGTCGCTGATCGCCACGACCGCGTCGATCCTGGCCACCCACGCCGCGAACATCGACCTGCTGCGTGAGAAGGAGCAACTGCTGGTCAGCATGGTTCGGACACTCGTCTCGGCGATCGAATCCAAAGACAACTACACCCGTGGCCACTCCGAGCGGGTCGCCCTCTACACGAAGCGGATCGCCGAGCAACTCAACTACGAAGTTGAAGAAGCCGAGAACCTCTATCTCTCCGGTTTGCTGCACGATGTCGGCAAGATCGGTGTCAGCGATGCGGTCCTCAAGAAGGACGGCCGGCTCACGCCCGAAGAGTACGCCGAGATCGCCAAGCACCCGGATGAGGGGTGGGCGATCTTGTACGACATCGACCAGTTGCGATACGTCCTGCCCGGTGTGCTCCACCACCACGAGCGTTGGGACGGGCAGGGGTATCCGGATGGCTTGGCGGGCGAATCGATACCGCTCGACGCCCGCGTGATGGCGGTCGCCGATGCCTACGATGCGATGACCTCCGATCGTCCGTACCGGAGCGGCATGCCGTGCGAGAAGGCCGAGTCGATCCTCCGCGAAGGGGCCGGCACCCAGTGGGACCCGCAATGCATCGAGGCCTTCTTCGCTTGCTTGGACGACATCCATCGGATCCGGGACAACTACCAGCGCCGTGAGCGACCGATCCGCCAAGTCGAGTCCCCACGCGACGAGACGCTCTCGCTCCCGCACGAACTCGTTGGGGTTAAGGGGTGATCGAAGCCGTGTCTGCCATGCCGAAAGCCAAGCCCGGGCAAGGTCATCGGGCCTTCACCCTCATCGAGTTGGTGGTGGTGCTGATGATCCTCGGCATCGTCGCCGGTGTCGCGGCCCCGCGCTACGCCGACGCGATCGCCCAGACGCATGTCGATGCGGCCGCCCATCGCGTCGCCGCGGATATCCGCTACGCCCGTTCCGAGGCGCGTCGGACCAGCCGTGCCACGACCATCACCTTCGCCGACGCGACCGATAGCTACGCCCTCACGGGAGTCGCCAACTTGGACCGCTCGACCCGCGCCTATCAAGTCGACCTGAGCGGTGAGCCGTACGAGGTGCAGATGGATAGTGTCGACTTCGGCGGCGGGGCGAGCCTCTCGTTCGATGCCTATGGCGCACCGGACGCGGTCGGCTATGTCCGCCTCCAACGCGGCGGGCACCGGATCGCGATCACCTGCAACGCCCTCGGCGATACCGCTTACGAGGCATGGTGAGACAGATGACGCACCCGCTGCACAACCGCCGCGCGGCCTACACGCTGATGGAGTTGCTCACAGCAACCGCGTCGGCGGGCGTGCTCTTGGTTGGGATGTCGTCGGCGATCCAGGTCGCTAGCCAGTCGATGCAACTCGACGACGGCGAACTCGCCGCCCAGGGCCGCAACACGCGTGCCCTGCAACGCCTGCTCGACGACGCCCGCGAAGCGATCGCGTTCTCCGAACGGTCGGCGACCGCCCTGGCGTTTACCGTGCCCGATCGGGACGGCGACAACCAGCCCGAATCGCTCCGCTATGCCTGGTCGGGAACGGCGGGCGACCCGCTGACCTACGAGTTGAACGGAGCCACGCCGATCCCCCTGATCCGGGATGTGCAGCAACTCGACTTCGAGAGCTCGACCCGAGTCATCGCCGCCGCCGAGTTGCCCATCGGTTCGAACGCTCCCGCGGTCGTCTACGAGAGCTTCTCTGAGGCGAAGCTGAGTAGCAACGGCTCTGAGATCACGCTCGACGTTCCCCCGGGCACCGCGGCTGGCGATTTGCTCATCGCGGCGGTCGCGTCCGATGGTCCTCGTTCTGGCACCCTCTCGGCGCCGGCCGGCTGGACGACGATCACCATGCAGGAATCGGACTCGAGTGTCACGCTCGGGGTCTGGTGGAAGATCGCTTCGGGGTCGGAGGGAAGCACCCAGACCTTCACCGGTTTGGTTGGCGAACGGGCTTATGCCTGGATGATGCGGTTCACTGGGCACGACCCCTCGGCCCCCATCAACGCCTCGACGCACGACAAGGGCAGCTTTAACTTCCCGCCTGCTAAGGCCGTGACAACAACGGTCGATAAATCGATGGTGCTGCGCATCGGGGCGTTCGACGATGACGGCGTCACCGTGGATGCACCCGGCATCGCCGACCACACGCCAATCACGATGGACGAAAGCAACGACGGGACCAACACCGCGTCGGGCGGTGCCGCCTACATGATACAGGAGGTCGCCGGCGACACGGGCGACGCGGAGTTTGAGCTGACCCGCCAAGAAGAGTACGTGACCGCCACGATCGCCATCGCCCCGGATGTGGACTGAGGGCCGCCGGCATGAACCGTTTGAAAAGCCAACGCGCTTTCTCGCTCATCGAGGTGGTCGTTTCGATCGCGTTGGTGGGGCTGGTGATGGTCGCGTCGCTCGATACGGCCGGCAACGCCACCAAGACCTGGCTCGCCGCAAGCGAGGAGCAACTGGCTCACACGCTCGCCCAAGAGTTGATGGCGGAGATCCTCGCTCAGCCCTACAGTGACCCCGACACCACCAACGACCCCGACCTCAAAGACTTCGGGGTCGAAGCCGGCGAGTCGACCGCCAACCGCTTGGACTTCGACGACCTCGACGACTACGACGACTGGACCGCCTCGCCGCCCGAGTCACGCGACGGCTCGGCGATCAGCGCGGCGGCCGGTTGGACCCGGTCGGTGGTCGTAGGGAAGCTGAAACAGAAGAAGGTCAACGATACGCATACCGACGATGGCAAGAATGACGGTGGCACTCGACTGATCACGGTTACCGTGACCGACTTAGCTGGCGCAGTCACGTCACTCAAATCGATTCGTAACAGGTATGGCGCGCTCGAACAACCAAAGGGCATCCAGGTCGAGGCGGTCACCAACCTCTCGATCTCGCTCGAAACCGGCGGCGGCACGGTCCGTGGCGGCGGTGCCCTGCTGAACCACGCGGGTGGGCCATGAGTCGTCCAAGAAACCGAAGAGGCAGGCCGCCGGCCCGCCGCGGAACGATCTATGTCGCCGTGCTTGGTGTGACGATGATCGTCGCGGTAATGGCGTTGGCGGGCGCCTCGATCTCGCGCCTCGAACTGCGGATCGCCGGCGACCAAGTCGATCAACAGCAAGCCCGGCTGCTGGCCCGCTCGGCGATCGAGTTCGGCCTCCATTGGATCGAGGAGACTCCGAGCTGGCGCGCCGACCTGCAAGCCGATCCAAACCTGATCACGCACGCCTTCGGCGAGGGGGCCTTCGAGTGTCTCGTCGTCGATTCGGACGGCAGCTTGGTCGACGACACCACGGATGGCGTCACGCTGTATGGCTATGGCGAAGTGGGTGGCGCGGTCGCCGTCGAGTCGGTCCACCTGATGGCCGCCGGCGACGGGCTGACCTGCCTGGAGGCCGCGTTGCACTCAGGCAGCAGCTTCTCGCTGACGACCGGCGATATCCTCGCTAGGCACGACATCAACACGAATCAGATGGTCAGCGCCAATGGCACCATCAGCGCGAACGCGAACTACGCCACGATCGAAGGCGACGCCTGGGCCACCGGGGCGATCGCCGGTCAGGTTGCGGGCAGCAAGTGGCAGAACGAGGGGACGCCCCGCGAGATGCCCGGCGACAGCGTCTTCGATTACTACACGGCCACGGGGGCATGGATCGATATCACGAGCCTCCCGGAGGCCTCGGGCTCACGCGTCATCGAGAAGCAAGTCCTCAGCCCGGCGAGCAACCCGTACGGGGCAACCAACCCCGAAGGGATCTACGTCATCGATTGCCAGGGGCAGTCCCTCTTGATCAAGGAGTCGCGGATCGTCGGCACCCTGGTGCTGCTCAACCCGGGAACCGATTGCGAAACGGATAGCGTCTTGCTGATGGAGCCGGCCGTTGCCAACTACCCGGTGCTGCTAGTCGATGGCGACTTCCGCATCGGCTCGTCGAATCTCACGATGAAGGAAGGAGGATTCGGCGGTCTCGACACGAACTTCAACCCGGTCGGAACGCCTTACGAGGGAACCGAGGACAGCGACCAGAGCGACAGCTACCCGTCACGGCTGCTGGGGCTCGTCTACGTCCGCGGCACCGCTCGGTTTGAGGGCATCGACTTCCCCCGCATCGACGGCGGCCTCGTCTGCGGCTCGCTCGTTTCCGACACCGGGTACACGGTCAACTACGACGACCTCTACCTCAACTACCCCCCGCCCGGCTTCCGCAACGGCGACACCATGGCGATCATCCCGGGAACCTGGCGGCGAGCCGAAGACAACTGACCCGAACCCAAAAAACTCCGCCCCTGTCACCCAGGGGCCTTGGCCGACCCCCAATCCGCGCACTAGACTATGTGACTAAGAGGGGCTGTAGCTCAGTTGGGAGAGCGCTAGCTTTGCAAGCTGGATGTCGCAGGTTCGATCCCTGTCAGCTCCACT
>CAYGUP010000124.1:0-6378 GCA_964353155.1 uncultured Planctomycetaceae bacterium | reverse complement strand
GGACCGACACCGACAAGCACGAGTGGGAGTTCGACGCGAAGTCGTATGCCACCAGCTCGGAAGGCTACAGCCGGGTGACCACCGATGGCTCGGGCGAGGCGACCGAAACCGTTACCCACGGCGAAGACAGCAGCTCGGCATCGGTCGATCACGAGTCGAAGTCGGAGTCCAAGGGCCGCAGCGAGACGCGTATAGGCAGCAACTGGGACGTGATCGCGTCGAGGAACTTTGTTGAGAGCGATTCGAGCTACAACTCGTCGCACGACAACGGCGAGCAGGGGGCGACCGGCGGCTCTTACAAGAGCACCGGCAAGTCGAAGAGCGAGAGCAGCTCGACCACGACGAGCTATGAAGATCCGCCACCCCTTTCGGCGTTACCAGATTACTGGACGACAATTACAACGGTCACGGGGCAGACAAACACCAAGACCACCGAGAACGGCAGCTACAGCGACGGCCCGGGGGGCCGGGAGCAATCGGGCACGCTGACGAACACGTCGGACGGCAAGTCCGAGACGAAGTTCGACCAGACCGAGACGTCGGGCTCAAGCAATCGGATCACCAACGATCGGGAGTGGAGCACGCACGACGCGGAGTTCACGACGAAGTTTTCGAACGAATCGACCACGTCGGAGGGCGATAGCGAGCAGACACACGATATCGACAACACGCTGGATGATTACGGTGTGAAGAGCACGAAGCGTTCGCACGTGAAGGTGAAGGACGGCGTGAGGACGGGCTACACGCGGACGACCTTCGCGGGAGATGACCCGGTGAAGGGCGACCTCGACGACCCGAACCCGCGGCCAACCAGCGGCAAAACCGAGGGGGGCGGGGCTTCGGCGTCGGGGACGAGCGTCTCGGTGGGTCGGGTCTCTTCGCCGAAGAGCTCGGCGTGGAGCGGCGGGTTGTTCAACCCGGGCAACTGGTACCGGGCGTTGTTGACGGGGGACGCCAACGCGTCGGACGAGGCGTACAACGCGGGGTTGGTAGCGGCCGGCAACTCGTACAATGAGAACGCGGACCTGGCGCACGCGGCGTTGGACGTGGTGTCGGAGGTGCCGGTGGCGGGGCTGCTGGCGGACGGCACGAACGCGGGGCTTTACGCGGTGGAGGGCGAATGGGGCGAAGCGGCCTCGTCGGCGTCGAACCTAGCGACGGCGGGTGCCGGGAAACTCAAGAAACGACTCGACAGGGCGTTGGGCTTCGCCGATGATGCCCGCGACGCGAAGAAGTCCGCCGATAAGGCCTCCACAACAAGCAAGTTCGGCGGCGACGGTGACCTCGACGCAGCCCCAAAGACTGGTGGCAAATACAAGGACGTGCCGGCTGACGGTGGCCATCGTCACCACATGCCATCGGACTCCGTGAGCCCCCTACCGAAGCGAGAAGGCCCGGTTGTCCGAGTAGACCCCGACGATCACAAGTTGACCGGCAGTTACGGTAGCTCTCGCGAAGCGAAGGCGTTCAGGCAACGCGAGAAAGAGCTGATCGACCAAGGCCGATTCGATGAAGCCCAGAAACTGGGCATTGACGACTTGCGAAGTAAGTTCGGGGACAAGTACGACGACGGCATCAACCAGATGCTTGATGATTAGATCGGTAACTAAGAGATATATCGGTAACTAAGAGATATAATGGACCTCGACATCATCTCATACGCCGGAGCAGGGCCGATTCGATTTGGGATGCTTCAAGACGACGTAAGGCGTGCAGTTGGCCAGCCATATCGATCTTTTCTGAAATCACCTTCTTCGGACGTGCCAGCTGATGCCTTCGAGTCGAACTCAGTCCAGGTTTTCTACAAGAAGCCGGGAGTATGCGAGGCTGTCGAGGTATCCGCCCCGTCCAAAGCGAGCATGAACGGCACCGACTTAGTTGGCTTGCCATATGCGACAGCCAAGGCATTCCTACAAGCGTTGGACAGCAGTCTCGAAGAAGACGAGGCGGGGGTGACATCTTACGCCATCGGTGTCGCGATCTACGCTCCATCCCACGAAGCGCAGCCCAGCACTCCAGTTGAAGCTGTCTTGGCTTTCGAGCGAGGCTATTACGATTAAGTCGTATGCCCCCCACCGCACCAACGCACGGCCTCCAGAATCCGAGGTCGCTCTCTGCGGATAGGGCTCTACTATCTCCAATCAACGGCCCGCTCATCACCGGGGCCGGAACCCCCACCCCCGGGGCTGCCTGGGGTCGTGAGGCGGTGAGGTCGTGGGGTCTACGTCACTTCTTCGGAGGCCTGGCAGAGTGGCCAAAAAACCCTTGCCTTTCCAAGCCAAAGCCCGATACTGAGAGGTGTTTAGACGTACAGTCATCCGCCGGCAGGGAAATCGGTAGCAGCGACTCATGGATTGGACCTCCGCTAATCTCGTACAGGTCATCCAGTACCTGCTGCCAGGCTTCGTCGCCGCCTGCCTTTATTTCTCGCTCACCGCTCATCCGAAGCGGTCTCCGTTTGAGCGAGTCGTGCAAGCGTTGATCTTCACGGTCATCGTCCAGTTGATGACGGCGGGCATTCGCTGGGGCCTTGAAGGCATTGGCCAGTTCGCCTCAATCGGGAGGTGGACGCCGAACGTCGCTCAAGCTTGGTCCCTGATGAACGCCTCTATTGTCGGTGTAGGCTTCGCTGCGATCTCGAACAAGAATCTGTTCCACAGCTATTGCTACCGCTATGGGATTACGTCGAGAACGTCGCATCCGTCCGAGTGGTTCAGTGCGTTTCATCGAGATAAGCGTTTCGTCATCTTGCACTTGAAGGACAACCGCCGGGTTCACGGCTGGCCGGAGGAATGGCCCGATCATCCTGACGCAGGTCACTTCGTTTTGATGCAGGCTTCTTGGCTTCTCGATAGCGGCGACTCAGCCCCAATGCACGCTGTTGAACGACTACTGATCCAGGCAGCCGACGTGGGCATGGTCGAGTTGATGCGGACGAACGACGAGATCACTGCTGATGCAGATGAACTTGAGGCGACCGAAAAACTTCTGCTTGGCACTTACGACGAGGAGGAAAACGATGGGGAGCAAGGCACCACAGCCACCGCCACCGAGGAACACGGCGAGCAACGGGGAGCGACCGAAGCCGCCGCCCGTGTCGCCGCCGCCACCGAAACCGAAAGCCAACTGAACGGAGACGACCATGAGCCAAAGCGAATCACAGCCGCCGCGACCGGAGTTGGTCAGGCCAGAAACGCCACGAGAGCAGACGGGACACACCGGAGCCCCGAGAAACGACGGCCGAGGTAAGCCGCCTGTCTCGCCACCACCGCCCAAAAAGTGAGGATGCCGAATGTCTAAGAATCCCAGAGTGATTAAGGATCTTGTCAGCAATGGCAGCCACGGCAAGCCAGTCAAGATCGACATCAAGGAGGCCCCGAAGTCGCCTCCTCCACCTAAACCGAAGGACAAGTGATCGATGGCTGATCGACGTTTACCACGTGGCGGTGAGAGCCGTGGTCACAACGGCCGCCCGCCATCCGGCGACTCGCCACCAAGGCACGGTGAGTTCGGATCGAGTGGCAAGCCGCCCGGAGGTGGTAGCGATTCTCCGAAGTCACCTCCGCCGCCGAAGAAGTGAGTGCTCGCCAGCCGCGTGAGGCCGCCGCGGCCACCGCCGGCTCGGTGACGGCCGAACCATTGGCTCGTCGAGGTAGCGAGGCGGCTGTTCTGTCACCCCACGACCTCACCACAATCCAGGACTCCAGCCACCCCGGACGCCGGGGGGTGGGGTTCACGGCCCGTGTGATGAGCCGCGTGCCTGATTGTGGGTGGTAGAGCCCTATCCGCAGAGAGCGACCTTGGTTTTTGGTGGCACTCAACATACCAGGGATCGGGGCAGGTTGGGTGCCGGACCAGATTATGCCGACGCAGATTCCTCGATACGCTCCAAGTCCAGCCCCTTGAGTTTTGCCGCATTCAGTGCCGCTGCGGCAGACTCTCCGCATAACAGCAGAGGAGACTTCCCGTCGTCGCTGCCGAACTCCAGATCAGTGCGGACAAATTCACTTGGCTCGATGGTTGAGCCAAGCTTGAGGTACACAGGTGTCGCCCCGACAACCGATTCGTAACAGCCACACTGCGGGCAAGGTTTAACGAACCTCGTTCCACGGCGGTCGGCATCGTATTCAACCGCCCGCTCTGGCCGAATGGCGTAGAACTCGGGGTCGTCTGGAAGTTGGTGGAACGCGAGTCCCGACAGGCCAGCAGATTCGCACGCAGCCTTGAACCGCTCCGATACAGCGGTCACGCCATCGTAGGTATGGCCGATGTCGAGCTTCCGCTTCTTCACCACGAAGCCAGCAAGCGATTCGTTCCACTTATTGAGTAACTCGCCGCAGGATTCGCAACGCCGGAGCCCAGGGCGAGAGCCCCCAGACATGTCGGGGGCAATGGCTTGATGGACCTTCTGATTCTCAGTCAATTCTGGAGATTCTCGGAAGGCGTAGCTGTCGTTGTCTCCGCCGTAAATGCAGTATTGGGTCATGCTATTGATCTACTCCAGCCCTGGGTGCTGTTTGAAAAAATCACGGGCTGAATCGGGGTGCTTACCCCGATTTTTCTTGTAGAACTCAGCGGTCGCTTCGAGAAGCTCTTGGCGAGTGAAGTTGTCTCTAATCTTAGCTCCCGAATTCCCACGCTGGGGCCGCATGTGATTGCCAGCCGCATCCGTCTTGGTGCGTAGATGGTCATTCAGATCTTTGTGCAACTGCTTGTGATCCGGGACCGGCACGTCCGTTAGCGGCTGCTTCGGATCGCCACCGATGAATTTGGGATCGGAGTGATGACCATGCGTGTTTGGGGCGAGTCCGCTGGTGGCGGCGTCGGCGACATCGGCGGGTTGGCTGCCGCCGAGGCCGGCTTTGCCGCCCTTCTTCTGGAGCTTCTCAACCCCGACGGCCAGCAGCCCACCGGCCGTCTTGGCGACCGGTTCGAGCGCCGCCTGCACCGGCTTGAACGCCAGTTTAGCCGCGTCCCCCACGATGGGAAGCGACGCGGCGACCGACACCGCCGCCTCCGCGTAGTTGCCACGCCCCACGCTGATCGCCGCGTTCGCCAGGTCCGCGATCGTGCCGAACGGGCCCGGCAGGAAACCGGCCCAATCCAGTGCCGATTGCAAACGATCCAACGCCTTGGACGGCTCTTCGGCTTTCGGCGTCGCCTCCGCCGGCTGCTTCGCTTCCTTTTCTTCCTCTTTCTCTTCCTCCTTCTCCTCTCGTTCCTGTTTCGCCGGCGGGTCCTGCTTCTGCGCGAACGGGTTCAGGTCACGCCAACCCCAGTCCTTAAAGAACCCTCCCTCAACCGAGCCCTTGTGCGAGAACACCGCTCCCGGGTTCAGGAAGACCGGCTTGAACGAAGGCCCCCCGGAGCTCGACTTGCTACGCGAACCGCCCGAACCGTCGTCCCCCTGCGTGGCCAGTAGGCCATCGCCCTGGGTCGCCGCCGCGGGTGTCTGGCCCCCTCCGTCGCCGAGCGAGGCATAGTGCTCGTAGTCGTTCTGCGGGTTTCGGCGACCCGTATAGCTGTCTTTCGCGTGCCCGCTCCGGACCCCGTTATCGATATCGAGCTTGTACTCGATCAGCCGCACCGACGTGTAGTTATCGTCGCTATTTGGGGCACCCGACACTTGAAACGTGGTCTTGCTTTGGTCCTCGTAGCTCGCCACCGTGTCGGATGTACTCGACGTGCCGTCCGGACCGTACTCGCCATCGACTTCCGTCGAAGTCTCCGAGCCTCGGAAGGCTCGGATTTTATCCGTCGTCGTCCCAAGACTACTACCGGTGTTCTTGTAGTCGACTTCTAGACTCCGCTCGCTCCAAGTCCCCCCTTCGTTTTCATAAGACCCTTCGTCGACCCGGCCGCCAGGGCCATCGCTGTACTTGCCATCGCTGTCGCTTGAGGAATAGGCAATCGTGGATCCCTCATAATCAGAATCACTCGTTGTGATCGAGACACCGTGGTCGACCCGCCACGAGTAAGTGGCTGTTGTGGTCGAGTCGCTGTAGGACGAGCTGCTTTGGTTGTAAGAGCCGCCACTCGCGCCATATTCGCCGTTGTCGTGCGACGAAGAGTAGCTCGATTCGGAGCTCGACTCACTCTCCGTACTGAAAGTGACCCCGTTCTCGTGCGTTTTGGTTGCCTCGCTCCAGGTTTCCGACTCGCTATCGACGCTGCCGGAGTCTTTGTCACCGCCGCGAGTCTCTGTCTCGGTTTCTTCTCCCTTGCCGCCAGAGGAAGAGACGCTCTTGCCAAGAGCCAACAGGCCCGGTTGTCCTGGTAACTGATCGAAAAGCTGCCCCGGCGTTTTGATCCGAATCTGCCCCGACACGGACTCGCTCTTCTGATCCCACTCCCACTCGTGCTTGTCGGTGTCGGTCC
>CAYGUP010000123.1:0-6408 GCA_964353155.1 uncultured Planctomycetaceae bacterium | reverse complement strand
CTGTGAGCCAGTCCGAACCCCGCCCGCTCGACGCCCTCGAAGCAACGATCCGTCAACGCGCCGCCGACGGCGATGCCTCGGGTTCGTGGACCGCCAAGCTGCTCGCCGGCGGCGCCGAGAAGATCGGCCCGAAGGTCACCGAGGAGGCCGCCGAGCTGGTCGAAGCCGCCACCGAGCCGGGCGACGCCGGCCGCGAGCACTTCGTGTACGAAGCGGCCGACCTGTTCTATCACGCGATGGTCCTCGCCCGCTGGCGGGGCGTCGACCTGGCGGAGATCGAAGCCGAACTGGCCCGCCGCTTCGGAACCTCCGGCCTCGCCGAGAAGGCCAGCCGCCCGGGCTAGCCGGCTCCAAGAGGTGTGAACCACGAAGGCACAAAGAACACGAAGATCGCCAAAGCAGAGCGACCGTAAAACGCTAGCCGCGTGAGGCAACGAGACGAGAGGGCGCCAAGAATCGACCGCCTTCGTGTCCTTTGTGCCTTCGTGGTTCAAAACCCAACAAGCGAGAGCATGACCGCACCCCTCCGTATCGGCGTTCCAAGCAAGGGCCGCCTGGCCGACCTCGCCGGCGAGTTGCTCGCCGACGCCGGCCTCAAGTTCCGCCGCAGCAACCGTGACCTCTTCGCCCGCGTGAAGGGCAGCGCGGGGATCAGCGGCGAGATCGATGTCACCTTCCTCCGCACCGACGATATCCCGATCCTCTGCGCCGAGGGCGCGATCGATATGGGGATCACCGGCAGCGACTTGGTGGAAGAAGCCGGCGTCACCGTGCCCGCCGGCGATCGCCCCGCGGTCACCACACGCAAGGAACTGGGCCTCGGCGGCTGCCGTTTGTGTGTCTGTGTGCCAGAGGGTGGCCCGTTCGATTCGGCCAAGGACCTCGACGGCAAGCGGATCGCCACGAGCTTCCCGCACATCACCCAGACCTACCTCGCCAAGCACGGCGCGGCGTGCCACACCGTCGAGCTGACCGGCTCGGTCGAGGTGATGATCGCCCTAGGCATCGCCGATGCGATCGTCGATCTCGTGGAGACCGGCAGCACGCTCGCCGCGAACAAGCTGCGGATCATGGACACGATCGGCCACTACGAGACCGTGCTGATCCAGAACCCGAAGACCGAGCACGCCGCCCTCTGCGACCAGATCGTCCGCCGCGTGGAAGGCGTCATCATCGCCCGCGGCTACTCGCTGCTGGAGTACAACGTCCCACAAGAGAAGCTCGCCGAGGCCGAGAAGGTCACCCCCGGCTTCAGTTCACCAACCGTCGGCCGCCTCGAAGAGGCCGGCTGGTGCAGCGTCCGCGCGATGGTCCCCCGCAAAGAGGTCATCGGCGCCATGGAGCAGCTCGAAGCCCTCGGCGCCCGAGCGATCCTGGAAACGGCGATCAAAAACTGCCGGCTGTAACGACGACCGTAGGGTGGTGCCGAAGGCCCACCGCCAGCAAGGATGAGGGGCCTAGCGAACGGTGCGTTGCCTCTTCGCATTAGCCACCCAACCTAGTTGCAGCATGCCCGTCCGCCTCGCGTCTGGGCATGGCACCTTATGCAACTGATCGGCTCGACGGCTTACTGCTTGGCGTCCTTGGCGGTTAAACCTTCTTCCCAATTGCCAACACCAATCCCGCCAGCGCCATCGTCTGCACGGGCAGAAGGATCCACACGCTGACGCCCAGCGCCAGCGGCAGGGTGCCGAGGAAGATCACCACCGCGCCGACGAGCATCGCGTAGGGCAACTGCGTGCGGACGTGGGCCATGTGATCGCAGCCGCTCGCCGTGGACGAGAGGATCGTGGTGTCGGAGATCGGCGAGCAGTGGTCGCCGAAGATCGCCCCGGCCAGCACGCCGCCTAGCGAGGCCAAGAATAGCGGCGCGGCGGTGGGGTCGGTCGGGCTGCCGGCCGTGGCCGCTGCGTAGGCGATCGGCACGACCATCGGCACCACGAGGCCCATCGTGCCGAAGCTCGTGCCGGTGCAGAACGCCACGATGGCCGACATGACGAACACGCCGGTCGGCAGCAGGGCCTTGAGCAACGCCGACGGCTCGGCGTCGTCTTCCTCGCCTAGCAACTGGGCCGATAGGTATTCGCCCGTATAGAGCCGCACGTCGGCGTGCTCGTAGGCGGTCGCCGAGGGGGTCCCCTCGATATCCCGGTTGCCGGTCATCCGCGACATCGCCCCGGCAAACCAGAGGATCGCGACCGCCGGCAGCACGGTGATCACGCCACGCACGAGGGCTTGCGTCGTCTCGGCGGGCGGCAGCAGGTTGCGCCAGCGGACCATCGCGATCGAGGTCGCCAAGCCCGCCAGCCCGCCGTACATCAAAGCGAGCCCCGACGCCGCCTCGCCGAACACATCACGCAGGTAGATCAGATTCGATTCGGGTCGCGCGTAGTCGGCCCCGAGGTTTGCCTTTCCAGTTAGCCAGAGCAACGCGGTCACCGTGGCTAGCGTGATCCCGAGCGGGATCACCGCGTTCGACCAATGCGTCGCACCCGGTTCAAGCTTCGTCGGAGTCGCACCCGTTTCGTGCTGCGCTCCGACGACTGGCGTCGTCGGCTCGCCGTTGGTTGCGCGGGCCGCACGCTCGGCAGCAAGCATCGGGCCGAATTCGCGGCCGAGCAACGCGATCAGCGGCACGAAGAGCAGGGCCTGGATCACATAGAAGCGATAGGGCAGGCACGCAACGAACAGCGTGAACGCGCTGCCCCCCTCGAAGCCCTCCGCCCCCGGCAGGTTGTCGAGGCCTTCCTGGATATACGAGATCTCGACGGCGACCCAGGTCGAAACCACGGCCAGCCCGGCGACGGGGGCGGCGGTCGAGTCAACCAAGTACGCCAGCTTCTCGCGTGACAGCTTGAGACGGTCGAACACGGGCCGCAGCGCGCCGCCGAGCAGCAGCGTGTTGGCGTAGTCGTCGAAGAAGACCACCAAGCCGAGCAGCCAGCCGGTCAACTGGGCACTCCGCGGCCCCCGGGCGAGCGGCGTCATCAGGCCGACCAAGCCTTGCATACCGCCCGCGGCGTGGATCAGGCCGACCGTCGCGCCCATCGCCATCGTGAACGCAAACAACCGCAGCTTTCCCGGTTCGACAAAGGTCGGCCAGAGGTGGGCCTCGAACAGGTCGACGAGCGCCTGCGTGACATCGCCGCCGGTGGTCAGCAACGCCCCGCCGAAGAGCCCAACGAGCACCGACAACAGGATCCGACGTGTCGCGATGGCAAGCACCACGGCGATGACGGGCGGGGCGAGGCTGAGGATGCCGTAAGGATGCATTTGAATGGGGATTGCGGAGTGGGGAATGGGGAATGAATGCTAGAAAGGGCTTCGCGTACGAGGATTCCTCCTTCCCCATTCCGCACTCCCCATTGGCTAGAGCCTGAGACTCTCCATCAGGTTCGTTGTGCCGATCGCGCGCGGGCTCGCCAGCCGCTCGCCGGCGGCGAAGCCGGCCGTCTGGCCGAACCAGCGGTTCATCGATTCGACCCGCTCAAAGATCGACTGCTTCTCCGGCGGGAATTGGGTCTCGTACTTCCGCACCGCGGCCAGCTTCTTCTCAAGCGTCGAGCCGATATCGACCACAAAGTCGTTACGGATGACCGGCGGCTCGAGCGAGTAGAACGAGAGGAAGTAGTAGAGCTGGCCACTGATCGTATGAGGCGGGAGGCCTTCGAATTGGTCGTCCCACTTGGTGAGTCGCGAGTAGAAGACCGCCGCGTCGGTGATCTGCATCGCCTGCCAATGGTCGGGCGACGCCATCGGCGTGCGGTCGCCGAGCCCGAGGACGAGCTTCGGCCGCCAACGCCGGAAGACCTTCGCCAAAGCGACCCGCTCGTCGAAGCCGTCGAACAGACGCCGGTTGGTGAGCGGCAGCACGATCCGCTCGACCGCCCCCAACTCCTCGGCCGCCGCCTGCGCTTCGGCGAGCCGCACCTCGGGGCCGGGCGAGCCGGGCGTCGGCTCGCCATCGGTCAGATCGACGATCCCGACGCGATAGCCCTGCTCGACGAGCTTCGCCACGGTGCCGCCGCAGCCGATCTCGACATCGTCGGGGTGCGCCCCAACGGCCACGATGTCGATGGGCTCGGTATCAAAAGGATGGTCGGGCATAGAGGCCGCGCCGTGGGTGGAGTCGGTCAAAATTCAAACGGGAGGTGCGAAGCGTCAGCGCCCGGAGTCAAGCAGTCTATCGGCAGTTGACAATTCCAGGCCGGAGTAATATCAAATCGCCCCCGGCGGGTGGTCAACCGGTTCGTTCGCCGGAGGACTGCGCCGGCCGCCAGTTTGAGCTATAACTAGGCGTCCCCCTCGCGGTCGATCGACCGCCGCCCGCCCGAATCGTCACGTCGAATACCGAGTCAGAGGAAGTCCGCCCGATGTCCGCCCCCCTCGACCCGAACGCCGCCGAGAAACCCGAAGACGACAAGACCAACCCCGGCCCGGCCGCCGTGCCCGGTGGCTGGATGGGCGATGCCTCGCCCGCCGTGGGCGTGCCGGGCGTTGGGGCCCCGGGCGGAGCGACGCCGGCGGCCTCCTCCGATCCGTTCGACGACTTCGAAGACGACGACTTCGATGACGATTTCGACGACGATTTCGAGGAAGAATGGGACGACGAGCCCGACGACGACGGCTTCGGTGAGGAGTTCCAGGACACCGAGGACGAGAAGTTCGACGTCAACGCCGACGGGGATGCCGAAGAGGACGAGGAAGAAGGGGCCGATAAGTTCTCCGACGACGCCAACTTCGACGATTGAGTGGGGGCGAACCGGGACCATCGGGGGCTTGTCCTGCCCCTGCCCCCGGCGGGTCTTCGGGCTTGGCCTTCCGCGCCGGTGCCGGTCCGGCCACAATGGGCGGTTTCTCGACCGTCCTTCCCCGCTGAAGTGCTGACGGCTAACCGCTGACAGCCCGCCCCCGCCATGTCGTTCAAGCCCGTCGAAGGCCAAGTCAGCTTCCCGAAGCTGGAAGAAGAGACCGTCCGCTTCTGGAAGGAGCAGGCGATCTACCAAAAGTCGCTCGACCGGCGCGAGGGGGCCGAGCCGTTCGTCTTCTACGAAGGACCGCCGACCGCCAACGGCATGCCCCACCCGGGCCACTGCCTCACGCGGACCATCAAGGACGTCTTCCCCCGCTACAAGACGATGCGCGGCTACCGCTGCGACCGCAAGGCGGGTTGGGACACGCACGGCTTGCCGGTCGAGGTCGAGGTCTGCAAAGAGCTCGGCATCCACAGCAAGGAAGAGATCGAGGCCTACGGCGTCGAGCCGTTCATCCAAAAGTGCCAAGCGAGCGTCTGGCGCTACATGCAGGAGTGGGAACGCCTGACCGAGCGGCTCGGTTTCTGGGTCAACCTCGACGAGGCCTATGTCACGTACCACGAGTCGTACGTGGAAAGCGTCTGGTGGAGCCTCAAGAGCCTGTTCGATAAAGGCTTGCTATACCAAGGCCACAAGATCGTCTGGTGGTGGGCGCAGGGCGGCACGGCACTCTCCGCCGGCGAAGTCGGTCAGGGCTACAAGCAGGTGGCCGACCCGAGTGTCTACGTGAAGTTCCCGCTGCTCGACGATGGCCAGGTCAGCAACACGTCGCTCCTGGTCTGGACGACCACGCCGTGGACGCTGCCGAGCAACCAGTTCGCCGCGGTGAACCCGGAGATCGAGTACGCGACCGTTTTGGTTGAGGACGCGTCAGGCGATGGCGAAGAGGGGAACCGCCAAGACGCCAAGAGCCACCCAGGGCAGATTGAGAAGCTGGTGCTTGCTAAGGATTTGGTTGAAGCGATCGCCGCGAAGTCGAAGAAGAAGTTAACGATCGAGTCGACCTGCCTAGGCAAGGAGCTTATCGGCAAGCGGTACCTGCCGCCGTTCGATTCCTACTACACGCTCGCCGAGGCACAGCGCCGCGCGGAGCTGCGCCTGCAGGCAGGCGAAACGGGGCCGGTGCCGTTCGCCCTGGGAGGTGCCCAGCGTGGAAAGCTTAAGGACGCCCTCCCTGATGGAACCGCCGAGGAGTACCTCGCTTGGCGTGTCGTCGCGGCCGACTTCGTCACCACGGACAGCGGCTCGGGCGTCGTCCACCAGGCGCCGGCGTTTGGCGAGGTCGACTACGAGGTGCTGGTCGCCGAGCGAGATCGCTTCGCCGACGGCGAAGGCCCGACGCTCATCAACTGCGTCGCCTCGACCGGCAAATTCACCGACGAAGCGCCGGAGTTCGTCCGCGGCCGTTGGGTGAAGGACTGCGACAAGGACATCTACCGCGACCTCAAAGAGCGCGGCCTGCTGTACCTGCAGGAGCAGTACCTCCACGACTACCCGTTCTGCTGGCGGGCCGAGGACGACCCGCTCATCCAGTACCCACGCGAGAGCTGGTTCATCAAGACCACCGCGTTCAAGGACGCGATGCTCAAGAACA
>CAYGUP010000122.1:0-6586 GCA_964353155.1 uncultured Planctomycetaceae bacterium | reverse complement strand
GACCGCTCAGCTCAGGCTATGAATAGGGCTCGTTAGCCGTGCGACGGGCAATAAGACCCCAGAGCCTAGCCGTTCGCTCCGGGTAGAGTCGCTGGAGGAACGCCGGCTGCTAGCGGTTTTTTCGGTCAATAACCTGGGAGACAGTGGGCCTGGCAGCCTGCGCGACGCGATCGTTCAAGCCAACGCGGCTGACGGCCCCGACGAGATCGACATCCGCCGCTCCGGCACGATCGAACTGGCTTCACAACTGCCTGTCATTACGGGTCCTCTAACCATTGCTGGCCTCGGTGCCGATCGGCTCACGATCGACGCGGGCAACGGGGCTGATGGCGAGTTCGGTACCGGCGACGGCTTCCGACTCTTCGATATCAACGACGGGAGTGACGACACGACGGTCAACGTGATAATCGTGGGCCTCACGCTCACCGGAGGTGACGCCGCCAATGGGGAGGGATACCACTGGCCGTCACGATCCGGCATCTGGGGCGAAGACGGCGGTGCCATCCGATCGAGAGAGAACCTCACGATCGCCGATTCGGTTATCACCGGAAACGCCGCCGGCAGTGGCAGCGACGCGGTGGTCGTTGACGCGCCTTGCTACACCTCAGGCGAGTGCGAAAACGAACAACGTGAGCAAGTCCAGATTGACGCCGGAGCCGGAGGTCGCGGTGGCGGCGTCTGGGTCGAGGGAGCGAACCTCACCGTCACGGGCAGCCACATCACCGGCAATCGTGCGGGCGAGCTCGGTGAGGGCGCTCACGGGTTCGGACTGTTCGACGGAGGCCCCGGATCCGCGGGAGGGCTCGGCGTGTTTCATGGTAACCTCACGATCGCATCTAGCACGATCAGCGATAACTCCACCGGCCTGCGGGGCTCTGGAGCAACTGCTTTCGGCCCCAGTACCGGCAGCGGATTTGGTGGAGGAGTCTTTGCTAGGTCACCCGAGGTAACGATCACCTCGAGCACGATTAGCGGCAACCGAAGCCTGATAGCTGCTGCTATCGGGGCGGCGTACAGCGATATCGAAATCGACGATAGCACTATTAGTCGGAACGAAGCGTTAGTCGAAACGAGTGGCATCAGATCGATTTATAGCGACTTAGCTATTGTTCATTCGACGCTTAGCGGCAACGAAGTTACCGGTGCATCTCATCCTGACGATCACGCCGTAGTCCTACAAAACGCCGACCCACACAACGTCCTGAAGATCATACAGAGCACCATCACACGGAATAGCGGTGGGGTTGAAGGTGGATATTATGAAGTTGGCTTGCAAGGAGCGTTGATTGCCGGGAACGGCGACTCGCATACCGATGTGCGATGGGGATCGACTTTCGTCTCTTCGGTATTTCAATCGCAAGACAGCCTAATCGGCGCTGCCGACATCGCTGGCCTGCTCCACGGCGAGAATGGCAACCAAGTCGGCACGCTCGGGTCACCGATCGATCCCCGGCTCGCTCCGCTGGCCGACAACGGCGGGCCCACCCTGACCCATGCTCTCCTGCCCAACAGCCCCGCCCTGAATGCCGGTGATCCTGCAGCCGTTGCGGGCGCCGATGGTGTGTCAGAGTTCGATCAACGGGGGGAAGGCTTCGCACGAGTGCTCGAGGGACGCATCGACATTGGGGCATTCGAGGGGTTCTTCCTTGATTCACCAGCGATAAGTGGTGACTTCAACGCAGATGGCGTTGTCGATACTCTCGACAACGAAGCCTGGCGTGCCACCTACGGGGCCACGGTCGATCCTTACACGTTGGCCGACGGCAATGGCAACGGCCGCATCGACGCCGGCGACTACACCGTCTGGCGCGACAACTTCAAGTCACGCGATGTCGATATCTTGCGGACCTCGTTAACTCCTACAATCGACGGCACGCCCGACCCGCTGTGGGAAGACGTGCCCTCCCAGGCGATCGAGAACACCGTCTTTGGATCGGTCGATTCGCCGAGCGACGCCTCGGGGACCTGGCGTGCCGTGTGGGACGAGACCGCGATCTACCTGTACGCCGAGATCAGCGATCAGCGGCTCATCCGCGACTCGTCGTTCGCTTTTGAGGACGACGGCCTGGAGGTCTTCTTCGACGCGGACCTGAGCCGGCAAGCGACCTACGATGGCGTGGATGATACCCAGTACATGTTCCGCTTGGCGGATAGCTTGCCCGTTGGCTCTCCCGATTCACCAGTCGGCGCGACCGAGGGCGTTGTGTATGCCACCGGCAGCAACCCCACCGGTGGCGGCTACACGATCGAGGCCGCGATCCCCTGGACTGCCCTGAAGGCCGACAATCCACTGGCGGGGCAGCTCTTCGGTTTGGAGTTCGCTCTGCAGGACGACGATGACGGCGGCGGCATCAACCCCGACGGAGCCGACGGACGCCGGCAATGGCACGGCACCAGCAACCAAGCTTTCCGTCGCCCCAGCGCGTTCGGCGTGGCGGCGTTGTCCCCACGCTTCGCGCAGCCGCCTGCGGCTAGTCTTCTCATAAACGCGCCGCAGGAGGCACCGCAGTCGCTAGCCGAGTCGGCACCCAGTCTCGATGAGGGGTTCGCCTCGCTAGAGCCGGCGATGCCCCGGTCCCGTACGCCCGTACGCGATCCGTTGAGGGATCAGATTGCCAACTCGGATCGATTGCAGCTCTTGCTGATCGTCGCGAGCGGTGCGGCGGAGGAAGAGGCATTGGAATCGGAAGTTGCTAGCCAAAGCACGCCAGAAGAGCCAGCATTCGCCGAAGCGTTCGATGCTGCGTTCGCGGCGAGCGTGCGGTAGGCTGACCGTATGGTTGATACGAAGCCGCACGATGACGACGCCTCCGAAGCCCCGCCCCGCAGCGTCCACACCACGAGCTTTCCGGAGTTGCTCAAGCAGTTTGGTGCTTCGGTGTTGGTGACCACCTATCAAGCGGGCAAACTGGTCGTGCTCCGCGAAGACGCGGGCGTCTTGAACACCCACTTCCGCAACCTGCAAAAACCGATGGGCCTCGCCCGCGATGGCGGCCGACTGGCGATCGGCTGCAGCGCCGACATTTGGGAGTTCCGCGACGTACCGGCAGTGTGTGCGAAGCTCGATGCCTCGGACGACTACCCAAGCAACGAGGCGAGGCACGACGCCTGCTTCCTACCACGCCGCAGCCACTGCACGGGCGACATCCAGATCCACGAGATGTCCTTCGTGGATGGCGAGTTGGTCTTCATCAACACCGCCTTCAGTTGCCTCGCGAAGCGAAGCGACCTGAACAGCTTCGACCCGGTTTGGCGTCCGGAGTGGATCAAGCAGATCGCCCCAGGCGACAACTGCCACCTGAACGGGCTCGCGGTCCGCGACGGTCGAGTGAAGTATGTCACGGCCTTGGGCGAGACCAACGAGCCGGGCGGTTGGCGTGAGAACAAACGCAACGGCGGTCTGCTGATCGACATAGATACCAACGAGATCATCACCCGCGGCCTCTCGATGCCGCATTCGCCCCGTTGGTACAACAATAAGCTCTGGCTGCTAGAGAGCGGCGAGGGCACGATCGGCACGGTCGATTTGAACACAGGGGCGTACGAGCCGATCGCCCAGTTCCCGGGCTTCACCCGTGGCTTGAGCTTCTTAGGGCCGTTAGCCTTCGTCGGGCTGTCGCAAGTCCGAGAGTCCGCTGTCTTCAGCGGCATTCCCTTGGTTGAACGATTGAAAGCAGCGGAAGAACGCGTGTGTGGCGTCTGGGCACTCAACATCGAGACCGGCGAAACAATCGGCTTTTGCCAGTTCAAAGAAGGCGTGCAAGAGATCTTCGCCGTCGAAGTGCTCCCAGGGATACGGTTCCCCGATCTCGTAAACCACGACGCGGAGATCGTCGGTCGTAGCTACATACTGGGCGGCGACTCCCTCGCCGAAGTTCCCAAGCACCTCCAATCTTGAGTCCGCCGTCGATTTATCGAAAGCGTTAAATAGCCAAGCTGATATCTGCTGCTCAAGGCTTTTGGCCTCTCCCGGTAGGTACTATTTTTCCGTCTCGCCGGTGCGGCTCTCGACCTGCTTGGCGAGTTTGCGGAACGCCTTCTCGCGGCGGATCTGGGGCGTGGATCGCAGCCGTTTGGACGGGTGCCGGCTGCCTGGGCACCGACGCCCGTGCTGTTAGCAACGCTCCATCCGAGGGTGGAACGGGTTGACCGCTTGAGGCAACCAGCGACTCAGGCGTGGTCTCCGCGGAGCCATCGGTGGCGATTCTGCGCTCACCGGGTCGGTTGGGCATACTCTTTGCTCCCTCATCCGCCGCGAGGGGTGTCGTCCCTCGACGATCGATCCGTGTGCCGAGCTGGCACGCTCCCCTCCCACTTGCCAACGCCGTAGGCGGCGACGTTGGCTCGCTCGATGTCTCTGTCTCCACCACCCTCCCAGAAACAACGCCTTGTGGTCGTCGGCGCCGGGATGGCGGCCTTCGGGCTACTGCGTCGACTCGCCGCGCAAGGCGGCCTGGAGCATTACGCCGTCACCCTGATCGGGGACGAGCCCCGCCCCTGTTATGACCGTGTCAATCTGACCGATTGCTTCAGCGGCAAGTCGCCCGACGACCTGCTGCTCGCCCCGACCGATTGGTACGAGTCGAATGGCATCGCGCTCCGCACGGGCGTGCGGGTGACCACCCTCGATCGTGCCGCGCAAACGCTCACCACCGACGCCGGCGAAGCGATCCCCTACAACCATCTCGTGTTGGCGACAGGCTCGCACCCGTTCGTTCCGCCGATCGAAGGGACCGATCTCCCCGGCGTGTTCGTCTATCGCACGATTGAAGACATCGATCGGATCAAAGGCTTCTCCGACGGCTGGTGCCGAGCGGCGGTCCTCGGAGGCGGGCTGCTTGGGCTCGAAGCGGCCAAAGCCTTGCACGACCTGGGCCGCGAGACCCATGTCCTCGAAGTCGCGCCCGGCCTCATGCCGCGGCAGCTCAACGCCGAGGCTTCGGACCGGCTTCAGGAGGAGATCGAAAGCCTCGGCGTCGCGGTTCATGTCCAGCGGCAAGCCGAGCGGATCGAAGCCGCCGGCGATCGACGCCTCGTCCATTGCGCTGGGCACGACTCGCTAGAGGTCGAGATGGTCGTCATCTCGGCGGGCATCCGGCCGAACGATTCGCTCGCCCGCGACGCCGAACTGCCGTGCGGGCCGCGCGGCGGGATCGCGGTCGATAGCGAGTTGCTGACCGCCGACCCACGGATCTATGCGATCGGCGAGTGTGCCTCGCTCGATGGCGTGCTCTTCGGCTTGGTCGGTCCCTGCTACGATATGGCCGAGGTGGTCGCCGACAACCTCACGGCTCAAGCCCGTGGCGAGACGACCACCGCTCGATTCGAGGCAACCTCGCGGGCTTCTCGTTTGAAACTGATGGGCGTGGATGTCTCGACGCTCGGCACGCCGATCGGCGAGGCCGACGCCGGCGCGTTGGTCACCAGCCAAGGCGTCGGCTACAGCCGCTCGTTGATTGTCGCCGACCGACGCGTCGTCGGCGCCCTGGCGGTTGGCGATTGGCCCGAGCGTGAGCGGCTCAGTGGCGTCATCGCCGATGGCGGCAAGCTCAGCAGCCGCCAGTTGCGTCGCTTCAAGAAGACCGGCTCGGTTTGGGCCGAGTCCGAAGGCGATACGGTCCTCGATTGGCCCGCCTCGGCGACCGTCTGCAGTTGCCTCAACATCACTCGCGGCGAACTGACCGACGCCATGCAGGCCGGTGCCAAGGACGCCGAAGCCCTCTCCCAGGCGACCGGCGCTTCGACGGTCTGCGGATCGTGCCGCAACCTGCTGTGCGACCTGGCCGGCGACCGGGGCGTAGCGGTCGGCCCCAAGGGCCGCGTTGGGCTGCTCATTGCCTCGTTCCTAGCCGTCTTGCTCGTCCCCGCTCTGCTCCTCGCCGGCCCGCCGCCGGTCGTCGAATCGGTGCAGTCCGGCTGGCGGAAGATCGATCAGTTTTGGCGAGACGATTTCGTCAAGCAGGTCACCGGTTACTCGCTGCTCGGCGTCTCGCTGTTGGCGACGACCCTCTCGCTCCGCAAGCGGGTCTCTTGGATCAACCTCGGCGACTTCGGCTCGTGGCGCGGCATCCACGGCCTGCTCGGCATGGCCACGCTGATCGGCTTCTTGGTCCACACGAGCACCCGGCTCGGCCACAACTTCACGCTCGCTCTGGCGATCTCGTTCTTGCTGCTGAACCTGCTCGGTGCCTTCACCGGCATCACCGCCGCACTGGAGAGCCGTTTCACCGGCTCGCTCGGCAGGAAGCTGCGAGCCTGGCGTCCGCGCCTGACCCAAGCCCACATCTGGTTGCTCTGGCCCCTGCCAGCCCTAATCGCGTTCCACATCGTCGCCGTCTACTACTACTGAGGTGATGGGGGGATGGCTCTTGTAGAAGATCGATTGCCGAGGTGGTTTCAAGCATTGGGAGCGTGGTTGGATCGATCCAGAAGGAGATGAGGGGGATGCCAACCGCGTGCTGGACACCCTCTAGCTGAACCCACCCAAGAGCGTGAACGCAACATTTCCCCATTCCCCATTCCCCATTCCCCTTTCCGAGGCGACTACCGGTTTCAATAGGTTTGCGACATTATGTAGACACAATTA
>CAYGUP010000121.1:0-6629 GCA_964353155.1 uncultured Planctomycetaceae bacterium | reverse complement strand
CTCGGCGAGTTGCGGGGCTTGATCGGCGTGAGCAATGTCTTCGATCGGCGTGCCGTCACCCGCTGCGCGGCCGACCTGGCCAGCGTCGCCGGCGAGGCACAACACCGGGTCGCGATGTGGAGCGGCCGCCCCGGCGCCCGTGTGGATGCGGCGCTCATCCGGCAGGCACAGTCGCTGATCAACGATTGTCGATCGCTGCACGAGCGGTGCGCCGGCCGCACACCCCAAGCCGAACTCGCCCGGGATTGCGAACAGCTCGCCAAGAAATGGTCGCGGCTGCGTCCGCAACTGCTGACCTGCAACACGGTCGATCAACGCGTGCTACGCCGCCTGTCGGACGACGCAACCGCCCACCTGATCGAGTTGCAAGGCTTGCTCGGCTCGCCAGTGGCGATTTAGCAACGCGCTCCCCAATCAATCAAAAACCGGGTAAAAACCTGCTAGCCGCCATCCAAGACAGCGTGCCGATCGTAACTTCAATGCACGGATACGGCTGATGGACCACCGAATCAACACCTTGGCAGCCGCTATTGGGCTTTTAGCCTCCCTCGGATGCGGCGAACACGAACGGGGGCGATCGGCTCCCATGCGTGCCGCAGCCCACGATCACCACCATGTCCATGCCCCCGAAGTCCGACACGACCACGAGCACCCCGACTTCTCCGCCGGGGCGCACACGCACGACCACGAGCACACCCTCGATGACCCACCTGCCGAACCGTAAACGCCTCGCTTTCACTCTCGTTGAGCTTCTGGTCGTGATCGCGATCATCGGCATCTTGGTCGCCCTCTTGCTGCCGGCGGTGCAGGCCGCTCGTGAAGCGGCGAGGCTCAGCCAATGCAAGAACCAGCTCCGGCAAGTCGGCTTAGCGATGCACAACTACGAGAGCTCCTATAAGAAGCTCCCGCCCGGCTACGACTACGCCGCCGACCCGGCCGGCAATCAGCTCGGGCACGGGTGGACCACGTTTGTCTTGCCGTTCCTCGAAGAGCCGGCAATCTACGACCAGATCGACTTCGACCTGCCGATCTTCCACCCCGACAACCAGATCGCCCGCGAAGTCCACCTGCCGATCCTGCTCTGCCCGACCGACGACATCTCACCGACCGGCTTCATCGAGATGGGTCCCGATCGCTTCGCGATGAGCTGCTATGTCGCCAACTTCGGAACCTCGACCGAGTCGGATACCTACCAAGAGGTCTTCGGCGCCCCCGCCGACGGCGTCATGCGTGACATCGACGATGCGTCCGACGCGTCCGACGGTGTCTTTTACCGCGGCAGCAAGACGCGCCTCGCGCAGATCACCGACGGCCTGTCCAAGACCCTCATGGTGGGCGAGCGTCAGAACGGCCCCTTCCGCGCCGGCATCCAGCTCAACAACCACTTCGAATACGAGACCACTTGGGCGGCCAGCGTCCGCGACATCGACGACCCATCGGACGACCACGGCCACATGACCCTCTTCCAAACGGGCCACAGGCCGAACGACGGCCTCAGCGACGACCGAGACGTCTCCGCCGCCCACAGCGGCCTCGCCCAGTTCTTGCTATGCGACGGCTCGGTCCACACCTACGCGGCTGATATCAACTACCGCTTGTACGTCGCCCAAGGCACCCGAGCCGGAGCGGAAACTGAACAACCCGAGTGACTCCAACTCCTGTCGGAGAGAGGTCAACCGTTGGCTCAAGCGACGGTTGCCAAATAGTCGGTTCCACAATCGAGCACTCGGTAGCCCTCAAGAGTGAGCTTGGATTCTACTCTGGTGCGGTCTGACGAACTCAGATGCTTGTGCTCTAGGTAGATTGCTCTTGGACGGATTCGCTGCAAATCGAGGCCTTTCAGCACTTGGTAGTCGTATCCCTCGGTGTCGATATGCAGGAAGTCGATTTGCTCGAATCCGTGACTAGCCAAGAGGCGATCCAGCGTCTCGACTCGGATGACCATCTCGCGGATATAGGGTTCGAGTACGCCGTCCAGGTGCGCAACGATATGTTGCCGATTGAAGGAGCCGAGCTGATCGTAGCTAGCCGGCAGACCAACCAGCGAATCGCCAGCCCGCTCATCAACGTAGTAGAAGGCCTGTTCGCCCGGAACATCGCCAACCGCCACGGGGGCAATCTGGAAACGATCGGCGTGGTAGATCGATCGCAACTTCCTTAGGCAGTACGGCACCGGCTCCACCAGCAACCCACGCCAAACATCGCGGCGTAGGAACGTGTTGCCGCACGGGTCATCGCTGATGCCGTCGTTGGCTCCGACTTTGACGAACACCGGATCGCTCTGGCGACTCAGCCGATCCAAGAGCATCGGTAGCCGATCTTTGACCTTCGGCTTTATCAGCCAGCGCAGGCGATGGGCGTACCGCTCGTACCAGGGTCGATCCTTCGCTCTTCGCTCGCCGCTTCGGGAGATATTGATGCTGTCTCCTCTACGTTAGAGTCCGGCGGCATTCCGCGGTCGTGACGCAAGAACCGCTGCTAGCAAGTGGCGATCGAGATGAACCGTCTGGACACGGCTCGGCCTTCACTTGCGAAGCAAATCAGCCACCCGGCATTACCGTCAGAACACTTCGGTTCGGAACGAGCGGCGGCGTTAGGAGAGCCAGCCCATCTCGTTGTGCATGACCCAGCCCGTAAGGTCACCAAAAATGACTGCGGGAAACCGAGCATAGAGACAACCGCCGGCGTGCGTTCCGAGGCGTCTTGTTACTCCCCTTGCTCGCGCATCACATCGTTGAGCACGTCCTCGCTCACAAAGATCGGCAGCGGCGGGTCGCACGTCACGGCGACGGCAATCGCGTCGCTCGGGCGGGCATCGACTTCCAGCAGCTCACCGTCCTGCCGCACCCGCAATCGGGCGTAGTACACGTGGTCGCGGAGCTCCGTGATGACGATGTCTTGCAGCTCGCCTCCGAGCTCTTCGATCGTGGCGACCAGCAGGTCGTGCGTCAGAGGCCGGGTGGTCTCTTCGTGCTTGACGTGCCGCTCGATGCTGCGGGCCTCGAACCAACCGATCAAGATCGGGAAGCCGCGATCGCCGTTCACTTCCTTGAGGTAGACAACCTGCTGCTCGTTGATCTCGCTGATGATGATCCGCGACAGCTCCATGGCAACAGGCATGGCGGGTTCCTTGCTCGGGGTCGGCGGGGGAGGCTTGGTAGGGGCAAGTCAGTATAGCCCGAGCGATCCGATGCGAACGAGCAAATCGTTTCACCCGAGCAGCAGGGTCGCCAACGCCGTGACGACCACCACGCCTAGCAGGTTCAACGCGAAGCCCTCGCGGGCCATCTCGCGGGTCGAGACCCCGGCCCCGTAGACGGCCGCGTTCGGCACCGTGGCGACCGGCAGCATAAAGGCGAAGCTCGCGCTGACCGCCGCCGGGAACATCAACAGGCTCGGTTCACGATCGGCGGCGAGGGCCGTGGCCCCCAGGAGCGGCATCAGCAAGGCGGTGGTCGCCGTGTTGCTGGTCACTTCGGTCAGGAAGGTCACCGCCAAGCAGAGCCCGCCGATCAGGATCGGCGTCGGCAGCGTGGCGAGGCCGCCCAACGCCTCGCCCATCGCGAGGCTCAAGCCGGACTGCTTGAAACCGGCGGCCAAGACCATCCCGCCTGCGAACAACAGGAGCATGCCCCACGGGATGCGGGTCGCGGTCGCCCAATCGAGCAAGCGTGGCACCGGCTCCTCGTCGGAATCGATAGTCTCACCGGTCGGGATGACAAACATGGCCACCACCGCCAGCAGAGCGACCGAGGCATCGTTCGCGTTTGGCAGCCCGAGCCAGTCGCTCCAACCGCCGAACGGCGCGGTCCGTGTTACCCATAGCAGAGCGGTCGCCGCGAAGACGGCGAGCGTGCGGACCTCGGCGGGACGCCACGCCCCGGAACTCGGCAACTTGACATCCGCCGGCCCGCCGAGCCCGCGCGTCAGCCAAGCCGCGATGACCGGGATCATCACCAAGGCCACCGGCAGACCCCACGACATCCACTGCGTGAATGTCGGTTCCGCGCCGGTCAACTCAGCGTACTCTTGCATACAGATCAGGTTCGGCGGCGTGCCGATCGGCGTGGCGACACCTCCGACGCTCGCCGCGTAAGCGATGCCCAGCAGCAACGCGAGCCGCAGGCGCGGGTCGCGGCTCTGTTGGAGCGTAGCCCCAGCAATCGGCAGCAGCATCAGCGTGGTCGCCGCGTTCGAGACCCACATGCTGATCGACGCCGACGCGACCATAAACCCGATCACCAGCCGGCGGCCGGTCACCACGGAGCCCGCCGCACACAAGCGGACCATCCCGAGCGCAAGCCGCCGATGCACGCCACACTTTTCCAAGGCGGTCGATAGGATGAAGCCGCCCATCAGCAGGAGGATCAGCGGGTGGCCGTACGCTTGGCCGACTTCCTTGGCGGAGACCACGCCGACCAACGGGAAGATCGCCATCGGCAGGAGCGAGGTCGCCGGGATCGGGATCGGCTCGGTCACCCACCAGATCGCGCAGCAGACGGCCACGCCCGCCGTCCAACCGGCCGCGACTCCCAGCGAAGTCGTGCCGACCACCAAACCGATCACGATCGCGGCGAGCGGTCCGAACCAGAGGGTGGCGGGCTTCATCAGCGGCATCGCCTTGGGGGGAGTGGAGGCAGCGTATGGTAGTCCGCCGGTCGTTGCCCCGTCGATATCGAGAACCTGATCGACTCGGTGCCGAGGAAGCGATACGCTCAAAGAGCCGAGCTGCCGCCATCTACCCCGAGGCCCGCCCCCAATCATGAGCCGCTTCTTAACGCTCACCCTCGCCTTGCTCACGACCGCCTGCCACGCGGCCGATTGGCCCCAGTTCCGCGGCCCCAGCGGCAACGGCATCGCCGACGGGGCTTCGATCCCCGCCTCTTGGGACGAGTCGACCAACATCGCGTGGGCGATCAACATCCCGGGCGATGGTTGGTCGGCGCCAATCGTGGTTGGCGAGCAGGTCTTTGTGACCACCGCCGTCCCGGCCGAAGGCGACCGGCTCAGCTTCGAGGTCCATTGCTATCGACTCAACGACGGCTCGCCCGTTTGGAAGCGAGTCGCCAAGGTCGCCGCGCCGAGCGAACCGACCCACCGCGACAATACCTACGCGAGCGAGACGCCGGTCTCAGACGGCGAGCGGGTGTACGCCTACTTCGGGATGAACGGGCTCTTCTGCTACGGCCTCAGCGGGGAGCTCGTTTGGTCGAAAGACCTCGGCGCGTACCCGCTCAACAACAATTGGGGCACCTCCAGCAGCCCCGCGATCGCCGAGGGGCGTCTGTTCTTGCAACTCGACAATCGCCAAGAGTCACACCTCGTCGCGCTCAACGCCGACGACGGCAGCCTCGCTTGGCGGGCCGAGCGATCCGACGAACCGACCAATTGGAGCACGCCCCTCGTCTGGCGCAACTCAAAACGCACGGAGCTGATCGCCGGCGGCAAGACGATCCGATCTTACGACCCGGCCAGCGGTGAAGAATTCTGGAGCCTCCCGCTCGGCGGGCGCAGCAGCGCGACCGCCGCCGCCGTAGGCGACACGCTCTATATCGGCAGCGAGAATCGAACCAGCCGAGGCGGCACGCCCGGCGGGCTCTGCGCCGTGAGCGCCGGAGCAACGGGCGAGATCGATGTCTTCGACGAGTCCGCCGACGAGCAAGGCCTCCTCTGGTTCAATGTGCGGGGGGCGATCGGCATCTCGTCGCCGCTTGTGTACGAGGGCCACATCTACGTCCCCGAACGCCGCGGCGGCGTCCTCCGTGTCCATGATGCCGCGACCGGCGAAGAGAGCTACCGCACACGCCTGCCCGCCGGCGGCGTCTTTTGGGCCTCGCCGATCGGCGTGAACGGCCGCGTCTGCCTGCTAGACGAGAAGGGCAAAGCCTTCTTCCTCGCGCCCGGCCCGGAGTACAAGCTGCTCGGCGATAGCTCGCTGCCCGGCCGCTTCTGGTCAACGCCGGCATTGGCCGACGACTCGTTGCTGATCCGCAGCGCGGACCGTCTGTATTGCATCCGCACAGCCGAAGGCGGCTAGCAACAACCCGGCCCGTCGCAGCAGCCGTCGAGCGTCTCGAGTTGTGGGAGTCCCGGCTGGATGCCGCACGCATCTTCGGCCAAGCAAGTGGTCTGCTTCGGCGACAAGTAGATGGTTAGGGTCTCGCCTTCTCGTTCGATCCGATCGACCTCGTCGATCGACACGCTCCGTTCTTGGTGCTCGACCTCCACCGACGACTCGGGCGGCATGTTGAGCTTGTCAATCAAAGCCAAGATACCGGCCAATCTGGTCGAGCTGAGCCGATGGTCGAAGTCGCCCGCGACCAAGGTTTGGAGCACGCAACGGACCTCAGTCCGTCGTACGCCTCCGCAGTCAACGAAGTCTTTCTCGACCCGACCGACCTCGGTTATATGGAAGTGCTCGGGGAGCGTCGGCCCGTTGGCGAAGGCGACGCGCAGCGAGCAGTCGGGATTCGCGGCAATGGTTTCGCGGAAATCGGTGACATTCATCGTTTCTTCTCCAAGATCGGTAGCCGACAATCGTAACGCAAGAAAACCGTCCTTGTGGAGCGATCAATGGCCAAAGCCACCACGCAGAAACCGGCGAAGAAGCGGATCCCCGTCGCCGAGCC
>CAYGUP010000120.1:0-6830 GCA_964353155.1 uncultured Planctomycetaceae bacterium | reverse complement strand
CCCGCCCCGCCGGTGACCGACGACGAATTGCGGCGTGTCCATACGGACGATTACATCCAGCGCGTGCGGACCGGTGGGCTGACCGACAAGGAGCAACGCGAGATCGGCTTCCCTTGGTCGGAGGGCTTCGTCGAGCGCTCGCTCCACTCGAACGGAGCGACGCTGTCGGCGGGGCGGGCCGTATTCGCCGCGCGTGACGCGGGCCGGCCGGCCTGGGGCGCTCACACGGCGGGCGGCACGCATCACGCCTTCCCCGATCGGGGCCAGGGCTTCTGTGTGTTCAACGATATGGCGGTCGCCGTGCGGAACCTGCGGGCCGAAGGACATTTCAAGCGGGCGCTGATCCTCGACCTGGATGTCCACCAAGGGAACGGCACCGCCGCGATCTTCGCCGACGACCCCGATACCTTCACGGCGAGCTTGCACGGCGCGAAGAACTACCCGCGGATCAAAGAGGCGAGCGACCTCGACGTGCCGCTGCCCGATGCGTGCGAGGACGCCGAGTACCTTGAGCGGCTCGACGAGACCCTCGTGACGATCTGGCAACGCTTCGAGCCGGAAGCCGTCTTCTACATCGCCGGGGCGGACCCGTACGAGCGTGACCGCTACGGGCGTATGAAGCTGACCAAGCAAGGCTTACGAGCACGCGACGAACGGGTAGCCGCGATGTGCCGCGAACGCCGCCTGCCAGTCGTAGCAGCGATGGGCGGCGGCTACGCCCGTGAGGTGGACGAGGTCGCCGACATCTACGCGACGACGATCGAGGTGCTCGCTCGTCACGCCTTGGTTCTATCAAGCTGAACCACGAAGGCACAAAGAACACAAAGCCATTTGATTATCTCAGCTCTAGGCAAGTCGTTCTGTCGGATCAGAGCACCCATTGAAGCACCACTTGGTGCCCTTCGTGCCTTCGTGGTTCTTCTTCTAATCACCGATTGTCAATCAGGCAGCTCGAACTCAACCGCCTCCGCTTTATAGAGCGGCAGGTAGCGGTAGTAGACCTCAAGGGTCATGGTCGCCATCGCCGTGCAGTACAGGCGGCCGCCGCGGCGGGTGTTGCCGCCTTTTTCCCACCAGCTGCCGCGTTCGTGGCCGCCGGTTGCTTGTTGGTCGATGAGCATCTCGCGGACGGCCTCGTTCCACTTGCGCCACACCGGGCCGACGCCGCCGGTCTGGTGGAAGATGGCCTGGGCGGCGTAGTAGTTGTGATAGAAGTTGCCGCGGATCGGGCCGCGATCCGAAAGGGCCTTCACGCCCTTTGCCAGACGCGGGTCGCTTTGATCCCAGCCGAGGTACATCCGGCAGAGCAGGCCGACGGCCGACGTGGTCGGGCGGCCGTTGTACGGCTTCGGGTCCTCGCCCTCGATTGGCTCGGGCTTTGCTTTGTAGCCGTACATCGATCCGCCTCGCGCGCTGGCGGCGTCGAGGAACTTGCTGGCCCGGGTCGCGATGCGACGGGGCGGATCGAGGCCGGCGAGCATGCCGCTCTTGAGGGCCATGATCTGCCAGCCGGTGACCGACGTGTCGCCCGGTTCCTGGGCTCGGTAGCGCCAGCCACCGCCGAGCGGGTCTTGCGCGTAGGCGGTGTAGGCCATCGCCGCCCGGGCCGGGGCGAGCAGCTCGGGGTCTTGGGTTAGCCCATAAGCTTCGCTCAGAACGATCGCCGCGATGCCGTGTGAGTACAGGCGTCCGCTATCGGCCCAAGAAAGGCCGGGGTTGTCTTTGTCTTTCTCGCCCTCCCGGATGAGGGCTTCGAGCCCGGACCTCACGACCTTGCGGTACCGGCCAGAAAGATGCGTCTCGCCCGCGCCGAGGAACGGCAGCAGGGCGAGGCCGGTGGCACTGATCGTTGTGTCCTTGATCGGCTCGCCCTTGGAGGTGACCGCCGGATTGCCGCAGCGGCAGCCGACCGAGTTGTGGAACAGGCTCCACGAGCCATCGCGGTTCTGGTGCTTCTGGAGCCACTTCAGCCCGCGTGCAACGGCGGCCTCGCTCGCGGGCGAGCCTCCCTTGGCGGCGACCAGGGCCGCCTTGCCGGCCGCCGATCGGCCGTCGGTCCCTTCACCAGCGACCACCGAGAACGACGAATCGGTCGGCGTGGCGATGGAGGAGCTCGCTAGCATCGACGACAGATCGATCGCCGGCGACGGGGCGGCCGCCTGCGCGTCGGGCGTCGGCGGGGCGAGCGCCGAATCGAGGGCCGCGGAATCGAGTTGCTGCGAGAGTTCGGCGTCGTTGATCTCGAAGGCGGTGTCCTCGAGCGTGAGCGCCTCGTCGATCGCCTCGTCGGCGGGGGGCTGGCCGGTCAGGCTGAAGTCGATCGCCAACGGCGGCAGCGGCAGCATCGCAAAAGCCAGCAGCACGCACACGCCGGCGTGCACCAGCAGGCTCGTCAGGATCCCGCCGTACGCATCGCGATACAACCGCGTGGGCGGGGAGTCGTCGCTCGGCGTTGACGGCTGGGTTTCCGACAAGTCGTGGAAGGGATGACAAGGTTCGGCCTGCACGAGCGAAGAGGGGAGAGGCGCATTTCCCCCTACCTGTCCAGGCTAGTGGCTCGCTCCGGCGTCCGCCACACCGCGGCGGGTAATCCCACGAGCGCCGAGGCTCCCAATCCGGCGGCAGGCGGTATAATCCGACTGTCGGCCTATGCAGAGGCCGTTTTCGAGGCTCAACCCGGTGCGTCGACGCATGACATTCGGCTCGCCCTGGCAGCGACTCTCCCTCACGTGGATCGTGGCGGTCTTCGGACTGCTCGTCGGCACGGCGGTCGAGGCTGCGCAGGAAGCCCCCGCCGAACCCGCCATCGAAGAGGCGACCACCGAGCGCCGTGTCGCGTTGGTGCGGCTCAGGCTCCCGCTCACCGGCTCGGCCGATGCGGTCTACCAAGCCCGCCTGCAACGGGCCGTCGATCAACTCACCGCCGAGCCAGCCGCCGAAGCGGCAAGGCGTCCGCTCCTGGTGATCGAGTTCACGCCCGACACGGACGGCGGCGTCACGGAGTTCGAGCGTGCCCTGCGGCTCGCGAGGTTCTTAGTCAGCGATGAGATGGCCCGCGTCAAGACGCTCGCCTACCTGCCCGATTCGATCGAAGGCCACGCCGTGCTGGTGGCACTCGCTTGCGAAGAGATCGCGATGGCCCCGGCGTCACAGCTCGGCCGCGCCGCGGCGACCGAGGACACCACGCGGCCGATCGAGCCGGGCATCCGCGCCTCGTACCAGCAGATCGCCGAGGCACGCCGAACCGCGCCACCGGCGGTGGTGCTGGCGATGATCGACAAGGCGACCGAACTCGTGCGGGTCGAGAGCGACCGCGGGGTCGAGTATGCGTTGGGCAGCGAGCTCGAAGAGCTCCGCCGTGATCGCGCGATCGTTACGGAGGATATCGTCGCCCCGGGCGGCACGCTCGCCGTCTTCACCGGCCGCGAAGCCCGCGAGGAAGGGATCGCCAAGTACCTGGTCAGCGACCGAGACGCCCTCGCCCGCGCGTTATCCGTCCCGGCGGCCGCGTTGCTGGAGGACCAATCGCTCGCCGGCGAGTGGCGGCCCGTGATGGTCGATCTCTCCGGCCCGGTCACCAACCGGACCGCCCGGCAACTCGAAACCCTCATTGGCGACGAACTCGAACGCAACCGCGTCAATTGGATCGGCATCCGGATCGATTCGTCCGGCGGTGACCTGGCCGCCGCGTTGCGGCTCGCCCAATCGCTGGCCGAGTTGGGCGACGGCGAAGTCCGCACCGTGGCCTATGTCCCGAAGCGAGCCGAAGGCCCGGCCGCACTGGTTGCCTTGGCGTGCGATCAGCTCGTGATGCAGCAAGAGTCGTTGCTCGCCGGCGAGTCTGATGAGGAAGACCGGCCCTTGCCGCCCAAGCCCCTCGAAGAAGACGAACCGGCCAAAGCGGAACCGGCCGACGAAAAGGCTGATGAGAAAGACGCCGCGGAAGAGCCCGAAGAGATCGAAGAAGAAGACGACGAAGACCCGGGCCGCCGGCTCGGGGGTTTGCGTGACCTATTCGACGAGGACGAGGACGCCACCCGGCAGGCGGCCCTCGCGACCCTCCGGGAAGACCTCGCGCCCGCGACCTCGCGCACTTGGTCGTTGCTCGCGGCGGCGCTGGATCCCTCGATCGAGTTGGCCGCCTACTCGAATCGTGAGACCGGTGCGAAACGGTTCTTCAGCCCCGAAGAACTCGAAGAGCAGCCCGTCGACGGCGATTGGCGGCTGGTGGAACGGATCAAGGCCGCCGGCGAGCCACTCTCGCTCACCGCCGCACGGGCGGCCGAGCTCGGGGTGGCTTGGCAGCAGGTCGAGCAATTCGACGACCTCCAAGCCCTCTACGGCCTGTCCGACCCGCCCCGCACGGCGGAGCCGAACTGGGCGCTGGAACTGGTCGAGGCCCTCGCGTCGCCCGGGTTGGCCGCATTGCTGTTGGTGGTCGGCATCGTCGGGCTCTACATCGAACTCAACACCCCCGGCTTGGGCGTTGGCGGCTTCATCGCGACGGTCGCGTTGCTGCTGTTCTTCTGGAGCAAGTTCCTCGACGGCACGGCCGACTGGCTCGAGGTGCTGCTCTTCGTGACCGGCTTGGTCTTCCTGCTGATCGAGTTGTTTGTGCTCCCGGGCTTTGGCATCTTCGGGCTCGGCGGCGCGTTGCTGGTGATCGCCTCGCTGGTGCTCGCGAGCCAGACCTTCATCCTGCCGCAAACGGAAACGCAGCTCTTCGAGCTCCGCAACTCGATCGCCACGGTCGCCGGGGCGGGCGTCGGTTGTTTGGGGCTGGGGATCCTGCTGCGGCAGTACCTGCCGCACTCGCCCCTCTTCCGCCGAGCGACCCTGGCGCCGCTGGAAGAAGCCGACCGCATCGAACAAGATCGCCGCGAGCAGTTGGCCGACTACGAACACCTCGTCGGGATGACCGGCACCGCGATAACCGACCTGCTCCCCGGCGGCCGCGCCGAGATCGATGGCGAGGTCGTCGATGTCATCTGCCAGGGCGAGGTCGTCGATCGTGGCGATACCGTCACGGTTGTCAAAGCCGCCGCGAACCGCGTTGTTGTACGCCGCGTCCGCAGCTAACCAACATGCTTACCACCGTGCTAACCACCACGCCCCTCACTCCTGGCCCCGCCACTTGAACGCCCTCGACGGACTCTCGATCGCGATCCTCCTAGCGGCCATCGGCAGCCTGCTGGTGATGGCCGAGGTCTTCTTTCCCTCCGGGGGGGTGCTCGGCTTCTTGTCGGCGGCCGCGTTCATCGGAGCCACCTACAGCGCATACACTTACGGCGGGCTGATCACCGGCCTCGGCTTCGCTGCCGCCGAGGTGTTGCTGGTGCCCCTGCTGGTCTACGCGACCTTCCTCTACCTGCCCAAGACGCCGTTGGGGAAAGTCCTCATCGGCCGCGCCCCGACCGAGTCAGAGGTGCGCGTCAACGATGGGCGGCAATCGCTGGTCGGGCAAGTCGGGATCGCCCGGACGATGATGCTGCCGGCCGGGTCGATCGAGATCGACGGCCAGATCCTCGACGCCGTCAGCCAAGGCCAAGCGATCGAGCCGGGCGAGTACATCAAGATCATCGAAGCAAGCGGCAACCGGATTGTCGTCCGCAAGGCACCGCAAGACGAACGGCCCACCCTGTCGGACAAGGGGGGCGACGACCTGCTCGCCCGGCCGGCCGAAGAGCTAGGCCTCGAATCGTTCGACTTCGACAGCGACCCGCCGAGCTAGCACCGCCTCCGCTTCGGCAACGCTATCGCCCTCGGAGAAGAGCGTGCAGACGGGATGGCCCGCCTCGATCGTTTCACCCCGCCGTGGCCGATCGGCCAAGCGATCCTGCCGCTGCTCTTCTTGCAGCCACGCCGCGAGCGGAGCCGCGATCGTCAGCTTGCGGCGAGCGAAGATGATTCGCTTGGCAACCACCCTGGTCGGATTTGGCCGGTCGCTCAGCGCTTCGCCCTGGCACGCCGCGGCATGTATCGCCGCGGCCGACGCGCCAGTTGCTCGTTCGAGCACCTCGACCGACGCGGTGAAGCGTGGGTTGATCTCGATCACGGCTAGGCCTTCCTCGCACGCTGCCAGATCGACGCCGACCAGACCGCGGAGCCCGAGAGGCTGCCGGAGCATCTCGCCGATCCGCGCTAGCTCCTCGGCTTGCTCCTTGGTCGGGGCGATCGGCCCGATGGAACCGAGGTAGCCCCAACCCGAACCAATGAGCTGACGCGTGATCCCTAGCAACGCCGACGATTCCGCGCCGACGGTGAAGAGGGCCGCCAGCGGCTCGCTCGGAAGGATATCGATCTGGATGTAGGCATCCTCGGCAACGGCGCGCTGCCAATCGTCAGGGGTCTCAATCCGCCACACGCCCGTGCCGCTGCTGTGGCGATACGTCTTAGCGAAGCGTTTGTCGATTCGGTCGAATAGGTCCGACTGTCGCTCGCGGGCACGATAAGTACCCGGGAAGTTAAGCCGACAGTCGTAGCAATCACGCATCAAGCGGATCGGATCGCGGCATCGCCTCAACGCTTCGCCGCTCGCGCCCCACAGCGGCGCAAGGGTCGCCATCCGATCGACCAGCTCGGGGTAGTTCTCGAGCGCCCCGGTGTACATCCAAGCGTCGGCGTCTTGTTTGGCGAGCCAATCGGCGAGGCCGTCTGGGTAGTTCTCGATCCGCGTGATCGGACAGACGCCATCGAGGTCGGCGTCGGCAAAGAGGTCGGCACCGACCACGTCGAAGCCGGCACGCAACGCCGACTGCGCCGCCGCACGCACACTCGCGCCGACGATCGCCAGACGCTGTCTCCTCCCCTCATGGGGGAGGGCGAGGGGG
>CAYGUP010000119.1:0-7132 GCA_964353155.1 uncultured Planctomycetaceae bacterium | reverse complement strand
GGGCGGGGGATGACCACGGGCTGCGGATCCGTCCGACCGAGATCACCCATAAGACGCGGCGATTTGCCCCTTGCGCGAACCCGAAACACTAGACTGGGCATCGACTTCGGTCAAGCGAGGCCCCCTTATCGTAACGGTAGAAACGACGTGACACAGCCCACCAATCCCGGTCTGCTCGACCCCACCCCGGCACGCGCCGGGCGGTGGCTGGCGATCGAGACCGCCGGGCTGTACGGCTCGATCGCCGCCGGGGAGGTCACGGCCGCCGATTGCGCTGTCTCAGCAAGCGAGCCGCTGCCTCGCGACGCCCGCAGCGCTCAGACCCTGGCCCCCGCGATCCACGCCATGCTGGGGCGGCTGGGGTGGTCGGCAGGCGACCTGGCAACGATCGCGGTCGGGTCGGGGCCGGGCTCGTTCACGGGCCTCCGGGTCGGCGTCGTGACCGCCAAGACGATGGCCTACGCCCTGCGGGTGCCGATCCTGGGGGGCGACACGCTCGTCGCCCTCGCCGAAGGCGATCATCCCGGCCCCGAGGCGAGCGGCCTCTGGGCGGTGCTCGATGCCCAGCGCGGCGAGCTCTTCGCGGCGAGGTTCTCTCAAGTTAACGGCTGCTGGGAGCCCGACGAGCCGACCCAACGCCTCTCACGCGAGGCCCTCGCCGACTACCTGCGGCCGGGCGACAAGGTCATCGGCCCGGTCGCCGAGTCGTTGCAGAACGAGGCGTCCACTGACTGCTCGTTCGTCGCTACCGAGCCCTCGGCCGACGCGGTCCTGCGAGCCGCTTGGCGGAAGTGGAACGCCGGCGGGGCCGACAACGCCTTCGCCCTCGCGCCGGAGTACCTTCGCCTCAGCGCGGCCGAGGAGAAGATCGAGAGCCCAGGCTCTTAGCCCGCCGCAACCAGTGCCTCGCGGGCGGCGGCGATCGTTGTGTCGAGGTCCTCGTCGGTATGCGACGCGGAGATGAACATCGCCTCGTACTGGCTGCACGGCAGGTAGACGCCGCGGTCGAGCATCTCCCAAAAGAAGCGGCCGAAGCGTGCGGTATCGCAGTTGGCCGCATCGTCCCAAGAGTTGACCGGCCCGTCGTGGAAGAAGAGCGTCACCATGCTGCCGATCTGCTGCACCACGTGCGGCACGCCGGCCGCCGTGGCCGCTTCGCGGAGACCGGCGGCGAGGCGCTCGCCGTGGGCTTCGAGCTTCTCGTAGGGGGGCGTCTCGGCGAGGGCGCGGAGCGTGGCACTGCCCGCGGCGGTCGCCAGCGGGTTGCCGCTCAGCGTGCCGGCTTGGAAGACCGGGCCTTCGGGGAGCACGTGGGCCATGATGTCTGAACGCCCGCCGTACGCCCCCACCGGCAGCCCACCGCCGACGATCTTGCCGAGCGTCGTCAGGTCGGCGTCGATGCCGAGGCGCTGTTGCGCCCCGCCGAGCGACAGACGGAAGCCGGTCATGACCTCGTCGCACAGCAACACGGCACCGTGCTGCTTCGGGATCGTGTTCAACGCTTGGCGGAAGTCGTCCGTTGGGATCACGACCCCCATGTTCCCGCAAACCGGCTCGAAGGCGACCGCCGCGATCTTGTCGCCGTGCTGCTTGAAGGCGTCTTCCAACGCTTGCGGGTCGTTGTACGGAAGCACCAGCGTGTCGGCCGCCGTGCCGCCGGTCACGCCCGGCGAGTTCGGCACGGCGAGCGTCGCCGCCGCGCTGCCGGCGGCGACCAGCAGGCTATCGACATGCCCGTGGTAGTTGCCGGCGAACTTGATGATCATGTCGCGGCCGGTGTAACCGCGGGCCAAGCGGATCGCGCTCATGGCCGCCTCGGTGCCCGAGTTCACCAGCCGCACCCGCTCGATGCTCGGCACCGCGTCGATGATGAGCTGCGCCAGTTCGCTCTCGCCGGCGGTGGGGGCACCGTAGCTGGTGCCACGATGGATGGCCGCTTCGAGCGACGCAACGACCGGCGGGAAGGCGTGGCCGAAGATCATCGGCCCCCACGAGCCGATGTAGTCGAGGTACCGATTGCCATCGAGGTCCTCGAGCCACTGCCCCTCGGCCCGCTCGATGAAGAGGGGCTCTCCGCCCACCGCCCCAAACGCCCGAGCCGGGCTATTCACGCCGCCCGGCATGAGGGTCTTGGCGTGGGCAAAGGCTTCGCGGCTCTTGGCGTAACGGGCGTCAGTGGGCGGCATCGACTTGATGGGTTGGCGGGCGGGCAGATCAACACGGGACTCGCACGAGCCCACTACCCCGCGTTATCCACTCTCGCCCCGGTGACCGGCTAGGGAGGGGGCGAGCTCCTACGGCTCGATAGCCAACTTGCTCGCTCTAGCTCGCCTTCTAGAAGCGGTCAACATCTGCTTCACTCACCTTCAAGACAACTTCTGGTTCATCGACAAGGATTCTGTCGCTGGCATTGTTGAGTTCTAAGCGAAATTTCTCTTCCCCATGGGGTAAGAGTGTCATCGACATGTAGCTCGATGTTTCATCTAGAAAGTTTCCATCCTCGTCGTAGAACTCAGCTTCGACGGCGATTCTTGTCCATTTTCGATCACCCGCGTTGTTGAGCCGACCCACGACGACAAGGGAGTTGCCTTTATTGCGAGTCTCGATCAGCGTAACCGACAACTCCTTCTCAAAGCTTGGGGACGGGAGAAAGAGATCCTGCATCGTGTAGAGGATGAACAACAGCGGCAAGAAGCCGAACAAGGTTAATAGCCACTGCCGCCTTCCCAAACCTACGGTCACGTTGGATATTTCTTCGCCGCAGTTCGAACACTTGATGCTCGTTGCCATAGGTTATCCAGGGTAAAGTTCGGCATTTCTTCGCAGAGTCTACCGTGGGCAGCCTAATCACGAGAAGACCGGGCGGCTTCCTACTCTCCCATCATCGCTTCAGCCACGGCGAGCGTGTCACGCGTCTCCTCGCTCATCGGCAGCAGCTTCATCACCGCCTTGGCGACTGCTCGACGGGTAGCCTCTTGCTCGGGCGGGAGTTCGGCCGCGGCTTCGAGCTTGCGATCACAGAACTCGGCCAGGGTGCGGCGTTCCTCGGCGAGTCGGATCGCCTCGTTGCGGGCGACGGCGGCCAGTTCGACTTGCTTTGGGGAGTCATCCCCCAGGCGGATGAGCTCCGCCAAGGATTCGAGCAGGTCGGCTGCTTCGCTGGGCGTTTCGCTCGCCAGCCGTGACGCCCGATCGAAGAGGATCTCCTCGGTCGACTTGGAGGTCACGCGGATGTTGATGCGTTGCTTGAGCTGCATCCGCCGGCGGATCTTCTCTTGGGTGAGCAACTCGCTCCACTCGGCGACTTCCTCGTTGCGGGGGTCCTCGGGGAAGCGTTGCCGGAAGCTCTCGATCGCCTCGAACGCGGTCGGGCTGGCTTCGAGCCGCTCGATGTGGCCGTCGATCTTCGCGTAGAGCTGGTCGGCGGTCGGCGGGCGGAAGATCCACCAGCCCGCCCCGATGAGACCGGTGATCGCCACCGCGACCAACAGTACCGGGGCGAGCAACACCCCCCAGGAAGTCGGTTCGCGCGATTCCACGCGGCCATCGATCGCCGTGTAGGACGAGACGCTTGTCGGCTTGCTCGGCGGCGATGACGCCTCGCTGACCAGATCGATCGAGAGCGAGGAGTCGTCCGGCACGTCGGCGGTCGCATCGCGCGTGACGGCGAGTGCCATGTCGTTCGCCGCGGCCGGTTCGTCGGTCACGGCTTCGCTGATCGAGGCGGCCTGGCCCGTTTGGTGGACCTCGAAGTCGTCCGCCGCGACCTTCGCGAGGGCGCGGCTCATCGCCTCGATGCGGCGGGCGATCACCTGCGTATTGGGGAACCGCTTCGCCGGGTCTTTCTCCAGCATCCTCGCAACGATGTGCTCTAGCTCGCGGGGCGTGTCCGGCGCGAAGCGACTCACCGGCTCGGGGATCGCGAAGCGTTGGAGTTGCAGCATCGCCACCAAGTCCGCCGCGCGGAACGGCGGGCGTCCGGTGAGCAGGGCATAGATCACACCGCCCAAGCTGTATTGATCGCACCGGGCGGTGACCGGGGTGCCGGCCGCCTGCTCGGGCGACATATAGTCGGCCGTGCCGAGCACCCCGCCGGCGATCGTGCCCCCGGTCGAGCCGAAGACCCGGGCGATGCCAAAGTCAGCGAGCTTCGCCCGGCCGTTCTCCGACAGCAAGATATTCGCCGGCTTGATATCGCGATGGATCACGCCGTGGTCGTGGGCGTGCTTCAACGCGCGGCAGACCTGCAAGGCGATCTGGGTCGTCTCACGCCAATCGAAACGCCGCCCGTTGCGGAGTTCGTCCTCGAGGCTCGCTCCTTCGACCAGCTCCATCGCATAGAAGAGGGTGCCGTCTTGCTCGCCATGGCCCAGCAAGCGAACGATGCCCGCGTGGCGGAGCGACTTGAGCGACTCGATCTCGGCCTCGAAGCGATCGCGGAACCCGTTGGCGACCGCGAGCCGCGGGCTCAGGACCTTGATCGCTACGGCCTCGCTGGTCTCGTGGTGCACGGCTCGATAGACCGTCCCCATGCCGCCCTTGCCGAGCGGTTCGCCGAGGAGATACGGGCCGAGCTGTTCGGGCTCCATGCACCGCCGTGTTGGGTGAGAACAAGATCGCCAACCACCTAGCGTAAGCGGCCCGCCGCCCGACAGCTAGCAGCGATATCGGCGATCCGCCTTGCCCCGACCGCGGGCGAGCCGCTAGAAGCCAAGCGAATCGGTCTGTGCCGCCTGGGCAACGGACCTCCCCGTGCCGAGTCCCCAGCCGAGAGCTGATATGACGCTGTTCACGCTGCTGCTAATCGCCGCCACGGCAAGCGAAGCGACCCCCGGCCTGCCGTGGGTCGCCACCACCGCACCCACGCCCGAGGTGGCACCGGTTCGCTACGACACCCCGGCCGCAACCGCGCCGGCCACGGCGGCAGCGCCGAAGCCCGCCCCGCTCGCCCTCTTCGACAAGCCAACGACCGATCCGGCCGGCCGCCAGCCGACCCAGCCAGCCGCTAACGCCGACACGTTCGCCCAACGGATAACGGCGCTCAACTTGGCCCTCTCGGCGACGGTCATCAACGAGCCGACACGTTGGAGCTTCCAAGAACTCGAGGCCGAGGCCCGCGCGCTCACGGCGATCGCTTCGACGCCTGCCGAGCGGGCCGAGGTGCAAGCGATCACGGGGCGGCTGAACCAGTTCTCCTCACTGGCAACAAGACTACGCCGCAACCGCGCAACGGCCGACGGCTGGCGTCGGCCCAACGAAGCCCCGCTGGCCGCCGCCACGCGTCTGGCCCCACCGGTGCGGCTCACCAAGTCAACAAGCAGCCAACACGACGCTGAGGGAACGCTCCGCCCGGTCGTTTCAAAACGGCCGAACGCACCGAAGTACGCGGTAGTCAATCCAGAAGGACAGATCGCCGCCCTGGTCACGCCGACCGCCGACACGGAGAAGCAACTCAAGAAACTCGTTGGCAAGCGAGTCGGCCTTCAGGGTCGCCGTGGCTTCCTCACCGACCTGCGACGCGAGCACGTCGTCGCCGAGCGGGTCACGCCGCTCGACGCCCAGCGTCGCTAGGCTAGCGGAGCCGCGACCGCAGCCCCTCGGCGAGGCGGCCGACTTCGGGAGCCTTGTCCTTCATCGCAAGTTCCCAAGCCAACCGCGTCAGTTGCGGATCGGCCGAACTCCCAAGCGCCGCAATCGCCGCGGCACGCACCGCCGGCGATGGGTCCTCGGACAGCACCACCAACAACCGAGCCGCTCCGCCTCGACGATCGGTCAGCAGCCGTGAGGCCAACTCGGCACGCACAGCCGCATCGTCTGACAGCAGGCTCGCAACCTGGTCCGTCGAGACCGCATAGAAACCACGCGAAGTGAGCTCGGCACGCAACCGCTCTACTCGACTACGGAGATCGGTATACGGATCGTCCTCTTGGTCCGGCGGCTTCGGCACGGACGTCGGCCCGGCCGCTGAAGAAGCCTCGGTCTCCGTCGGCAGTTGAGACGCCAAACGAACCAGCTCGCCCAGAAGCTCGCGAGCGCTCCGCTCGGCGGGGTTAGATGAAGGTGCCGGCTCAGGCGGCTCCGGAATGGTCGGCGGCACGGCGGTGACCCAATCCGGATTCCATGCCTGCGGCTCTTTCGGCTCAGGCGCGAGAGGTCGCTCAACGACTGCCGGCTTCGGCGGTGACTCGCTAACCGGCTTGGCAGCGATCGGGATCGGCAACGCCCCGACCCAAGTCTCTTCTGGCACCAACGACCTGATGGCCGGCTTGGGGGTTTCCACCACCGTCGGAATCGGAGCGACTGGCAATTCGGGACGGGGTGACTCACGACGGGCCCGCTGGGCGAGCGAGGTGAGTGTTTGATCGACCGCGCTCAATAGCTCAAGGCGTGACTTCGGCGGCAATCGGTCCGCGGCCTCCGTCAGACGCTGGCTCACCCACTCGGCCCACTGCGCGGCCTCGGCGGTCGGCGTGGCTTCGGTCTCGCGGAGGGTCTGGAGGATCGACAGGGAAGCCTGCTTGAGGTCCAGGCGGTCCTCCTTAGTCGCTCCCGCGATCAGCCGATTGATACGAACCGACGCCACGCGGCGGGCCCGTTCGGCGATGGGGCCAGACTCTCCCAGGGCGACCGGCAGGATGGCCTCGGCCCAATCGTCCCGCAGCGCCGCGACCGCCGGGCTCGCACCGAGGACCGCTTGCCGCTGCGCCTCGGCGGCGAGGCGTTGATCCACAACCCGCCACCCAACCGCTATCAACACCCCAGCGCAGACCACCGCCAGCAGCGGGGCACGCCAAGGGATCGAGCGGGTCGGCGAGGGCTGTCCGTGTCGCATAGGCCGGGAGTCTCCCGGACATCCCGGCTCGGCGGCAAGGCCGATCCGTGGAAGGGGGAAGGACGACGGCGGAAGGCGGAGTAGTTGCAATCAAACGGCCTCTCTCTGCGAAGCGTATCCGCCTTCGCCCTTCGTCCTTCCGCCTTCCTCCCCCCTGCTAGCACCGCCGGCGGGCTCTCGAATCGTTCACGCTCCACGGCGTCGGCGACCGAAGTAATCCCTTGGACTGCTTCAATCGTTACGACCCGACCTCGGTCGGTGTCTGGCGAGGCTATTTCCCGGGGGGGGGATTTCTATGGC
>CAYGUP010000118.1:0-7755 GCA_964353155.1 uncultured Planctomycetaceae bacterium | reverse complement strand
GTCGAGGTCGTGCTGGCCTCGATCTGCACCTGGATCTGGTGGTTCACCGAGCCGGGGCTGCTGCACTACATCTGCTTGAATATCATGTTCGTCAGCTCGGTGAGCACGATCCTGTTCAACGCGAACCCGCTGCTGCGATACGACGGCTACTACATCCTCAGCGACCTGATGGAGGTGCCGAACCTCCGCCAGAAGTCGCAATCGATCCTCCATCGTTCGATGCAGCAATACTGCCTCGGCATGGAGTTGCAGGATGACCCGTTCCTGCCGCAGAAGAACAAGTGGATGTTCGGCTTGTACGCGGTGGTCCGGCCGATCTATATGTGGGTCGTCATGCTGTCGATCCTCTTCTTCTTGAACCAAGTGTTCGAACCCTACGGCCTCAAGCCATTGGGCCAAGCGATCGCCCTGATGTCGGTCTGGGGCATGCTGGGCCAGCCGATGGTCAAGCTTTGGAAGTTCTTTAAGGTGCCGGGGAGACTCAACAAGGTGAAACGTGTCCCGCTACTCATCACGCTTGCGCTGATCGCCGGGGCGATCGCTGCCGTCGCGCTGGTGCCGCTGCCGTCGTACGTCTACACGCCCACCGTGATCCACCCGCGCGACGCCGACAGCGTCTACTCGGAGGTCCCCGCGACCCTCACGGAGATCTACGTCAAGGCGGGCGACCGCGTGGCGAAGGGCGACAAGCTCGCCCAGCTCAAGAGCCTCGACCTCGAGCTCGAGATCACCCGCCTGGAGGGCGAGGTCGCCAGCTACGAGGCCGAGATCAACTCGCTCGAAACGCTCGCCTTCTCGGACCAGACGGCCTCCAACCGGTTGGCCCAGGTGCGCGAGAGCTTGGCCTCGGCACAGAAACAACTCGAGAAGCAGCAAGAGGACTCCGGCCGGCTCACGCTCCGCGCCCCGATCGATGGCGTCGTGATGGCCCCGGACTACCGGAGCGACCGCGGCCAAGACGACAAACAACTCGGCACCTGGCTCGGCACGCCCCTCGACGAGCGCAACCTGGGTGCGACCCTCGAGCAGGGCGAGCGGTTCTGCCGCGTGGGCGACCCGCGCTCGCTCGAAGCCCGCTTGGCCATCAACCAGGACGAGATCGACCTGGTCAACGAGGGCCAGAAAGTCCAGCTGATGCTCAACCAATCGACCGACCTGATCTACCCGAGCGAGATCAAGTCGATCTCGCGCGAAGAACTCCCCGAGACCCCGCCCCGCCTGTCGAGCCTGACCGGCGGGGCCGTGGCGACCGAGATGGACCGCTCCGGGATGGCCAAGCCGCTTACCCCCACCTTCGAGGCGATCGTCCCGCTGGGCGAGTACGACACGCTCCCCGAATCGGCCCGCCAACAGCACGACCTGATGCGGGTCGGCTTGGTCGGCGAAGCCAAGATCATCACCGAGCCTAGAACCCTCTGGCAACGCTTCTACCGCTACCTAACGCGGACGGTCAACTTCGACCTCTGAGTTGCGGACTGTAGGCCGTAGCCAGCCATCAGGCGTTGGACGGCTCGTGCCTTAAAATCGCTTTGCGGGTGCCATCGTACCAAGGCACAAGACCCGTCATCGCCATCGTCGAGAAGGCACGGTCCAGCAAGGACTTAAGTCGGAAATCGCACGCACTTATCGACGACCAACTCGGCTGCGTAGAAGCGACAGCTGTGGGGCGGAATCGCGCACGGGCAAACCTGCCGAGATGACGGGACCGACGCGAGTTTGGCTTGGCCCAATACCGCTTCGGGCGGTGCAACCGACACGGGTTCCCTGCATCTACTGATGCCCAAGAAGGGTCACACCTTCTCACTTTCGGACAGAAGCAGAATGCCGCCGGTTGGTTCGACCTTGGTCGTTCTGCTCGAACATCTAGCGGGCGCCGCACGATGAAGACGGCGCCACTCCTGGCCATCGCACTCGGCTGTAGACTCTGGAGTCGGGCCGTCCATCTCGTAGAACGAAGGGGCTCCTACCCTTACACTGTGTTAGACATTGCACTCTGCCAAAAAGCCTTGGCGCTTACAGATAACGCGGCGGAACCATGGATAACGTTCGATCACGAATGCGGCTCTACTTATTCGCGGTGAGCATCATCATCGTCTCAGCGGGCCGTGTTTCGGCCGGTGAGATCTACCTGAGTCCGGACGGCAATGATGACGCGGCTGGCACCGCGGTGGCTCCGCTGCGGACTCTTGCCAGAGCGGCTAAGGCGGTTGCTACTAGCGAGCCCGGGCCTGGTAAGGAGCCGATCACGGTCGTGATTCGTGGTGGTCGTTACGAGGTCCGAAAGACGCTGACCTTCGGTAAAGAGTTTTCAGGAACGAAAGAGAACCCCATCCGGTTTCAGGCAGCGAAAGGTGAAGTGCCGGTCTTCGATGCAGGTATCGGGCTCGACCTGTCGACGGCCCAAGTCGTGGAAGGTCGGTCGGTGCTTGAACGCTTGGCAACGGGGGCACGCGGAGAGGTCTACTCACTAAGAGTTAGCGATGCTGCGATCCGTATGGCTCTCGCTTCGGCGTCGGTGCGTTGCAGCATCGACAGCCGAATGATGACCTTGGCACGCTACCCGAATGTGGGATTCGGACATATCGACCGGATCGTCGACAAGGGAGAAATTTATGCCCAGGGAAGAACCCAAGGCGAACCGCCCAAGTGGTCAGTGGAGGCACCGATCGGCGGACGATTCACCCTGCTTGGAAAAGACATTTCGGCATGGGGAAACGAGTACAGCCATGTCAAGAAAGCCGGGCTAACGGGCTATCTTTCCTACGATTGGTATCGCGAACGGCACGCGGTGGCTTTCATTCAGGATGGAGAGATTCAGTTGGGAGCTTACTCTCGATACGGGGTAATCAGTCCGCACAAGGTTCCACGCCGTATCATCGTTAGCAACCTGTTGTGCGAACTAGATACTCCGGGTGAGTTCTACTTTGACGAGGCTGAGGCCACGCTCTACTTTATCCCACCCGCCTCCCTCAATGAGAACTCGCGGCTGAGTATCTGGGGTGGGCCGGGATTGGCCCGGTTCAGCGGCGCAGCATTTGTCACGCTAGAGGGAGTTGTCATTGAGGGCGTAGGCAGCGGTAAAGCTGGTGTTCTGATCCAGGACAGCAGCAGGGTGGTGCTAGCGGGCTGTACTTTACGTAATTCTTCGCGACCAGCCGTCGTAATCGAGGGCGGGCACCGCTGCGGCCTTCGCTCGTGCGACCTCTACGACGTAGCCCATCACCTTTCTTTGGGTGGAGGCAATGTTCGGAAGCTCGAGTCGGCGAGCAACTTCGCGGTCAACTGCCACTTCACGCAGATCGCCGCGTCCGACTACTACGGTCGCATTCGACTGAGCGGCGTGGGGAATGTCTTTCGCAACAACCTCGTTCACAACTTCCCGGGGCAGGCGATGGTCTTCGGAGACTGCGATCATCGAATCGAGCTAAACGAATTCTTCAATATTGGGTTCGAGGAGGGCGACGGTGGCGCGATATATAGCGGGGCGGCTATGTGGAGTTGGGGAAACGTTATTCGCAACAACTTCCTCCACCACTTGATGTGCCTGCCACAGGCACACCCTCGTGGCGGGATCTACCCCGATGACCTTGACCAGGGAGAGACGATCGAAGGCAACGTCTTCTACAAAGCGGCTCATCGCGCGGTACTTCTCAACGGCGGCGCGGGGCAGCATGTGCGAAACAATCTTTTCCTGAAGGGGTACATCGGGATCTACAACACCGAAGGCTATGCGGAGAAGGCACGCCAGATGCCTGCTCGCTTCGAATCAGGAGAACTCAAGCGGGGGGACAAAGAAGACCGTATCTGGCGCACCGAGCAGGTGGTGGGGCCAGCGGGGTGGAATGAAAAGCCTTGGGCCAGCCGCTATCCGCTGTTCCGGAAAATCATGAACCAAGAGAAGATGCGGTTCTACCCGATCGAGTGTGACTTCTCGGGTAATCGCTTCGCAGGCAACTGGCGAAATATTGAATACCGTTTCGCTTCAGGGCAAACTGGAGTGAAGGATATCGGAGAGGTGCCGTTCATTCGCGTGGAAGACAACCGAGAGATTTCCATGAGGGTTTTCCGCGACCCGAAATCGCTCGACTTTTCTTATAAGCCGGGGCGAGACAACGCCTCACTCCCCGAAATCCCATTTCCGAAGATCGGGCTGACTGCTGATGGCGGCTACCGCACAAGCGAGCCTGATAAGCAGCGTTACCGCGCGGCGGTCCGCAAGCACTTCGCTCGGCGACCCAGCTATGATCCTGAGGCAGAATACGATCCGAAAACAATCAATGCCATGGTTTACTTCAATTCGGGCCGCTTGCTTGCCGAGTGGGGCGGCTTGATCCATTCCCCGGTGCCTGGCAGACGGTGATCTGTCGCACTGCCATCTGACACGAGAGGAACCAGTCCATGGGACTGTTGGTTCCCTCCAATCTGCTTCAAAATCACTACGTGAGAGCACGCGTGGGGACGTGTCATAAGGGCCTCGTTGGTGCAAAGCTGGCGTCGCCCTGAACCCAACTGAGGGAACAAGCCTACTGTCCGAGGTTGGACCCCCCGTTCGCTGCTGGAATCTTCGCGAATCTGCTTCGGCCAGCTCAACTTCGGCGATTTCCGGGAGAATCGGCGGATGCGTTCGACGGCCACTGGCTGGCGACCTCGCCGCGTTGGCAAGGTACAAAGCAGGCGTCGACCTTGGTCCGTTGGCGAGCCGCCTTCTTGTCGTGTGAACGAACGTTCTGACGATGAGAATCAATCGGATAGTTGCACGGACTAAGCAACAAGAATGCTTCTCCGATTAGTCGATTGAGCACGTCTTCGTCGAATCGACGCACAGAATCCCATGGCGGATTCTGTGCCCTTGTATGGTTTCAACCCAAGGGGAGTCAGCGGCAGGCAGCTAAATCAGATGACGGAGGGCAGTTCCGGTTCGATGGTGCTCTCGGCCGATAACCGCAGCGCACGAAAAAACCCGGCCCACGCGAGCGTGGGCCGGGTCTCGTTCTAGTACGGATCGCTTAAAGCGGGGTGATCAGCCAACCCGACGGCGGCCGGCGGCGAACAGGCCAACCAAAGCGAGCATCATCGAGCTCGGCTCGGGGATGGTGATTTCGAGCACGAGGTTCGGAGCGAACTCGTCAGCCGTGTCCGCCGAGTTGATCGTGGCGAAGCGGGTTTGTGCGGCCGAAGCATCGCCGGCACCGCTGTCCCAAGAGGCGAGCAGGTTCGGCGCGATCGTGTCGCTGGTGAGCCAGTCGAGCAGCTCGCTGCCCGCCAGTGGAACCTCGAATTTCAAGGCACCGAGTGCGGAGTTGCCATCGTGCTCCGAGGTGAGCATGCCGAAGATCTCCTGACCTGCTGAGCCGATGGAGTTGTTACCGGCACCCGTGCTGCCGGCCCAGTCGGTCCCATCGGTCTCGTTGATGTTGTTCCACGAGTTGATGCCAGCGGTTCCGTCATCGGGACCACTCAGGGCGGCCCATCCGGCGTTAGCGTCTAGTAGACGTGAGAAGTTCAGCGTGGTCGAGTTCCAGCCGGCAGCCGAGTTCCAGAGCTCCAGCGTGGCGCTGTCGAGCGTGTAGGCACCGTTCGCGAGGAGATTGCGAGTGTTCGCGTCGAGCTGGGCGAATTGGATCAAGCCGTTGCGACGCTGCGAGATTGTGCCGTTGGCGGTGCCCCAAAGGGTATCTGCGCGGTTTTACTGAGCGACGTTGGAGCCTTGGTTGCGGATAAGCCCGGCGTGGTCCGCTGTGGCGTTGAGCGTGATCGTCGCTGCGGAAGACTCCGTAGCGGCCAGCGATGCCACCAGCATCGCGGCGAGAGAAGCAAGTAGATTACATCGCATTAGAACAATCTCAGATGCAAGGAACAGGGAGATAGGATCGTGGGAAGGCGGTGGCTCCAGGCACCAAACCGGAGCTTGCCGCCAAACCGCTACGCAATTCAAGCTAATTAGGATTCCCAGAATAAGCCACGATTTTTGCCGAGTATATGCGGCGAAAGGGCTTCCACGCGACGCTTTGACAAAGTACCGAAACCGCCTGCCGAAATAGAGGCCGTCTCGGTTGTTCGAGACCGCTCTTTCAGCGTGCTGAGGTTGGAGTCGGGGATGAGTCGCATGCTCTTTGCTGGCGCACGATAGGCGGAGCTGACCTGGCCGGTACCACGAGGTGGCCAAACCGGTTTCTGGGACGAATCCGCGGCGGTGATAATGGGACCCGGACCGCGTGACATCCCGGAGCTAACCTCGCGGGACCATGCGACAAAACGCGAGACGTAAGCGCCGCAACGACTTACGACCGAAATCGTGGCCCAGGCCATCGATCGTGCGTTTCAACGGTGCGACAAAACCATGCGACAAAACGCTTTGGCCGGCGTCACTCGCCGTTGCCGCCGAGGCCGAGCTTGTCCATCCAACGGCGTTTGGATTCGCCGGTCGGGGTGGAGCCGGTGGTGGCTCGGAGCGTTTCGAGCTCGATCTGCTGCTCGGCGAGCTCGGCTTGAGTGCGGGAGTTCTTGGCCCGCTCGACCGAGAGTTCGAGCTCGGACTGACGGAGTTTCTCTTGGACCTCGGCCTCGAGCTGAGCGAGCCGTTCACGCTCGGCCCGGATCGCCTCGTCGGCATCGACCACGGCCCCGGCCGCCTCGGTGGCGGCGTCGGTCTCGGAACGCTCGTCGTCGAGGCCGGCTTGGATCTGTTCTAGGAGCCGCTGGATCTCGCGATCCTTCTCGGCGATGACCTCGTCGGTGATCTGGATGGTGCCCTCGATCTTGGCCCGCTCTTCCTGCCGATCCGCGTCTTCCGCCTCGCCCTCGCCCTCAAGCGAAGCGAGCAGCCGACGCTTCTGAGCCTCCCAGTCGTTGCCGTCCGCCGCCGCGGCGGGGGCCACGGCCGACGAGGCGAGTTGCTCACGCAGCTCGGCGTTCTCGGTCTTGAGCTCGCGGACATCGTCGACGGCCATCTCGAAGCGGGTGCGGAGCTCTTCGAGTTCCTCGGAGGGCTCGGCGGTGGGGGCTTCGGCGGCGAGGGTTTCGAGCTGCTGGGCGAGCTCGTCACGCTCTTCGCGGAGCAGGGTCAGCTCCGCTGGGTCGGTGGCATCGGCCTCGGGCCGCGCGGCGAGGTCTGCCTCGAGCGCCGCGACGTGCTCTCGATGCGATTGCAGGTCGGCGATCGCGAGGTCGAACTTGCCGCGGAGCTCCTCCAGCTCGTTCTCGGTCTCGCCGGCGGCGACGAGTTGCGTGTTGGCCGATTCGAGGGCCGTGGTGAGCTCATCGACGTGGGCATGAAGGGCCGCGAACTGCTGCTCGCTGGTCTCCTGCTGCGCTCGGGCGAGCTCCAGCTTCTCCAGCAGCACCTCGTCCGCCGCCACCGCCTCGGCGACGCTCTGCTCTTCGAGAGCGGCCCGCTCGGTCGTGAGCTTCTCGTCGCGTTGGGCGAGCTCGGCCTCGATCTGTTCGCGGACCGATTCCCACTCGGCCTTCTCGGCAAGCCACGCCTCACGCTCGGCGCGGAGGCCGTCACGCTCGGCGTCGAGCTCAGCGCGGGCGAGCTCGGCCTGTTCGCTGTGTTGCGAGGAGATGTCTTGAGAGAGCTCGCCGGCGATCTGGGCGGCGAGCTGTTCGACCAAATCAGTCGCCTGTTCACCAAGATCGCCGATCCGCTCGCGCCGATCGGAGTCGGCGTCGGACAGGCTCTGCCGCAGCTCGCCCAAGGCCCGGCGCGATTCGTCCGCAAGCGTGCGGATTTCGTCGACATCAGGGCCGTTG
>CAYGUP010000117.1:0-7819 GCA_964353155.1 uncultured Planctomycetaceae bacterium | reverse complement strand
CCGCCCGCATCTCGGAGGCCGCCAAGGTGACCCGTGATGCCACGGATGCCGACTTGGTTACCGAGTCGGAAGCCAGCGAGACCACCGAGCCCGAACCCGCCAAGGCATCGGCACCGGAACCCACACCGGTTGTTCCCGCCGAGATCGACCTGGCCGAACGCGTCCGCCGCAAACTCGCCGCGGCCCAAGCGGCCGAGGCCGGCCTTGATGATCCGATGAGCAATCCCCACGGGGAAGACCTCGTTCACGAGGCACGTTCGGCGCTCGAAGAAGCCCTGGCCGACTGAGCCAAGACCTAATCGACAACGACTGCAACGCGGCGTGACTCTCCCCCGAGTCACGCCGCGTTTTTTCGTGGGACTTGGTCACCGGCTTGGCGACTCGATGCACCCGGGAGATCCGCCTTATACTGCGGCGATTCACCCGATGCCCTCATTCAACGTTACACGCTCACCTTATGCAGTACCGCCGCTTCGGACGCACCGAACTCGCGATGCCCGTCTTCAGTTGCGGCGGCATGCGTTACCAGCAGAGCTGGAACGACGAAACACTCGAAGTGGTCGAGGCCGAGAACCAACGCAACCTACGGGCAACCATCGACCGCTCGTTAGAACTGGGCATCACGCATATCGAAACGGCCCGCGACTACGGCACCAGCGAACGACAGCTCGGTGTCTTCCTGCCCGAGTTGCGAGAAGCACGCCCCGAGGCGGGTGGCCCCGAGGGGCTGATCGTTCAGACGAAGATCGCTCCGAGCCGCGACCCGAAGGAGTTCCGCCAGAAGGTGCTCGATTCACTCGATCGCCTCCGGCTGCCGAAGGTCGATTTGCTCGGCATCCACGGCATCAACAACCACGAGCTGCTCTGGGAAGCCGTCCGCCCCGGCGGCTGCTTGGCCGAAGCCCGCAAGCTGCAGGCCGAGGGGCGGTGCGGCCACATCGGGTTCAGCACCCACGGCCTCCCGGACATGATCGAAGACGCGGTCAATGCCACGGCCGATGGCGGTTTCGACTACGTGAACCTCCATTGGTACTACATCAACCAATGGAATTGGTCGGCCGTCGAAGCCGCCACGAAGAACGACCTCGGTGTCTTCATCATCTCGCCAAGCAACAAGGGAGGCATGCTCTACGACCCCCCCGAGAAGCTGGTCGAGCTGTGCAGACCGCTGCATCCGCTGGTCTTCAATTGCCTCTTCTGTCTCAATCGCCCCGAGGTCCACACGCTGAGCCTCGGGGCGAGCCAACCGAGCGACTTCGATTTGCAGGTCTCCACCTTGCCGCTCTTGGAGAAAGCCGACGAGTTGCTGCCGCCTATCTTGGAACGCCTCCACCAGACGATGGTCGATGCCGTCGGCGAGGACGCCGCCGGGCGTTTCCGCGAGGGGCTGCCGGTTTGGGACGACAACAGCAACGCCGGCTATATCAACACACACGTCGTCTTGTGGTTGCGTCATCTCGCGATCGCATACGACCTCGTTGCGTACGGCAAGATGCGCTACAACCTGCTGGGTAACGGCGGCCATTGGTTCCCCGGGCTCGGAGCGAAGCACCTCAGTAGCATCCCGACCGAGCGTCTCGAAAAGGCTTACAAGAACTCCCCGTTCGCCGATCAGGTCGTCGGCTGGCTGAGAGAGGCAGAGGAACTGCTTGGTGGCGAGGCCGTTCGGCGTCTCAGCGAAGACTGATCCACCCCAGCCCGCCAATCCGCCCCAGACCCTCACGTCCGACGGAGTTACATCGGATCGTGCAATAACGCACGAGGTGTGTTGCGAAAGGCACCAACAGAGACCTGCGAACCTCCGCCGCAAGACCAGGGAGTTGGTGATGCGTGTTGTGAATCGATGCCTGCCGCTGCTCTTTATCTTCTCGATCACGCCCGTGGTCATCGCCTCGGATCGGGACGAGCTCGACCAGCGCTATAACGAAGCGGTGACCGCCGCGGCGTCGTTGGCCGGCCCGACGACGGGCACCCCCTCGGAGGCAAGGTCGCGTGAGTCCCTGCTTAGGGACCTGCTCGACGACGCGCCCGACTACGCGCCAGCTCGCGCCGAGCTGGGTGAGGTGCTGGTCGAGGGGCGTTGGCTCCCGGTCGACTATGCCCAGCACCTCGCTGCGGAAGACCCCGATCTCAAGGCCTACGAGGCCCTCCGCGCGTCAGCGGAAGACACGTTGGCGGAACACACCCGGCTGGCCCGTTGGTGCGAGAAACGCGGCTTGATCGACGAAGCCCGGCCGCATTGGCTTGCCGTGCTTGCTAACAGCCCCCGGCACGTTGTGGCACTGAAAGCCCTCAGCGCAGTCTGGTCGGATGGGAAGCTCTGGGACGCAGGCCTCGCCGAGGAAGCCGGCGCCAAGGCCAGGTCTCAGAGGCGTCGTGCGGCTGAATGGGAAAAACGATTGCGGCGACTCGAATCCGACCGGAGCATTAGCGCCCAAGAAATCGCTTCGCTACGGGAAGATTTAGATACGGCCGCCATTGGCCCGATCGAGGCACGCCTCGAATCCCTGCTCAAACCAAACACGCAGGCTAGAGCTGCCCGTACCCGCTTGCTAACGGCCGCTTGGTTCGAGGCGGTCGATCGCCTGGATGAGGTTGAGGTGACCGCCTCGCTCTGTCGTGTTGCGGTGTTCGGTAGCGAAGAAGACCGTCGCATCGCTATCAACCACCTGGAGGATCGACCGCAGTTTGACACGATGCCCCTCCTCCTCTCAGCCCTCAAGCCGCCAATCGATAGCCATGCCAAGATCACGCGCCAAGCCAACGGCACAGTTGTGTACGAGCATCGTCTCGGCCGGCAGGGAGAGAACGTCCACGAGAAACACCGCCGGGTATGGAGTGCGAGTGTCGCCGTCGTGCCGAATCGTCAATCAACGCGATTTCTCTCGCCTAGCGAAGAGGTCAACGCACGCACCAATGCCTTTCTTGACGCTCAGTACGCGACCCTCTGGCAGGAAGCCGCGTTCCGCCTGCGGGCCGATCAACTCGATACAGAGGTCGCTAACCACAACGCACGCACCAACGAATTGAACCGTCGCGTCTTCCCTGCCCTCCGAGCGGTCTCGGACGAAGACCATGGGGACGATCCGGTCGATTGGTGGAAGCATTGGCAAGAGCATTCTGGGTATGACCGCTATGCCCCGCGGGTTGAACGGACCTACGATTTCGACAACAAGAACTACTACGTGGAAGGCCCACCACCACCCCCGCGTTGCGAGTGCTTCATCGCCGGCACGCCGGTCTGGACCCGGACCGGGAAGAGCCGCATCGAAGCGATCAAGGCGGGCGACCTGGTCCTTGCTCGCGATCCGCACCGCGGCGGGCTGACCTATCGGGCCGTGCTCGACACCACCGTCCGAGAGCCGAGCCCTATGGTCACGCTGGAGATCTCCCGTGGCGAGAAGAGCGAGAAGATTCACGCCACCGTTGGCCATCCGTTCTGGGTGCTGGGCGAGGGCTGGCGGATGGCCAAGAACCTCGAGCCGGGCGACCTCGTGAGCACGGTCAACGGGCCGAGCGAGATCGCCTCGAATCGCGAGGCCCCGCAACGCAAGGCGTACAACCTCATCGTCGAGGGTGCCGCGAACTACTACGTCGGCGAGACCGGCGTGCTGGTGCACGACAACACGCCTCGCCGCCCCGCGGTTGGGCTCGTTGCCCGCCGCTAGATCGTAAGAGCCTTAGCGACGGTTCTTCCGACTGCGTGACTTCGACGTGCCAGAGCCGTTCTTGCTCACGCCCTTGCCCGGCTTCGTGCGTGGCTCGCCGTCCTCGTCGTCTTCCCGCGTCAGGGCGGTCCGACCGTTGGCCAAGTTGCACAGGTCGATCTGGCTGCGGCAGGGCGTCTCGTTCGCGGTCGGCCGCGCCCGGGTGTAGTCTCCGGTCGATTCGAGCAGGCGGGCCCGCTGATTGTCCCGGAGGTAGATCGGGATGATCTCCGAAACGATCCGCTGCTTGAGTTCCGCGTCTTCGACCGGGAACATCACCTCGACACGCCGCTCGAAGTTCCGCGGCATCCAGTCGGCGCTGCTCAGGAAGACCTGCTGTCGTGTGCCGGTCCCGAAAACGAAGACGCGGCTGTGCTCCAAGAAGCGATCGACGATGCTCCGCACGCGGATGTTCTCGGAAACACCCTCCAGGCCCGGCCTCAAACAGCAGACGCCACGCACGACCAAGTCGATCGGCACGCCCGCGTTCGAGGCGTCGTAGAGAGCCTCGATCGTTCGGCGATCAACCAGGGCATTGAACTTCGCGAAGATGTAAGCCTTCTTGCCCTTGCGAGCGCGCTCGGCTTGCTCGGCGATCAACTCGATCGTGCGATCGTGCAGGTCCTGGGGCGCGACGACCAGCTTGTCCCAATTGTTGTGTTGGGCGTAGCCGGTCAAGAAGTTGAACAGCGCCGACACTTCGCCGGTGATCGTCTCGTCGGCCGTGAAGAGTCCGACATCGGTATAGAGGCGGGCGGTGCTCGGATTGTAGTTGCCGGTGCCCAGGTGAACGTAACGCCGGACGACGTCGCCCTCTTGGCGGACGACCATCGCCAGCTTGCAATGGGTCTTGAGGTCCATGAAACCGAACACAACGTGCACTCCGGCCCGCTCCAAGCTGCGTGCCCACGAGATATTGTTCTGCTCGTCGAACCGTGCCTTCAGCTCCACCAGCGCCGTGACGTGCTTGCCCGCCTCGGCGGCCTCGATGAGCGACTTGATGATCGGGCTATCGCCGCTGGTGCGATAGAGCGTCTGCTTGATGGCCAGGACATTCGGATCGCGTGCCGCGGTCGAAATGAATCGGACCACGGGGCGGAACGAATCGAACGGGTGGTGCAGCAGCACGTCGCCGTTGGAGATGGCCTCGAAGAGGTCTTTGTCTTCGGACAGCGCCGGCGAGGTTCGTGGGCTAAAGCGGGGGTGGAGCAGGTCGCGTCGTTCGACTTGGCCAACCAGCCCCATCAGGGCGGTCAGGTCGAGCGGGCCGTCGATCCGATAGACCTCCGTATAAGCGGCCTTGTCTTGGCTCGGCGCGACACGGAGTTCCTCTTGATCGACGATCATCTTGAGGAGTTCATCGTCCAAGTCGTCCGAGGCCTCGACCCGGACCGCCTCGCTCCGTTGCCGCTCGCGGAGGCGGGTTTCGATCGCGCGGAGCATGTCATCGCCCTCCTCGTCGAGGAGGTCGTAGTCCATGTCACGCGTGACACGGAACGAGCCGACCGATTGGATCTCGTAGCCCCCGAAGACCTCCGGCAGGCGATTCGCGACGACCTCTTCTAGCCGCAAGAAGTCGCTCTTCTGGCCCGGCTCACTCGGCACGAAGCGGGGCGTCACCTGCGGCAATTGGACGACCGCAAACATGTTCTCGGGGCCGATCCCCTTCAGGCGTTTCAGCTTGGCGGCTAAGTACAGGCCGCGGTTGTGGAAGCGGGGGCTCGGGTGACTCGGGTCGATCGCCATCGGCGTCAGCACGGGGAGCACGCGGCTTCGGAAGTAGGCATCGACTCCCTTCCGCTGATCGATCGAGAGATCACTCTCCGACAAAATGCGGAGGCCGGCCGCCGTCAACGCGGGGCGAACCGAGTCGTTCCAGCAGGTGTACTGTCGCTCGACCAGCTCCCGGACCCGTTGGACGATCATCTCGAGTTGGGCGATCGCCGAGAGGCCGTCGGCGGGCGGGTCCTGCGGGGCGAGCGCCCCGAAGGCCTGCTCGCGGAGCCCGGCGACCCGCACCATGAAGAATTCATCGAGGTTCGACGAGAAGATCGACAGGAACTTGGCCCGTTCGAGCAGCGGGTTGGTCTCGTCGATCGCCTCTTCCAGGACCCGCGCATTGAACGCCAACCAACTCATTTCCCGGTTGAGGAAGTGCTCGGGCTGGTAAGAATCAGGCGCAGGCATGATGGAACGACGGGTGACACAGCAACGACGGACCGGCGGAACACACGGCGACCGGGCAAGATAGGCTGCTTACACCTATTGTGCCGGCGATCCGCTCCGGTCTGCAAATGGACCCCCATCGGGGGGCCTCACGCCATACCAAGCCTAGCCCATGCGGGCAGGCGCTGCCCCGTTTCTACCCGGTAACGCCGCCTATTCGGCCGATTTCCGGGTGGTCGCCGGGGTCTTGTCGGGCGTGATATAGCTCGGCGTGGGGGGTCCCAGCGGCGAGTCTTCCGGCTGGACCGCCGGGCCGATCAACTCCCCGAGCTGGACGTCGTCGATCTCCTCGTGCTCCAGCAACGCCATGGCGAGCGTTTCGAGCTTGTCGCGATTGTCGGTGAGCGTCTTCTTCGCGAGATCGGCCGCCTCGACGAGGGTCTTCTTGACCTCTTCATCGATGATCTGGGCCGTGTGCTCGCTGTACGGCTTCGATTCCTGCACGATCTCTCGCCCCAGGAAGGGATCGCTGTGGTCCGTGTGATACGCCACCGGGCCGATCCGATCACTCATCCCCCAGTGGGTCACCATCTTGCGGGCGAGGCCGGTGGCCTGCTTCAAGTCGTTCTCGGCCCCGGCGCTCAGCTCGTCGAAGACAAGGTCTTCCGCCGCCCGACCGGCGAGGGTCATCGCCAGACGCGCGTGCATCTCGCTCTCGGCCATGTTGTGGCGATCTTCGGTCGGGACGTACTGCGTCACGCCGAGTGCGCGTCCTCGCGGGATGATGGTCACCTTGTGGACGCGTGACCCACTGGGCACGAGCCAACCCAGGATCGCGTGCCCCGCTTCGTGGAACGCCGTGACCTGCTTCTCTTTTTCGGTGAGCACGTCCTCGCGTGTATCGCCCATCAAGATTTTGTCGCGGGCATACTCAAAGTCGTCGGTCTCGACAAAGCTCTTGTCCTGCCGCGTGGCCCAGAGGGCCGCCTCGTTGACCAGGTTCATGATGTCCGCGCCGGTCATGCCGACCGTGGCGCGGGCCAGCTTGCCGAAGTCGACCGTGTCCGCGATCGGCACGCCCCGCGTGTGGACCTCGAAGAGTTGCTCGCGTCCCGCGATTGTTGGGCGATCGACCGTGATATGGCGATCGAAGCGCCCGGGACGCAACAGCGCCGGATCGAGCACGTCGGGCCGGTTGGTCGCTGCAATGACGATAACGGTCTCGCCGGGGGAGAAGCCGTCCATCTCGCCAAGGATCTGGTTGAGCGTCTGCTCGCGTTCATCGTGCCCGCCGCCGAGGCCCGCCCCGCGTTGGCGACCGACCGCGTCGATCTCGTCGATGAACAGGATCGCGGGGGCGGCCTGCTTGGCGGTCTTGAACATGTCGCGGACGCGGCTCGCTCCGACGCCGACGAACAGTTGGATGAACTCCGAACCGTTGATCGAGAAGAACGGCACGCCCGCCTCGCCGGCGATCGCCTTGGCCAGCAGCGTCTTTCCCGTGCCGGGGGGGCCGGCCAGCAGCACGCCCTTCGGGACCCTCGCGCCGAGCTTCGCGAACTTCTCGGGCTCCTTGAGGAACTCGACGATCTCTTGCAAGTCCTTCTTGGTCCCTCTCAGGCCGGCGACGTCGTCGAAGGTCTTGCCCTTGCCTTCCTCGGCTTCGTACAGGCGGGCCGGACTCTTCGTCACGCTGCCGAGCATCCCGCCGCCCATCATTTGGTCGCGGGTGCGGCCCATGAACCGCCAGATCCAAATGCCCATCGCCACCAAGAGGCCGAGCCAGATCACCGTCAGCAAGCCGTCGAGATTAAACGGCATCGCATAGCCGGGCCCCGCTCCCGAGGCGACGAGCTTCTCCTTGAGTTGTTCGTCGAGTCCCTCCGGGGGGAGGACCACCGCGAACGACTTCGGCAGCGGGTCACGCTCGCCGGCGTCCTCGCCCT
>CAYGUP010000116.1:0-7828 GCA_964353155.1 uncultured Planctomycetaceae bacterium | reverse complement strand
GGGTTGAGGGGCGAGCCCCAGAACCTACCGCCTGTCGCCCTGGTCCTAAAGCCTTCCCTACTGAACCAGCGTTTCTTCTTCGCCGCCCGCGTTGATCTCGATCTGGCCGGAGTCTTCGAGGCCGCGGACGACATCGACGATCTTCTGCTGCTGGTCTTCGACGGCCGAGAGCTTCACCGCGCCGAGGTATTCCATCTCTTCGCGGAGCATATCGGCGGCACGCTGCGACATATTGCCGAGGATCTTGTCCTTCAGCTCGGGGCTCGCGCCCTTGAGGGCCAAGGCCCATTGCGAGCTCTCGACTTCCTTGAGGATCTGCTGGATCTCCTTCTGGCCGAACTTGCTGATGTCGTCGAACACGAACATCAGGCGGCGGATCTCCTCGACCAGGTCGGGGTCGTCGGCGCCGAGGCCTTCGAGCAGGGTCCGCTCGGTCGATCGGTCCGAGACGTTGAGCATCGAGGCGACGCTCTCGACACCGCCGGCCATCTGGAAGCTCTGGCTCATGACGCTCGACATCCGGCGTTCGAGGCCCGACTCGACCTCGCTGATGATCTCCGGGTTGGTCTGCTTCATGGTCGCCATGCGGCGCACCACAGCGAGCTGGCGATCCTGCGGCAGGCCGGAGAGGATCTCGGCCCCGAACGACGACGGCAGGTGCGCCAGGATCAAGGCGATCGTCTGCGGGTGCTCGTCGATCACGTAGGTCAGGATGTTCTGGCTATCGACGTTCCGCAGGAAGCCAAAGGGCAGGGCCTCGATCGATTGGCGGATATTGTCCAGCGTGTCGCCGGCCGCCGAGCCGAGGGCGCTCTTGACCAGCTTCTTCGCGTAATCCAGGCCGCCGGCGCCGCCGCCCGCGGCCGGGTTGGTATCCGCGAACTCCTTGATGACCTCTTCCTGCTCCTCGGCGGTGACCCGTTCCATGCGGGCGATCTCGATCGAGACCTGCTCGACTTCGTGGGGGTTGAACCGGGTCATGATGTCGCCCGCTTGGTCTTCGGGCAGGCTCATGATGAGCACGGCGGCTTTATGGAGGTCGGACATGGCGTGATCGAGCGCGTGATGAGCAGGCAGCGTCATCCAGAGGATCGTCCGAACCAGGGTGCCGACCTGAACGATTCTGCCGGCTGGGCGTGCTAGCACGAGCGCCGACCCAAGCCTCGAAGAGGCGCCGCATCAAGAGCCCAGGGCAACGCTCTGGGTTTATTGGACGCTCGTATCAAAAGGACGAGCCCTGAAAGGGCGGCACACCGATTGATGTGTGCCGCCCTTTCAGGGCTCGGGTGATTTGGCTTGTTGCGTTCCCAGGGCGTTGCCCTGGGCTATCGTTCTATTGGCCTTTCAGGCCAAAGCGATGGTGGCCTCTAGACCGCGGCGGGCACGCCGGCGGGTTCGAAGCCGACTTCCAGGCGCAGCGGTCCGAAGTCGGTATTGAACGGCACGGCCAGTGGTGGCGTGGCCGACGGGAAGCGGACCTCGTGGCCTTCGCCGGTCACGACATTCGGCAGCCCGACCGACAGGTTGTATTCTTCGAGTTCGACCTTGGCTTGGCCGGCGATCATGTTGGCCAGCTCGCCGACGGCGTCGAGCACGTCGTCGTTGACCTCGGTGATCTCCTCCATCAGCATCGCCGAGGCGGCCTTCAAGGCGACCTCGGTCGAGAGGTTGATAACGACCATGCCCTGAGCGTCGCCCGACAGGCCGATGAGGCCGCTGATCGGGAAGACCCGTCGCTTGGGGTCTCCCAAAGCCAAGTCGCCCCGCTGGGCTTCGGCCGATAGCATGGTCGTGAAGGTGTTGGTGACAGCCTTCAAGAACGGATTGATGTGTTCGACTTTCATCCTGGTTTCGACCCTGCCCGATCGTTCGCTGGATTGGTGGTCGCCCCGCCCCATGGCGATGACATGCAGCGCAAGCCTAGGTCCGAATCGGTGACCGACAGGCGGCGGATGTCCGATTGCCGCCGGCGAGAGGCCTTACAACCCGACGCGGCACCGAGGCATGCGAGACGCCAATCGTCAGGACCGGCCGAAGCGGCACACGCCGACCTGGCCGTCGCACTCATCGACCTCGACCACGAGCCGCTGAGGCACCTGCTCGCCCCGCTCGGCGAGGGCCGCGAGGAGTCGCTCGCCGATCCAGCGGGCGAGCAGCTCGGCGGTCGTATTGGCGATCGGCAGCAAGACGCACTCGTTGCGGGGGAAGACCCAGCGGCGATCCTCGAAGGTGACTAGCACCTCAGCCCCGCCCAGCGGGCCGGTGCCTTCCTCGACGGCGATCGTCGGATGCTCGGTCGCCAGCAGCATGTGATGGTCGAGCTCGCCGGTGATCGCCGCCAGGGCGTCGCGCGTCGCGACAAAGTCGAGCACGTACGAGTTGTCGTCGAGCGGCCCATCGGCTTGAATCGCGACCCGGTAGTTGTGCCCGTGCAGCGGCTCACAGGTGTTGCCCGCGTACGTGATGAAGTGCGCGGAGCTAAACGTGAACGCCGCCTTGTTCAGGCGGATGGCGTGCTCGGTGGGCTGAATGAGCATTCTGAGGCTCTTGGTGAGGGTGGCTTTCCGAAGGGAGATGGGGGGATGAAGGAGAGATGAGGAGGATGCCCTCCCGTGAACCAACGCAGCCCGGCTTGCGCTGAACTTTCATACTGATGATCGAGAGGCGTTGTCCGCGGCGGACACGATCTCCTTCTCTCCCGTCATCCCCCCATCTCCCTTCGGAAAGCTACCTAGCCAAACGACGCATCGCCAACGAATTCGGACAGCAGGCTCAGGCTGTCGTCGGGGGCGTCCTCGACGACCCAGTGGCCTACATCGGGCAGCTCGAACGATTCGGCTTGGGGCCAGTACGAGCGGAATCGGTCGAGGCACAGGTCGTGGCGGAAGCACCAGTCCGTCATGCCCCAGACCAAGCGGCTCGGCTTTGCGGCGAGTTCGGGCAGGCGGGCATCGATCGCGGCGAGCGTCTGCCAGGTCGGGTCGCTCGCCTTGGTTGGGATGTCGTTGACGAACTCGTACACCGCCCGGCGGTTCGCCCAGTTGTTGTAGGGGGCCAAGTAGCCGGCGGCCGTGGCCGCATCGAGCCCTCGCTTGCGCGAGAGCGTCATCCGCAACGCGGCGAGCGAGAAGAGGTTGAGCCCTTGCAGGGCCAGCTTGCCGAGCCCGGGCGTCTTGCAGACGGCGATCCGGAGCGGGATGAGCTTCGGCGGCCAGGCGCCCGTGTTGAACAGCAGGATGCGGTCGAGGCGTTCCTGTCGGTCGAGCATCGCGCCGAGCCCGATCGCCCCGCCCCAGTCCTGGGCGACGAGGGTCACGTTGCGGAGGTCGAGCTCGTCGATCAATTGGCCGAGGTTCTCGATCCGCTCGGCGAGTTGGTGCTCGTGCTGCGGCTTGTCGCTGAGGCCACAACCGAGATGGTCGATCGCGACACAGCGATGCGTGGCGCGGAGCGGCTCGATCAATCGCCGCCAATGGAAGGACCACGTCGGGTTGCCGTGGACGAACAGCAGCGTGTCGCTCGGCGTGCCGCTGAGCGATTCGTCGAGGTAGTGGACCCGGCCGCGGGGCGTGTCGAGCCAGTTCGAAGCGAACGGGTACTCGCGCCGCCAGGGTTCGTTGGTGGGTGCCGTCGGGTCAGTCATCGTGGCCGCGGGGTCTCAGCCGTCGGCGGCAGCCGAACGAATCGGAGCAGAAGCGTTGATGCCCGGCGGCTGCCGCCGACGACTGAGCATCGTTACAGAGGGTTAGTGTCCCTGTCGTCCCGACAAAAAGAAAGCCGCGGTCAGCTTGGCTGACCGCGGCTCTCAAACAAACTTTCGACCGATTGCGACGGAGTGGAGTCACTCGAAGAAAGACACGAACCGGACAGTGCTGCGCGCTGCCATGGATCGACCCGGGCCAATCGTATTTTTAGGTCCTCCCGGCGGAATGTTGGTCGAAAGCTTGAGCGGTGATGCGGTCGGCGCGGGCTGATTGGTTCGGCCGAGCCGTCGCGGTGTGTTTTTGGGGGCTGTTGGAGTGGTATCGGAAGCCGACCCCACCAACGTTTACGCCGACTCTCTCAAATCGTTCGAGTGCGGAGCCTACTTGGTGAGCATAGCTCGCGAAAGGGCTTTTGGCACGGAGAAACGGCTTCCCGCGAGCCCGAGGTGAGGTTGTCGATTGGCCCGGCGTTTGCTAAAGGCGACGGCTCACGAGCCCCCTCGTTCAGACCGGTGTGACCATGGTTAATCAACCGCTTTCCGCCCGCTTTCGCCCCGCCATGGTGCTGGTGGCGGCGCTGGTTGGCACTCTGCTACCAGCCGATGTCGGCGTCGCGCAGAACACGCGACAAGAGCCGACCGTTCGCGAGCGTTTGGTGTCCGGGCTGCAAGTCAGGCGGCCGAGCGAGTTTGCGTTCATTGACGCGGTGATCGATACGGCGAACCGCGGCGAGCTGCCGCAAAAACTGGTCGATCGGGTCTTCTTTTGGGCCAGGTCACGCCCCTCCCGCGGGGCCGCCCCGCAGCGTCCGATCATCTATTTCCAGGCCGGCCTCATGCGGATTGCCAAGAAGATGCGGATCACGATCGCTCCGACAGCGGCCGCCGCTTCTGGGTCGGGTGGGCGGTAGGAGCGGCCCGGGGAATCAGCTAGAATGCGTGACTCGGCACCGTTTTGAGGGTGTCGGGATGTCCCCCTAGCTCCATCCTCAGTCCGGCTGCCCACCGAGGGCGTTTCTTATGGCTCGCAAATCGATCAAAGACCTCCGCGCCGAAGCCGAAGCGGCCGAAGCGATGGAGAAGGCCGAAGAGGCGACCGGCACCAAGAAGAAGGCCGCCAAGAAGAAGACGACCAAGCGGAAGACCACCAAGAAGGCCGCCGCCGAAGTCCGCCTGAAGGCTTTCTGGGGGGTCTTCAATCAGTCGCTCAAGCGGGTCGCGTTGTACGAGTACAGCCAGAAGAAAGAGGCCGACAAGAAGGCCGAAGAGCTGACCGCCAAGGGCAAGTCGCCGCACTTCGTGCAGCCGGTCAAAGAGATCATCAAAGAAGCCTAACTCGTTATCCTAAAACGAGTTGTTGGCCCATTTGTCGATAGACGACGCGAGCCTACAAGTTTGGCTTGGGCCGAGATTAGGCCAAACTGCCTGGATTCTCTTGGCGTACTGCGCTAAGATTGACGAAGCGTCAAAAAACGCCGCCGGCGTCGATGGCCCAGGTTTTTCCGCTCTAGCCCACGATCTCCTGCTCCTATGGCGTCGTCCCTCGCCAGCACGCCGACCCGCTCCGCCGACCACCCGACGGGTGAGTCGCGCAAGCAGCGGGAGATCCGCGTCCGCGAGGCAAAGATCCTCTCGGTCGCCCGGGATCAGATCCTCGAAGGGGGCTACCTGGGGCTCAATATGGATCGCATCGCGGCCCAGATCGAGTACTCGAAGGGGACGATCTACCAACACTTCCGCAACAAAGAAGAGATCCTGCTGGCCTTGGTAAACGAGGCCCTCGATACCCGCCTGCGGATGTTCCGCGTGGCCGCGGCGTTCGAGGGACCGCACCGGGTCCGGCTCGCGACCGTTGGAGCCGCCGCCGAGGCGTTTGTCGAGCACTTCCCTTACCACTTCATGGTCGAGCAGATCGTGCGGGCGGCCTCGATCTGGGAGAAGACCTCGCCCGAACGCCGAGAGCTGATGCAAAACTGCGAGCGCCACTGCATGGCGACCGTGGTTGAGATCGTGCACCAGGGCGTGGCGGCGGGCGATCTGACGCTGCCCGAAGGGGTCCGGCCGGAGGAGGTCGTCTTCGGGATGTGGTCGATCTACCTCGGCGCTCAAACCATTACGCATAGCAGCGACACCCTGTCAGAGATCGGGATCGACAGCCCGACCCGATCGCTCCGCACGAACCAGAATCGAATGCTCGATGGCTACGCCTGGCGGCCGCTGGCATCGGACTTCGATTACCCCGCTCACATGGACCGCATCAAGAAAGAGCTGTTCCGCCATGACCAATTCGCCAGCTGAGTCCCCAGCGGCCGAAACGAGTTCCGCCAGCGAGGCGGGCTCTTTTTTTGGCCGGTTGTTGACGCCACGTCAAAAAACGACGCTTCGTTGGATCGGCGGGGCGACGGCTCTGGTCGTTGCTAGCGTCGCGGTAGCCGGCGCGGCGACGGGTGAACCGAAGGCAACCGAAGCCGTATCGAGCGTCGAACGCCAGGGTGCCACGCCGGTCCGAGTTCGTCCGGCGGAGTTGGTCACTTCGTTCGAGCGTGAGCGTGTTTACACCGGCACGCTGGTCGCCCGTCGGCGCAGCGTCTTGTCGTTCGAGTTGGCCGGCAAAGTGGTTGAGATGAGTGCCGACGAGGGCGATCGGGTCTCCGCCAACCAACCGCTGGCGAAGCTCGATGTCCGCCGGCTGCAAGCGCGGCGTGCTCAAGCCGAGGCCGAGTTGGCTCAGGCGACCGCCTTGCTGCGTGAATTGAAACAGGGGCCGCGCCAGCAGACGATCGCCGCGGCGGATGCGCAGGTGCAGAGCCTCGCGGCGCAACGAGATGTCGCCGAACTCCGCCTGAAACGCCGCGAGCGGCTTGTGCAACGCGGCGCGATCAGCCGCGAGGAGTACGACGATTCGCTGGCCGAGTACCGCGTCGCGGTGGCGCAGACGGACGTCGGCCAGAAGACACTCGACGAACTCGAGGCCGGCACGCGTGACGAGCGAGTCGATGCCCAGGTCGCCCAGGTCGGCGCGATCGAGGCCAGCTTGGCGGACATCTATCACCAGCTGGACGACGCCGTGCTGCTTGCGCCGTTTGATGGCCGCTTGGTGAGGCGGCGGGTCGATGAGGGGACGGTCATCGCGGCGGGCACGCCGGTGTTCGAGTTGATCGAGGACACCCGCCTGGAGGCGTGGGTCGGCGTGCCGCCCCGTTCGGCGGCGTCGATCCGGGTGGGGGAAGAGAGGGGCGTGACGATCGATGGCGTCGCCACGCCGGCGGTGGTTCGGTCGGTTCGGCCGGAGCTCGATCCCGAAACCCGCACGCGGAATGTCGTGCTCGATCTCAAGGAACCGGATGGCTTGGTCGCGGGCCAGATCGCTCGTGTCGGCATCCGCGAGTCGGTTAAGGGCGAGGGCTATTGGGTGCCGACCGCCTCGCTGACCCCCGATCGCCGGGGCCTGTGGTCGTTGCTGGTGGTCGAGGCGGAAGGCCACGCCGCCGCGCGGCCGGTTGAGGTGATCGAGAACGATGGGGACCGCTCGTTCGTCCGCGGCGCGTTGCAGGCGGGTGAGTCGGTCATCGTTGAGGGCGTGCATCGGGTCGTTCCGGGCCAGAAGGTCGACGCCCTCGAAAGCGAGGCCCCGCGATGAACCGCTTGCTGTACGACAACCGCCGGCTGCTGGTGCTCGCGATCGCCTTGATCGTGGTCTCGGGCCTCTCCTCGTTCTTTGTCCTGCCGCGGATGGAAGACCCGGTGCTCACGCAGCGGGCCGCGATCATCAATACACGCCTGCCCGGCGCGACGCCCGAGCGGGTCGAGGCGTTGATCGTCGAGCCGCTCGAAGAGGAACTCCAAGAGATCCCCGAGATCAAAGAGATCCGCACCACGGCGCGCTCGGGCGTGGCGTCGATCGTGATCGAGTTGCGTGACAACGTGTACGAGGCGGACGAGGTCTGGTCGCGAGTGCGTGACAAGATCGACGACGCCACGCCGCTGCTGCCGGCTGACGCGAGCGACCCGGAGTTCGATCTGCTGGAGGTTGTGGCTTACGCCTCGATCATCGCCTTGCGGTGGGACGCGCCGGGCGAGGCGAACTATGCTGTGCTGAGGCGTCTGGCCGAGGAACTCGAACAG
>CAYGUP010000115.1:0-7841 GCA_964353155.1 uncultured Planctomycetaceae bacterium | reverse complement strand
TGCGGGGCCGCACGCTCAACAACGCCTTCATCATCATGGACGAGGGCCAGAACACGACCGTCCCGCAGATGAAGATGTTCCTCACGCGGATGGGCGCCAGCTCGAAGATGGTCATCACGGGCGACAAGACCCAGGTCGACCTCCCCAACAACACCCGCAGCGGCTTGGCCGACGCCGTCGAGCGACTCAACGGCATCGAGGGTCTCGCCTGTGTCGAGTTGGGTCGGGCCGATATCGTCCGGCACCGATTGGTGAACCTGATCGTCAACGCCTATGAGAAGGGGGGATCGCGGTGATGCCGTGGCCGCGGTGATGACCTTCCCTGGGAAGTCGCTCCGCCACTCATCGCCCCATCATGCCCAGCGCCCCCCCAAAACGGCCCCGCAACAAACGCGTTGCCATGGTCGAACTGCCGCCCGGGCGGTTCTCGACGCTCATGACGCAGCTCCGCCGCGGTGCGGTGCTGCTGCGTATCGGCATGGCCCTGGCGGTCGCGGCGTTGCTCGTCGTGATGACCCGCGGTTGGGAGCCGCCGCGTGACTTCGGCCTCGGACAAATCCCAAGCCGCGACCTGACCGCCCTGGTCGAGTTCCAACAACTCGACAAGCGGGCCACCCGCGAAGCCCGCGAACGGGCCCGCCGCTTCGCCGAAGCGGTCTACGACAACGACCCGGCGGCCCTGTCGCAATTGGCGGCGCAAGTCCGCAACGAGGTCGCCAAGATCGCCGGTTCCGATTCGCTCGAAGGCGTCGATCCGGAACTCTGGAATCAGTACCTACCAACCCGCGCCGAAGGGACCCCCGAACCGACCGAAGAAGAGCGGGCGGCCGAGTTCACACGCTTCCGCGAATCGCTGGCAGGCGACGAGTCGCTCGATGCCTTCGGGCAGGCCCTCGATAAAGCACTCCAGCCGTTGCAAGACCAGGGCATCCTGGCCAGCCAACCGACCGACGCCAATGCGGAGCAGATCCTCGTCCGCCAATCCGGCAAGGAAGAGTTCCCACGCGTCGTGGCGGTGCGTAACGCCTTGGTCGATAACGCTCGCAATGACCTCGACCAGACCCTCAAACGGGTCATGCCGAACCTCGCCCTCGCGAGGCACGTCTTCGCTCGACTAAGGCAAGAACTGCCGGTCACGCTCAAGCTGAACGAGACCGCGACTCGCGAGCAATCCGATAAGAAGGCGGCCGAAGTCGAAGAGATCTTCCAGCCGTACCAGCCGGGCGATCGCTTGGCTCCGGCGGGGGAAGAGATCACCGATACGCAGCTCGCCCTGCTCGAACTCGATTACACGCAACAGCTCAAGAACCGCAGCGTCGGCGAGAACATCGGCCGTTCGCTGAGTGTCTTCTGGCTCTACGCCGCGATGCTCGGGCTCTGCGGCTTGGGCCTCTACCGGGTTGATCGCTCGGCACTCGAGGAGTTGCCACGCTACACCACGGTGCTCGCCTCGCTGCTGCTGGCGATCGGTGGGATGCTGCTGGCGGTGTTCGCGAACCCGAACTGGCGTCTCGAACTCGTGCCGCTGATGCTGCTCGGCATGACGGTCGCCGTCGCCTATCGCCACCAATCGGCCCTGCTGCTTGCGGCGACCGCCGGCTTCGTTGCCGCGGTCGGGCTCGGTTGGTCGTTCGGCGACACCGTCGCCTCGCTGGCGCCGACCGCCGCAGCGATCGCGTTGCTCGACTCGGTCCGCCATCGCAGCAAGCTGCTGCTGGTCGGCTTCAGCGCGGGGATCGTCGCCATTATCACGACCCTCGCCATTGGGGCTGTGAGTGGCCAACCCACATGGCCGGTGCTCAAACTCGCCGTGGCCACGGGCCTCTGGTGCGTTGTCGCCGGTTCGCTGATGACCGTTCTGCTGCCCGCCGTGGAGCGCATCTTTGGCGTTCAAACCGACCTCTCGCTGATCGAGCTCGGTGACCCGTCGCTGCCGCTGCTGCAAGAGCTCGTCCGCCGAGCACCGGGCACCTACAACCACTCGATCACGGTCGCCTCGATCGCGGAAGCGGCCGCCGAGGCGATTGGGGCTCGCGGCCTCTTGGTCCGTGTCGGGGCCTACTACCACGACATCGGCAAGATGCTGAAGCCGGGGTACTTCATCGAGAACCAAGGCCAAGGCGGTAACCAGCACGACGCCCTCGTGCCGGCGATGAGCACGCTGGTGATCATCGCCCACGTGAAGGACGGGGCCGACCTGGCACGCCAAAACAAGCTGCCGCAAGTCCTCATCGACTTCATCGAGCAACACCACGGCACTACCCTGGTCGAGTACTTCTACCGCCAGGCCCAGAAGAAGAGCGAAGAGGACAGCGACGAGGCCGAGGTCGATGAGAACCGCTTCCGCTACCCCGGCCCCAAGCCGCAAACCAAAGAGGCAGGCGTCATGATGCTCGCCGACGTTGTCGAGAGCGCCAGCCGCGCCCTCCGCGAGCCGACCCCCAGCCGCATCGAGAACCTCGTTGTCGAAATGACCCGCAAGCGGCTCGACGACGGCCAATTCGACGAATGCGGCCTCACGCTCCAAGAACTGCACACCATCGGCGAAAGCCTCGTGAAATCGCTCACGGCGGTCTACCATGGCCGCGTGAAGTACCCCGATCAGGAGACCGCTTAGGAGAGGCTGCCGGCCAGAGACACGAGGCTATCGAACGCCACCGCCTCCGGCCCCTCACTCCTCCCGCCTCTTCCATGGACGTTGAAATAGCCAACCAGCAGTCGTCACTCGCGATCGACGAGGACCGGCTGCGCTCGGTGACCCTCCAGATCCTCACCGACGCCGGCTACACCGAGGGCGCGTTGAGCTTGGCCGTCGTCGATGACCCGACGATCCACGAGCTCAACGTCAGGCACCTCGAACACGACTACCCGACCGACGTGCTCAGCTTCGGCCTCACCGACGAGCCGCCGCGGCTCGAAGGCGAGGTGATCGTCAGCTCCGAGACGGCCATCACCAACGCCGAGGAGTACGATTGGCCGGCCGACCACGAGCTGTTGCTCTACGTCATCCATGGCGTGCTGCACCTCGTCGGGCATCGTGATAAAGCGGACGACGACGTCGCCGCCATGCGCGACGCGGAGGCCCGTTACCTGCGTGCCGCGGGTGTTGAGCCCCCCGCTACGGAGGCGGCATCGTGAGCGAGAACACGCTCCTCGGGACCGCCATCCTTTCGCTGCTGGCGACTTGCTTGGCCTCGATCGGCGCCCGCGCCCTCCGGGCGTTCTCACGCACGGACTTGCAAGAGATCTGCCAGAAGCGTGACCGCCTGGAGCGTTTCGGCGAGATCCTCCACGACCACGAGGCTACCGCCTTGGGCGTTGAGCTGCTGGGGGCATTCACGGCCGCTTTGTTCGCGGTCGCCGCCTTCGCGTGGATGCTCGGCCGCCAGGACGATCAGACCTCGGTGCTGCTGGCCGCCGCCGCGGTGGGCATCTGCTTAGCGAGCCTCCGCATCGCCATGCCTTGGGCGATCTCCCGGGTCTTCGCCGAGCCGTTCCTTTATTACACGTGGCCCTTGCTCCGCCTCGTCGGTGCCCTCTCCACCCCGCTACGCAGCGTGGCGAGGCTGCTCGACGCGATCCTCCACCGCCTCGCCGGCCGCGAGCCCGATTCTCCCGACGAAGACAGCATCGGCGAAGAGATCCGGACGATCGTCACCGAAGGCCACCGCGAAGGCCTCCTCGAAGAGGACGCGCGAGAGATGATCGAGGGCGTCATCGAGCTCGGCGACGCCGATGTCTCGTCGATCATGACGCCCCGCACCGAGATGCACATGCTGCAGGTCGATTTGGCCTGGGAAGCGCTCGTGGCGGACGTGGTCCGCATGGGGCACACCCGGATCCCGGTCTACGACACCTCACGCGACGACTTGCTCGGCGTGCTCTACGTGAAGGACCTCATCGCCGAGCTCGCGAAGGCCGACCCGTCCGGCCGCCAGAGCGTCCGCGAGCTAGCACGCAAACCGATCTTCGTCCCCGAGACCAAGGCACTCGATGACCTGCTGACCATGTTCCAGCAGGAGCGGACCCACATCGCCCTGGTGCTCGACGAGTACGGCGGGGTCGCCGGGCTGGTCACCATCGAGGATGTGCTGGAGGAGATCGTCGGCGAGATCGTCGACGAGTACGACGAAGAACTCGAGGCCGAGATCCGCCGGCTCGACAACGGCGCCTGCGAGGCCCTCGGCCGGGCTCATGTCGATGAGATCAATGAAAAACTCGGCTTCGAGCTGCCCGAGGACGGCGACTTCGACACGATCGGCGGCTACGTCTTCAGCGAGCTGGGCCGCGTCCCCGAGGCGGGCGAGTCGGTCACCTATGAGAACGCGGTCCGGATCACCGTGATCGAGGTCAGCAAGCGCCGCATCGAACGGGTCCGCGTCGAGCGGATCGAGGCGCCGACCGCCGAGAGCGCCTGAGCGCGCCGTGGCCGGGGTGCTAGCACCCCCGGCACCTTCTCTTGACCCGGGGTGGCTGTGGCCCCTACCGTCTGCCGCCCGCGCAGGCTCTGCGCCACCGATCGACCTGCCCCTTCGTACGCGACCGAGACATGACGCACCGATCGCCACTGCTCGCCCTGATCGTTCTAACGCTCCTCACGGCCCCGGCGGCCGCTTGGGAATGGCCTTCCTTGTGGGGCGGGGCGGCCGCCGATGCCAAGGCGGTCCCCACCACGACCAAGCCCGGCGGCCGCGAGTGGTGGCGCAAGAACAAGAACAAGGCGGTCTTCACCCCCGGCAAGGGCTACTCGGTGCCCGGCGTCGAGGGGTACTTCGATCAGGAGGGCGTGCCGATCACCGCCGCGGTCGATGAGCAGACGATCCGCCTGAACCGCAAGCAACAAGACGCCGGCGGCATCCTGCCGTCCCTCGACCCGAAACGGGCCGCCAAGCGGGTCCGCGAGGCGACCGGCTACGGCCCCGATAAGCAGATCGCCGAGGCGCTCTTCCAGGAAGGCCTCGACCAATTCGCTGCCAAGAGCTACGGCCCGGCCGCCACGAAGTTCGAGGCCGCCGCCAGCCGCTGGCCCGGCACCGACCTCGCCGCCATGGCATTGTTCAACCTGGGCGAGTCACACTTCTTCGATCAGAAGTTCAAAGAGGCCTCCGACGCTTACATCGAGCTGCTCGATAAGCACCCCAGCACCTCGAAGCTTGACGACTCCGTTGATCGGCTCTTCAAGATCGGCCGCTACTGGGAGCAATCGCACTTCAATTACAGCTGGCGTGCCCCGCTCGACTACAACCCAACCGATGAGACCCGGCCCACCTTCGACACGGTCGGCAACGCGGTGCGGCTGTACGAGGCGATCCGGCTGAACGACCCAACCGGCCCCCGCGCCGACGACGCCATCATGGCCACGGCCAGCATCCACTTCCGCCGCCAGCGATACGCCGACGCCGACTACCACTACACGCTGCTCCGCCAGGAGTACCCGCGGAGCGAGCACCAGTTCGATGCCCACGTGCTCGGCCTCCAGGCGAAGCTCAAGCGGTACCACGGGCCCGACTACGATGGCACCCCGCTCAAAGAAGCCAAGCGGCTCGAAGAGCTCACCCGCGTCAACTTCTCCGGCCGGCTGAACGAAGAAGAGCGGGAGCGTCTCACCGAGGTCCGCGCCCTGGTCGCTCGGGCGATCGAGGAACGCGACCTGCAGATGGCGGCTTACTACGAGGGGACCGAGCACATCGCGGCGGCCAAGTACTACCTGGCCCGCGTCGCGGAAGAGCACGCCGGCAGCCCCGCCGCGGAGCAGGCGCAGACGCGGCTCGCGGCGCTCAAGGGCCTGCCCGATCGGCCCGAGGTGCCGGTGGAGTGGCTCGTCGAGATGCTGCCCGAGAACAAGCGATTCGAGTCGATCAACTCGATCGAAGAGATCGACGCCACTACGGCCCCGCTCGGCGATGGCCGCACGCTCGTGGCGGACGAGTCGGCCAACGGCGACACGACGACCCGCTAAGGACCGCCCGCCATGAAGCCCCTCACCGCGATCGCCTGCCTCGGCGCCTTGCTCGGCATCGTGTTGGGCTGCGCCGGCTACCGGTCCGGGGCCGCTTCGCTGTACGCCCCCGACGTGCGGACCATCTACGTGCCGATGATCGAGTCGGACAGCTTCCGGCGGGACCTGGGCGAGCGGCTCACCGAGGCGGTGGTCAAAGAGATCGAGCTCAAGACACCCTACAAGGTGGTGGCCTCTCCCAACGCGGACAGCCTGCTCGAGGTCCGGCTCCGCGGCGATCGGCGGACGGTGCAGGCCGAGGACCAATTCGATAACCCGCGTGTCTTCACCGGCGAGCTCATCGCCGAGGCCACTTGGATCAACCGCCGGCGGCTGCCGCTCGCACCGACGCAGCAGATCAACGTGCCGGCCGGCTTCGGCCAAGCGGTCGGCGTGGTCCAATCGACCCCGCTGATCCCCGAGTCGGGCCAGACGATCGCCAGCCAGCAGCAACTCGCGATCCAGCGGCTCGCGGAGCAGATCGTCGGCGTGATGGAAGAGCCTTGGTGAGCGTGGCCAGATCGTTTTGTCGCACGGTTTTGTCGCACCGCTGAAACGCTCGAATCGCCGTTTTCGGCCCCTTTGTCGCCCTAAGTCGCTGGCGGGCAACGGCTTGCGTTTTGTCGCATGCCCCACCATTCGAGCCAGCCGCCCGGCCGCTGCCTTGCCATCGCGGCTCGTTGCTCCATTATCGGTAAAGCAGCGACCAAATCGAACAACCAACACGCTCACCTCTCCAGGCGGCGTGGCGGTCTCGCTCGGGCCACGTTTTTTTGGCCCTTCTTGGCCGCTCCTGCAAGCGAGCCGGCCGTTCGGCACATCGGTTACTAGACGCGGCTCCCGGCCACGACGCGACGACGTTGCCGCCAAGACACCGCCGCCAAGACATCCCCGCGATGCCCTCCTCACCCGCCAACAAAAGAGACACCATGCTCGCCAAGCTCACGCTCACGCTCGCCCTGGTCGCCACCGCCGGGGTCGCCAACGCGATCTCGCTCGGCTCGATCGATGACTTCGGTGCCGACAGCGAAGGCTGGACGGTCGGCGGAGCGGGCACGCCCCCGACCCAGGTGGGCGACCCGAGCTTCGACGGCCAACCCGGCTTCCTGCGACACTTCTCCGACGGCGGCGGCCCCAACGGCAAGTGGCTCACCTGGTCCGAGCAAGCCGATTGGACCGGCGACTACCTCGCGGCGGGCGTCAGCGCCCTCTCGCTGTGGGCCGACGGCCGGACCGGCGAGGACGTGCCGCTCTGGGTCGCCTTCGACGGCCCGGGCGGCTGGTTCGTCAGCGCGTCGCAGACGATCGCCACGGCCGACGATTGGGAGCGTTACGAGTTCGACCTCACCGAGGCGGGCCTGACCCACGTCGCCGCCAGCGGCGGCACGGGCGTGTACGCCGACACGCTGGGCGACGTCACGCGCTTCGAGCTGCTCGCCGGCCCCGGCCCGATCGACTATGCCATCCGAGGCGACCTGCTGCGCGCCGGCAACTCCACGCACGTGATCTGGCTCGACAACCTCAAGGCGATCCCCGAACCCGCGACCGCCGCCCTCGCCACCCTGCTCCTAGCCACTACGCTTAGCGCCAGACGCGCGCGGGCGTAGGTCGCAACAAGCCGTCAGACGCCGTTACTACACCTCAGTCCTCTCGTCAGCGTGTCGGTGCTTAGCAGATTCGGGGTAAGCCAAGTCCGTCGAAACGGACCGGTCCTATTCAGTCTGCGAGGTCATCAGCGTTGGTGGGGTGACCGCGGCTGGCTCCACCCGAGGTGTCGTCGGTGAAGAGCAACGAATGGCACTTAGTTTTTCCTCGCGCCTTTGGTCATGGCGAGTTTCGCTTG
>CAYGUP010000114.1:0-8026 GCA_964353155.1 uncultured Planctomycetaceae bacterium | reverse complement strand
CGTTAAACGCTACCTAAGATTGATGGCCGTCGTGTGATTCTCAGACAGGGCCTAGTCCGGCACACTTCTGCATTGAAGCAGCTACTGCATCGCACGCATCGGGAATGCCGTCGGTCTCGGATGGCAAGAACTCAGATGTACCAGACGATCTGCGTGAGATTAATCGTCGAGCTATCACAAGGCTCGCGAACACCTTCTACTCCAAGGCGAAGAAGTTCCATACAAGTTATTCTCAATTGCCGCACGTTGCCAACAAGCCGTTCGTCCTCGCCATTGCGCCGTTTGACCGGCCTCACTACCAGTTGCAGGTGCAGCGAGCAATCGAAGCGCTACTCTTCGACTACTACGTTGATGAGCAAGACGTTCAAGACGGAGACGGAATCGGCTTCACCGTGAAGTCGCTCGGATCGGTCAAGAAGGAATCAGGAGCAGACATACGCCTTGGAGTCTTCAATGATAGTCAGTTCAACGGAATAAGTGCCGTTCACTTTTCTACTGTGGGCAGTTGGGGCAAGGTGCGGGCTCTTGCCGATGATCGCGACGCCCTGACCTCGTTCACTACCTTGCGGGAGGGACCAAACGCGGAAGAGTTGACGACGGCCTTGCTGAACAACCTCTAGAAACCCCGCGTAGATCGTCGTTGGACGGAGCCCCTTTCTCATCTGACGGAGCGAACGATGCCAGCAGCCACAGCGGATCCGCGTAAGAAGCGTTACGAGGTCAAGAACTGGAAGCGGTACAACGAGGCGTTGGTGAACCGTGGCGACTTCACGTTCTGGTTTTCCGAAGAGGTCGTGGAGGCTTGGGAGCACGAGAACCAAGCCAACGAGGAAGGGTCGAAGAAGAACGGCCGCCCGTTCACCTACAGCGATGTGGCGATTGAGACGCTGCTGACGATCCGCGAGCTGTTCCGCCTGCCTTACCGGCAGACCGAGGGCTTCGGTCGAGCCTTGGCGAAGCTGATGAATGCGGGAGTGGCGATCCCCCACCACACGAGCCTCGTGAAGCGAGCGGCCAAGCTGAAGGTGTCGATCGAGATCGCCCCGGCGAAGGGGCCGATCGACGTGGTCGTCGATTCGACCGGCCTGAAGGTCTTCGGCGACGGCGAGTGGCGTCGCAAGAAGCATGGCGTGGATAAGCGTCGCACGTTCCGCAAGGTCCACTTGGCAATTGATCCGGCGAGCCACGCGATCGTCGCTCAATTGCTGACTGATTCCAGCGTGCACGACGCCACCCCGGTGAAGCCGCTGCTGGAGCAAGTCGATGCGACGGTCGAAACGTTCTACGGCGACGGAGCGTACGACACGTGGGGCGTTCGCGAGCACCTCGAAGAAGAGCGTATCTTCCAGATCATCCCGCCGCGGAAGAACGCGGTGATCAAGCAGCACGGCAACTTGTCAGCCGACCCGATCGAGCGGGACGAGTGCCTCAGGCAGATCCGTCGCGATGGTAAGAAGAACTGGAAGGAGGGAATCGGCTACCACCGCCGCAGCCTCGCGGAGACGGCGATGAGCCGACTGAAGGGCTCCTTCGGCGACCGGCTCAAGAATCGCGAGCCTCCCAACCAAGCCACCGAGCCGGCACGACGCTGCAAGCTCCTCAACGCCTTCGTCGCACTCGGCATGCCACTCAGCATCTGGAGTTAGGAAGCAAGGCCGTTGACGACCGCAACTACCATAAAGTGCGACTACCATGAGAGTCTTCTCGATGGCTTGCGAATCTATCATAACCCGCATGCTTGCCATCCGCTGAGCCCGTCTGTCTTCCGCTTCCAAGAAGTCTATCAGGCCTACTTTAACGAACGCCTAGACCGCTGGGTCGTTGAACAAGAAACGGCCACGCTGATGTTTAGGCACGTCACGACAGTAATTGGACCGTAACGACGGATCCTCCCACGCAAATATGCCTAAGCTCTCTATGTTTTCTACGATCAAATATAGTAGTTTTTGATGCGTGAGCTGGTAAACTACAAGCGTTGCAGCAAACGGTTCATGATCGTTATATGCCCCTGCGACTCGAGATTTGCAACTGGGCCTGTCTGCTACAGTAGTGGGGTTCAGCGGTCAGGAACGCCGTCTACTAGGCACTGTCTGAGAATTGATCTTGGCTGGTCTTCCCCCTCAAATTGAGCCATTGTGAGTGAGAGAATCCCGCCCGGGCGGTCCCCGGATTCTGGAGGATTCTTTCGATGAAGAAGACGCGACACACGACGGAGCAGATCATCGAGAAGCTACGTCAAGCGGACGTGGCCCTTGGTAAGGGGCAGAAGGTTCCGGAGGTCTGCAAGACACTGCAGATCACGGAGCAGACGTATTACCGGTGGCGTCAGAAGTACGGGGGCATGGCCCCCGACCTGGCGAAGCAGATGCGTTCGCTGGAGAGGGAGAACGCGCGGCTGAAGCGGCTGGTGGCGAACCAGGCTCTGGACATGGAGATCCTGAAGGAGGCCGCCAAGGGAAACTGACGTGCCCCGAGCGGAAGCGGCGGACCGTGGAGTCGGTCCGCCGCCGCTTGGGGCCGAAGAAGGCGTCGGAGCGACGCGTGTGTCGCGTGCTGGGCCAGCCCCGCGCGACGCAGCGTTACGAATCGAAGAAGCCGGAGCAAGACAAGGAGCTGCTGGCGGAGATGCGGAGCATCTCGGCCAAGCGGCCGTGCTACGGCAGTCCTCGGATCCACGATGCGTTGGTGAAGCGTTGCTGGGCGGTGAATCACAAACGAGTCGAACGGATCTGGCGTGAAGAAGGGATGCAGGTCCCCAAGAAGCGGCATAAACGCAAGCGTTTATCGCTGGGCGGCAGCGAGAACAGCTGCGTCCGTAAGCGGGCGTTACGCCCGAACCACGTGTGGAGCTACGACTTCGTCACGGACTACACGGAGAGGGGACGCCAGCTACGGATGCTGGTGGTGATCGACGAGTTCACGCGTGAGAGCTTGGCGATCGAGGTGCGGAAGTCGTTCACGGCGAGGCAAGTCCTCGACGTGCTGGGCTACCTGTTCGCCGTGCGGGGAGCCCCCGAGCACATCCGCAGTGACAACGGCCCCGAGTTCGTCGCACGGAGCGTGCGGCGTTGGCTCGATCGAGCGGGCGTGAAGACCTTGTACATCGCCAAGGCGAGCCCGTGGGAAAACGGCTACGTCGAAAGCTTCAACAGCCGCTTCCGTCAGGAGCTCTTGGATCGCGAGCTGTTCCTGAGCCTAGAAGACGCCCGCTGGTGCGTCGATCGCTGGGGTACGTCCCCCCGGCCGAATTCGCCGCCCGTTGGGCCGCTTCCGCTCCGGGCCCTGCTTCGGCTTCGCCTCAGCAGGCCCCTCCGCTCCAGCAGCCCAACGGAGTAGCATCGAACCATCCCGATTCTCTCATCACGACTGGTACATAGGTCGGGGGAAGGCCAGCCCCTGTCCTCGTCCCCGGGTGGGCGTAGTGTATCACTCCGGCCCCGCTACTCAAATTTTCGTTGTGCGTGAGCCAACAGGTTCTTGATGGTGAGCCTTCCGCTCAAAAAAAACGGATACAGAAATGTGGCGTCCGGCGCAGCCGGACACGACTTCAGCGGCGCAAACGCAGCGCTTTACTCTTGAGCTTCGCTGACCGGCAGCACGATCGTAACGCCGTTCTTCGGGTCGGTGATCGAGACTTCTTTGCTGTTGGCACGCAGCTTAATCCGGGTTGTGTCTGCCGTAGGCGACGAGCGCAAGCGGTCAAGGACCATCGCTCCCAGTACGGTCGCCGTGACACCGACGCCTACCTGAACAGCGAAATCGACGATCGGTGTAGGGTCGAGCATGCCATGGTGGGTCGGCTGCCGCTCGTCCCGAGAAAGCACCGTGCCATCGCACGCTTGTATCGCGTCTTCGATGGCGGCAGCGGCGTGGGCCGTCGCGCCGTCTGACAGCGCCTCAATGGATATGGTGAGCCGTGATGGCATCGAGTCACTCAGATTATTGTTGCGGGCGGGCGGGCAGGTCGAGCAGCCCACGGATCTCGTCGAGCTTGGAAAAGAATCCATTCTGGGTGTACAAGCAACCCTCCGTGAAGCCGGTGGCGAGTCTAGCAGCAACGGCGGTTTCGCGTTCAGAGGATAGTGGGTGCACTTCGGTCCACGGCGGAGTTCCCGAGACTTGTTCCCGCCTCGCCTCGACCAGGCCTAGCAGGCGGAAGAGCAACAGCGGCGCAAAAGTCAGCTTGTGGTGGATAAAAATCGAACCGGCGTTAGCGGAGTTGGCAACAACGCGTTGAAACATCTCGGTTGCGTACGCGTCCGCAGCGATTTCGTTGTCTCGGCTGGGCATCGTGCTGGGGTGTTCGAGGGCGACGTGTGCGATCTCGTGGCAGATAACGAAGACGATCATAGCCCTGGACAGAGCGTGCGATAGCTCCAGGCAATCGTGGTGGTTGGTCAGCATCGGGAAGACCTACCAGCGTAGCTCGTTGTGAGCACGGCCGACGTAAACACAGTCGAGCGCGGAGCCAAAAGACTCGACGAGCCTCCGGCAGTCTTCCCCATTTAGCTCTTTGCAGGTAGCCACTGTTGGCAGGTGGGTGATCGTGAAGAGCCAATGGTCAAACAACTCGTCGAAGTAGACGGTGGCCCCGCCCTGGGGAACAAAGGCCTGGACGCGGTAGCTAGACCCTGACAAAAAACGCACGTTTTCAAGAATGTCGTTCGCCGCACACACCTCTCGAAAGTAGCGCGAGTGCAGGTCGCTAGCGGCCTGCCTCGTACTCTCGGCGTCAAACTCTTCGCCGAGAGCATCTGCAATCTGCTTCGCAATGCCGAGGCTCTGATCGGTTGGGCGGAACTGGGTGTCGAAGCCGTCGGGTGGCATCGGGGGCTCCGTTGAGAATGGAGTGGGATCGTTTCTCCAAGCATATCGGTTTGAACGTGAAGGGAAGACAGCGGCCTTTATGCAACCTCCCGGAGGGGGTCGTTGTCGATCTCGCTCCACTGGAGGTAGTGGTCGCGACACACCTTGGGTGAGTTGCCCATCAGCCGGGCGAGCGTCTCGATGTTGCATTGCTTGCCCGAACAGTGGCCTTGGAGCGTTCGTTTGGCGTAGGTGTGCCGGCAGGAGTACGTGCAGGCGTCGGGGTCGAACGCGTAGCCGTCGCGTTCGGCACGATCTTTAGCGCTCCGAAAAGCGATCGCCAAGCTTTCGCGGTTCCAAGGAAGTCCGCGGGTGTTCCGAAAAATCGTGCCGGTGCCGGCCAGCGGGATCCGCTTCTCAACGAGGCCGATGATATCGGCGTCCTTGATGCGTAGGACCCGGCGCACACCTGTTTTGGATTCTTCCGGTTTCAAGGTCCACTCCATCCGGCCGTCTCGGATCGCCACGTGACGAGCGGCCAACGCGGCGAACTCAACGCCCGGTCTTGCCCCGGTTCGGATGCAGACACGAAGAGCGACGGCGAACTCCGAGCGAGAGCGTGTCGCCAACGCCTCCTCCTGTTCGGCCGAGATGTAGGTGACGCGGCTCGCGGCTCGCGGCGTCGTGTAGCCCTTGATCGGGTTGGCCGCGATGAGCCCCTTCTCGGTCGCGTAATTGAGGGCCCGCTTGATGGCCTGGATCCGCGATCGGCGGCTCCCCTTCCACGTCGGATAGGCGTTGAGCCACTTGTCGATGTGCAGCGGGAGCAACTCGTTTACCGACAGCTTTCCGAGCCCTCGTGGATGCGACTCTGAGCCGCCTGGGCTTTCTGGTCTGCCGTGAGCTCTCCATCGCTCTGCAAAACGAGCTCGCGAAACCGTGCCGGCAAACCAAAGCAGAGGTCAAAGAGCGTATCGGCCCGCAAAGCGTAGGTTGCGTCGGCGTTGTTGGCTTGGACGTGGCTGAGGTAGGCCCGGCAAACGTCCAGCAGGGTCACGCCGGAGGTGGTTGGCACGGCTACGCTGCTCCTCGCCCCCGGTTGGGAACGCGGGGCGTCTCGTTCGGCAAGGAACCTTGCTAGCGCTTCGCGGAGCTTGCCATGCGAGGTCTTGGCGTCTTTGAGCGGATGTCCGTCGGGGTCGAGCAGCCGCTTGGGGCTCCCCTCGTTGGTGGCGTACCAGCCGCGACGGGCTCGGTAAAAGTAGCCGCGATTGGCTCCGCCGCGCTTGCGACCGGTTTGCGTTTTCGCCATCTTATAGGGGTCCCCTAAGCAAGACGGTGCAGCGGGGACGCCGTGCTGTTGGTGGCTCGGCTGCCCATGACCGTGACCGGTTGTGGGTAGTGGAGGCGGCGAAATCGGGTCGAGTTTATTGCCAGATTTATTGCCACCCCCTAACGACCCCACCATAAGGCCTGCTTTTCCCGGGGAAAAGCACATTTGCCCGCGTAGCTCAGGGGATAGAGCACGGCTTTCCTAAAGCTGGTGTCGCAGGTTCGATTCCTGCCGTGGGCGCTTCAGGTGTTTTGGCGTGTCGTTTTAGGGCGAGGGGCTTTCGCTTTCTGCGTTGGCCGCTCTGGCACGCCACCAGACGGCGGCCAAGCTGCCGATCACCGAGTGGGTGACGGCCGAGATCGCACACGGCACCGCGGCGAGGCAGACCTGCGTCTGGGGGTTCGTAAAATGGCGGGTGGCCAGCACCGTGCCAAGGCCCGAGTTCTGCATCCCCACCTCGATCGAGACCGTGCGGCGGACGAGCTCTTCGTAGCCGAACACCTTGGCGATCAAGTAACCCAGGGCGAAGCCGCCGGCATGCAGCGCGGCGACCGCCGCCAGGAGCTGCCGCCCATGGGTCATCACCATCTCGGCGTTGCGGCCCAGGATGTTCGCGCAGATCAACGCGATGACGAGCACGCTCACCAGCGGGGCGATTGGCGTGACGCGTGCCACCAGCTTCGGCATCAGGTGGTGCAACGCGAGCCCCGCCAGGATAGGCAAGAGGACGACTTGCACGGTCGAACTGAACAAGCCCCAAGCATCGACCGGCAGACGCTGACCGACCAGCCACTTGGTGAGAAGCGGCGTCAGCAGGATCGCTCCGAAGGTCGAGCACATGGTCATCAACAACGACAAAGCCAAGTTCGCTCGGGCGATGTAGGTCACCACGTTAGACGCCGTCCCGCCCGGGCAGCAGGAGACGAGGATCACGCCCACGGCGATCTCGTTCGGCAAGCCAAAGCCGGTCGCGATCGCCCAGCCGAGCAGCGGCATGATCGAGAACTGGGCGAGGAAGCCCAGCAGGATCGGCCGCGGTGTCCGCAGCACCTTGGCGAAGTCGCCCGCCGAGAGCGTAATGCCCATGCCGAGCATGATCACGCCCAGGCCCGGCACGATGTACGGCCCGAACCAATCGAACAGCGGCGGATGGATCAGCGCCGCGACGCAGCAGGCCAGCACCCAGACCGGGAAGAGGTTCGCCAGCAGGTTGAGAAAAGCAATCACGCAGGCGATTGTAGCAAGCGGTCAGCCTTCGCGTCCGGCGAGCTGGCGTTCGACGTACTTGGCGAGCACGTCGGTCTCGATGTTGACCCGGTCGCCGACTTGGCGCGAGCCGAGCGTTGTCACGCTTAGCGTGTGCGGGATCAGCGCGACACTGAACCGGCCTGCCCCGTCGGTCTTGGGGAGGTCTTCGACATCGACGAGCGTCAGGCTGATGCCGTCGATCGCCACCGAGCCCTTGCTCGCCATCTGCTTGACCTGGGCGGCCGGCACGCGGAACCAGTACTTGGCCCACTCGCCATCCGGCTCGATCGCATCAACCGTTCCCAAGCAATCGATATGGCCGGTCACGTAGTGCCCGCCGAGCTGGTCGCCCGCCTTGAGCGACGGCTCTAGGTTGACCCGGCTGCCAGCGGCGAGCTCGCCGAGGTTGGTCCGCGAAAGCGTCTCGGTGCCCGCCTGGAAGGCGATCGCGTCGCCCTCGATCGACACGACGGTCAGGCAGCAGCCGTTCACGCAAATGCTATCGCCGAGGCACGAGGCCTTGGCGAAGTCCGCTTCACGCACCACCAACCGCACGCCCGGCCCTTCGGGCTCAACGGCAATGACTTCGGCGAGGGATTGGACGAGGCCGGTGAACACGGGAGGGGTTAGGGGTTAGGG
>CAYGUP010000113.1:0-8135 GCA_964353155.1 uncultured Planctomycetaceae bacterium | reverse complement strand
TCGCGTTTGGCGAGGACGACCGCAACTGGCCGTTGATGCTCTCGCTGATCCAGAACAACTCACCGGCGTTCGAGGTCGAGCTCGAAGTCGCCCGCCCCGGGATGACGCCCTCCGAGGGCAAGGCCAAGACCCACACGGTGACCCTCAAGCCCGAGTCCGTTGACGACCAATTCATGCCCGCCCGCGGGATCAAGCTCGAGCCGCTCAAGAAGTTGCACGTTGCCGAGTCGTTTGGCGAGCGGACCGAGTTGGCGTTCGCCGAGGTCGGTGACCAGTTGATGAGCGTCGTGACGTTCTTGCAGAAGATCGGCAGCCAGGTTTCGGTGAAGGCCCTCGGCGGCCCGATCACGATCGCGCAGCACGCGGGCAAGGCGGCCTACGAGGGCGTCGGCGCGTTGCTGATGTCTTTGGTGATGCTCAGTGCAAACCTGGCGGTGCTGAACTTCCTGCCGATCCCGGTGCTCGACGGCGGCCACATGGTCTTCCTGCTGTACGAAGGGATCACCGGCAAGCCGGCGAACGAGCGGGTGATGATCGCCCTGCAGATGGTCGGGTTGCTGATGCTGCTGAGCCTGATGCTGTTCGTCTTCACGCTCGATATCTCTCGGCTGTTCGGCATCCAGCTCTAACCCGCGTCGCGGCGTGCAAGGAGTCCGCCCCAGCCGATTGTCGCGTTGTGCGGCGATCCGTCTTGTTGCTGGCTGCCCGAGCCGCTAATTCAGTCTTTGAGCCGGGGGGCCTGTCTAGACTTGCGCACAAGCTATGCCCACCCCTCGTAAAACGACGCTCCTAGCCCTGCCCTTCCTCCTGCTGCCGTTGCTAGCGACGCAGGCGGTGGGACAAGAGGCCTATCCGTCGACGCCTTATCCCGCGTCGGAGCTTCCTGCGCCGACCGAGCCGCTGCCTTCCGGGCCGGCGATCCCGACGAGTTACAACGACCTGCTGCCACCACCACCGCAGGCGCCGACGCTTGGGCCGGCGATGGTGCCCGAGCCGGCGGCGGCCCCGGTCATCCCGACCGCCACGCCAACGCCCCTGCCGCCCCTCCTGGCCGAGCCGCCCGTCACGCCCATCGTTGCCGCACCAGTCGCCGACGCCGCCGGTCCAGCAACCCCAGCCGGTGAGACGCCCATCACGCCGGAGCCGATCGCCGACGCCGCGCCGACGCGGTGGTACTACCCTTCGTATTGGTTCGGCCCCGCGCCGTGGGACTCGGGTATCGAGTTTGGCCTCAATGGTTCGAGCGGCACGAGCGAGTCGCTCAGCTTCCGCACGGGCGGCTTCGTGAAGCGTAAAGCAGACGACTATAAATTCGATGGCTCACTCTACTACAACAAGACCCAGGCCGAGGGCGTCGAGGTGCAGAGCAATGCCCTGCTGGACCTCCGCTACGATTGGCTCTTCGACGACTCGCCGTGGACGCTCTTTGTTATGAGTCAGACGTTTTATGACGAGTTCCAGGCGTTCGATTTCAACTTCAACGCCAACACGGGTTTTGGTTACCAGTGGATCGATGAAGATTGGACCACGCTTACAACCAGCGTCGGTACCGGTGCCTCGCGAGAGTTCGGCGCGCCGACGGACGACGACTGGGTCGCTGAGGCGAGCTTCGGCTTCAAGTACGACCTCAAGTGGTCGGACAACAAGAAGTTCTATGCGAAGATCGACTGGTTCCCCGAGTGGGCCGACTTCACCAACTATCGTGCGTTGGCGGACGTGGGGTTCGAGTTCGAGCTGCACGAGCCCTCGAATATGAGCCTGAAGCTCTCGGCCACCGATCGGTACGACAGCGAGCCCCAAGGGGCAGAGCCGCACAACCTGAACTACTCGGCGATGCTCATCTGGAAGCTGTAGCCGGGGAAAGGCTCTTGGGGAGGCTTCTGGTAAGCAGTCGGCGGAGTCCCCCGCAGCGTTCTGGCTGTGTACAATGCGGGGCTTAGGCCTTCCGCGTTGTCCACCACTGGGATCCTTCACCGATGCTCCGACTCTTCCTCCCCACGCTCTGCCTGCTTGCTGTCCCGGCCCTCGCCGATCACCACAGTCACGACGAGCATGCCGCGGGGCACCACGGCGATCACGATTCCGATGGCCACCACGGCCACGACGACGGTTTCGAGCCGCTGTTCGACGGCGCGACGATCGACGGTTGGGTTCAGCGTGGCGGCAAGGCGATCTACACCGTCGCCCCGGATGCGGTCGGCGGAGCCCAGATTGTCGGCACGAGCGTTGCGAACACCGGGAACTCGTTCCTCAGCACGGGACGCAACTACGGCGACTTCATCCTCGAACTTGAGGTGAAGGTCGATCCAATCCTCAACTCGGGCATCCAATTCCGCAGCCTGCAGTTCGACGAGAAGAAGCCGTACACCACCGCCGATGGCAAGACCGTCACGGTCAACGCCGGCCGGGTGCACGGGTACCAAGCCGAGATCGATCCATCCGACCGCGCCTGGTCGGCCGGCATCTACGACGAAGGCCGCCGCGGCTGGATCTTCAACCTCGAAGGCGAAGAGCACGCCGCCGCCCGGGCCGCGTTCGATCGCTACGGCTGGAACAAGTACCGCATCGAGGCGATCGGCAACCGGATCAAGACCTACGTGAACGGCGTTCCCGCGGCCGACTTCGAGGACGACATGACGGCCGAGGGCTTCATCGCCCTCCAGGTGCACGGCGTCGGACGCAAGGAGCAGGTTGGCAAGCAGATCCGCTGGCGCAACATCCGCATCAAAGAGGTCTCGAATTGACCGAGCGGATCGCCACCGCGGAGATCGAATCGCCGATCGGCCCATTGCTCCTCGGGGCGGTGGGCCGATCGCTTTGTTTGGTCGAGTACGCCGACAAGCCGCGTGCCCAGAAGCAACTGCGGCGTGTCGGGGAGCGGCTCGGCCTAGAGGCGGCCACCGGATCGACCGCGGCCCTCCAACAGGCCGAGGAAGAGCTGTCGGCGTACTTCGCCGGAGAGCTTTCGGTCTTCGAAACCCTGCTCCAACTCGCCGGCACGCCCTTCCAACTGCGAGTCTGGAACGAGTTGCTCCGGATCCCGGCGGGCGAAACCCGCTCGTACGCCGCCATCGCCCGCTCGCTAGGCGACCCGGCCGCAACCCGCGCCGTGGGCACCGCCAACGGCGCCAACCCGATCTCGATCCTCGTCCCGTGCCACCGCGTCGTCCGCACGGGCGGGGCGCTGGGTGGGTACGGCGGCGGCTTGGATCGCAAGCGTTGGCTCCTCGATCACGAACGCGAGACAAGCGGAGCGGCGTTGTTCTCTTAGGGCAGAGAAGCCATCAACCCGAACCGCACGAGAGGGCCGCGGCGGCGATGGCGGCGGTTTCGATTCGGAGGATGCTGCGGCCGATCGTGAGCCGTTGCCAGCCGGCGGTGGTGGCCACGGCGACCTCTTCGTCGGAGAAGCCTCCCTCGGGGCCGATCGCGATGGCGACCCGGGCCGCTTCATCGATCGACGTGGCCGCGCCGTCGTACGGGTGGGCGATGAGCTTGGTGTCGGCTTCGGTCGTGCTCAGGAAATCGTTGAGGTCGGTCGGCTCGGCGATCTGCATCAGCACGTTGCGGCCGCATTGCTTCGACGCCTCGACCACGCCACGGCGGAGCTTGTCGAGCGCGGAGCCCTTCAACGCGGCAACGCTCCGTTCCGTGTGGAGCGGCACCAAGCGGGCGACGCCGAGCTCGGTGAGCTTCTCGACCAGCACCTTCTGGCGGTCGCCCTTGGGCATCGCCACGCCGAGCGTCAGATGGCATGGCGACTCGCGGCTGACCGATTCACGCGATAGCACGGTGAGCGCCACGTCGCGACGCCCCGTGGCGGTCACCTCGGCGGTGAACTCGTCGCCCGAGCCGTCGAACAGCGTGACACGGTCGCCGAGGCCGCCCCGCATCACGTGCAGGAAATGGTGGGCCTCCGTATCAATCAGTGAGGCCTCGACCGGCGTGGCCGGGTCGAACTGGATCGGTTCGGGGCTGTAGAAGCGTTGTGACACGGTCCGGCGGCGGGCGAGGGGGTGATGGCGTTGCTAGCGTCTGCGGCAACGAGCCTTAAGGCGTCAGCGGTCGGGGGCCGATTATGACGACAGACGGGCGTGTCCGCACCGCCCACCGAATCACCGCCGCCAAGCCAATCGACTCCGTATGTACCTCCAGCATTGGGGCCTCCAGCGGTCTCCCTTCGCCACGATCGCGTTCGGCACCGGCACCGCCGGCGACGGCCGCGAGGCGTACCCGACACGCTCGCTCGCCGAGGCGACGGCCCGCGCCGACTACCTGGTGACTCAACGCCGGCGTGTCGGCGTGTTGCTGGGCGGACGCGGCTGGGGCAAGACGACCGCCGCCGCGGCGATCGCCGTCGAGCAACGCGGCCAAGGCGTGCAGACCGTGCTGCTCGATGTCGTCGGGCTGACCGGTCGCGAGCTCCTATACCGGGTCGCCGCGGGGCTCGATGCCGCGCCCGATGGGGCCGATTGCCAGATGCGTCTGTGGCGGCGGATCGAGGACGCGTTGGCGGAGAACCGTTGGCAGGGCCGACCAACGCTGCTCATCGTCGACGACGCCGAGGAACTCGGCCCCGATTCGCAGCAGCAGCTTGTTCGTTTGGCCCGGCTCGAATCCGACCCGGCGGCCCAGTGGACGATCCTCTTGTCGACCTCGCCCGAGGCGATGGAGCGGCTCTCGACCCCGCTGCTGCACCTGATCGATCTGCGGATCGACCTGTCGCCTTGGTCGGCGGACGATACGGTTGGCTATATCCAATCGGCCCTGATCGACGCCGGCCGCTTCGAGCCGATCTTCACGGATCACGCGATCGACCGCCTGCACGAACTGACGCACGGCGTACCGCGCCATGTCGTGCGTCTGGCAGACTTCGCCCTGCTCGCCGGGGCAAGCCAGCAAGCCGAAGAGGTCGATACGATGCTCGTCGAACAAGCCTTCGACGAGACCAAATGGGTGCCGAGCAAGGTGGCGCTAGCGAGCTGATGTCGATCGCCAAGAAGACAACGAGCCGCGGCACGCTGTGAAAGGCGTGCCGCGGCTTGGGTGGTTGCCGGTGGTGTGATGCCAGCTCAGGCGGCGGCCGCCGCGGCGTCTTTCATGACCGTGGCGAGCGTTGTGTAGGTTTCGGTCCAGGCGTCGGCTACCTCGGGCGTGTAGTCTTCGCCGAGGCCTTGTTCGAGCGTCCAGAGCAGCGCGGCTCCGACCGAGTCGTAGTGCTGTGGCTCGACGCCATAGTCGTTGTGGCGGACGCCCATGTCTTGGACCGCGCCGACGATCGTATCGAGTTTCGGCAGGCCGTTCACGGCCACCGCGAGCATGGTCATCAGCTTCTTGCCTTGCTCGGCCATGTCGCCCTTGAACAACGGCTTCACCTCGGGCGCGATCTCGAACAAGCGGCCGTAGAAGAGCACGGCGACCTGTTCGGCGTTGGGGGCCACCTTGGCCCAGGTCGTTTGGACGAGTTCGATCTTCTCGGGGGTCATCTTGGCTTGGCTCCGCTTAGAGAATAGTTCTGTACGTTTTGAGTTGCTGGTCGATTGCCGCTTGGATCGGCTAATGTCGGGCCGGTATATCAAGCTTGGCACGATAGATCATGTATCGAACGGCCTCGGTCATATCGGCGTCGGGCAGGTCGGGGTTCTCGCCACGCGGCGGCATCAGACCGATGCCTTCGATCGCGTGCCGGACGAGGGTCGCCTCGCCCTGTTCGATCCGTTCACGCCAAGCCCGCAGGAAGCCGAGCCTCGGCGCGCCGTCGCGGCTGCTGTTGTGGCATACCGCGCAGTGGTTGTCATAAACGGTCTCTCCGCTCACGAACTCGGCCGGCGTGGGTGGCAGCACGGGATCGCCGCCCTCGGGCGGGGGTGGCGAACCACACCCCGCCGCGAGGGCCAAAGCGATCAGCCCGAGCGTCGCCCGGTGATTAGCGAGTGCGATGCTCATGGCTATCAGTCCATCGGGACTTCGACATAGACCGCGCCCATGACGTCGTCCTTGCCGAACTCGGGGTAGTCCTCGCCACGGCGTTCATGGTCGTTGTGGCAGGTCCAGCATGCCTCGGCGACGGCGCGGTCGGGGTAGTACTTGGTGAAGTATTTCTTGCCGTCGATCGAGACTTCCTTGCTGAAGGTTTCGCCCGGGTTGTCGGAGAGGAACTTGAGGGCCTCGATTTCTTCGTCGTTGGCCGGCTTGTGGTTCGGGTTGAGCGGCCACAGCGACTTGAGGCTGTACGTGAAGCCGGAGTCGGGGTTGCCGTTCACGATCTCCGCCCCCATGCGGAACATCTGCGCCGGCAGCGGCATCATGTGGGGATCGCCGCTATCGACGGTCCACTCGTCCCAGTACTCGTCCGGCTTGACCGGGGCGGTCTGCTTCTTGAGGCGTGTGACGACGTCACGGGCGTAGACGGTGCGGTCGGCCATCATCACGGCGTGGACGCCGTCGGCGAACTTCTCGGGCGAGATGCCGCCCGACGAGGCCGTGGCGGAACCGCCGCAGCCGGTGGTCATTAGCCCGGCGGTGCCGAGCACGGCGGCGAGGCCGCCCAGCAGGATCGAATTGCGATGCATCGGAGACTCTTCCTCAAGTGAATGATTGCGAATGACTCCCCGTCCGCCGCGGGTAGTCGCCTTTGGTTCCGCCAGTCGTGAACGCTTCAGCCTGCAACGTCGCTTTCCAACCGCTCTCTCCGCCCGCTAAGAAGTTCCCGCCGGGGCTGTGGAGGCCGCCCGCACGGTCTTCTTCTTGCCTTCTTTGGCTCGCCTGCGTTCCTCACGCAAACGGGCCCGTTCGTCCGACCAAGCCTTGGCCATATCGATGCTCTCGACGTGGCCGCCGGGTTGGCCGGTGAAGTTGCTCTTGATCAATGCGTCGTCCGCCAACGCATCGAGCGAGTACTGCAACCCGTGGCACGACCCGCACACGGGGCGGGCCATCTTCTCGTTCGGTCGCAGGTAAGCGTTCTGGTTGTGTTGCACGGCGAGGCCGTCGCCGAGGTCGACACGCGGCAGGTGGCACGTGGCGCACGAGACGCCCGTGCCCGGATCGGCGTCGCCGGTAAGCTCGCTCTTCCAGAGCTCGTGGTGGGGCGAATCGACGTATGCCTGTGAGTGCTCGTCGTTGTGGCACTTCAGGCAGGCATCGGTGGCGGCGTAGGCGGTATCGAACCCGTGCGAGCCGTGGCAAGCGATACACGTCAGCTCGCTGTGGAAGCTGCTGTGATTCATCGGCAAGCGTGCCTGTTCGGGCGTCATCGGCGAGAGTCCAACCGACAGCCGCATGCCGTGGCGAGAAGCGAGGAAGCCCTCGACCTGGGTCTCGTGGCAAGAGCGGCAAGCCTCGTGCGACGCGTTGTCGAACCACTCACCATTATCGCCGACGTGGCACGCCGAGCAGTTGACGCCTGCCTTAGCGTGAGCGGTGGTGGCCCACTCGCTAAGGAGTTCGTCATTGACCTGGACTTCGGGTTGGGCGTCCTGGTCGTTGGCGGACAGGTTGCGGCGTTCGTCCGAGTGAGCTTCGGCCCACTCCGCGGCGAACGTGCGGAGGGCGACCTTCTGATCGTCGAGCATCTCCGGCTCACCGACGTGCTTGATCAGGAAGCCCTCGAACAGGGCGCGGTTGTCGTGGTAGTTGTGGCAGCCGGCATTCGAGCAGGAGTCGTAAGCCATGCCGGCGTGGCTGGGGCGTTCCTCGCCGATGTCTTGGTGGCAGTGCCAGCAGTAATCGCCCGGCAGGGAAACGCCCATCGACCCGGTCTGGTCGGGGACGTGTTCTTGATGGCAACTGAGGCACGACTTGGCGTCGAGGTCTTTGAGCAGGTGCCGCTTGCTCGGGTCGGTGAACTTCGATCGGGGGTGGGTGTCGTTGGAGAGCTTGAGCTCTTGGGCGTGGCAACGCGTACACGCGTCTTGCAAGACGCCCATCCCCGGCGAGTGGCACTCCTGGCATTGCAACTCGATCTGGTAATGGCCATGGGTCGTGACGCCGGGCAGAAAGGTACGAGCCGCGGCGAACGGCTGCATCGTGAGGCTGTACGCCAAGTACCCCACCAAGGCGGTGGTGGCGATCAGCCAGACGGTCCATTGCAGCTTGGGGGACACTTGGGAAGTGGGAAGTGGGGAATGGGGAAG
>CAYGUP010000112.1:0-8558 GCA_964353155.1 uncultured Planctomycetaceae bacterium | reverse complement strand
GCCGGCGGCAGTGGCGGTCTCGCGGACCTCGGCCTTCCGACTGCGGAGGCGGGCCATCATCTCCGGTTCGGGTTCGTGCTGCTCTCGGCGGAAGAGGCGTTGCATCAGCGGCGACACCCAGGCGAGGCTCACTTGCACGCGGCGGATGAAGACATCGCCCACGAACAGGCAGCACGCCAGCAGCACCATCAGCGGCCAGATCGGCTGGCTCGCCACGGCGGGCGGCAGGTCGCGGCGATACGGGTCGTAGGTGTCGTTCTCGATGATCTCCGCGGCCGCCTTCGGATCGGTGAGCTCCACGCCGGCCGCCTCGGAGATGACCACGCCCTCGTCGCCCCCCTTGGCTTGGAGTTCGGCGATCGAGGCGAGCAGGGCCGTGTTCGCCTCGCGGTCGCGGAACTCGTCGCTGTAGCCGACGTTCACGCCGGTCCGCAACACGCCCTGACCGGAGCCGGGGCTGACGACGATCATATAGCTGCCCGGGTCCTCGGCCTCCATCTCGGCGACATAGCGGCCCGGGGCGATCTGGCGGAAATCGAGCGGCGTCGAGCCGAGGTCGGGCCGCACGGCCGCCCCGCCGATCGCGGGCAGGTCGAGGAACTCGTCGTTCTTATCCAGGGCATCGATCACAACGCGAGCCTTCCCGTCGACCACGTCGGTCGCGATCGTGAAGTTGCCGGTGTCGCCGGTGGGACGCATCGACCAGCGGATCATCTGCGAGAAGAACCGATCGTAGTCCTGCCAAGCGGTCCAGTCGTTGCTCCACCGGGCGCCTGCGTCGGTGGTGAAAGCGACCGCCTTGCCGAGCCCATAAGTCCAAGAGGCGAGGATCGTCGAGCTCTCACCGTCCGCCGGCACGGGCGAGCGGAGGATCACCTCGACCAGCGAGCTATCCTTGACGCTGGTCATCACGAAGCCAGAGGTCGGCGGGAACTCCTCGCCCACGCCGCGGACGATCTCGTGGTTGAGCAGCTTGATCGGCTGGCGGGCCGGTGAGAGTTCGCGAACGAGCGGGCGCGAGACGCGGCGGGCTTCGCGTTGGTAGATCTTGGGCAGCGCGGCCGCGTTGCGGACGACGTAATACTTGCCGCCGGTCCGCTTAGCTATGCGTTCCATCGTGGAGTGCCCCGCCGGGCCGTGCGCACCAACGGCTACGGTCGTGACTTTCACCTTCTGATCCATCAGCGCCTTCATCGTGGCCTCGGTCGGCGGCGAGGGGTCGCCGTCGGAGATGATGATCATGTGCTTGATGGCGGGCGTGGGGTTCTTGAGGTTCGCCAGCGAGGCAGCCGCCTTCTTCATCGACGGATCGAACTGCGGCATATCCATCTCTTGCATCTTGTCGACGCGGTGCTTCATCGCCGCCTTGGAAGGGCCTACCGGAATCATTCCATCTCGCTGCGAGCCCCACAGCCACTGCTCGCCCGTGTTGTGGTAAGTGATCAGGCCGGCGTAGTCGCGCGGCCCGAGCGTGTCGATCGCCTGGACCGCGATCTTCTTCATCCAATAGTTGCCTTTGGCGATCTCGCTGGCGTGCATGATCATCGCCAGCGCGCCGACGGGTGTGACCTTCGCGGCCTTGATCTCGAAGTCGACCGGCATCGCCTTCTCGATCGGCGTGTCGTCCCAACCGCCCGCACCGAAGCTGCGATCGCCACCGAGCATGACCAAGCCACAACCGAGCTCCTCGGTGTTGCGGACGAGCATCTCGACCTGCTCGTCGCTGAAACCGGCGAGGGTATCGGTCACGACCGTGCCGCTCCCTCCCGCGCCGAAGCCGCTCGTGCGGGGCGTATTGGCAAGCACCACCGTGTCGTACCGTTGCAGCTCCGAGAGCGATGAGAACAACTGGTTGCTCTGCCGCAGCGTGACGACGAGGCCCTCGCCTTCGAGGCTCCGAACGACCTTCGTAAACTCGCCGGGGTGCTCCCAGTCTTCGATGAAGAGGACCTGCCCCTTGCCGGCCACGTGGGTGAACGCCGTGGCGACATTGTTCTGTGCCGAGGCATCGCCCTGGACCTCGTCAGGGACGAAGCGGGCCTCGTAGGTATAGAAGTCGGCCCGGTCGATCGTCTCTCGGACGGAGAAAACGTTCTTGCCTTCCTTGAGCGTGACCGGCCCGTCGGAGATCACTTGCTCCCTATCCCCCGCTTTGCGGGCGATGCGGAGTCGGCCTTTGGCACTGCGGCCGCTGTCAGTCTCGTGGTCGAGCACGATGCGGACCTCGAACGGCTGATCGATCCGCACGTCCGAGGGCAACGCCACCTTGTCGACCGAGGTTTCGCTGCGGGCGGTGATCGGCGTGGGGAGCACATCGACGCTGACGCCCGCGTCGGCCATCGCCCGGGCTTGGCGGAGGGCGTCGCCGGCGTTCTCGTTGCCGTCGGTCACCAGCACGACCCGCTTGGCCGAGTCGTGCGGGAAGAGCGACATCGCGCGGCTCATCGCCCCGGCCAGGTCGGTCGCGCGGCGATCGACGGTCGATTCGATCCGCGCCATCTCGTAATTGAAATCGACCGGCGGCAACTCAACCTCGGCATCGCGGCCGAAGACGATCACGCCGGCACGGTCTTGTTTGTCGTCGCGGCGATGCTCGCGGACCAGCCCGTTGACCAGCGTCCGCATCGCTTCGCGTTGCGACTCCTGGATGCTGAGCGATTGATCGAGCAGGTACAGGACCGTGACCCGATCGGTCGTCTTGCGGAACTGGGCGTCGGCCAACGCGAAGACGACCAGCGTGTAAACGATCGAGCGGAATGCGATCGCCGCCAGCCGCCGCCACCAACCCAGACCCGAGAGCCCCCGATAACTCATCGCCCAAAGCACCGGCAGCAACGCCAACAGGGCGAGCCACCAAGGACTGTCGAAGGCGATGGAACGATCAAACAGGAGAGTGACGAGGGGCTAGGGGCGAGGATGTGGGAGGCATCTCTCGATGCCGATCACGGTGCTTGAGCAGGAGTCGGCTCGCGGTCTGCAATCGGCATCAGGAGATGCCTCCCACAGTTGAATCGATGGCCTCATTCATACCACAACTCGTTGGACCCGGTGGTTCATGGTGTCGAGCACGTGCAGCCGGCCTTGGCTGTCATTTACCAATGCCCAAGGCGTATTCAGTTGGCCGGGCTCGCTCCCGGCGGTGCCCCACACGCCGAGCGACTCGCCCGATTGGTTGAACTTCTGGATGCGGTGGTTGCCAAACTCGCTGATATACAGATCACCCGCGGCGTCGATCGTGATGTCGTACGGGTAGTAGAGCTGGCCAGCGTCGGACCCTTCACGGCCCCAAGCGAACAGCAACCCACCTTCGGTATCGAAAACCTTGATCCGATGATTGCATGCATCGCAGACCCAGAGGCGATCCTGCGGATCGATCAGCAGGTTCTGGGGGCGTTTGAATTGCAGTTCCTCGGTGCCGTGCGATCCCCATTGGGTGAGGAACTCGCCGTCGGGCGAAAACTTCTGGATACGATCGTTGTCGCCATACTCGGAGACATAGAGGCAGCCAGCGGAGTCGCGAACCGCATCGGTCACGAAGCCGAACTCGCCCGGTGCCTTGCCGTTCGCCCCGCCGACGGTCCGATCTTCTTTGAGCTCGCCCTCGGGCGTGTAGGCCAGGATGCGATAGTAGTGCGTGTCGGCGACCAGCAGCTCGTCCGCTTGGGCATCGAACGTCAGGCCAGTCGGGCGGCCGTTGTCTCGTTCGGGCGTGCTCCAACTGCGAAGGAACCCGCCGTCGGCATCGTAGACGAGGATTCGAGCCGTGAAATCGACCAGATAGAGCCGGTCCTGGCCATCGATCGCCATCGCCCGCGGCTTGTGCATCCGCTCGGCGACCACGCCGTGAACGCCCCAGACGGCATCGCCGCGGCCGATCGTGCCGCCGCCATCAGGGCCACCACCGCGAGAACACCCCAGCGTGATCGCGGAAGCCGCGCCAGCGAGGCCGGCCTGCAGCCACCGCCGACGATCGATCGCTGCCGGTTGGGCGTTAGGGCAATAATCCGTGACGACGAGCGGCATGCCGCGATTGTCCGCTGCTAGCGAAGCCAGGGCAAGTGAATCCGGAGCCGCGGCCCGTTGGAGCCAATCCGCCGCGGCGGTGGCTAGTTGACCGCTCGAATTCGCAACAAATAGAATCCAGGGCTTGGTTTACGCCGATTCGAGTCAGCCCTAGCGACCGCCCTCCCGCCATGCCGCCCCAAGTGATCGAGGTCGCCAAAGCCGACGATGTCCGCGATGTCGTGCATCGCGCCGTGCAGGCCTTGGCCGAGGGGCAATTGATCGGCCTCCCGACCGAAACGGTCTACGGCGTGGCCGCCAGCGCGACACACCCCGAAGCGGTTGCCCGGCTCGCGGCGGCCAAGGGTGGTGGGAAAGGCCCTTACGCCCTGGCGATCAAGAGTGCCGAGGACGCCGAGGACTACGCCCCCGATTGGCCGCCGATCGCCCAGCGTTTGGCCCGTCGGTGCTGGCCCGGGCCGGTGACCCTGGTCCTCGACGCCAACGCCGAGGAAGGCCTCGTCCGCCAGCTACCCGAGGCGACGCGTGAGTACGCCTGCCCAAACGGGACGGTCGGACTGCGGTCACCCGCCAACCAGCTCGTGCAGGACATCCTGCGGATGCTCGCGGGGCCGATCGTCCTGACCAGTGCCGTCCCGCCCGGCGAACCCGAAACCACCACCGCAGAGGGGATCGCCAAGGCCCTCGGGGATGAGCTCGCCTTGGTCTTGGACGACGGTCCGGCCCGATATGGGCAGCCCTCCTCGGTCGTCCGGGTTGATGGCAAAGGCCTCGAAGTCCAGCGTGAGGGGGTCGTGGGACGCCAGACTTTGGAGCGTTTGTCGCGTTTCTTAGTGGTATTCGTCTGCACCGGAAACACCTGCCGCAGCCCGATGGCCGAGGCCCTCATGCGGCGGACCCTCGCCGACAAGCTAGGCGTGCAGGACGACGAGGTGGAATCCCGCGGCGTGATCGTCGCCTCGGCCGGCATCGCCGCCGCGCCGGGCAGCCCGGCGAGCCCAGAAACGGCGGAACTCATGCGTGAGCAAGGGATTCCGATCGAGACACACGGCGCCCAGCAGCTCACCGAGCACCTGATGCGGCAGGCCGACCTGATGATCGCCATGACCCCGTCGCACGTCGAAACGATCGTCAACCACTGGCCCGAGGCGGCCGGGCGTGTCAAGCTAGTGGACCCCGACGGCGGGGCGATCTCCGACCCGATCGGCGGCAGCCTCGATATCTACCGCCAGTGTGGCGAACAGATCACCCGCGGCGTCCGGCACCACGCCGAGGGCATCCTCGCCGAACTCGGCCTCGCCTGACCGCGTAACGACCCAACACTCGACCGAAACACGGATACTTCTACGATGCGTATCGCCGTCGCCAGCGACCACCGGGGTGTCGAACTCAAGCGTGCCGTGATCGGCAAGCTGGAGGCATTGGGCCACGAAGTCACCGACGAGGGCGCCGACGGCTCGGACAGCGTCGACTACCCGGACTTCGCCTCGGTCGTTGCGGAGAAGGTCAGCAAAGAAGAGATCGAGCGCGGCGTGCTGATCTGCGGCACCGGCATCGGCATGGCGATCGCCGCCAACAAGTTCCCGGGCGTCCGCGCCGCCCCGTGCAACGACGAGGTCACAGCCGAGGTGAGCCGTCGTCACAACGACCTGAACGTGCTCTGCCTCTCGGCCGACCTGCTGAGCTCGCGCGTCGCCGAACGGATGATCGAGGTCTGGGTGAACACCGACTTCGAGGGCGGCCGGCATGCGAAGCGGCTCGGCAAGATCAACGAGATCGAGAAGAACGGCTGCTGCGGCTGAGCATCGCCCCGAGCACCCCGCCCCCGATAAGCCGCGATGAACCGCCCCGGTGGCAATCCCCTACTAGACGATGCGCTCGCGATCTGGCGGGCGGGGGTCGAGGCCGTTGCGCCCAAGCGTCTGCTCGATGAAGCGATTCAGATCGACGGCTCCCTGCTGACCCTCGAGACCACGCGGGGCGATGCCGCGGAGATCGATCTCACGCGGCTCGGCCGCCTGATCGTGGTCGGTGGCGGCAAGGCCGGGGCCGGGATGGCACGCGGCCTCGAAGCGGCCTTGGCACCGCTGCATCTTTCAGAAGATCGTGTCGCCGGGCTCTTGAGCGTCCCAGCGGATTGTTCCGATTGCGAGAACCGGCACGTACGTCTTATCGGTGGCCGGCCCGCGGGTGTCAACGAGCCACGCGCTGAGGGCGCTGCGGCCGCCGAGGAGATGCTCCGCTTGGTCACCGAGGCTTCGCCCGAGGACGTTGTTGTCTGCCTGCTCTCGGGGGGCGGGTCCGCTCTGCTGCCGGCCCCGATCGAGGGCATCTCGCTCGAAGAGAAGGTCGCCGTCGCCAAGCTGCTCTCGGGCGCAGGGGCTACGATCGACCAACTCAATACGGTCCGCCAGCACCTGAGTCGAATCAAAGGGGGCGGGCTCGCCCGAGCGTGCCGCGCTGGCAAGCTCATCACGCTCGTCATCTCCGATGTGCTTGGCGACCCGCTGGACTTGATCGCCAGCGGGCCAACCGTGCAGCCCCAATCGACCCCGACCGATGCCCTGGCGGTGCTCGAAGAGCTCTCGCTCCTCGCGGCGCCGGAGCTCGCCAACGTCATCCGCGTGCTGCGATCGAAGCCGCCGGCCGACGAAGCCACTACCACCGACGCGACCACGCTCGTCCTCGCCAACAACGCCACCGCGGTCGATGCGGCCGGAGTCGAAGCCGAGCGCCGCGGCTACAGCCACGCGATGGACTGCGCCACGGCCTCCGAGGGTGCTGCCGAGGAGGTGGGGCACGGCTTGATGCGGATGGCGATCAACATGCGGGACAGCCAGTCGACGGATGGCCCCAATTGCCTGATCACCGGCGGCGAGCCGACCGTCACGCTGGCACCGGCGGACATCCGCGGCCGGGGTGGCCGCAACCAACAACTCGCGCTCGCCGCGCTCGAAGCCGAGCGGGCGTGCCGCGGCATCGCCTTGGTCTCCGGCGGTACCGACGGCGAAGACGGACCAACCGACGCCGCGGGGGCGTTCATCGACGAGCGCGTCGCCCAAGGCTTGGCTGACGCCGATCTCGTCGACACCCTCCGCCGCAACGATGCCTACACGCTCTTCGAGTCAGTAGGTGGCTTGCTCAAGACCGGGCCAACAAACACGAACGTCTGCGACCTGAGGGTTGTAACCGTGCGTCATTAAACGAAACGAGCCCCAGCGACTCACAGGTCATTGGGGCTCGTTCGTTGGTCATTCGCGAGCGGGTGCGAGTCAGTCCCACCACCAGGCGTCGCCCGCGGCGGCTTCGATCTGGGCACGCTGCTCGGCGAGCTTGCCGTCCTCGTCCGTGGCGATCAGGTCCTCGGCCAGGGCGTCGGTCGGGCGGATCTGCACGCCGCCGCCGATCGGGGTCATCAACGTCGAGCCCTTCCACATCGCATTGACGGCCGACGCGACCTTCTCCGGGGCGTTCTCGGTGCGGACCGGGTACTTCGACTCATCGCCGAGGACCGGCATCGACCAATCGGCCTTTGCGAAGTAATCGCGATCCCGCATGAACGCGGCAGCAACGGCCAAGTCGATGCAGTTGCGGAGTTGGGCGTAGACCGGCGTGGCCGTGGCCAACGCGGCGTATTGCTTGGTGAACTCCGTGACGAACTTCTGGCTCGCTCGGTTGTTGCGGCCCGTCTGACGACGGCCGCCGTTCATCGAAACGATCTCGCCCTCGCCAACCAGCCGGACGCCTTCGCCCACCATCTCCATGGCGAGGCCATCGTCGCTTGCCTTGAGGCGTTGGTAATCCGGGACGAAGTACCATCGTTGCAACGCGTTGCGGCTAACAGTCGCCGGGTTCACACGCGACACGTAGCTCGCGATCCGGGCCTGCGGTTGCTCGAGGCCGATGCCGATGAGTTTCATCCGGTAGTCGGCTTCGACCAGCACCTGGGCGAAGTGGGTATCGGCCGGCACGCCGCCGACGGTGATCACCTGATGCCCCAACTGCTGCTGGAGCTGCTTGGCGATGAGGTTCGGGTTCGGGCGGCCGACGCGGGCGAGGAAACGCTGCATGCGTTGCAGGCCTTCCTCGGTGGGGTCGATCGAGCAATAGATGAGCGGCGAGTTCTCGGTGCCGGGGCCGAAGGCCCGCATCGCGGTCACGAGGTCGCGGAGTTCGATCGTCGGCGCGCCGGTCTTGATCCCCTGGATCCGTCCCGAGGGAGCCACGCCCCACGGTTCGGCCGGGCCCGCGATGACGATCTCTTCGGTTTCTGGGTAGCAGAAGACGTAGTCGATCCGGGTCAAGCCGGCGAGCTTCTGCATCGCGTCGGTCGGCTGCTGACCGGCTTCGATCCGTTGGGCGAGTGACGCTTCGAGCTTGGTGAGCGAGACCTTGCGGAGCTGGCTCGGCTTGGCCAAGTCGCCTTCGAGTCGTTGCAGGGCTTCGGCGATGCGTTGCTGGGCGAGTTGGCCGCCCGGGTCGCTGACGACGTTGCGATGGATCACGCCCTCGGCATCCACAATGACGCCCGAGCC
>CAYGUP010000111.1:0-8782 GCA_964353155.1 uncultured Planctomycetaceae bacterium | reverse complement strand
CCAGACGCCCCGCCCCCCGATGTCGACGCTCTCCCCCATGATGCGGCAGTACCACGAGGCCAAGGAGGCCTCGGGCGATGCGTTGCTGCTGTTCCGGATGGGCGACTTTTACGAGCTCTTCTACGACGACGCCCGCGACGCGTCCGAGCTGCTTGGCATCACGCTCACGACACGCGACCGCGACAAGGGGAGCAAGGCCGTGCCGATGGCCGGCTTCCCCCACCACCAGCTCGACACGTACCTCGCCAAGATCCTCCGCTGCGGACGCCGGGCGGCCGTCTGCGAGCAGATGGAGAGCCCGGCCGAAGCCAAGGGCATCGTCCGGCGTGAGGTCACGCGAATCGTCTCCGCGGGCACCGTGACCGACGACGAGTTGCTCGACCCACAAACGGCCAACTACCTCGCGGCGGTCGCCTACGACGGCCGCACCGCTAAAGCGGGCGAGCGCCCGATCGTTGGGCTGGCATGGATCGATGCCTCGACCGGTGAGTTCACCGCCACGGCGATCGACGAACGCCGCCTGCCGGACGAGCTCTCGCGCCTCGACGCGGCCGAGTGCCTCGTCGCCGAGGGGAGCGAGGCCCTCCTGCCGCCCGAGGCGGGCGACCGGGCGAGTGTCACCAAACGGCCGAGCTGGGCGTTCGGCGCGCAGCTCGCCATCGAATCGCTCCGCAAGCACTTCGGCACGCAATCGCTCGAAGGCTTCGGCTTCGACTCGGAGCACCCCGGCCACGGCCTCGCCCTGGCGGCCGCCGGCGCGATCCTGGGGTACCTGCAAGAGACCCAGAAGGCCTCGCTCGCCCACATCGACCGCCTGCGGCCGTTCCAAGCCGACGCGTCGTTGCAGATCGACGCCGCCACCTGGCGGAGCCTCGAGATCACCCACACCCTCCGCGATGGCCGCCGCAACGGCGCGCTGTTGGGCGTCATTGATCGGACCGTCACCGGCGCCGGGGCCCGCCGCCTCGCCGATTGGCTCCGCCGCCCGCTGACCGACGTCGGCGCGATCCGCTCTCGGCAGGACGCGATCGAGGAACTCGTCAACGACGCCTCGCTCGGAGCGACCCTCCGCGAAGAGCTCCGCGGCGTCTACGACCTGCACCGGTTGGTGGCCCGAGCGACCACGGGCCGGGCCTCGCCACGCGACCTGGCGAGCGTCGGGCGCACGCTCGGCCAGCTGCCCCGCATCAAGGCCAAGCTCGCCGGCCGCAAGAGCGACCGCCTCACCCGGCTCGACGAACGCATCGACCTGTGCGGCGACCTGCGCGAACGCCTCACCGCCGCGTTGGTCGATGACTGCCCGACCACGTCGCGCGAGGGGGGCTTCATCCGTGAAGGCTTCTCGCCCGAGCTCGACGAGTGCCGCGGCCTCATGGCGGGCGGCAAGCAGTGGATGGCTTCGTACCAAGCCAAGATGCAATCCGACTGCGATATCCCGAGCATCAAGGTCGGCTTCAACAAAGTCTTCGGCTACTACCTGGAAGTCACCCACGCCCACACGGACAAGGTCCCCGCCGATTTCATCCGCAAGCAGACGCTCAAGAACGCCGAACGCTACATCACGCCCGAGCTCAAGGAGTACGAAGAGAAAGTCCTAACGGCCGAGGACCGCGCGTTCGCGTTGGAATACAAACTCTTCGGCGAGCTCCGCGAAGCCACCGCCGAGGCCGGCAAGCGGCTGCTCACCACCGCCGAGTCGCTCGCCGAACTCGACGCCCTGGCCGGCCTCGCCGAACTCGCCCGCAGCCGCGGCTACTGCAAGCCCGAGGTCGTCGAGGAGCCCGTCCTAGAAATCGAAGCCGGCCGCCACCCGGTGCTGGACATCACCGAGCCGGAGGGCACGTTCGTCCCCAACGGGGTGAGCTGTGCAGCGAAGGCGGAAGGTGGAAGGGCGAAGGCGGAAGGCCAAGAGAAAACGCCGAGTATCGCGACGGCGTCCCCCTTCCCCCTTCCCCCCTCTACCTTGCTCCTGACCGGCCCCAATATGGCGGGCAAGAGCACCTACATCCGTCAGACCGCCCTCATCACGCTGATGGCGCAGGTCGGCAGCTTTGTGCCGGCGCGGTCGGCGGCCATCGGCGTGGCGGATCGGTTGTTTGCTCGGGTCGGGGCGAGCGACGACGTCTCGCGCGGCCAATCGACCTTCATGGTCGAGATGACTGAAACAGCCCGCATCCTCAACACGGCCACGCCCCGCTCGCTCGTGATCCTTGACGAGATCGGCCGTGGCACCAGCACCTACGACGGCCTCTCGCTCGCCTGGGCGATCGTCGAACACCTGCACGACGTGATCGGCTGCCGCACGCTCTTCGCCACGCACTACCACGAGCTCACCCAGCTCGAAGACCGCCTGGCCGGCGTGGGTAATCTGAGTGTCTCGGTGCGGGAGCACGACGGCCGCGTGGTCTTCCTCCACCAAATCGTCAAAGGCCCCGCCGACAAGAGTTACGGCATCCACGTCGCTCAACTCGCCGGCGTGCCGCGGGCGGTCAATGAACGGGCCGAGGCGATCCTGGCCGACCTGGAGCAGGCCGAGAGTGGTCGGCAGACGGCGGAAAACCTGCCAGCAAAAGAAGCCAGCGGCGGCTTGCAGATGACCCTCTTCGAAACCGCCGACCACCCGTTGCTCGACGAGATCCGCGGCCTCGACATCGACCGCCTAGCCCCCATGGACGCCTTCGAGCAACTTCGCGAATGGCGACAGCGTCTGCTGGCGGAGCGTTAAAAGAAGAAAAGCGTCCGGGAGGGCGAGGCTCCCGCCGAGCCTTGCAGCGGGTACCCGGGTTCGGTTCGGCGGGAGCCTCACCCTCCCGGACTACTTCACAAGCTCGTCGAGCGTCGCGTGCAACTCGCGGTGCGTTGAGAGCGTGTACTCCAGGTCGAACCAGACGATCTTCCCCGCCGCGTCGAGCACATAGACCCGCGGACCGCGGCCCTCGCCCAACGACTCGGCGAGCTCGGCCGGCGGGACGTTGATCGCGGGCACGCCGTCGATCGGCTTCCGGCTCGCCAGCGTGAGGAGCTTGACCCCCTTCTCGCCGTACTTGGGCGTGAAATCGTCTTTCAGGTCGGCCGCCAGCATGGCGTCCATCCACTTGGCCCCGCCCGGCACGGCGACCACGGTCGCCTTCGGTCCGAGTGTCTCGGCGACCGCGGCGGCTTGGCCCTCGGCGTTGCGGCCCGCGATTGCGGGGAACGCCTCGCCGACGCCCACCTTGGTCATCGCCTGATGCTCGGCAGACAAAACAACCGCGGGGATCGCAAACAGCAACGCAGCAGCAGATAACATGGTGGAATCCTTCGATGAATCTCGATCCCCCCATTGGATGCCCGCGACGGCTCCGGGTCAACGCCGTCAGGCCAACCAGCCGATCGACAGCGAGCCCACGACGCCAGTCGTTGGAGGAATCCTGGTACCCGCTTCACTCCCACGACTGGCTTCGTGGGCTCGCTGTTTTTGCTTCGCTTGTCTGGCTCGATCGGCTTATGTCCTTACCTGATTGGCAGTTGCCGGCCGGCGTCAGCCGGGGTTCTTGGGACTACACGCAGTCGAAGCTCATCGCCGACGATTACGACGACTACCACGCCGACAACCCGCTCTTCGAGTTTGAGGAGCTGGTCCTATCCGAAGAGTTCGGCGGCCCGACGACGGGCGTCGCCGGCTCGCGGCCGACCCTCGCCGACCTCGGCTGCGGCTCCGGCCGAGCCCTGCTGCCGCTCTGTCGCGACGGCTGGCACGGGCTCGCGATCGATCTCTCCGAGGCGATGCTCGCCGTCGTCCGAGAGAAGGCCGAACTCGATAGCCTCTCGATCGAATGCGTCACGGCGAACCTGGTTGAGCTGACCGAAGAGCTGGTCCCCACCGGGTCGGTCGATCATGCGATGTGCCTTTTCAGCACGCTCGGCATGATCCGCGGCCGCGACAATCGGCTCACTGCGTTGCGGCACATGCACCGGATCCTCAAGCCGGGCGGCAAGCTGGTGCTGCACGTGCACAACTTCTGGTTCAACCTGCACGACCCCAGCGGCCCCGGCTGGGTCTTCCGCAGCCTCGCTCGTTCTTGGCTCCCCCGACTCGCGTCGGAGGATCGCGACACAACGGCTCCGGAAATCGGGGATAAGACCTATCCGTACCGCGGCGTGCCTAATTTCTTCCTGCATGTCTTCCGCCCCAGCGAGCTCCGCCGAGACCTCCGCCAAGCGAACCTCCGCGTCCGCCGCTGGATCCCTCTCGACGTGAAACGCCGCCATGCCTTGCGCTGCCCGTGGTGGCTTCCATCGCTGCGAGCCAACGGCTGGATCGTCGTCTGCGACAAAGCGTAAGCCACGCCGCGTTGCCCCGCCGAACCAGGTCAGCAACAATACTGCCGACTGCCTACCGCCTTCTGCCTACTCCCCCCATGCCCCAACTCACCGCCCCGCAGTTCACCGCCCGCAAGGGCTCGGCCGACAAGCTGGTCATGCTGACCGCTTACGACCACACGATGGCCAAGCTGGTCGACGGCGCACGCGACGAGGCGGGCCGTGGGGTCGATGCGATCCTCGTCGGCGACTCGCTCGGCATGGTCGTCCAGGGGCACAACTCGACGCTCGGCGTGACCATCGACCAGATCATCTACCACGCCGAGATGGTCGGGCGGGCGGTCGAGCACGCGTTGACGGTCGTCGATCTCCCGTTCCCGATCAACCACTTCGATACCGGTGCCGCGATCGACGCCGCCGCCCGCATCCTCAAGGAGACCGGCTGCCAGAGCGTCAAGCTCGAGGGGGGCGAGGCCCAGGCCGATACGATCCATGCCCTCGTGACCGCCGGCATTCCGGTCATGGCCCACGTCGGCCTACGCCCGCAGAGCGTCCACGCGCTGGGCGGTTACAAGGTGCAACGCGACGAAGACGCCCTGCTCGCCGACGCCCGCGCGGCGGCCGACGCCGGCGCGTACGGCATGGTGATCGAGTGCGTCCCCACGCCGATCGCCGCCAAGATCACTGAGTCGATCGCGATCCCAACCATCGGCATCGGCGCCGGCCCGGCGTGCGACGGCCAGGTGCTGGTCGTCAACGATATCCTCGGCATGACCACCGGGTACGTGCCGCGATTTGTCAAAGAGTACGCCGCGGCCGGAAAGCAAATCACCGGCGCGATCACCGAGTTCGCCGACGAAGTACGTGAAGGCAAGTTCCCTGGAGCCGAGCAGGCGTTCAAGTAAGGGCAAGAAGGCTATTCGCTTCTGCCCACAATTGCCGACCGCGCACGAAAAACGGGCGGGAGCTGTGCTCCCGCCCGCTGCCTCATCCCTGAAGGGCTTCAGTTTGCTCACGCAACCTGCGCTTCATGCTTCCCTTCGGCTACCTCTTCCAGCATCTTGTCGCAGAACGCTGAGAGGTCGGCCGGTTTGCGGCTGGTTACTAATCCCTCGTCGCAAACGCACTCTTCGTCGACCCAGTTGGCCCCGGCGTTCTCCAAATCCGTGCGGATGCTTGGATAGGATGTGACCGTGCGGCCATCGAGGACGCCGGCCTCGGCCAGAAGCCACGGGCCGTGACAAATCGCCGCGACCGGCTTGTGCTGCTCGAAGAACTCTCGCACGAAGCCAACCGCTCGCTCGTTCTGCCGCAGCGTATCGGGGTTCTTGAGACCGCCAGGCAATATGAGCGCGTCGTATTCATCGGCCGTCGTCTCCGTGACCAAGCGATCGACGGTCACCTTGTCGCCGAGCCCCTTCTCGGTCTCACCCTGAATCTGCCCCATGTCGAGCGAGACGATATAGGCCTCGCCGCCGGCGTCTCGGATGGCGTCGTAAGGCTGCGTGAGCTCCGATTGCTCGAAGCCATCGGTCGCAAGGATCGCGACACGCTTGTTCTTGATTCGTTCCTGAGTGCTCATCTCGTCGTCTCCTTCGTTTCGAGTCGTCTTGTGCGGGAGGATGCGGAAGGCAGTCACGTTTTACGCGGTCTGCTTCTGCATCGACTCACCGCAGCAGGCGAGTAGTGGGTCGCCTGACTCACAGTGGCATGGATTGGTAATCACAAGTTCCATGCCGCACTTGGTGCATGCGTAAACGTCGTTCTTGTTGGGTTTCGACATCCTCTTTATCTCCTGGGTTGATGAGCGTTTGGCTTAGCGTGCCGCTCGCTCGTCGTCGCCGGCTACAGAGAGCGAACCCGATGCCAAAGCCGACAAACCCTACAAACACAGTCGGGAAATCGACGAAAGCCGGAGAAACCGGGGGCACAACCACCGGTTTGGGGATCGCGCGACCACCCTGGGGGCTTTGAACCCGTTGGCCTCGCTCATGCGAACAACGGCTACCGACACGCAACCGAGGATCGACTGGGAACTCGACGTCGGCAATCGACTAGCGAAGCGTGACGCGTCGGCGGTGGTTGAAGCCCAGCGTCAGGGCACCGAGCGTTAGGAGCATCGCGCCTGGCTCCGGCACGCCGGTCGCCGAGGCGTTGCCGCCGGCTTGATCGCGCCAGAAGGTGTAGTCGCCGGCATCGACGACGCCGTTGCCGTTGTGGTCGGCGGCGAGGCTCGTGGTTGAACCGTAGGTCGCCCGCCAGAGGGCATCGTCGGCTTCGTTCACCACACCGTCGGCGTTCGTATCGCCGATGACACCCGAGCCCTGCTGGAATAGGAAGACCTCGCCGGGAGCGCCCTGGATCGGTTCTTCGAAGTCCGCGACGAAGTCGGGCCGGCTCCCCGGGTCGGCAACCGCCACGCGGTCGCCATCGATTGCGATATTGAAGCCGAAGTAATCGGTCGCGCCCGAGCTGGGCGAGGTCAACTCCTCGGCGAACTGCCACTCGTTGGCTTCGCTCTTCGTATAGACATCGACCCAGCCGCGTTGCCCATCGTGGAAGCCGACGGCGAGACGCTCTTCGTTGATCGCCAACGAACGGCTCCCCCAGACCCGGGCGCCCGCGCCGCCATTGATCGTGTTGGTGAGGTTCCAGGTGTCTTGGTCGTCTTCTTGGTAGACATAAAGCTGGTTAGTGCCATCGGCGAGCACCAGAGCGGTGTCGCCATGGATCGCGACGCTGGTGCCGAAGTCGGTCCCGAAGGGCTCGGTCAGCTTCTGCTGCTCGTTCCACTCACCGTTCTCACCCTCGCGAAACACGTAGGCGGAGCCGAGGCCCGGCTGGAACGGGCCGTCGTAGTCATCGGCGAAGGCGCCGACGATCGCCGTGTCGCCGCTGATATCGACCGACGTGCCGAAACGGGGGCCGATGCCCTGCGAGCCGACGAGGTCGTCTGCGGTGAGCTTGGCGAGCTCGATCCATTCGCCGGAGAAAGCCCGTTCGTAAACGAACGCGGCCCCGTCCCCTTCGGCGCCGAACGGGAGGGGACTGCCAGTCGTGTTGTTGCTCGCCGCGCCGACAATGAGCCGCGATTCAAAGCGGTTCGGTTCATCGACCGCGATCGAGCGACCGAAGGCGGCCCCGGGCGACAGGTCGCTCGACACGAGATCGCCCTGCCGGGTCCACACCGGTCCGAGGCGGTTGTCGGCTGCCGTGTAAGTAGTCACCACCCCGTTGGCGGGGACGCCGTTCACGCTGTTCTGATTGAGGCCGACCAGCACGACCGGGTTGCGGTCGAACTCGCTCTGGATCGCCAAGTCCTGACCGCGTGAGATCTGCAATGGGTGGGTGAACGTGTCGTTGGCGACCCCGTTCCAGGCGTCTCCCGGCTGAGAGCCTGCCAACTCGAAGACATGGATCTGGCTGTTGCGTGTGTCCCGGTAAGCGTTGCGGCTGCGGACCGCCAGGACGCGTCCGAACAGATCAATTGAGCCGCCGAAGAAGTCGCCATCTTCCGAGTTGGGAGCGGTGAATCGTTCGATCAGTTTCAGCTCGGCCTGGGCCGCAACGGGGGACAAGAGGCTCGCGAGCAACAAACAGGCCGCGGGCAGGTGTCGTCGTGTCATGGCCAAGGTCCGTGAGGCAGAGGCGATCGCCGGCCGCGGTGGGAAGTTGCCCGCCACGCGTCGGCGATGGGTGTCGCGAGATGAGGGTTGAGGCGCCGGTACGCGTCGCCTCGTGCCGGGCAGGTTAGGCCGGGGCCTAGGTCGAATCAACTAATCGGTCGCGGCAATTGGGGGCACTCCCGGGGCGCGGCCAATTCGGCGACCGGTTGGCGACAAGCTGTGGGATAATGCGAGCCGAGGCGGCCCCGCCACTCGCTGTGACTTAAGTAGCCTGCCGGCCCAATCGATGCGACAAAACGTAAGTCATTCGGCTGCAACGACTTGGCTCGCGAGATGGGCCGTATGGGCCGATTCACGCGTTTCCGCGGTGCGACAAAACGTGCGACAAAACAATTCTTGGCCGCTCGCCGTTTCCTGCCCCAACCTCATCGCCGAGGGAGGGAGCAGGCGCCGTTGTCGCAGTCCTCGGCCTTGCCGGCGATCAGGTAGCGGTTGCGTGAGACCCACGCATAGACCGGCTTCGCCAGGAGCATGATCCCCGGCAGGTGCATCATGGGGGCCAGCCACCAGAGCCGGGGCAGCCGCCGGCTGAGGTAACGGACGGCTTCGGCCCCCCAATGGTGCGAGCCGGTCGCGTGCTCGACGACGCACATCTCTTCCAAGAGCCGCTCGTGCGGTGCCGCCGGGTAGTCGCTGGCGACCGCCGGGTCGTGCAACGAGAGGTACGCCAGCCTCTCCGCCGAACCCTCAAACCACCGCAATTGCTCCACCCGGGCGCGGCAAAAGTTGCACCGGCCGTCGTAGAGGACGAGGTCGGCGTTGGGCCGCTCGGCGGGGGTGGGGAGGTTCAAAGG
>CAYGUP010000110.1:0-8785 GCA_964353155.1 uncultured Planctomycetaceae bacterium | reverse complement strand
CAGCGTCCCAAGCAGCGGCCCCAGCAGCGGCCCAAGCAGCGGCCCCAGCAGCGTCCCCAGCAGCGGCCCGAGCAGCGGCCCCAGCAGCGGCCCAAGCAGCGTCCCGAGCAGCGTCCCAAGCAGCGTCCCAAGCAGCGGCCCCAGCAGCGGCCCAAGCAGCGGCCCCAGCAGCGTCCCCAGCAGCGGCCCGAGCAGCGGCCCCAGCAGCGGCCCAAGCAGCGTCCCGAGCAGCGTCCCAAGCAGCGTCCCAAGCAGCGGCCCCAGCAGCGGCCCAAGCAGCGGCCCCAGCAGCGTCTACCTTTGGCTGGGCCGCTGCGATGTTGTCGCTGGTCAGCTCTGGCAAGCCTCGCAGCTCGCCGGCCTTAACGGCAAGCCCCGCTAGTTCCATGAAGGCGGGGGCACATTCACGCACAAGCCAGTCGGCGGCGAGCCAAGCCCGGCGTTCTTCGACTTCACGATTTGCACGCGTGCCGACCACCGCCGCGATTAGTGGGCCAATGACCCGCGTCCGATCGGGAGCTGGGAGCGAGTCGTTCCAACTACGCATAAACGAAGCGATCACCGGGCAGACGCACTCCGGGTGGTCGCTCCACGATTCGCCGGTCACAAACGCGGCCGCCTCCATAGCGCACATCTCGTCGCCGGGCTGGTGGCCACCGTGGGCCAGGCCACGCTCGAGCACCTCGGCCAGCTTGGCTTGATCGATCGTCGCTTCCATCTCGCATCTCCTCGGGTGGGTGTGGAGGGGTGTGTCAGACCACCAGCTACGCTGCCGGCGGAACTTCGGAAGCCGAGGGCTGGTTGAGCAGCTCGTGCAGCTCGCAGCCCTCGGCTGGTTGCTTCGGGGAGGGCGGCACGCCGATCACGCCGCAGAGCCACTGGTTCATGCTCTGGCGCTCCCGGTGGGCCGCTTCCTTGATCAGGGCATGCGCCCCGGGGCTGAGTCGCAGGGTGATGATCTTTGCCATGGTTCTTCCTTGGGTTGGTGCCTCGTGAATCCGTCCGGCCTCCGCTGTTTGGCGGTTTGTCGGAGCGCAGCCCCCCCACCCCCAGTGCCGGAGCACCCTTGGTGGAGGGGGCTGCTTGGCTTCCGCCGTTCGCTCGGATGCCGTCGCTATCAGCCGCAGCGGTTAGTTGTTACTCCCGCGCCCCACTCGCCGGCCCGAAGCCAGTTAGCGGTCCGCTGCCGCGGGGTGTTGCCTCGTACGAGGCGGTGCGTCGCTCGGGGCTGTGCCTGGTGGCCTTGGCCGCTGTCGCCCGACGCTGGCTCTGTCGTCGCTGAGTTCCGATCTCGTCTAGACGGCGCCCCTCGGCAGGGCCTGAGACTGCTTGAGGGCGGCTCGGGTGTTCTGACGCTGCTGATCGTGCATCGCCAGCAAACGCATCGCCCCTTCTAGCTCGACCCCAACCGCAGCGGCCCGGCCGCCGGTGAGCTGATCCTTGGGGAGCAAGGCGAGCATCTCGGCGTGGCTCCGCTCCGCCCGAGCGCCCCGCTTCTTGCGTCGCAAGTGCAGGTCAAAGGACTCGTCGGCGGTCAGCAGGGGGTAGCCCACATTGGCCTTGGCGCGGCCGAGTTCGATCGACCGCTTCTGCTTCAACGCGTCGCGGAGCTTCCGCACGACGCGATCCCAACCCGGCTCATCGCGGCTTTCGAGGCGGGTGTGTTCTTTGATCAACTCGTAGCTGAGCACCTCACCCCGCTCGAAGTCCTTGATCACTTCCCAGATCGCCTCGATCTCATTGTCGAATCGGTAGTTCTTGCCCATCGCTTGGTCTCCCTGCTTGTTAAAGAAAAAGAGTTCGGATCGTGATTGGGCATACGCCCCCATGCCTCACCTCGCCTTGCCAGGCCGCGCCCGGCCTTGCCACGCCCTGCCAGGCCCTGCCAGGCCCAGCCTCGCCAAGCCCTGCCTTGCCCGGCCTTGCCTCGCCGCGCCGCGGCGCTCCTAGGCCGCGACGGCTTCCTCGGCGACGCTGACCGCCGCGTTGAATCTCCCGAATGGCCCCGGGCTCTTGGGGCTCGACGGCCGCCAATCGCAGAGGCCTTTCTGAATGCCCGCGATCGCGAAGAGCTGCTGCACGATGTCGAGCGTGAACTCCGAGCCCGTCGCCAGGATCGAGCCCCTCAGGCTCCACTCATCAAAGCGGGGCCGCACCCGCACATGCTTCGAGGTGCCGACCTTCGCCCGCTTGATGAAGAGCGAGAAGCCGAGACGCTCCGCCAGAGCGATCTGCTGGTCCATGCCGGCGTCGGATGGCAAGGCCTCGATCTCGGCGGTTGGGACCGCGCCGTGCGGGGTTTCGAGCAGCAGGTTGGGCGTCTCGATGAGCAGGCCCGTCTGCGTCGCCCGCTTGTAGGTCGTCTGACGCTTCAAGATGATCGAAGCCCCCGCGTCGCGGATCGCCACCATCAGGTTGTCGCTGGGCACCACGACGTGCTTGCCATCGGTGTAGAGGTAGGTCTGCCACGTCCAGGTCGGTGAGCGATCGTCGCCGGCCACGCTGGTGTTCTTGTTGCCGGGGTCTTTCCGCCAGGCCGTGAGCTGGTCGGCTCGCTCCGGGTCGTCGCAGTGCATCAAAAGCGGGGTGATCCCCGTCAGCACAAAGTTGAATCGTTTCATCGCATCCTCGGTGTTGTTAAAGAAAAAGAGTTCGGATCGTGATTGGGCATACGCCCCCATGCCTCGCCTCGCCTCGCCTTGCCAGGCCTTGCCGCGCCGTGCCCCGCCATGCCCGGCCGAGCCATGCCTCGCCCCGCCAGGCCATGCCATGCCTCGCCCCGCCAGGCCGTGCCTTGCCATGCCAGGCCGCGCCTCGCCTGATCAGGTTGGTGCCGAGGCGTCGATCGCCTTGCGACGCTCGGGCTCTTTAAGCGTGCCGTCGCCTTCGAGGTGTTCGCCGCCGAATTGGCGAGCCCGGTTCCGTAGGTGGCGTGCGTTGTTGGAAGCTTCCTCCTGAGTAACGCCACCGGTCACCCCGGCGATCGCGTCGAGGATGTAGCTCGCCTCCAGCAGACGCCGCGTCTCGCCCTTGTCGAGCTTCACCTCGTTGAGGCCGTTGATTCGTTTCACACGCATAGCGGTCACCTTGAAGGGGTTGGGGTTCAGTGATCGAGCAGGGACAGTTGGCGTTCCAGCTCGGACGAAAGGCTCGCGTAGGTATCAGTGGGCGATGAGGCCTTGGGAGCCGTCGGGGCCGCCTTTCGCCGAGCGGGCTTGGGCGGTGCCGACGCGACGCCGGCCTTGCGGGCCGAGAGCTCGGACTCGAGCAGGTATTTCACCTTCTGGCCGAGCTTGAACGTCGTCGAAGGGTCGGACGAGAACTTGAGCAGGCTGCTGATGTAGTTGCCGTTGAGCTCGCCGATCGACTTGCCTTTGTGCTTGCCGAACGGCATGCGGTAGCCGATGCCCTGCCGACCGCGGGCCGATCCGGCACCGCCCTGGCCGAGGGCCTCGACCTCAACGCGCGAATACTTCGCCTCGCTGGCGACCAGCCGCCGCTGGCGACGCTTCTCCTCCTCCTCTTCGCGTCGCTTCTTCTCGGCCTCCCGGGCCGCGGCGATCGCGGCTTGCACATCGACCGGATCGCCGCGACGGGTCTGCTCGGCCACCTCGGCCGCGACCGCATCATCGACCGACTTCTTCTGGCTCGGGTCAGCCAACTGGGAGAGGCCGGCCAAGACGTCGGCGACTCCCACCAGGCTGTGCTCAAGCGTGTTGTCGCAGAGGTCCGTCACCTTGAAGTGCGGCTTGTCGCTCGCGGCGATCGCCGCCCGGCGGCTCGTCGGGTCCGACCCTTCGAAGTCGACGACACCAGGCAGCGGTCGTGTGCCGCGGCCGAGGATCTGCGTGTACAGGCCGACCGATCGCGTGGGCCGGCCCATGACGATGTGCTCCAAGCCGGGGAAGTCCCAGCCGGTCGTCAAGACGCCGACGTTGCAAACGTGCGTCGTCGAGCCGTCCGGTGCCGCGAAGTCTTCGAGGACACGGCGGCGGCGGTCGGACGGGCAGAGCCGCTTATCGCCGCACACCCAATCGGCCCGCACCCCGTGCTTGTCGCGGAGCCGCTCGGCGACGCCCCGGGCCTCGGCGACCGTCGCACAGTAGACCACCGTCTTGAGCACCTTGCCCTCGACAACGCTCTCGCGTGCCGTCACCTCGGCCGTCTCGAACACGACCTTCTCGTCGCCCATGACCTTGGCCAGCTCGCCATCTTTGAAGTCGCCCCGCTTGCCCTTGGTGCCGACCTGCGAGAGGTCGAGCGATTCGAGTTGGCAGCAGACGGCCAGCGGCGAGACGAGCCAGCCGCGGTCGATCGCGTCCGGGATCCACATCTCGTAGGCACACGAATCGAACAAGTTGCCCAGCGCGACGTCATCGGCCCGCTTCGGCGTGGCCGTGACGCCGAGGATCTTCGCCCCCTGGTCGCGGAAGTGACCGATCAGGTCGCCCCATTGCTTGGTGCCCGCCCCGTGGGCCTCGTCGATGATCACCAGGGCGATCTCGTTGAGTCGTTCGTAGCGGGCCTTGCCGTTCCGCTTGGCCACGAGCGTCTGCTTCGAGGCGCACACGTAGGGCGACCGATAGAGCGACGACTCCGGGCTCGTGCGGTGGGCCTGCTCGATATCCGGCTTGATCCCGGTGCGAGCGGTAAACTTGTTCGCCCCTTGGTCCACGAGCTCGATCGTCGGGCAGATCGTCAGCACGCGACCGGCATCGACCTTGCCGCCGTACGAGACGAAGACCTCGGTCTTGCCACACCCGGTTGGGAGCACGGCGAGCGTGGAATCGACCCGCTCGTGCTCCGCCCGGATGGCGGCTTCGCAATCGACTTGGTAATCGCGGAGCTTCACGACTGCGGCCCCCTCGCTTGCTGGATCCCGCGGGTAACGAAACCGGTCTTGCGGCACGTTGGGCAGCCCGACGCGTCGCAGTGCGGGCAGACCTCAACCGGCTCCAAGCCTCGCACCATCGCCCGCATCGACTGCAAGTCGGTGGAGACTTGGGTCACGTGGCCGAGGAGCTTCTGCGTATCCGTGCGGATGCGGGTGACCTTGTCGCGGACGTACGCCCCTTGCTCGGGGTCCTCGGCCAACTCGCCCAGCAGATCGGACGACTCGGTCACCCGGGTCGAGATGACCGTCAGGCTCGAAGCGGCGGCACTCAGCAGATTGAGCGACTCCTGGTAGTCCATCGCAAACAGCTCGACGCGGTCGTCGGCGGGCTGTTCCCAGTCGTCGCCCGCTTCCTCGGGACGATCAGGAATCGATTGCGTTGGCTTGGTCGCAGGGTAGCTCTTGCCGTCCGAGCCGATGCGACGCTCGAACTGATCGGCCAGCGACCCCCCATCAGTGGAGGTGCAAACGGTTTGCACCTCAGACCGCACCTTGCCCACAAACATGTCGCTTACACCCACGTGCCGAGCGATCTGGCGGCTGCTCCAATCGGGCTGCACCCTTAGAACCATGCCGACAGCTTTTCGCTTGTCGGCGTTGTTCATCGCCTTGCCGTGGCGTGCGTTGGCACCGGCCGCATAGAGCTCGGCCTCTTCCTTCGACCCTTCATGCACGAGGCAGTCGATCGACTTCTTGCTGGCCCACTCGGCACCACCGCGGCGGTGCCAGCCGTCGGCCAGCCAGTAGCGGACGCCGTCGAAGAAGACCACGATCGGGTCGAACTTCACGCCGTCACGCATCAGCTCGCCGTAGCGCTCGACCGTCTCGGCGTCGATCGCCTCGCGGCTTTGCGTGGCCGTGTCGTGCTCGATCTCGTGCAGCTCGAGCGTCTGCGTTCTTGGTTCGGTGGCGGTGCTCACGATGCGGGGGTCTCCTCGGTTGGGGCGGCCGTGGCCGCGGCGGGTGCTGGGGTTGGTTCGGGTGCCGCGGCCGGTGCGGCGGCGGGAGGCTCAGCCGACGGGGCGGGTTCTTCCGCGGTCGGCAGCTTGTCGGCCGTGGTGGTCGGGGCGATCTCCGAGCTGATCCGGGCCAGCAGCTCGGCCCCTTGCTCCTTGGTGATCGCGCCCTGGCCCTGCAGCTCATCGCCACGGCCGAAGATCGCCCGGCAGGCGTCGGTAAACTGCTCGTTCGTCATCCCGTTGGCCCGCTGGGCGATGACGTAGGACACCGCCTTGTCGAGCTTGTCGTAGGCGTTTTCCTCCTCCGTCCCTTCGATCTTGGCCGCCTTCCCCAGCAATTTTGCCTGCCGGGCCTCCGTCCACCGGAGGTCAGTCGGAGGCGGCGGGATGTAGTCGGCCGGCGGCGTGGGCTGGTGATTCGGCTCGTAGCGCCCGCCGGAAGTCTGCGGGCTGTCGCCCTCTGGCTCGTCGGTGGTGTAGATCCCGAGCACCATGGCGAGGCCGTACTTCCGGGCCCCCGTCAACGCCTTGTAGAGCGCCTTGTCGCCCCGGTCGTGGCCCTCGCCCCAGACGCGGGAGGCGATCCAGCCTTGGGTTTCGCCATGGATGACACGGGTCTCGACGAGCACGCGGGCCGTTGCCCACTTGCCGCCGCTGCCGGTCATCCGCTCGCCGTACTGCGGCTCGGAGACCGGCCGAGAGACGAGCACGAGGCCATGCTTGAGCAGCGGGCCACGGGCAGCGTTGAGGTAGTCCTCAAGCGTGCCGTAGTCGTACCGGTCGTGATCGTTGCGGCCGGTCTTCACGGCGTTGCCCATCTCGCTCATCGCCTCGACCAACGCGGTGAGCAGCTCGGGCGTCGGATTCCAGAGCCGGCGTTCTTCGGCATCGAACAGCACGTCGGTAGCCCGGGCCTGTTCCGTCTGTGCCTTGGCGGCGGCCATGGCGGCCATCGAGGTCGGAATTGTTTCGGTTTCAGGCGGCACAGTCATCGGCTCCTCCTTGGGGGGCTTCGAACTCGGCCAGCTCCGACCGAAGGATCTTGATCTCGCGTGGGGCTTCGATGCCCAGCGTGACGTTGCCATGCTCGGTGGCTCGGATGACGACGATCTCGATGTCACCGGCTCGGATACGCTCGCCCGCTTTGCGCTTCAGTAGCAGCACGGGTTCCTTCCCTTCGTTTGAGAAAGGGAGCCAAGCCGATCGCCGGCTCATCCATGAGCACGTGGCGTCTCACTCCATGACGCCGGCAACCGACTCGCCTCCCGCTAGTGCATGACTGAACGGCCAGCCACGCAACGAAGGGAAGCCTAAGGGCGGTTTTCTGCAGAAAGGTGTGCGCCCGCGAACGCCCGCGAGAATGCGGGCAGATAACGCGTATGCCCGCCAGAATGCATTTGACAGAGGTCAATGAAACAGGCGGCCGACGACGCGTCGAGCACGACAGCTGGGGCCACATCTGCACACAGATTGCACCGCGCAGACGGGCAGAGAGACTCGATTAGCGCCCGCGAGCGCCCGCGAATATACGCGTATGAACGTGCATCGCCCTGATTCGAAATCAGTTGCCCCGCAAGGGGTTGAGGGTTCGAGTCCCTTGTCCTCCGCTGACTTTCCCCTGGTTTTGCAGGGGCTGAGAGCTCATCGATTACTTTGCTCTGTCGAGGCTTGTGCTGCTTGGTACCTCAGTTGGTACCCGGTTTGGTCCAGCTGCCTCAAACAGTGCGTCGGCGAGTTCTTCGCTGGCCTCATCGACGTAGTACCGCATCGTCGTCGAAATATCCGAATGCCGCATGATGGCCTTGAGCCTAGCGGGCGATAGGACCTTGCTCCACCTGGTGCCAAAGGCCCTGCGTAGGTCGTGAGCACTTGCAAACTTGCTTGTGTTGACCCGAACGCCCGCTGCTTTGCCAATCTTCGTAACTGCTGCGGATACCTTTTCTGGACTCAGGTCGATCGCGAAGACGCGACCCCTCCGTTCATGGTCCGGAACTGCTTCTAGCAGGGCCGCGAAGTCTGGCGTCATCGGTAGAACGCGGTTGCGTTTTCCCTTTTCTACTGCGGCTGGTATGCGGAGCATCGGACGGCGTCCGCGTAGATCGACGCTGATCGCTTCGTCCTGCTCCTCCCAGCTCAGCGTCAGAGACTCGCTTAGGCGAAGGCCAGACGTCCACAGGGCTTGCAGATAAAACTCCCAGTCGGCGACTCGGAGCTTACCGGCAATCTTCGGTACCGCGGCAAGCATCCGTTCGAACTCTTCCCCTGTAATCGGCCGACCCTTCATTCGCGTGGCCGCCGCTGCGCCCTTTGGCGGAGAGCAGTCTGGCACCGAAGACATCAGGCCTTGCCGCTTTGCCCACCGGAATGCCGCAGAGATGTGCCGAAGGTAGCTCGCCACAGTGGCCGGTTTGCGCCCATTCTTGCGCAGATGAGCCTTGAAGTGCGACACTCTTGCGGTGGTAGCATCGCTGAGGCGTTTAGGCCGACAAACGCGTTCGTAGGCGTTCAGGGCCGTGCAATAAGCGTCGATCGTGTCGGGAGCTAGATCGGAAAGGTGCTGGTCTAGGTGAAGCTCTCGGAACTCTTCCCATCCAATCCGGCTGTCACGCTGGTACCGGCCTTCTTGCAACGCAGCCTCCCACTTGGCGGCCGCTTTCTCCGCCTTGCTGCGAAGGTTGGTACCGGTGGTGCGTTGAACCTGCCTTCCAGTAAGCGGGCACACGTACCGCATGACTAGGTTCTTCCTGTCGCGGTACTTAACGACGTGGACGGTGATATTCTGCATGGCTCTCCCCCCAATGATAGAAGCCGCGCCGCCCAGCAGGGGCGGCGCGGCGATCGTCTTTAACGTCTCTCCACCAACTTCTCGACCTTCCGTCGCACCACCTCGGCACGCTCGATCAGTCGAACCGCCCTATGCAGGTTGACCTCG
>CAYGUP010000109.1:0-9079 GCA_964353155.1 uncultured Planctomycetaceae bacterium | reverse complement strand
CGACCGCGCAACGGGGGTGGGCAACGCCGGATCGGGCGTGGGCAAGAGCGACATGGCTCGTGCTCGCGGGCGGGAGGAGTGGGTGGGGCGAGGAGGTGGATCGTCACGCTCGGCGCGCGGCTATCCGAAGGAAGCCTAGCTCACGATCTCCCCGGCGGTCGGCGAGCGACCGGAGGATCCGATCGTAGGGATTACCCTGCCTCGCGTTAGACCTCGACGCGTTTCCAACCACCCTGGAGGAAGCGGCCCGCCATGAGCACGGCCCGCATCGTTAGGTCGGTCACGGCGCCGTACCACGCCCCGACCGCTCCGAGCCCCGCGCCGGCGAAGGTCGCGCCGAGCAGCGGGATCGTCACGCTCTCCTGGGCGAGGAATGCCGCGAGCGGCAGGCGGATCAATCCCATGCTGGCCACGGTGAAGAGCAGCGGCCAACGCGTATCGCCCGCGCCGCGCAGCGCGCCGGAGAGGACCATCGCGACCGCCAACGGCAGCATCGCCGGCGAGATGATCCGCAGGAGTTCGGCCGCGAGCGTTACCACCTCCGGCTTGCCCTCGGCATCGACAAACAGGCCGATCAACGGTTCGGCATAGATCCAGAAGCCGACCCCGCCGATCGCCATCAACACGACCGCCGCCAGGCAAGCGGTCCAAGCGCTATGGGTCGCCCGCTTCGGGTCGGCCGCGCCGAGGTACTGGCCGGTCATCGTCGAAGCAGCGATCTGGAACGCCCCGCCCGGCATGAAAGCGAGGGCCTCGACCTGGATCGCCACGCCGTGGGCGGCCGCCGGGATATCGCCCAGGCGGAGCACGATCCGCAGGTAAGCCAGGTTGCAGATCACCAGCAGCAACGCTTCGAGCCCGCCGGGGATGCCCACGCGCAGCAACCGGCGGATCATCGTGAAGTCGGGCCACATCAGGCTGGGGCGCAATCGGTACCCGGCGCGCCCGCCGCTGAGCATCGCCAGCAGGATCGCCGCGCCGGTCAGGTGGCCGGCGGCGGTGCCGAGTGCCACGCCGTCCCAGCCGAGCGGCTCGAACAGCCCGCCCGCCCCGGTCACCAACGCGACACTGACGCCTATATTCACGACATTCACGACCATCATGGTCAGCAGGCCGCTCACCGTATCGCCCGCCCCGCGCAGGCAGGCGATGCCGACGCGCTCGATCATGATCGCCGGCAAGACACAGAGCTCGACGAAGAGGTAGCGTGTGGCGGCATCGGCCGAGGCCCCATCGAGCCCCATCAGGCCGACCAGCGGTGCCGCCAGCGGGAAGCCGATCGCCATCAAGACCGCCGCCCAAACCAAGCCGACGGCGAGCGATTGGTTCATCACCGAGTTCGCCTGCTCCGGCTCACCTGCCCCGGTGAACCGAGCGGTCAGCGGCGTCGAGCCTGTCGAGATGAACGCGAACATCATGCCCAGCAGCCAGAGCAGGTAGATGACCAGCGTCATCCCCGCGACGTACGAGGCTCCCTCGAGCAGCCGCCCGGTGATCGTCAGGTCGGCCAGCCCCACCAGCAGGTGCAGCATCTGCTCCGCCAGCACCGGCAGCGACAACCGCATCAGCGGCCGCAGCGTTCCGGGCGTTTGGATCAGGGCGCTAGCCATGCGGGGCGGGCGGGGATTCGGGGCGGGTCACGCGGGGCGGGATTGGTACCATAGGGCCATCAGGGGACTACGGCCTAGCGCCCAAGGTTCACGCCCGCTTCGAGACGAGCCCGCCGCCATGCTGACGATTTCCACCACCACGGGCGATCACGCCGTCGCCGTACAGATCGCGACCGAGCTGGTCGACCGCCGCCTCGCCGCGTGCGTGCAAATCAGCGGGCCGATCACAAGCGTCTACCGCTGGGAAGGCGCGGTCGAAACGAGCCAGGAATGGCTCTGTACGGCCAAGACGATCGCCGAGCATTGGCCCGCGATCGAGTCGCTCGTCGCCGAGTTGCACCCGTACGACACGCCCGAGCTGATCGCCTCGCCGATCACGCACGCCTCTACGGCATACGAGGCGTGGCTGCGTGGGCAGGTAGGCGACCCGGCTTAACATGGGGTGAGCCGACATTAGAGGACTGAAGTCCTGGGCCGGTCGTTGGAACCGTCGCCCGGGCCTGCCATAATAGAAGACTTGCCACTCCTCAATTGATTCTCCTCTGTCGAATTCTATGCATCCTCCCAGCCGTTTCTTGGCACTGATTGCGTTCTCCCTGGCCTGTCTTCCGGGGCTCGCGCTGGCCGAATCGCCCGCTGAAATGCCTTACGAGGCGGACTGGGAATCGCTCGCCGAGCACAACCAAGCCCCCGAGTGGTTCGCCGATGCGAAGCTCGGCATCTACTTCCACTGGGGCGTCTACTCGGTGCCGGCGTACTACAGCGAGTGGTACCCGTATTTCATGTTCCGCGAGGGGACCGACGTTCAGAAGCACCACCTCGCGAAGTACGGCCCGCTGAAAGAGTTTGGCTACCACGACTTCGTTCCGCGTTTCAAGGCGGAGGAGTTCGACGCCGCGGATTGGGCCGAGCTCTTCCAACAGAGCGGGGCGAAGTTCGCCGGCCCGGTCGCCCAACACCACGATGGCTACGCTCTGTGGGACAGCGAGGTGAACCCATGGAACTCGGCCGATACCGGGCCGCAGCGCGACATCACCGGCGAGATCGCCAAGGAGATCCGCGCTCGCGGCATGAAACTCATCACCACGTTCCACCACGCGCGCAACCTGCAACGCAACGCTGATCGCCCGGAAGACTGGGAGGGCTGGAACAGCCACTTCGCTTACCACCCCGACTACCCGACCTCAAGCAAGGACCCGAAGCTCGCCAAGCTTTATGGCAATCTCTCGGCCGACGAGTTCCATGCGTACTGGTTCGCTCAGCTCAAAGAGGTCATCGACCAATACGACCCGGACATCATCTGGTTCGATGTCTGGCTCCGCTTGATCCCCGAAGACCTCCGCCAGGAGTTCGCGGCGTACTACCTCAACGAGGCGCACAAGAAGGGCCAGGAGGTCATCATCGCCTACAAGCAGGCCGATATGCCATCGTCGGTTGGCGTGCTCGATATCGAGCAGGGGGGCAAGAAGGATCTTTCGGAGTCGGTCTGGCTCACCGACATCACGCTGAGCAACCAGTCCTGGAGCTACATCGAAGGCCAAACGTACAAGCCAGCCGACCTGCTCGTCCGCAACATGATCGATGTGTGGAGCAAGAACGGTGTGGTGCTGCTGAACGTCTCGCCGAAGGCCGACGGCACCATCCCGGAATCACAGCGTGGCGTGCTTCGGAAACTGGGGGAGTGGCTCAAGACGCACGGCGAAGCGGTCTACAACACACGCCCTTACGACTTCTACGGCACCGGCATCGCCAAGGCGGCCGACGGCAATCATGGCGGCCAATCCGCCACGGTAGAGTACTCTGCCAACGATATCCGGTTCACGCAGTCGAAGGACGGAAAGTCGCTGTACCTCTTCTTCCTCGGCAAGCCCCAGGCGGGTGAGACCATCCGCATCGAGAAGCTCGGCGTCCACTTCTTCCCGCCGCGGTCCGAGATCCAACGGATCACCGAACTCGCCAGCGTCGCCGACGCGCCATGGAAGTTCGACACCCAGTACTTCTACCTAACGATCCCCGACGCGCCGCTGAACGAGATCGCCACGGTCTTCAAGTTCGAACTCAAGTGAACGGCTAGAAGCCCTGCACGATTGAACTGACGGTCGTGAAGCCCTGGCCCCAGATCAACTCCAAGGGGATCGCCGCGTAGAGGCCGCGCGTAAAGACCTGCTCGATGACCTCGTCGACCTGCTCGATCGGCGTCTTGGGGATGAGGATGATGTCGGCGTCGTTGAGCCAGATCTCATCCGCCGGCGTCGGGCGGCGGCCGTAGAGCGCGCCGCGGAGGTCGAGCATGGTCGCCATCAGCCGCCAGTCTTCGCCGCGTCGGAAGACAACGACTTGCCGCAGGTTCGCGCCGACGTTCCAACCGCCCGCCAAAGCGATCGCCTGCATCGTGGTCGTTGGGCCGGTCAGTTCGAATTGGCCCGGCTGAGACACCTCGCCGAGCACGTAGACGAACCGCGGCGCGCGGACTTGCAAGTCGACCGTGACCGTGACGCCCGGGATGGTCATCGCGTAGCGGGCGTCGATCTCTTGCTTGGCCTCTTGGATGGTCAGGCCCTGCACGTACACGCTGCCGAGCGCCGGCAACTGGATCGTGCCGGCCGGCGTGACGACCGAACTGATCTGCCGCCCACCGAGCTGGCCGCCCCGGCTATCGACCGTGTCGAGCAGGTCTTCCAGCCGCGTATTGACCTGGATCGGCGTGACCGTGATCGCTGGTACGTTGTAGAACTCCTCGTACCGCTTCTCGAGGTCCTCTTGCAGGGCGACCACCTGCCGGCCTGCTGCGGGGACGCGGCCGACCAGCGGCAGCGTGATCATGCCGTCGGGCTGAACGACGACCGTCCGGTTGAGGTCGTCTTCGGAGCCGGCCTGCTGCGAATCGGTCCCCGCGCCGGCCGAGCTGCCGGCGGTGAGCGATTCGACATTGATCTGGTCGCCGACCTGCAACTGGTACGGACGCGACAGCACCTCGCGTGTCCGCAGGTAGAACAGGGCGAGCGTGTCATCGACTCGCAGGCGGTACTCGGGCACGTGGGCCGTGCGGGCGTGGCCGACGTATTCCCCTTGGGCGTAGCGTTGCCAATCGATCGGGCCACGCGAGTCCCAGCCGATCTCACCGGTCGTGTTGCAGCCGTTGCATGCCGCCGTGGAATCGACGCCCCAGATCGGGTGCGGGGCCGCCGGGTTTGCGCAGCCGCCGCTGGCGCATCCGACCGGTCCGCAGGGCATGGGCTCGCAGGGCGGAGCGCACTGGGCCGACTCGACGAGCATCGGCGGCGGCGCGGCCGAGGCGACCTGCGACGAAGCCACCAACGCGATCAGCAGCAGCCCGTAAACGGTCGGCTTGGCGGTGTGGGTCGAGCGTGGCATGCGAGTCTCTAGGTCTTATCGAAAGGGCTTGTAACGAGCGGCCCGCCTCAGCGGTAGACACGCCCCTGCGGCACCGCGACCGGCGCGCGAGGCGCTCCGGACGGCTGCGTCGGGGCAGGCGAAGACCAGCCGAGCGTCCGCTTCGCCGTCCGCATGAAACCGTTCCAACCGCCCGGTTGTTGCGGCGTCGGCGGGGCCGTGGCGTAGCCCGGTTGCGGGGCGTACTGCGGCGGCATCGACTGAGGAGGCATCGCTTGCTGCGAGATCATCTGCTGGTGGGTCATTTGCTGCGGGGGCGGTTGCGGCATCGCCGTCTGATGTTGGGCGATGACCCCCGTCGGCCCGGCCCGGCGGAAGACCTGGGGATCGACCCATTGCACCCCATGCCGACGCGACACCTCGCCGGTGGCCCGTTCTTGTTGGGCCAGTTGTTCGCTCTGGTTCTGGGCGATCACGGCGGCCTGCGGGCGGCCCACACGGTTCTCGATCGCCGCCAGGTTAGCGTGCACCGTGGCGATCGCGGTCGGTTGCGATGCCGCCTTGCGGAGGACTTGGCTGGCCTGCTCGTAGCGACCATCGCGGGCGAGCCGGACCCCCAACTCGTTGGCGGCCAGGTAGTTCTCGGTATGCGTATCGACGGCCGCTCGGTACATGACCAAGCTCTTGCGACCCGCGGTCGATTGGCCCGCCTGGGCCTCGAGTCGGGCGTAGGTCTTGCCCAAGCCGTAGAGGGCCATCGAGCCGGCCGGCTCGCCGGCGGCCGCTTCGGCGAGCTTCGACGCCGAGTGACGCGAGTACCGCGTGATCGCCTCGTGCGGGGCGACCGGGGCCTCGTTGCTAACCAAACGGAGCCCGTGCGAGCTGGCGATCGAGGCCACGTCGAGCTCGGCCTCGAGGGCATCACCCCGCGGGACGAAGTCGTCGGCATCGTCGAGCGTGCGGAGGCCCTCGGCCAACGCCTCCGCGTGACGCGTCGTGCCCGCCTCGGCGTCCTTCGCCAGGGCGATCCGTCGCAGCACGGCGACAAACTTGGCACGGGCGGCGTACACCGCTCCGGACTTGCCGAGTTGGAAGCCGGCTTGCACGTCGGTAGCGAGCCGCTTGCTCAGGTCATTGGTCGAGGTCGTGTAGCTGAGCAGCTCATCCCCGGAAGACGAGGCCAGCTCTCTCAGCGGCCGCTTGGGCCGGCTTGCCGCGAGGCGTCGGGCGAGTGGCTCGACGATTGGTTCGATCGAGGTTGGCTCCGCCGGCAGCGGCCCGTCGGTGTCTTCAACCAGCAACGGCTCGTCCCAATCCGCCGGCGGGGCGACCAGCGTCGGGCCGTTCGAGTCGCGTCGCGCGACGCGTGGCTCGGGCGTCGTGGTCCTGGCGAACTGGGGCGTGGGGATCGGCGGCAGCGAGCCATCCTCGGGCGGACCGAAGGCGGCCGGGTTGTGGATCATCACCGGGCCGGACCAACCGTTCGGCTGGGCCGCAACGACCGGTGATGGCCTGGGCTGCTCGCGTGGTTCGGTCGTTGAGACCTCTGCCGTCGAGACATAGCTGGGCGGCGGCTCGTAAGGAGCGGGCACCCGCGCCAACGGCGTCGAAGCGACCGGCGTGATCTCGGCGATCGGCAGGCGATACGACTCGCCCGTCTCGATGACGTCCCACTCCGGCTTCGGCTCGACCGATGCCGTTGCCTGCTGACGCTCGCCCACCATCAACGCGATCGTCACGGCGACGAACACGACGGTCAGCAACACCCCGCCCACGGCGGCGGCGAGGCGGTAGGCGGCTCGCTTTGGATTTCGGGCTTCCATGCGTCGGCGGCTCTGCGATCGCGGCTAACTCACACCGGCGGCATCCTTGCCGCCAGACTCTTCACGAGGCACGCCCCCCAGCAGCAGGCCGGGGGCGTGGCATCCGTTGTAAGTTCGTCCCGCGCCAGGCAGAGCGACTAGCAAAACCGGACCCGCCCGCACCCAGCCAACCACCCCGCCGCGTTGCAATCGGCACAGCTTACCTGCGCGGTGCTAGCACGCTGCGCTGGGGCGCATCACGCGAAAGACAAGAAACCCGTCTTCTCGAGGCTTGGCTTGTGTGAAACCGCTTGCTGCTCAGGTCGGGCCTCGATCGTGCCACCGCCGTTCCAACCGGCCAATGTGGGTCACACATTTGTACTTAGCGGCAGGCCAGAACCTGCGTCAATCGATCGTACTCAGAGGAGCACTGGTCGAAGGCAACTCACGTTCTCGCACGGCCACTGCTATCATATCGCAAATGAAGAAGAGCTCCCGCAAACTGCCTCGTTTCTCTCTGCTGGGCTTGCTGCTGCTCATGAGCATTATTGCATTGAGCCTAGCACTGTGGACTGAAACAAGTCGGCGTCTGCCTTTGCAGCGTGAAATCGACAGCCTCCGGCGTGAAGTCGGTGAAGTAAAGGTTGCCGACCCGAGCATGTTGTACGTTCAGCCATTGGGAAAGCCCTTCGACAGCAGGCTGCAGTTTCGCTGGCGTGTCTACGTTCCATCAGGTCATAAGGGGGAAGTAATTGTCTACATTGAGCAGTCGGACAGGAAACGAGCGGGGCATCTGACCCTGGCACTTGAATCAGGTGAGACTAGTGTTGAGCTAGTTGTCGTGCCACCTTTCAAGGGCCAGGGCACCGCTTGGATGTATCGTCTCGGACAATCTGCATCAAACCGGGCTGGTGGTCGCAGCGGTCCACGGCCACCTTGGCTGGACAGTGAAGCTATTGAGGAAGGCTTGGCATTCGACGATTACGACCCGACGCAGGGTATCACTAGCGGAAGTGAAACTATTCTGATGGACCAGTCTGGACAGTCGGCAGAACAATCTTCACGAGTTCTTGTGAAGGTGAAGCACTACTCCCAAGGCAAGTCGCCTGGTAGTGCGGCTTCTGCTGGGCACACGAAGCTCTTGCCGAGTCGGCCGCAAGAGTCAATCTTAGGCGAGGCAGAATCAAGGTAAGAAGTTGGGCTGATTTAGCCCACACGTAACTAACACAGGAGGCATCGTCCGCAGAGACTTCGGCGGGTCTCGCCGCCGCGACGCCACTGCCGGGGGATGCCAGGCTGCTTAGCTGCTTCGGAAGGATCACACCTTACGCACGAACGCGGGTGGCACGGACAGTCGGCCGCGAACGACTCGGCGATCGGGTGAATCGAGTTCGGCCGGTTGTCCGTGGGCATCAGCCCAAGAGGCGTGCCGATGTGCCTCCCGTCGCCAAGCGACACCGACACGTGTCCGAGCCGAGTCCTACGACAGGCGATGCGTATCGCGGACATGTGTCGCTGCTACCCCCTGGCTAGAATGACGCCTCGGCGTGGAACTTCGACGCCGATTCGGCTGCGTCAACTAACACACATGACCTTGTTCCTCGCCGTCCGAAGCGTCCCCCGTTACGCCTCGACCCGCTAGAACAGCCGCCCCTGTTGGTCGCGTTCTAGCGGCTCGGCGTCGAAGCCTCGGCGGCGGAGCTCCTCGACGAACTCGCGCGGGCCGTGCGTGCAGTACGTCCGCTTCGGCTCCACGCGCTCGACCATCTCGAGCAGCTCCGTGAAGTCGGCGTGATCGGAGAGCGGCAACGCGTGGTCGACGTTCAGCCGGTACGGCGCACTGGAAGAGGCCGCCCAACCCGTCACGGCGATCGACGTGACCGTGCCCAGGTCGCGGAGCCGGTGGTTCTTCATCGACTTGGGCAGCGTCACCACGGCGTGGCCCGCCAACGGGCGGCCGGCGTAGCAAGCGACATCGGCCTCGCCGGTCGCCAGCTCGACGCCGCACGCCTCGTAGACGCGGCTCATCTCCCACACGACCGGGTGTTGCAGCACCGGCACGCCGTGCGTGGTGAGGATCTTCGTAACCTCCTGCCCTTTGCCTAGCGCGTACGCGTGGACGACCGGCGTGCGGCCCTCGGCCAACGCCTCGTGGACGACCGCTAGCAGCCGCTCGATCGTCTCGCCGCGAGGCGGCAGCCGATACTCGGGTCGGCCGAAGGTCGATTCCATCACCAAGTAGTCGGCGTGGCGCGGCTCCGGCGGGGCCGCCGTGAGCGATTCGCCGAGCTTGAAGTCGCCCGTGTAGAGCAT
>CAYGUP010000108.1:0-9475 GCA_964353155.1 uncultured Planctomycetaceae bacterium | reverse complement strand
GTCTCTCCTGCGGGTTGGCGGCAAATGCCGGCCATTCTCGCCGCGGAAGAACGTCATCAAACGTCATTCCCGATTACAGTATCTATCACTTTAATCGCCGTGCATTGACTCCGCCCCCCTGCCGTGGCAAGAGAGAGCCATGAAACAAGTGACCGGAGAACTGCTCTTCTTTCCTCGTGGCCGCACGTTCGTTGAAGTGACGGGCGTTGATGCGGAGCCGATGCCCGGCTTTTCCGATCACTTGATGCAGTTTGTCGACCTCCGCACGGGGCAGACGCACGGAGCGAACTTCGTCGAAGAAATCGGCGTGGAGTTCTTCCCGGTGCCTGCCGATTTTGAACGCCTCAGCGCCGAGCGATACGCCAAGGCATCGAGATGCAGATTGCGTCGTGGATTCAGCGATGACGTGGCTTCCAATCGTCTTCGCTGCCCGCCTGTTCGCCGCCGCCGTTTTGGTGCTGATGGGCACCATTCTTCGCGCCAATCGACAAGAAATCAGCCTAATCGCTTGGGTGCTGTGATGAACCGTTCACGGCCCAAGCATATCAGCACCGAGATCAGCGAAGCCGAAGACGAATGGCATGTTGAACGCTGCATGCCCTTTTGGTCTCGATCCCTGTGCGAAGCGGGTCAACCGCTCGACTACCTGTTCGGCACCGAGCAAATCACGCTCGCCCGCTTACTCATCATGGATGAGGAACCCCCGCACCTAATCGAGATCAACGAGAAGTACCCGTCCCTTGACTACGACGGTTTGGACGTACTTGACCCCACGGAAGGCATGAGGCTGGTTCACGAGTGGTGGTATGTCTGCTTCCAGATCATCGCGGCGAGCTTCGACATCAGCCAGCATCCAGAAACGGATATCCAAGAGGGCATCGAGTGCTACTCTCGCACGGTCCTACTAGCCGAGCGGGAAGAAGAGAGGCTGAGAAAGGCCGGAAAGATCATTCAGAAGGCGATCACGAAAAGAGATTAGTCGTATCGTCGGTTTTCAGATTTGGTGACTACCGGCGGCGTAGGAAGTCCTTTGCCAGGTCTTCTGCCGTGTAGTCGCCCGCCCACTCCATAAGGCCGGGGTAGGCCTCCACAAATTCTTCGGCGTCTTTCCGGATCGCTTCTTCGATCTGCTCCGCCGACGGCGGGAACTTTTTTATCCTCTTCGTGCTTTGGAAGAGTGCCTGATACTCCGCGTGGAAGTGGTTGAAGAAGATGTCGGATAGCTCGTGGTAAATCATCCGAACCAAATGCCAGACCTGCGACCAAGAGTCGACCCTCAAAACCCAGGCCATTGTCGTATCACCGCTTATCGCACTGAGTTATTGACATTTGCCGCGTGTTTCCTACCTGATGTCGCATTTCAAGGACTACCTCGCGGAGGAATCTGCTTCTGGCTACCTTGACCCCGAAAGCGAGTTTTCGGGGGCTCCGTCGGTTGCTTCCTGGACATCGCGGCCCGCAAGCTCGTCGATGACGGCCTCACCGTTGAGCAAGTCGCTCGCCTCTTCACGAGCACCGCTATAGAAACGCTCAATCGCCGCGGCAATAGAAAGAGAAACGAAGCCCCGAAAGAGGTCATCGGTGTTGCCAAAGGGTTCTTCCTTGACGACCGTTCGGCCTCGGCGAAGAAATAAGCCATTTCCATACGGACCGTTTCTCTAGTCGAGAATGCGTCGAGCCAACAACGGTCCCCGGCCGGGCAGCCTGATCAAGTAGATTGTCAGCAAGAGTGCACGGCCCCAAATCGCCCGCGAAGTGTCGGGCCGACGCAGCTCCGAGCGGCACGCCTAGGCCTACGGAGCAACGAGTCCTGGAATCAATCGTAGCCTGACTGCGCCGTCAGTTCGACTGCGACCGGCAGCGACCGAGGTCTGCCCGGCGGCTAACGACCTCAGCGAGTTCTTCGGAGGCCGAAGTCCGCGAAGTCGATGCAATCGCTGAAAGTTCGAAGGGCAGAGCTGAGCTCGTCTAAAGGCGCTAGGTCACCACCGCTGCGCGAACCGTTCGACAGCCATAGTGCTTGAGGGTTTCCGCGCGTTCGATGAGCTTAGCCAGACATCAACCTAGCACGGCTGTCTCTCTGGGGAGCGGCTTGAGACTTCCCCGTGGCCCGCGAGTGCTCTCTACCCTGCGGTGCAGAAATAGTGGATGCGATTTGTCACACTCCCAGCCGTTGCGAGCAGCAGGCGAACGAGCAAGTCCGCCCTCTTTCATCGGTACTTCTTTTCTGAAAAGTGTCGTCGGACAACACGATCAAGGGCAGACGACAAGCGCGGCGGCACCTGCCACGAGCAGCGCGAACAGCGAGCTCGCTATCAGTTGGCGCTGAGTTGCTTCGGTCACGGGACGGGCGAGTGACACAGGGATGTCACCGCCGTGTGGCAAGAAAAAAACACGGCGAAATAATGGTTGACGGATCAGCGTAATCGCATTGCAATACCTCCTGCTGGATTCTCCATCGCACGTCCCATCTAGCTCACGGAGCATCTCATGGTGAAAAGTTTCCGGACAGGGTTCGCTGTCTTGTTCTTGACCATCGCGGCCGGATCGGCGCCAGGACAATCGGCTGATGCGAGCTGGGAGTCCGACGACGTGCCAGCCGATTACGTCGTTGATTGGGAGAAGGCAGGATCGGAAGCGGAGGAGAGCGAAGGCCGCGGAACGGAATTCGAGTCGATCCGGATCGAAGAAGAGACGTTAGGTCCGGACGAGGTCGTCGAGACCGAAGCGCAGGAGAAGGTGCGTTTCACGCTGCTCAAGATTAAGGGGTGGCCCGAGTTCAAGGTGCAGCAGAAGAAGCAATGCAAGAAGATCTTCGGCCGAAAGGTGTGCATCAACGTTCCCCAGGCATTCACGCGGAGCTGCGAGCTCATCGCATTCGCTGAGGTGTCGCACCCGTCTGCCAAGGACCTGCGGGGCAAGATCGAATCGTGCATTCGCAAGGCGGTCGCGGCCGGAGCGATCGCGGGCGTCTACACCGGGAACCTTGGGGCCGCCACCGCGGCACTCAAGGCGGCTCTGAAGGTCTGCCTCGCTGCGGAAGGGGTCTCCTCGCTCAACAAGCTCGGGGTCACGGTCCGCACGAAGACAAAGTGCGGCAAATGGCGGCCGAGGTAGCGTAGTCCAGCTAAAGAGGCATCGGCAGAACTCAGCGCTTCGGACGTCGCGATCGGTCGCAGCGTGCACTAAAGCCTACCAAGGAGCTGGAATGGTTGTCGTCGAAAATACTCCCTGGAAGTCGATCTTACTCCTGGCTGTGGCGTCGCTCGGATCGATGGTCTGGTGTGATCGTAGCTTGGCGGAGGAGAGCGAGTACGCCTACAACGACCCCGTCCAGGGCATGCTTTCGTTCCGCCCACACCCAGAGGAAGTGGTAGGTCTCTTGCCAACCGACGAAACCGCCGAAGCCGGAGAGATAGAGGCCTTCGCCGAGCAGGCGGCCGAGGCCTTGAACATCAACAAGACTGAGAAGCTCTCTCGCAAGCTTGGGATAATCGTCTTCCGCACGACCGACGCCCTCGAGACCGGCGATGTCTGCGAGGTAGCCGAACGAACCTTCGGACAGGGGAATAAGAGACGCGTACCGAGCTTCTTGCCGGCATTTATCGACGAGACCGACAACGTCCGCTACTTCCATCCGGGCAGGGTGACCGTCCAGTTCAAGCCAGAGGTTTCGGAAGAGCGGACAGAGCAATTGCTCACGAAGGTCGGAAGCGAGATCGTTGTCAAGCAACGCACCCGGGGGTACTACACCGTCACAGTGGCCGAGGAGAAGACAATCTTTGACACGATCCGTGGTCTACTGGAGATGCGTGAGGATGTCCTGTTCGCTGAGCCCGATCAGATCGAGTTCGACTCGGCCTTGGAAGAAGATCCGGACCCGAAGGACGAGGCCGATTTCGCGAAGCTGTGGGGCATCGAGAACACGGGGCAAACGGTGCGAGGAACCGACGGGCTTGCCGGCTGCGACGTGCGAGCCGTGCGAGCTTGGCAGCGTACGCGGGGATCCGCCCGGGTTGTCGCGGTCGTTATCGACACGGGCGCGGACCTCGACCACCCCGACCTCTCCGCGGCACTAGAGCCAATCGGCTCCGAGGATTGGGACTTCGCGGACGGCGACGATCGATCTCCCGAGGACAGCGGGAGCCACGGCACGCATGTGGCAGGCACAATCGTCGGGCTGGTGAACGAACAGGGGGTCGTTGGCGTCGCCCCCGAGTGCCGACTGATGCCGCTCCGGATCGATCTCCGCGCTGGCCGGAACGCCAACCGAGCCGACGCCCTGAATTACGTCGCGGCTCAAGCACGTCTCCACCCACAGAAGCGATACGTCGTGAACTGTAGCTGGCGTGCGAGCGGCAGCTACACCGCGGTCCTCGTATCGATCAACAACGTTACTCAGGCCGGTGGACTCGTTCTGTTCGCCGCGGGCAACAGCGGCCGCGACATGGACACCTCGGCGCCGCAGTTCCCTGCCGCCCATCCGACCGCCGTAGCGGTCGCCGCTATCGACAACCGATACCGGCGTTCAGATTTCTCGAACTATGGCAGCCAAGTAGACGTCAGCGCCCCCGGATCGAGCATCTGGTCGACGGTCCCAGGCAGCCACGGCTTTAAGAGCGGAACGTCGATGGCTTGCCCGCACGCCGCGGGTGTGAGCTGCTTGATCTGGGCGGCGAACCCCAGCCTATCGACGGCCGAGGTCCGGCAGATCCTGGAATCTACTGCCATCGATCTCGGATCACACAACCCCAATCTGGTTGGCAAGCTGGGAACAGGCCTTGTTTGTGCCTCCGCCGCCGTAGAAGAGGCTCTGGCGAGCGACAGCAACAACTCGGACTTGCTCGCTGCAAATCGAATCGCAGCGACCGATCGTGATTCCGTCGAGATGTCGCCAAACCGAGAAACCGCGAGTGCCGCCGCTGAGGGACTCGCTGCTGCGATCGACGCAGCCAGACGGAGGCGGGTAAGACGCTAAAAGGCCAACGATTCAGCCGGCTGTTGGTAGGGCCGGATCGTTGAACGACAAGCCAAGCGGGAAACACCGGCTCTAGACTTGTTGCAACCACGGATCACGACCATGACGCTACGTGTTTTGAGGAATGACCGAACACTCGGCGAGCGTCGAAGTGACCGTTGGGTTCTCGCCAGCGAAACCCAACGGCCTCGTGGCCAGGGGCAGTCGATCGGGCGTAGTGTGTTCTCTGCGCTGACGGTGCTCGGGTGCGTAACGCTGTCTTACGGTCAAGAGCCGCAGTCTCTCGACGACGAAATCTACTTCGTGCCGACGCCTCGTGCGGTGCAGGAGGAGCGACTGGGCACGCTACTGATCGAGGTGTCGGACTACATCGACGTCGATCGCGCGCGCGAGGACAACAACCTGGACGGCCAAGGGACGGCGGTTGCTGTGGTCGACACCGGGGTGTTGACCGATCACCGGGACCTGATGGGCCGTATCGTGACCGGCTTCAACGCTTCGGGCGACGGTCGCAGCGATGGCGCTACAAGCGACGCGCGCGGCCATGGAACGCACGTTGCGGGCATCATCGCCGCCTCGAGCCCGTGGCACACTGGCATGGCCCCTGCCGCGCGGATCGTACCGATTAAGGTGTTTAGTGATCGACCCAACTCGGGCGCAAGTCCCGCCGCGATCAAGCGTGGCCTGCAATGGGTCGCAGACAACGCCGCCCGGCTCGGTATCACGGTCGTCAACCTGTCGTTGGGATCAGGCAATTACGACGGCGTCACCGAGACGACGTACGACGAGCTGATCGAGAATCTCTGCAGTCAACGGATCGTCGTCGTGTGCGCAGCCGGCAACTCGTACGCGACGTACCGACGGCAGGGCATGGGTTCGCCGGCGATCTCTGTGAAGGTAGTTTCGGTCCTGGCCGTCTACGACGCCGACGTCGGGGAGAAGCGCTACGGCACTCCGCCCTTCACACCGGTCGCGATCGCCTACGAAACCGGTCCAGGCTACATCACCCCGTTCACACAGCGGCTCCACCCGAGCTTCGGCGATCACCCGGGCACAACTATTGGCGCCCCGGGGGCGGTCGTAACCGCGTCCGGCATCTTCCCGCCACGCTACTCCTCCGAGATGGAGGGGACCAGCATGGCGGCGCCCGTCGTCGCCGGCGTGGTCGCCTTAATGCAGCAGGGCTACAAGCGGATCCACAACGAGTTGCCAACCGTCGAGCAGGTCATCACCGCATTGAGGGACTCCGCCTTGTTGGAGGAAGATGGCGACAATGAGAACGACAACGTTCCCAACGTTGGCAAGCCGTTCCCGATCCTCAACGCGAGGGAGGCCGTCGCAGCGATCTTGTCGGCTTCGTGACCGGACCGGCGAGGAGAAGTGTTTTGTCCTGAGGGCTAGGGTGCTGTGCGTGCTCGTCGTGAGTTGAGCGGCGATCGGTTGGGACGTGATGGCACCGAGCCGTTGGTCCGCCCGTCTCTGGAGGTGTGAGTTGTTTCGTTACGCAGCGGCGGGTTGGTTGTCGGTGGTCTCACTCGTTGGGCTCTCGGGGGCGGCGGCGCCGGTTGGCACGCTACACCTCGTCCTGTTGGGTAATCCGAACGCGGTGGCTGGGGCAGTCGGCGACGCGGGGTCCGACGAGGACTCGACCGCTTTCGGTCGGGCCATCCAGTCGGACCTCGATCTAATCGAGACGGTTGTCGCCGACGGCCTGCCGAACCGTTACGCCTTGAAGGTCTACAAGATCACGCGGCCGGACCACCTCTCGCACGACGGCGTGATCCGGGCCCTGGAAGCGGTGCCCACCGCCCCGGGCGACTCCGTCTGCTTCTACTTCGCCGGCCACGGCGGCTACGCCGATTGGGGCAACCGGGGGCAGGTCTTCGATTTGACGGTGGACGGTAGCGGAGTTGATGAGTTGCTCGTGCCACGGCAAGCGGTGGTCCGGGCCCTTTCGCGAGGGCCAAACTACCTTCGCGTTTTGGCGGTGATCTCTGACTGTTGCTATGCGTTCATCGAGCGTGGGACAACAACAGTCGAGGCGTTGACACTCTACACGGTGATGAGGCAAGTGCCCGTGCGAGACAGCGTCGAACCGCCGAAGCGGCTTCTAGAGCAGCTGTTCTTCAAGAACAGAGGCGTCATCGAGATCACTTCGTGTCGTCCGGACATGGCCGCCTATTACCTGCGAGGTCAGAACCAAGCTGGCGGCTTGTTCACGGCCGCATTAGCGGACTGCTTAGCCGGCAACTACGCCGAGCGACTGGGTTGGGCGCCCATCTTTCAGCAGGTGCGTAAAGGAACCGCCGAACGCTTCGCAACTATGGTTCAGGACGCCGGGTTACGTGGCGGCGCCGTACGCCCATTCTTCGTCAACGGTGTCCGACAGCAAACACAAACCGCATTCTGGTTCAAGCGATCGACGCTCGGCGAAGCCGATACGATCGGCCGGCTGGGTGTGGTCCCCTCGTCCACGAATGTGCTGAAGAGCGTGCGGCCGGATTCGCCGGCGGCTCGGGCCGGGTTCCGCAGGAACGATCAACTCGTTGCGGTCAACGAGTACAATCGGCGGCAGCACGGCGACCGCATTGTGCTGCAAGCGCTCCGCTACGCGCCACTGAGGTCGGAGATCACAGTGAAGCGGCAGACTCTCGTAGGCGAGGCGGAGAGGATCACCCGGACGGTCGATCTGAATTACTAGGGCGTTGCCGTGCTTCTCGTTGCTGCGCCGCGCGCGTTGTCGGCGACATTGTCGAATTAGCGGCGATCCCGCAACCGGCGGTCGATCCCGGCGCGCGGGTCGAAGTCGGGCTGGTGGGGCCGGCCTTGACGCCCGAGGCGCCGCCGTTCGTCGGTTTTGAGGCCTACACGTCACCCGTGATCGGGTCCAGCGATTTCTCGCTCTATACGATCAGCTACGACCTCGACAACGAATCCGTCTTGGGATTCGACCAAGTTGACCTCCGCCTCGACGAGCTTGATTTTAGTGCGGTGCCGGAACCCGGTTCGCTAGGGCTGTTCGCCGCGACCATGGCGACGTTGCTTCGGGTTCGGCGCTGTCGGACGATTTGATCGGCCGGTTCGGATTCTGTCAGGAGCCGGGCGGCGCGTCGGTCGACAAGAAGAGCCGCACGGTCGCGACAGGTCGGGACCGGGTTCACCGAGTGGTGTCAGCTCCGTGCCGCTCTGACCCCAGCAAACCGCCGCGTGCTACGCCAATGAGACCGCCGAAAGCCAGCCGCGCGAGCGCCGTCAGCTCAGGCACAAAGACCGCGAATTGCAGCAGATCGTAGATCGCCGTGTTGTCGATGTAGCTGCCGTCGAAGCGTCCGTTCTCGAGGCCGTAGCCAGCGACCGGGTTTGGTCGACGCCGATCATCTTGGAAGCGAAGAGCAGGGCGCCCTGCGCCGGGTACCCCTGCTGGCTCGCCAGCAGTTCAAAACGGGCACACGGCGTCAACTGCCAGACAAGCCGGACAATGGCATCCGATAAGTCTACGGAAGCTGGACCAACACCGGCGACTTGACGTCTCGCCGAACTAAAGGCGGTGGCGGAGACCGCTGAGGATGTGCTGTCGATTCGAACACCGGCATCGGCGTCTAGGATATGGTCGCCGTCAGACGAAGGACCGTCGCGACACGGGCTTATACGAACCCACCCAGGACGTATACTTTGAGGGCGATCTAGATCGCGGCCCGTTCGTTCCATCCGCGACAAAGCGACCCCCCCCTACTCCTCGTCATCCGCAACGACGAACCCGATCCGCCGCTTCTTTTCAACGGGTGGCGGCTCCATCAGCTGACGGATCGTCTCGAAGATCACGGTAAAGTTGTGGTCGTGCTCGCCGTGCTTCTTTTCCAGCTCCGCGATCTTGCGGGCCAAGTCCTCGTGCGTCGCCAGCATCTCGCGGAGCTTCACGAAGGCCCGCATGATCTGGACGTTGACCTCCACGGCGCGGTCGCTGCGCAGAACGCTCGAGAGCATCGCCACACCCTGCTCCGTGAAGACATACGGGGCATAGCGCCGACCCCCCCGACCGTTTGAGATGCCAGTTTGGCATCTCAAAGCCTCCCACTCCTCATCGTTGAGCTGGAACGCGAAGTCGTCCGGGAAGCGGTTCTGATTCCGTTTGAACTGCCTCAGCAACGCCCCGGTCTCGACCTCGTACAACGCGGCGAGGTCCGAGTCGAGCATCACCTTCTGGTCTCTAACCAGCAGGATCGATTTCTCGATGCGTTCGATCGGCAGGACGGAGGTTGATTGGGTGCTCTTCTTCTGGGCCATGTCGCGAAGACCGTATCACTCGTTTTCCGCCGAGTCAATTTGCGAGTTGCTTTCGATCAAACCGAACACCGAACTGTGCAGTCGCAATTCACCGACGCGGAACTTCTTGAGCATCCCGGCGAAGTAAGCAGCCGGGTTGCGAACCGGGTTGCCTTCACGCTCTAGTGTACCGCCTCGCTAATCCTCGATCTTATCGAGAGTGGCTCGTGCTCG
>CAYGUP010000107.1:0-9807 GCA_964353155.1 uncultured Planctomycetaceae bacterium | reverse complement strand
ATTGCGTGGGTAGTAGGTCTCCTCGACATGCCCCTTAATCATCCGCCCCGTCGCGCCGGCACACGCTAGTAGGTCGCCGCGATACTTCGGGAAGATGATGCCGCTCGACAAGAGATCGACGCCTCGGCCGCTGCGACCGATCCGTTGAATGCCCGAGGCGATCGTCGGCGGGGCTTCGATCTGGATGACCAAGTCGACCGCGCCCATATCGATGCCGAGCTCCAGGGAGCTCGTCGCCACGATCGCCGGCAAAACGCCCCGCTTGAGCCGGTCTTCGATATCGGCGCGGGTGTCTTTGCTGACACTCCCGTGGTGCGCGAGGCAGATCTCGACCTGGGCAGCCGACTCGGCGGGCGAATCGTCCTCGGCCTCGGCCTTCTCAGCGTCGAGTTCTTCGTTGGCCAGCTCGTTGATCGCGGCGGCGAGACGCTCGGCGAGCCGGCGGCTGTTGACGAAGATCATCGTCGAGCGGTGCGAGCGGATCAGCTCCAAGAGCCGCGGGTGCAACGCGGGCCAGATGCTTGGGGCCGAGGGGCCCATCGAAGTGGGGCCGCTAACCGCTCCACCGGCTGGCGTCGTCGGCTCGCCATCGGTGGGCTCGATGGGGGCGAACGGGTTGAGCGCTTGCGGGTCGGCGGCCAGGTCGGGGTGGGCGTCGTCCGCTCCGCCAACGCTGCCACCGAGCGGCACATGTTTCGGCACGAGATCCTTGGCCATCTCCTCGACCGGCATCTCGACGCTGAGCTCGAACCGCTTCGGCTCGGTCGCATCGACGATCCGCACCGGACGCGGGCGGACCGGCTCGTCCGGGTCGGCGGTCGCCTCGGCCCCGCCGAGCAGCCGGGCGATCTCTTCGAGCGGCCGCTGCGTGGCGGAGAGGCCGATCCGTTGCAGCGGCCGGTACGCGTGCCCGGCCTCGTCGGCCGCTTGGCGGCGGAGTGCTTCGAGTCGTTCGAGCGTCAAGAAGAGGTGCACGCCCCGCTTGGTCGGGACCATGACGTGGATCTCGTCGATGATGACGGTCTCCACCTCGGTGAGGATCTCGCTCGCCTTGCTCGTGAGCATCAGGTAGAGCGACTCGGGCGTCGTGATCAGGATGTCCGGCGGATCGCGGACGATGCGGGCCCGCTCGCGCTGGTCGGTGTCGCCGGTGCGGATAGCGACCGACGGATCGCGATGATCAAACCCCAGCCGGCCGGCCACGGCCCGCATGCCGGCGACCGGGGCCCGCAGGTTGCGATCGATATCAACGCCCAGGGCCTTGAGCGGTGAGATGTAGAGGACGCGGACTTTGTTCTTGGGTTTCTTGCGCGACTTGGTAGGGCGGTCCGGGCGCTGACGCTTCCGGCTTGCCGAAGAATCGGTTGGTAAGCCGGAAGCGTCAGCGCCCGGATGGAACATCAAGTGATCCAAGGCCGCCAGGAACGCGGCCAAGGTTTTGCCAGAACCCGTCGGTGCCAGCAGCAACGTGCTCTCGCCCGACGCGATCGCCGGCCAGGCGAGTTGCTGCGCCCGAGTGGGCGCGCGGAACGCCTCGGCGAACCACGTGCGGGTCGGCTCGTGGAACGCGGCGAGGCAGTCGGCGGTGGGGGCCTCTTTTTTCACAGTCGATATCATGCGGCAGAGAACACGAAACCGGGAGGGCGAGGCTCCTGCCAAGCGATGTACCGGGTGCCCGCTTCAAGGCTCGGCAGGAGCCTCGCCCTCCCGGGCGGGTTACCGTCGCTTCATAGGTCCTTTGCGGCTGCCGTGCTTCTGGAAGACCCGTTGCGATTCGTGTCGGGCCGCGGCGGTCTTCTTGAAGGCGTGCATCCGGTCGCGGGCTTGGCGGTACGCTTTGAGGTGGTCGACGATCGGCTCCGGGTAGTCGCGGCCGAGCACACAGCCGCAATCCTGTTGCAGCATCGGCGGCATCTTCCAAGGCTCGGCGAGGTATTCCGGTGGCATGTCGGCGAGCTCCGGGACCCAGTGGTGGACGAAGTCGCCGTCGGGGTCTTGGTCGAGCTGCTGCTTGGGCGGCGAGTAGATCCGCGTGGTGTTCATCCCTTGCGTGCCGGCCTGCATCTGGAACTGCGGGTAGTGGATGCCCGGCTCGTAGTCGAGGAACTGGCTGGCGAGGTACTTGGCCGGCTCGCGCCAATGCATCCAGAGATGGAACGAAGTGAACGAGGCCAGCATCGCCCGCATGCGGAAGTTGATCCAGCCGGTCGTGTGGAGGCAACGCATGCTCGCGTCGATGATCGGGTAGCCGGTGCGACCTTCCTTCCAAGCGGCGAAGTGCTCGGCGTTCCATGGGGTCCTGTCATTGGCCGGCGCGGCGACGTCGGGGCGGAGGCCGTCATAGGCGTGGTTGAAGTTCTCGAACTCGATCCGCGGTTCGTCTTCGAGCTTCTGGATGAAGTGGCAATGCCAACTCAGGCGCGATTCGAACGACTTGAGCGAAGCGGCCCACGATGCCAACTCATCGGGGTCGCCCACGCCATCCGCACGCAGGACCTTGATCTCACTCTGCCGCCGCAGAGCAGCGTGATGTACCTGTCGGATGGAGAGGTTGCCGTAAGCGATGTGCGGGCTCAGCCGGCTGCACCCCTCCCAGCCCTCGTTAGGGCTCGACATATCGCTGCGGTAGTGGACGCCCCGGTCTTGGAGGAAGCTCTTGAGCGTCTGCTTGGCGAGCGCTTCACCGCCGCGTTGTGCGCCCGGCTTGTCGCTCGGCGGGAGGCCATGCTCTGTGGGGCCAAGGATTGCCCCCGGCTCGACGCCCGGGATGCCTTCGATACGCTCGGGCGTTCGCAACGGGAGTGCCTGCATCCGCTGCTTCCATAGTCCGGCCCAGCCGTTGCGGCTCTTCAGGCGACGGACCACCCCGTTCGACGGCGCTTCGTAGAACCCGACCCCATTCTCTCGGCACCAACGGGCCACGCGTTTGTCTCGTTCGTAGGTGACCATCTGCCCGGTCTCCTCGTGCGCCCAGATCGCTGCGAACTGGTGCTGAGCGTGCAACTCGGCGAAGACCTCCGGCAAGCGCCCGGTGCGAATGACCAGCTCGCTGCCACGCTTGCGGAGCTCGTCACGCAGCTCGGCGAGCGACTCGTTCACGAAGACGAGGTGTGAAGGGTCGTGCTCTGGCGTCGCGAAGACCTCGGGCTCATACGCATACAGGCAGAGGCACGGCCCCCGCTTGGCCGCCTCGACCAGGGGGGCGTGATCGGCGAGCCGCAGGTCGCGTTTGAACCAGACGAGTTGATTGGGCATCGATCGGGTTGTCTCTCAAACGGGCAAGCGGAGGCGGATCGGGCCCTTGGCCGTTTCGATTGAGACAACCTGGCCGGCCTGCGTGGCTTCGAGCTGGCCTGCCTTAATCAAGCGACTCGCCACGGCGCGGGTCGGCTCCATCAACGGACGCCAATCGCTCGGTTGCAGCCGCCGTGCCACTTCGGAGGGGCAGATCGTCTTGCCCGGGTCGCGTTGGGCCAGCAGGTCGAGGATCCCCCGTTCGATCGCTTGCTCGTCGGGCATCGGCTCAGTCCTGGCAGGTGGCACACGCGAAGACGTTACGCCCCGCCATGGTCCATTGATCGATCGAAGAGCCGCAGACCGGGCACAGTTCCTTCTTGTAGATCCGCAGCCGCTCCTCGCGAGTCAACTTACCAGCCGTTTTTCCGTAGTCGGCCGGGTCGCTGATGATGATCCGGTTGTGCTTTACGCCGAGCTTCATCAGGTCGACCAGCTTGGCCCAGATGCGATCGAACTCGCCCCGATCGACTTCCTTGCCCGGCCGTTCCGGGTGGATGCCCAGGAGGTGCAGCACCTCGCATCGATAGATATTGCCGACGCCGGCGATGACCTCTTGGTTCATCAGCATCGCGCCGACGGGCGACTTGCTGTTGCTGATCCGTTGCCACGCCCGTTCCGGGTCGGCGTCCTGGCGGAGCGGGTCGGGGCCGAGCCGCTGGAGGTGGTGTTCGTAGCCCGCCCGGTCGAGCAGCTCACAGCGGTTCGGGCCGTTGAGATCGAACGCGGCGTCCTTGCCCTCGACGCGTAGCCGGACCGCGCCACGCGGCTCGGGCCAAAGGCCCTCTTCGCGTGTTTTGTGGACGCGGAACTTGCCGTACAGCCCGAGGTGGATGTGCAGGTAATCGTCGCCCGCCTTGCCGCGTCCCTTCGGCTTCCAGTGGTAGAAGATATGCTTGCCGATCGCCTCGACGCTGTTCAACTCTCTGCCACTCAGACGCGCCGCCTCTTCCTCGAAGCGGCCTTGGGGGCTCGAAGCCTCAAGCTTCTCCCCGACGAAGAGCTTCTTGTGATCGCGAGCGACGCGGTGCAGCGTGTGGCCTTCGGGCATCGGCGGTCGGGTCGGCTGGTGACGAGTGGCGGGTTGGGGGCTTCGGGCAGGATTGGCTGGGAGTCACTCATCGAATCGAACGAGTTCGAGCACGCTGAGCTTCGGCTCTTTGGCGAGCAAGCGTTGGAAGTCCGACAGCAACGCCACGAGGTAGGGCTGTTGCAGGTGGCTATCGAGTGCCGCGACGTTCTGCCAACGCTCGTAGAGGACGAACCGCCCGGCGTCCTTGGGATCGCGGCTCAGCTCATAGGCGAGGTTGCCGGCCTCCTTGTGGGTCTCGCGTGTCGGCTTCGCCATCGCCTTGATGAGCTCATCGGCCTGCTCCGGGGCGACTTGGAGCTCAACCAGCAACATAAACGGGCGGCTGGCATCGGCCAACCTGCCGGCCACCTCCGCGGCGATCGGATGCTCGGGTTCGACGGCTTGGGCCTGAGCGGTCAGCGAGATCGTGGCTAGCAAAACGAGGGCGGTTTTCATCGAGGGAGCCTATTGAGGAGGGGGCTAGGATGCTGTCTCTCGACGTAACACCATTGCAGGTAACGTGTTGCTGACAAGTCGGGTCGTTATCTCCCAAGATTTCTCGTGACGGTTAGACTGGTTTCCAGCCAAGGCTATTGGACGTTCTGATAGGTCTGGCCAACCGGTCGGCTCGGACTCTCCTTCTTCGCCAGCACGGTCAGCTCAAACACTCGCATGGTCAGCGAATCAGGATCACTCGCCGCCGAGCTGCTCGACGACGCCCGTCAGGGTTCCGAGGCGTCGCTCGGCCGCCTGATGCAGTTGCACGCCAACTACCTGAAGCTGGTCGTGGCGACCCAACTCGATGACCGCCTGCGGACGCGGGTTAGCTCCTCGGATGTGGTCCAGGAGACCTTCTACGAAGCCCACCGCGATTTCCCCGCGTTCCGAGGGGCGACGCCGGAAGAGTTCCTCGGCTGGCTCCGCCGGATCTTGATGAACAACCTGCTGCGGGCGGTCGAGCAGCATGTCAAAGCGGCCAAGCGTGACATCCGCCGCGAGGTGTCGATCGATCGCGTGGTGGGCGGTCCCAATCGGTCGGCGTTCGGGATCGCCTTGCCGCACGATGGCGACTCGCCTTCGGAGCCGCTCCATCGCCACGAGAACGCGGAGACCCTCTCCAAGCGGCTCGCCGAGCTCCCGGAAGATTACCGTGAGGTGCTCCGTCTGCGGCATCACGAGGGTCTCGACTTCGCGGCGATCGGCGAGCGGATGGGGCGTTCGTCGGGGGCGGTGAGGATGCTTTGGCTAAGAAGTGTGAAACGCCTGCGCAGTCTCTACGATTCGGAGGCCTCGGATGCTTCCTGAGCGAGCCACGCACGGCGAAGAGCAAGTCGCCGATCCATGCTCGGCGGTAGAGAACGCGAGCGAACACGACGAACGGATGGTCGACCTGCTCGATAAGTATGTCGAGCAATTGGAGTCGGGCGATCCGATTTCACTAGAAGACTTTGCCCAATTTCACGCAGAAGATGATGCGCATTTCCGAAAAGAATTGGTGAATTGCCTTCGCAGCGTTACGTTAATCCATGCCGCTGTTGAGTCGGCTCGGGACCGCGACGAGCGCGTCTCGGGGCAGAGCCGGCTCACAGCGGCGTTTAATGAGTCGCCGTTCGATACAACTCCCTCTGAGAGCGACCCGGCAGACACGCCGCCGCGGGTCGTCGGCGACTACCGACTCTTGCGTGAGATCGGCCGCGGCGGGATGGGCGTCGTCTACGAGGCCGAGGAGCAATCGCTCCGCCGGCGTGTCGCTCTGAAGGTGCTCCCGTTCGCGGCGGTCCTCGATCAACGCCAGATCACGCGGTTCCGCAACGAGGCCCAATCGGCCGCCGGCTTGCACCACCCGCACATCGTGCCGGTCTTTGCGATCGGCCAAGAGCGTGGCGTCCATTATTACGCGATGCAGCATATCGAGGGGCGTTCGCTGTCCCAGGCGATCAACGGCCTCCGCAGCGACGCCAACCTGCCGGCCTCGCCCGACGCCACCACCGAAACGGCCCAGTTGGTCTCGCAAGGCGATCGCGAAAGCGTGTCGATTCCGTCGGCCGCCTCGGCGGCGACCACCGCGACCACGCCACGCGAGAGCTACGCGTCGCTCGGAGCAACGAATCGCTCGGCCTCGTTCTTCCGTTCGGCCGCCCGCTTGGCGGCCGACGCCGCCGACGCCCTGCAGCACGCCCACGAGTTGGGGGTCGTGCATCGGGACATCAAACCGTCGAACCTGTTGATCGATGAGCAGGGCAAGGTCTGGGTCGCCGACTTCGGCCTCGCTCGCATGCAGACCGATCTCGGCGTGACCGCCACGGGCGACATTGTGGGCACCCTCCGCTACATGAGCCCCGAGCAGGCCCGCGGCCGTGCCGACCAGATCGATGGCCGCACCGATGTCTACGCGCTCGGTGCGACACTCTACGAATTGCTCACGCTGCAGCACGCGCAGCCGGGCAACGATCGCCGCAAGTTGCTCGACAACCTCGAGCGTGCCGAGCCGGTTGTGCCGCGGCGGCTCAACCCGGCGGTGCCGGCCGACCTCGAGAACATCGTGCTGCGGGCGATGGAGAAGGACCGCGACGGCAGGTACGCTTCGGCCGCCGACTTCCGCGACGACTTGCAGCGGTTCCTCGATGGCAAGCCGACGGTCGCCCGGCCCGCGACCCTCGCCGAACGGGCCGCCAAGTGGACGAAGCGGCACCAACGCTTGGTCGGCGTCGCGACGTCGGCCCTCGCGGCGATCGCCCTGATCGCAATCGTGAGTGTCGTGCTCATCAACCAAGCCCGTTGGACCGCCGAGGCCGCGCTCGCCAGCGCCAGCCGCTCGTTGCACGGCGCGTTCGGGGTGCTCGATCGTTTCGGCAACGAGCTCAGCGACCAGCTCGCCGCCACACCCGGCACGGAAGGCGTCCGCAGCGAGGCCTTGCAGAGCACGCTGGACTACTACCGTTACTTCCTTGAGGAATGCGACGACAACGCCCACTTCGCCGCCTCGGCGGCGCAGACCCGCGTCCATGCCGCGGCGGTCGCCGAGCGACTCGGCCAGACCGACGAGGCGCTAACGCTATACGAAGAATCGGCCGCCTCGCTCGAAAAGTTGGTCGCCAACGCCCCCGAGGATCGCCGTGCCGCCGCATGGTTGGCCCGTTGCCTGAGCAACCACGGTTTGCTGCTGGGACAACAGGGAGAGGTCGCCGCCGGGCGCGAGCGGCTCGATCGTGCGGTCGGGCTGCGGCGTGGCCTTTGCGAAGAATCGCCCAGCGACCTGAGGGCCTTGTCAGACCTCGCCGCGGTGCTGTCCGATCGGGCAGGGTTGCCCGGCAGAGAACCGGCCGACGCCCGTGGCGACCTAGACGAGGCGATCGCCTTGCTGGCACGCGCCCGCCGTGTCGAGCCCAACGAGCCATCGCACACGCGGCGTTTGGCGGTGGCCCACAACGCGTTGTCGTCGTTGCTGCGGGGCGTGGACCCGGCGGTCGCTTCGGAGGCCGGCGATCGGGCGATCGAGTTGCTCCGCCGGATCGCCGAGGCCCAACCGGAGGCCGACACATATCGCGATGACCTCGCGATCGCCTACAGCAACCGCGGAGCCTTGGCGGCCGAAGCCGGCCGTTGGGACGCCGCCGCCCAGGCCTACGGCGAAGCCGCCGCCGAGTTGCAACGACTCGCGTTGCGAGCCCCGCTGGTGCCGCGCCGGCGGAGTGAGTTGGCCGTCGCCCTGGCGAGCCGGGGTTTCGCGTTGGCGCGGGCCAACCTGCCGGACGAGTCCGATCGGGCCTTCGCTGCGGCCGAGAAGACATTGCGTGGGTTGATCGCTTCGTATCCGCAGACCGATCGCTATCGCCGCAGCTTGGCGGCCTTGCTAAACAATCGAGGCGTCGCCCTGAGAGACAGCCAACGCCTCGGCGAGGCCGCCGTTGCGTTCGCCAAGTCGGTGCGGCTGGAGGAAGAGCGACTGCAAGAAGCCGGCGAGTCTTCCGGCACGCTGCTAGCCGTCCACTACGCGAATCACGCCCAAGTGCTCGGCCGATTGGGACGTTTTGAGGAGGCCGCCCGCGTCGAATCCAAACGCCAAGCGTTGATCGATCGGCCGCAAGCAGCGACAATCGAGGGCGACCAAGAGAGGGAGTCGCTATGAGCCATCAAATCGGATTCCGTCGATTACGCCTCGAACGCTGCGAGCCCCGCCGCGTGCTGAGTGCCGACGCGCTGGTGTTCGATGGTTTCGTGGCCGACTTGTCGTTCGATCCAAGCTACCTGCTCGCTGCCTCGAACGGTTACGCGTCGAATGGCTACACGTCGATCGACGCCGATTCGAGCCTCGTGACCCTCGCCGACACGACTTACCAGCGAGGCGAGACGGACGCCGTCGTTAGGCTTTCGTTCGATTCGGGAACGCTCAATGCTCATGTCGTTAGTTTCGCCGATTCGTTGAAGTCGGCCGTTGAAGAGGCAAGCACTTTCCTTGCCCTCCATGATTACACCCCGGCGAAGGGTTCGGTTACCGTCACGCCCGACGACCTGAAAGACTTCGGGCTCAGCGATTGGTACGAGCCCGACACAACCGTTGGTCCCGATTACACCCCGCCGAGCCGCCCTGAGACGACGGTGCCACTGGTCGTGCCAACGCCGCCCGAGGCAACGGTCGAGTCCACGCCGGTCACCGAGCCCGCCGATGGTGATCCCGGCGAGTCGAGCGAGCCGTCGATGGAGTACTTCGATCGCCGCGCACCGCTGCAAAGCATCACCCGCATCGAGCGGGTCTCGCCGAGCACGCCGCCGGCGGGCTTAGATCAGGCCGGCGCCGGTTTGATCGATCTCGCACAGTTGCTCGACTCATCGGCCACGGCCGAGGCGTCGTTGGTGGCTGCTTCGCCCGCGGTGGTTGAGGTGCCTGACCTGGTCGCTCGCGACGCCGCGTTGGCGGTCGAATCGTGGGTCCGCGCGGCACCGGCCGCGAGCGAGATCCGACTCGAATCGGTCCCCGAAGAGCCGCTGCGGGTCGAAGAGGCCGACACCGCCAAGCCGCTCGATGAACCCCGCCCAACGCTCGACGGCCGCCGCCAGACGACCGCTAGCGTCGGACAATCGTTGCAACCGGAACCGGCAGCAACCGCCGACCTGTCCCACAAGGCGGAAGAGGATCGATCGATTGAGGTCGCCGCACCCGGGCTGATCGATCGATCCGGCGCGTATCGCCTCGCGATGGCGGCGTTTTCGACGCTCTTGGGGGGCGGGCTGGTCTGGGTGGCCCGTCGAGACGGCGACGAGCGGGCCTGCGTCGAGCACCCCCGGCGTCGCGGCAAGGCCTGATCTTGCCCGGGATCGCCATAAGATTGGGTTAAGCTGAGGAGTATCCCCACACAGCTCCTCGGCGAACTCAATAGGCGGACCTTGTTCTGTGCTCGGCTCCTGGCTAAATCGATCAACGCGGCGCACCCGGTGCGCCG
>CAYGUP010000106.1:0-9836 GCA_964353155.1 uncultured Planctomycetaceae bacterium | reverse complement strand
CCCGGGTGCCAGGCGTACAAGACCGCGTCGACAGCTTCGATTTGCGGGCCGATCGTCAGGGGGCGTCCGGCGAGGACGACCAAGACCAGCGGCTTGCCGGTCTTCGCCACGGCCTCGACGAGTTGGGCCTGTGCGCCGGGCAAGTGGAGGCCGGCCCGGCTGCGGGCTTCGCCGCTCAGGCGCCATCCCTCGCCCACGAAGACGAGCGAAACGTCGGCCTCTTCGGCTGCTGCTTTCGCGGCTTCGAGGACATCGATCGACTCATCAAGGCTCGACGCCAGGCCCGCCGCGTGGATTACTTCGGCATGCCCCTCCAGAGCCGATCGCAACGCCGCCAAAGGTGTCACGGCCTCTTCCGGCTTGCCATCGAGCATCCAGCAACCGAGTTGGTCGCGTGCCGCGTCGGCGAGCGGCCCGATCACGGCGACTTTGGCGAGTTGATCCGAGCGGAGCGGCAGAGCATTCGCCTCGTTCTTCAACAACACGCAACTCTGCCTCGCAAGGCGGCGGGCAAGGGCTGTCGCGTCGGGCGAGGGCTCATCGCCTGAGGAGGGCGGCCGGCGGCTGTCGGTCGCGAATCGGAGCTTCAGCTTCAGGGTGCGCAGCACGGCTTCGTCGATCGCTTCGAGCGGCACCGCCCCCTTCTCGACGAGAGAGGCGAGGTTATCTGCGAAGCAGGTCGACGCCATCTCCATATCAACGCCCGCCGTTAGAGCCTGCTTGGCGGCGTCGCTTCGATCGGCAGAGTATCCGTGAGCAATGGTCTCGACGACCGATCCCCAATCGCTCACCACCAAGCCATCGAACGCCCAACGCTTCTTCAGCACCTTGGTCAACAACTCGTGGTGCGTGGTTCCCGGCACCCCATTGATCGTATTGAAGCTCGTCATCACCGTCGCACAGCCGCTGTCGACTGCCGAGCGGAACGGCGGCAGGATGAGGCTGTGCAACTCGCTATCCGAGACCATCGCCCGGTTGTAGTCACGCCCTCCCTCGCTCAAGCCGTAGGCAGCAAAGTGCTTCGCACAGGCGGCGATCCCACGATAACGGGTCTCCCCGTCGGGCGAGACGACTGGCTGTTGGTAGCCTTTCACCATCGCACGCGATATCGCCGAGGCAAGCACCGGGTCCTCGCCAAGCGACTCAGCGATCCGCCCCCACCGGGCATCGCGGGCCACGTCGAGCATCGGGGCGAACGTCCAGTTCACTCCCTCCGCGCGGGCTTCGTCTGCGGCGATGGTCGCGGCTTGCTCGATGAGTTGTGGGTTCCAACTGGAAGCTTGCCCCACCGGGATCGGGAAGACCGTCCGGAATCCGTGGATCACGTCGCGTGGCGTGAGCAGCGGGATCCCGAGCCGCGTCTCTTCGAGCGCGACGCGTTTCGCTTCGCGTGTTTGCTCGGCGTTGCCGGTGTAGAAGATCGAGCCCAGATTGCCGGCCCGCAGGTCGGCACCGACAGCTCCGTCGAGCTTGGGTTCTGACCCGCCGACTTGGCATAGTTGGCCGATCTTCTCTTCGAGGGTCATCTCGGCAAGCAATCGCTTCGCGACTTCATCGATCGATCCGTCGGCGAGATCGATCTCGACACGGGGCAACCGTTCCAGAGGCTTCGGTTCGGCCTTCTCACGCTGGGCAGCAGGCTCAACGTTCGGGTTGAAGGTCGTCGTATCAGCGACGCAATTGGCGAGCAGAAAGCCGCAACAGAACCAGCCCACAACAACTCGGGCGGTGATCGGTTGGGTCCAGCCTCGGAAGAAAGCGAGGCAAACTCTGGTTGAAAAGGTAGACATTCCGAACATCAAAGCCCATTGTAGAAAGGGTTGCAAGCGGTTTCACCCTCCTCACCGCCCTCTTTTCGAACCTGTCACCACCCGCCAAACCTCGGCGGCGTCGGGCTAGGCATGTTGTGCCTTGATGTCACTCTCCCTTCGCAATCAGTTGGCGATGACTGCCTGCCCGGTTGGGCTGCTGCCGTTGCTGCTAGTCGCTTCGCTTGTTGCCGATGCGTCCGGCCAAGCCCTGCAAATCTTTCGCGACGACCAAATCTCACGGCTGCAGAACTACGTGCTCGACGCGATTCAGCCGTCCGGCTTGGTTCGCGACTCGCTGGTGCTCAACCCGGCCGTTGCCTCATTCCACCCGGCCACTCCCGATGCGGCCGGTTTCGCACTCCTGTCGCTGTCCGCATTCGACCAGCTCGGCACCCTACCGAACGCCGACTCGCATGTGCTCGATATCCTCCGCGCCCACACGGGCAACACGCCGGGCGTTTCGCCGGCCCGATCGGCCGATGGCCACTTCTTGCACTTCATTGATCTTGTTGATGGAAGCGACCCGCCAGGCTGGGACGACAGCTACAGCCCGATCAGTTCGGCGCTGGTGGTCGCCGGCGCCCAATTCGCAAGCAACCACTTCGCCGAATCAGGCTCTCCGCTGAGCAGCCAGATCACGCAACTCACCAAGGAGCTCACCGCCTCGATCGACTTCGACGCGGCGATCCACCCGAGCCTCGACGGCCGCGTGTACCTCGACATGACCGTGGCGGGCGGCGGAGCCGGCGGGGCGGTTCGCCCTTGGAACGAGTACCAACTCGTTGTCAGCCTCGCTCTACGACAACAAGGCAATAACGATCGGGCCGTCGCGGTTCGGCGCGAGTGGTTCAACACGGAGGCCTTGCCCACACGGGCTTACGACGGCATCGAGACGCTGACCGATAACCCGAATCGCTACGCCCCGGCTTTCTGGGTCCAGCAGGCCCAGTTCTTCAACGGCGACTTCCGTCACGATGATGGCTTCCAAGAGTTTTTCTCAAACCAAGCCGACGCCGACCGGGCTTACAGCCAGCAGGTCCTCGGCGAGGCGTCTCGCTACGGCCTGACCGCCGGCGTGAGCCCAAACGGCTACCAAGCCGATCGCCTCTTCGATCACCCGGGCGAGGTCTTCTCACCAGAAGCGGTCGCCGCCTGGGGCGACCTCACGACGCTCCTGCAGTTCGCCACGGAGCAGCCGCCGGGCTCGGATCCACGATACCGTTACGGGTTGGTGCGGACGTCAGACCAAGACCCCAACTGGGTGCCATTCGACGCGGGTCTCGTCGATCATCTCTTCTTGCTGTTCGGCTTGGTTGAAAACGCCGAACCAGGTTTCTTCGCCGACCGCGTCTTCGCGCCGCTGCTGGAAGGCGATTTCAATTTCGATGGCCGAGTCAACGCCGCCGACTACACCATCTGGCGTGACAACCTCGCTTCTCGCAGCCAACTTTCCGCAGACGCCGACCTCAGTGGGCAGGTGGGATTCAACGACCGGACGCTCTGGGCGGCCAGCTACGGAGCCGGCTCAGGCATGGAATCGTCGGGCGCAGCCCTCCCCGAGCCGACTTCGGCAGCACTCCTGCTGTGCTGCCTCGCGACGGCACCGAAGCGATGCCGAAGCCTGCCGGAATGACAGCGAACCAACGCTCCTTCGCCCGCGTCCGTCCTCCATACGAGCCTGCCACGGCAAGGTCGGGCTTCGTCCGACGGGAGTTTTTGACGGTGGCCTTCACTAATCTCTGCAGTCTGCTAGGATTTGGCCTCGTTCAGCTGGCAAATCGACTGCAGGCAACTGCCTATCGCATGATCGACGAGTCGCTGCTGAATGACGTAAGTAATTTATGTAGAATGACTTACGGCGAGCACCCCTAGCTCAACTGGATAGAGCATCGGACTACGAATCCGAAGGTTAGAGGTTCGAATCCTCTGGGGTGTACTTGTGGAGTCCTGAGGCTTGAGTCCTGAGGCTTGAGTCGGCCTAATGGGCCCTCAGCCGGCGATTCCTGCCCCGCGTCTCTCGCTGGCGGCATAGCTCAGTTGGTTAGAGCAGCGGAATCATAATCCGCGTGTCGGGGGTTCGAGTCCCTCTGCCGCTACTGATTTTCTGGGCGGTCTCGGCTTCGTTTTGCTCAGACCTTACCGCGCCTGATGCATCGGGTGCTTCTGCGTTTTTCTCGGCACGACGCCAGTGCCCGCAGAGCTTCGGCTCACGCCGGATTGATGGCCTTCTTCGATTGGTTGGCGCAGATCACCACGATCTCGATTGCCGCCGGGGCATCTTGTCGCACCTAATCCGGCCCTAGAGGCGTCTTCACCTGCGCCTGCTGCTTTGGGTGGGTGGAGTGCGTCCCAGACTGGTCTGGCTCTTGATGACGCCGCTTCGTACTCTCCTGCCGCTCGGCCTGCGGGATGCCGATGCTAGCAACAGGAGAGAAGGGACATCATGAGAAACGCTCTGCTAACGGTGGCGATGCTGACAGCGGCCGGTGCTGCCACCGCCCTGGAGCCGATCACGACCGCCGCAGGCCCGGCCTCGATCGGTACGCCGACCTTCGAGATCGACGTCGAGCACGGTCAACGCCGCCCGATCATCGATGGCGTCGGCTGGGTAATCGGCGTGCCAAACAAGCTGCTGCTGCTCGATCCCCGCGCCGACAACCACGACATCTCGCCCCGGACGGTCGAAGAGACCACCGACTTCCTCGCCGCGAATCGGGTTGATGGCGTCATGGTGCGGGTCAACCAGTACGACCCGATCGGCGAGTGGAAGCGGCTGGCAAAGAACGACCGCATCGCGCTGCCTTGGCGGGCAACGGTTGGGGCGCTGTACACGCTTGGTTACTCGATCGTGCCCGGCCGCCTTGTCGGCGGTGATTGGTACAACCCGTTCACCGATAGCGTCCACGTCTACTCCGACGTCCCGGCGCTCGCGATGGAGCAAGCCGCCCAAGCGTACGACAACCATCAGAAGACCCACCCCGGCTTCTACTCGACGATGCGTCTCTTCCCGCTTGTGGGCATCGTCCACGAGGCACGCTCCAAGCAGGTCGTCTACGAGCACCTCGAAGAGACCGGCACCACCGAAGAGCAAGCCGAGGCACGCCGCATCCTCGCGCCGCAGATGGGCCGCGAGGTGGGCGGGCAGGCGGCATTATTCGTCCCGCAAGCCGATGCGCTGCTGTCGATCGGCGGTGCCGCCGTGGGTCACGTTGTCGGGCGGTACCAAGCGAACCAGATCGAGTCTGCGGCCGATTCGGAAGCCCCCGCTCCGGCTTTCCAGTGATGGCTATTCGCCGCTGAGCCATGCCTCGACGGCTTCCTCGAAGAAGCCTTCGCCCATGATCAGTTCGCCACCAATGTGTCCCTCCCAAGCGACCGCCGCGGCGAGCCCGAGGAGGCCGACACGCCAGATGAAGCCGAGACCCTTGCTCTGCTTATTTTGGCTGATCAACGCGATCACGGAGAGGATCAGCGAAACCACCGCGAGCGTGACGCCGAGCCAGCGATGCTGGTCCAACTGAATCGACCAGTCGACGCCATCGGCCCACGCCCAGCCGTCGCCGTTCTCGTGGTCTGAGTACCACCAGCCCGTCGCGGCGGCGGCGACCGAGGTCAGAGCGCCGCCGATCAGGCAAGCAAGCGGGATCTGGTTCCGCCACGACGGCACGAATACACCCACGAAGACAAAGAACGCCCCGAGCAGCCACAAAGCGATCGGCATATGCACAGCCGCATGGTGCAGCAAAGCGAGCAAGGGCGGCAGGCCTTGCACTAACTCGAAGAAGCCGGGACCGGTCTCTTCCTCGACGACTTCCTCGACAGCCTCCTCACCGGAGTCTTCTGAGGCGTCTGCTTCCTCATCAGCGACAGGCTCTTCGGCGTCGGCGGGCTCCTCGATTGCTTCTACCGCTGACTCGGCAGCTGGGGCTGTTTCGTCCACGGCTTCTTCAACCTGAACCGCCGCTTCCTCAGCGGCTTCGGCCGTTGCTTCTTGCGCAGCCGTTTGGTGAGCGACAGCCGTCGCGAACAAGATAAAAACCGTGAGCAGGCCAATGCTTCGCATGGAACCAGCCTCCGCCTCGAGTCGATGGAATCGAAAAACACTGTCAGTATCGTAGCCAGTCCGCAACCCGGACGGCACCCGGGTTGGCACTGGCCGGCGGGCGGGGGCGAACTACGATTCGGCATGTCCAAAGATGAGCAAACAACCGGAAGCCAAGCCTCCTGGTCGGCAATGCCGACGCGGTTCGATTCACGCGATGACCTGCTCGCTCACTGCCGCGAAGCGTTTCCCGAAGCGGTGGCAATCAACGGTGCGGTCTCCGAAACGCGGGGCGGCAGAGCCGCTGCCGAAGAACGCTTGGCGATCGTTGACCCGCCGGCGTACGGGCGGACGCGGAACTCGCTCAACGGCGCCGTGACGCGTCTGTCGGCTTACCTCCGGCATGGCGTGCTCGGATTGGCCGAGACACGCGATCGGGTGATCGAGATCGCCGGGTCGCCACACGCCGGTTTCAAGCTGCTGCAAGAGCTCGCCTGGCGGGACTACTGGCGTCGGGTGTTGGACGACATCGGCGACGAGGTTTGGGAAGACCGCGAGCCCTACAAGACCGGCTACGACGCCGACCACTACGCCGACGAGCTGCCCGCCGATTTCCTCGCCGGCGAGACGGATAACGATTTCGTCGACGGGGTGGTGAATGAGTTGCATACGACCGGGCACCTGCACAACCAGTTCCGCATGAAGATCGCCGCCTATGTCGTGCATTGGCGGCACGTCCGTTGGCAGGCGGGGGCGCGGTGGATGCTCTCGCACCTGCTCGACGGCGACGTCGCCTCGAACAACCTGTCGTGGCAGTGGGTCGCCAGCACGTTCGCCGTGAAGCCCTATATCTTCAACCAGGACAACCTGATCAAGGTGACCGGCGGCCGGTACCGTGGTGTGGATGCCGACGGCAGCTCGCCGTTCGCGGGAACGTACGAGGAGCTGAACGACCGTCTCTTCCGGGAGTCCACCTGATGCCGATCGAAGCCATCACCTGGGTCCACGACGAGATGCTCTCGCCGCAATGGGTGCGAGCGGACCAACCGACTCTGTTTGTCTTTGACGAAGATTGGATCGCCGCGGAGCAACTCTCGCTCAAGCGGATCGTGTTCCTTTACGAGTCCGCGTTAGAGCTCCCCGGCATCGAGATCGTGAAGGGCGGGGTGGTTGAGACGGTCTCGGCCTTCGCCTCGCGTCACGGCGTCACACGCATCGAGACCGCGCGCAGCGTTGATCCACGGATCAAACGCCAGGGCGAGGCCCTGGGCGTTCATTGGATCGACCCGGAGCCGATGGTTGAGTTCAACCAACTGGTCGATCTCAAGCGGTTCAGCCGGTACTGGCGGAAGGCCGAGAAACAGATCCTGTCGCGTCGGCTAAGCTAACGCTCGTGGAAGAAGGACCCGCCGAACCGCCGATCCCGCGCACCGAGGCAACCGCCCGCCTCGCAGCCCTTGGCGAAGCAACGGCCGCCGAGGCCGGCCTCCGCTGCGAGACCGAGCGTTCGCCCAACAGTGAATCGACCTACCTCCATGTCCAGCGAGGCGACACCTGGTATGGCATCCGCCTCTCTTGCCACGAGGCCGCCTACGACTGCTGTGCCGACTACGAGCAAATCCATCTGGGCGATCCGCCAACCGAGACCCGTCTTCAACGTTGCGAAGAGCAGGTCGTCCGCAGCGTCCAGAGCGGCGGATCGGTGGTCGCCAACCCGGCCGAGGTGCGGATCGCCATCGACAAAATCGCTTCGGTGATGGCCGACGGGCGTGTCTACCAAGACGACGACGGGCTCCGCTGGCGATGGTCGTCCGACGAACCGGGCTGGCGGCTGATCTCGCGGCATTGGGGTGAGGACGAGCCCGCGCCGCCAACCCATCGGCCGTGGCCGAGCGTCTCCGCCCGCATCCGTTGCCAAGTGCGGCATTCGTGCAACGTCAACGCGAAGTGGGCGGCCGAATCGGCCGGCCAATCTCCAAGCTAGGCGAACGTTTCAGAAGAGTGATTGCTGCTTCGGGGCCGATTGCCCCGGCCAAGCCTGCATGTCGGGGAGTTGCGGCAGCCGCTTCTGGAGGGCTGCGTGAAGCCTCCGTGCAAACGCCGGTGCGAATGCATCGTTCGGGGCGTGGCAGAAGATGTACGGGTTCAGCCCCGCTTCGATCCAACCCGCGATCACCTCGCCCCACGCTCCGATCCAGGGATCGATCAACGAGAGCCGATTGCGCCCGATGAATCGCAAGAACGGTCCCCGGCCAGTCACGGTCTGTCGATGGGGCGGGTTCGGCTTCCTGCCTCGCGAGGCCTTCTCGCTCTCGTCTTCGGGTGGCGAATTGAACAGCGCCCGGCTATCGAACAAGGCCCGATCGACTCCCCGCTCCCTGAGCAGCGCGTCGAATTCGTTCTCGACCGGCCCGCCGTCGAAGTAAGCCTCGTAACGCGGCTCGACCGCCAACGGCAGGTCCTTCGGCCAGGCCTCGACGAAGCGTGCCAGGTCGTCGAACTGCCCGTCCGAAAAGAACGGCGGGAGTTGCAGCAGGGTCGGGCCGAGTCGATCCGCCGCTTGCAGCGTCCGCAAACGCTCGATCCATTCGGCCGTCTCACGCTGGGCGCCGACCAATTGGTGCTCGTGGGTAATCGACCTCGGCGTCTTCAGGGCGAAACGGAAGCCGTCGGCCGACTCGTCCGCCCACCTCGCGACCACCTCCGCCTTGGGCAAGGCATAGAACGTGGTGTTTCCCTCGACCGTTCCGAACACCGTCGAGTACTCCGACAACCATCGCCGTCGATTCTTGGTCGAGTAAAGCGTGCCGGGCCATGCCTCGCATGCCCAGACCGGACAGCCGAGGCGGTAGGGCATCGGATCGATCACACCGGTTACTCCTTCACCCGGACCAGACCACGAAGCAAAACGTAGAAGACCGGCGTCAGAAAGAGGCCGAGGATCGTGACCCCGAGCATGCCGCTGAAGACCGCGGTCCCCAGCGCCCGACGCATCTCCGAGCCGGCCCCGGTCGCGATCAGCAGCGGGATCACCCCGAGCACGAAAGAGAGGGCGGTCATCAGGATCGCCCGCAGCCGCATGCGGCACGCTTCGACGGCGGCCTCGAAGCGGTCTCTTCCTTCGTCCTCGAGCGTCTTGGCGAACTCGATGATCAGGATCGCGTTCTTGCACGCCAAGGCGATCAGCACGATGAAACCGATCTGCGTGAGCACGTTGTTGTCCATGCCACGGAACCAGACGCCACCGATCGCGAACAGGAGGCAGAGCGGCACGATGAGAACAACAGCCAACGGCAACAGCCAACTCTCATACTGCGCCGAGAGGGTCAGGAAGACGAAGACCACACAGAGCGGGAAGATGAGCAACGAGGTGCTCCCTTCGAGCTTCTCTTGCTTCGCCAGATCGGTCCACTCGTAAGCGAAGCCTTGGGGCAGGGTCTGATCCGCGATCCGTTCGAGCGAAGCGATCGCTTGGCCCGTGCTCGCCCCGGGCAGGGTCACGCCCTGCACGTCGGCGGAGGGGAAGAGGTTGTAGCGGACCACACGGTCCGGGCCGACCCGCTCTTTCATCTGAACGATCGTCCCCAGCGGCACGATCGCCCCGCTGGCGCTGCGGGTTCGCAGGCGGTTGATGTCTTCGACCTGATCGCGGAACTCGGGCTCCGCTTGGGCTGTAACCCGATAGGTGCGGCCCAGGTAGTTGAAATCGTTGACGTACAACGACCCGAGGAAGACCTGCAGGGTCTCGAACACATTGGAGACCGGCACATCGAGTTGCTGGGCACGAACGCGGTCGATATCTGCGTAGAGTTGGGGAACGGCCGCGCGGAAGAACGAAAACGCGAACGCAAGCCCCGTCTCCGGACCGGCTTGTTGTAGCGACGCTCCAATCACCTCTTGGCTTACCGCTCCGAGCGCGGCGTAGCCCGCCCCGCCTTGGTCCTGGATGTACATCTTCACGCCGCCCGAGTTGCCGATGCCCC
>CAYGUP010000105.1:0-9863 GCA_964353155.1 uncultured Planctomycetaceae bacterium | reverse complement strand
CGGGAGGGGCGGGTCCTTGAATTCACCGACCAGCGTTTGGCCCGAGATATCGACCCGGGCGATGTTGTCGGCCTCGACTTGCTTCCAGAAGAAGCCGTAGTCGACCTCGGAGACTTGGCTGAACGTCTGGATCGCCACGAGGCCGAGGGCCAAGCCCATCAAGCCGATCAGCAGCAGCGACGGCTGAGGCCGTCCGCCCGGCTTGCCGCGCGAGGCGGGCGATTCACCGGGCTTCGGCTGCGTTCTCTTGGGCGACTCTTCGGGCATAACAGCAAGCGGCCTACTGACGACGTATCGGGGCAAGCATCACAAACGAAACGGGAGGAGTCGAAGAACGCCCCCCCGCTCGTAAGACCGTAGACGCCCGGCGCCTCACCGCCAACCGACCCACCCGGTGCTAGCGCGGCGTGCTCACGACCCGATCGTCTTCATAGACTTGCTCGGTGACCTTGCCGTCGCGGCCCCAGACGGTCGCCTTGCCGTTGCGTTTGCCGTCGCGGTAGTTGATCTCGGCCCGCTTCTCGCCGGTGCTGGTCCACTCGCGGGCGATCCCCTCGCGTTTGCCGTCGTCGAAGGTCATCTGCTGGCGGAGCTGGCCGCTGGCGAACCAGACCTTGAACTCGCCGTTTGCCTTGCCGTCCTGGTAGTTCTCTTGACGGATCTTCTGGGTGCCGTCGCTCGTGTAGGTGTCCCACGTGCCGGCGCGACGGCCCAGGGTGTACTCACGCTTGGCGACGAGCTTGCCCTCTTCGCTGTAAATCAGAAGCTCCCCGTCGGGCTTGCCCTGCTTGTAGGTCACTTCCTTCGCGACCGTGCCGTTCGCGTGGTAGTAAGTCCACGTGCCGGCCGCCTTCCCCTTATCGAACTCGCCCTCGACGTAGAGCTGGCCGCTGGAGTAATACTCTTTATGCGGGCCATCGCTGAGGATCGAGTTGTCCGAGTACTTCACGACCCGTCGCTCGAACCGAACGGTCTCCGAGTCGGGAAACTTCTCCTTGATCGTCCGAGACTCCACTTCCTTGGGCGGTGGGGGCGGGGTCACCTTTGGCAGGAAGATCGGCGGGCCGGTGTACGGCTCGATCTCGACCGTCTCCCGCTGGGGCGAAGAGCCCCCTTGCTCGGCCTGCTGAGCCGGGGCAACCGACGCGATGAAGAGGACAAGAACGAGCGACAGACAAGGGGCGTTAATCGACATCGGGTCCACGCAGTAGCAGGCGAGGTGGTCACAGGGCCGCAACGGCATCCGCTGCCGCCGCCGGCTGAGCCTCGCATTCTACCGCAGCCGAGGACCGCGTCCATGTTCCGGTGCCGCCGGAACGCGTCAGGAAAGCCGCCAGCCGGGCGGCAGGACCGCGTTCTTCGGCACGACAACGACCCCGTCGCGGACGACCACACCGGCGTCACCGTCAAAGTCTTGGCGATCCGTGTCGTTTACCACCCGAGCCCCGGCGCCGATGCGGCAGTTCTTATCGAGGATCGCCCCATCGATCACCGCGCCAGGCCCGATGCCGATCCGCGGCAGGCCCTCGGCGTCGTTCTGGGCGATATGCTTCGTCTGCTCGTAGTAGTCGGCACCCATCAAGACCGTGTTGCGGATGGTCACATCGCGGCCGATGCGGCAACGCAAGCCGATCACGCTGTTGTCGATCTTCGCCCCCGGCTCGATGACACAGCCGTCGGCGACCAAGCTGCGGTTCACCTCGGCCCCGTCGATCCGCGTCGGCGGTAAGAAGCGGGGACGCGTGTAGATCGGCGAGCTCGCCGACGACATCGAGAACGGCGGGTTGGCCTGCGCCAGCTCCAGGTTCGACTCGTAGAACGAGCGGATCGTTCCGATATCCTCCCAGTAGCCATCGAACAGGTGGATCTGCACCCGATTGTCGCTGATCGCGGCGGGGAAGATCTCCTTGCCGAAATCGCTGTGGTCTTCGTTCTTGAGCAGATCGATGAGCGTCTGCCGGTTGAACAAGTAGATGCCCATCGAAGCGAGGCAATCGCGGCCGTTGCTCTCGATGCCGCGGGCGTCGATCCACGCCGGGTCGACGGCTGCCTTGTCCTGCTCTTCTTTCGTCTTGGGCTTCTCGACGAAACCGGTCACACGTCCGCTATCGTCCGCCTGCATCAGGCCGAGCCCGGCCGCCTGCTTGCGATCGACTGGCTTGGTGGCGATGGTTACATCGGCGTTCGAGCGGAGGTGGTCGTCGAGCATCCGCTGGAAGTCCATCCGGTAGAGCTGATCGCCCGACAGGATGAGCACGTAGTCGTAATTCGACTCCAGGAAGTAGTTCAGGTTCTTCCGCACGGCGTCGGCGGTTCCCTGGTACCAATCGCGTTTCGCGTCGTCCTCCATCGTCTGCTGAGCAGCCAGGATCTCGACAAACCCGTTGCTGAACGCATCGAAGCGGTACGTGCCGCGGATGTGCTGGTGCAGGCTGACCGAGAGGAACTGCGTCAGCACGTAGCAGTCGCTGATCCCCGAGTTGATGCAGTTGCTGATCGGGATATCGATCAGTCGATACTTGCCGGCCAGCGGCACGGCAGGCTTCGAGCGGTAACCCGTAAGCGGCATCAGCCGCGTCCCGCGACCACCACCAAGAATCAAAGCGACGACATTTTTCATTAGGAGATCATCTCAGCAAAAAAACACGAAACTGTGGGAGGCGTCTCCGACGCCGATTACGGCCACCACTCGCGATCGAGCATTACTTTTCGATCGGCACTCGCCGATGAGAAAGCCCAAGTTTGTGGTTCCGCTACCAACCCCGCACGCACTGGGTTGTGCTCAATGTACTGACAAAAGCTCTCCAGCTCACGCCGATTCCGACAATGACGATCGTGGAAGCCCTCCTGCCAGAATGGACCCGACGACGAAGTCAGGCGGTTGATACTCCGAGCGGTGAACTTCGAGAAGCTACCGACCACGCTCGAAATCCGCTCGCCGGGCATCAGACAAAAGAGCGTGTGCAAGTGATCCGGCATCACACAGAACGCAAAGAGTTTGATGCGATCCTTCTGGCGGAGGTACTCGAGCGAATCCAGCAACACAGGTGCTACGTTCGGTCGGTTCAAGACCGGCTTCCGGCCGAGGACCACCTTGGTCACCGCGTAGCACTCCCAATCAACCGAGATACGCCCCGCCCTCAGCTTGGACGAACTCCCGGCGTGGGTGATACGTTTCGGCATGGAACGCGTAATCGGGGTCAGGAGACCCCTCCCACAGTCAAGTTGCTTGTCAAAGGGACCCTCAGCCCTTGATCACCAAGTTCACCAGCCGGCCCGGCACGACGACATCTTTGATCATCTCTTTGCCGGCGATCAGCTCGGCGATGCGTGGCTCCGCCTTCGCCGCGGCGAGCACGGTCGCTTGGTCGGCGTCGGCCGCCACGCTGATCTTAGCACGAACCTTGCCCTTGATCTGCACTGGCAGCTCAATCGTGTCCTGCTTCAGATGCGACTCGTCGAACGATGGCCAAGGCAGGTAAGCCAAGGTCCCTCGGTGACCGAGCAGCGACCAGAGCTCTTCGCCCAGGTGCGGCGCGAACGGCGACAGCAACAGGATGAACGGCTCCAAGCAGGCCCGCGGGCGGGTCGCTTCCTTGTTGAAGAAATTGACGAACTCCATCATCCGCGCGATCGCCGTGTTGAAGCTCAACCGATCGATATCCTCGGTCACCGCCTTGATCGTGGCGTGCAGCGTGCGGAGTTGCTCGGCGGTCGGCTCGGCGTCGGAGACCAACTCGTGGAGGACAGGCTCCTCGGCCTTCTCATCGATGACCAGACGCCAAACGCGGCCCAGGAAGTTCGCCACGCCCGCAACGCCGTCCATGTTCCACGGCTTGGAATCAGAGAGCGGCCCCATGAACATCTCGTAGAGCCGCAAGGCGTCGGCACCGTGGTGCTCGACGACATCGTCCGGGTTGACCACGTTGCCGCGGCTCTTGGACATCTTCTCGTTGTTCTCGCCCAAGATCATGCCCTGGTTCACGAGCTTGCCGAACGGCTCCGGCGTGCTCACGACGCCGCGGTCGAACAGCACCATGTGCCAGAACCGCGCGTACATCAGGTGCAGCACGGCGTGCTCGGCCCCGCCGATATAAAGGTCGACCGGCATCCAAGCCTTCTCGATCTCCGGATCGATCGGTGCCTCGGTGTTGTTCGGGTCGAGGAACCGGAGGTAGTACCAACAACTGCCGGCCCACTGTGGCATGGTGTTGGTCTCCCGCTTGCACTTCACGCCGTCGATGGTCGGGTAGAGCCACTCGTCCGGGGCCTTGTCGAGCGGCGGCTCGGGACGGCCGTGCGGCTTGAAGTCGTCGAGGTGCGGCAGGTCGACCGGGAGGTCTTCCACGGGAACCGTGCGGATCTGGCCGGTCGGTTTGCCCTCGTCGTCCAGCTCGTGAGCGATCGGGAACGGCTCGCCCCAAAACCGCTGACGGCTGAAGAGCCAGTCGCGGAGCTTGTAGTTCACGGCCTCGGCACCGACGCCCTGCTCGGCGAGCCACTTTGTGATCTTGGCTTTGAACTCAACGGTCGGCGTGCCGTCGAAATCGCCCGAGTTGATCGCGACGCCGGCGCCCGAATAGACCTGTTTGCCGGCGAGCACCTCGGCGCGATCGTCATCCGGTGCCGCCTTGCCCGGGTCAACAACCGGCTTGATCGCGATGCCGAACTGCTTGGCGAACTCGTAGTCGCGTTCGTCGTGCGCTGGCACGGCCATGATGGCTCCGGTGCCGTAGCTGATGAGCACGTAATCGGCGATCCAGATGGGAATCTCTTCGCCGTTCACTGGATTGATCGCGTGGCTGCCGGTGAAGACGCCGGTCTTCTCCTTCGACAGCTCCGTCCGATCCAAGTCGCTCTTGAAGGCGGCCGCCTTGATATAGGCCGTCACGACGTCGTTCTGCTCGGGGGTCGTGAGCCGTGCCGCGTACGGGTGCTCCGGCGCGATCACCATGTAGGTTGCCCCGAAGAGCGTGTCGGGGCGCGTTGTGTAGACGCGGAGCACACCATCGGCCGGCTTCTCTGGGAAACTTCCGCCTTCCGCCTTCGCCCCTCCCCCTTCGATCCGAAAATCGACCTCGGCACCCGTGCTGCGTCCGATCCAGTTGCGTTGCAACGCCTTCACGCCCTCGGGCCAGTCGAGCTGGTCGAGGCCGGTCGCCAAGCGGTCGGCGTAGTCGGTGATCCGCAGCATCCATTGCCGCAACGGGCGGCGTTCGACCGGGTGGCTGCCGCGTTCGCTCTTGCCATCGATGACCTCCTCGTTGGCCAACACCGTGCCGAGCGCCGGGCACCAGTTCACCGGGGCCGAGCTCTGGAAAGCGAGTCGCTTCTCATCGACCCACTTGCGAGCAAAGTCCTCGCCCATCGCCTTCACGTCGTCGGGGATGACCAATTCGCTGATCGGTCGCCCCTTCTGCTGCTCCTTGTCGAACCACGTATCGTACAGCTTCAAGAAGATCCACTGCGTCCAGCGGACGTACTCGACGTCGGTGGTTGCGATCTCGCGGTCCCAGTCGTAGCTGAAGCCGAGCATCTTCAACTGGCGGCGGAACGTATCGATATTCTTCTCGGTCTGCACCCGCGGGTGCTCGCCGGTCTTGATCGCGTGCTCCTCGGCCGGCAGGCCGAACGCATCGAAGCCCATCGGGTGGACGACCGACACGCCCTGCATGCGCTTCGCGCGACAGACGATGTCCGTGGCGGTGTACCCCTCCGGGTGCCCCACGTGGAGCCCATCGCCCGATGGGTACGGGAACATATCGAGTGCGTAGAGCTTCTCCCCCTTCTCTTCGGGCAGCCGCGGAGCCGCGAAGGTCTTCTTCTCGTCCCAGTAGGCCTGCCACTTGGGTTCGATAACAGCGGGGTTGTAGCGGGGCATCTGCCGAAGTGGGAATTGAGAAGTTGGAAGGGGGAATAACAGCGAATAGACAGCGAGCCCACGACGCCAGTCGTGGGAGGAATCCGGGTACCAACTTCACTCCCACGACTGGCGTCGTGGGCTCGCTGAATTGTCGTGGGCTCGCTGAATTGTCGTGGGCTCGCTGAATGTTGGGTTTGCTGCTCAGGTTGCTGAGTCTACCGCCCGGCGTATCGAGCGCAAACCACGCCGTCCGTTGACCTTCGGTCGTCGCGTGCGTCTACTGGCGGGTCTGGTTTCTGGACCCCGCCGCCGCCCGTTGAGTTCGCCCCGTGGCTAAATCACCCGAAGATAAGAGCAACATCGGCCTCGTCGGCCTCGGTACCGTGGGGTCCGGGGTTGCCCGCATCCTGCTCGACCACGGCGACCGGACCGCCCGGCAGGCCGGCAAGGTACTGTGGCTGACCAAGGCCTCGGTCCGCGATCTGGCCAAGCCACGCGACTGCGACCTGCCCGACGGGGTGCTGACTGACAAGATCGAATCGATCATCGCCGACCCCGAAATCGATGTCGTCGCCGAGCTGATGGGTGGGGTCGAGAAGGCCCGCGAGGTCGTCCTCGGCCTGCTGGAAGCCGGCAAGGATGTCGTCACCGCGAACAAGGCCCTGCTCGCCGCCCACGGCCCGGAGCTGTTCGACGCGGCACGCAAAGCGGGCCGCACGATCGCCTTCGAGGCCGCCGTCGCCGGCGGCGTGCCGATCATCGCCAACCTGAGCCAGTGCCTGTCGGCCAACCAGGTCGACTCGCTCACCGGCATCCTCAACGGCACGTGCAACTTCATCCTCTCGAAGATGCACGCCGAGGGCGTCCCCTACGAAGAGGTCATCGCCGAGGCGCAGCGCCTCGGCTACGCCGAAGCCGATCCGGCGATGGATGTCGACGGGACCGATACGGCCCAGAAGCTGGCGATCCTCTCGCACCTGGCGTTCGGAGCGCGGCCGAAGTGGGAAAAGATCCCGCGTGTCGGCATCGATACGCTCGACCTAGCCGACGTGCAGATGGCGCAGGAACTCGGCTACACGATCAAGCTGCTAGGCGTGGCCAAGCTGACCGACACGGGGCTGCAACTCTCCGTCGGCCCGACGCTGGTCAAGAACGGCAACCCGATGGCCGATGTGGCCGGCCCGATGAACGCGGTCCGCGTGACGGCCGACGCGGTCGGCGAGCTCCTCTTCGAAGGCCCCGGCGCCGGCCAGATGCCGACCGCCTCGGCCGTGGTGGCCGACCTGATCGACACGGCGGTCGGCCGCGCAAAGCTCACCTTCCAAACGCTCAAGCTCTGGAGCGAAGAGTCCGAGCGGACCGCCATCGCCGACCCGGCAGACGCCAACGCAACGTTCTACCTCCGCATCAACGCGGCCGACGAGCCCGGCGTGCTGGCCCAAGTCGCCACGGCCCTCGCCGCGGAAGGCATCTCGATCGCGAGCTTCCAGCAACAGCCGGTTGACACCGGCAAGATCGTCCCGCTGGTCCTCATGACCCACGCCACCACCGAAGGTGCCGTGGCCAAAGCCTGCGAAGCGATCGCCCGGTTGTCCGAAGTAACCGCCCCCCCCGTGCGACTCCGCGTCAACGATCCAACCTAGTTCCATCAACACAAAGCAACGACGAAACGAAGGAATAAACGACAACGTCGAGCCTTCTTGGTTTCGTCGTTTCTTCGTGACAAACGAACCCTCTCATGAAATACGCGATCATCATCCCCGACGGCTCAGCCGACGAGCCGCAAGAGTCGCTCGGCGGCAAGACGCCGCTCGAAGCGGCCAACACCCCGCATATGGACGCGCTCGCCAAGGCCGGGGCGGTCGCCAGCGCGTGCCACACGCCGAAGGCCCTGCCCGCCGGCAGCGAGATCGGCAACCTGTCGCTGCTGGGCTACGACCCGTTCGAGCACTTCACCGGCCGCGCCCCGATGGAAGCCGCGGCGCAAGGGATCGAGCTCGGCCCGAACGACTGGGCCGTCCGCTGCAACACGGTCACGGTCGAAGACCTCGGCGACGGCCCGGTGATGATCGATTTCACGGCCGGGCATGCCTCGACCGAGGAATCGACCGCGTTGCTCAAGGACGCGCAGCAACAGATCGCCAGCGATCCGAAGTGGAACGGCGCGCTCGAATTCGTCCCGGGCGTCAGCTACCGCAACCTGCTGATCTGGCGGGGCGACAAGCTGCCCGCCCCCTTCACCAACGACACCCGCACCGAGGCCCCGCACGACTGGACCGACCTCACCATCCACGACGCCCACCCGAAAGGCCCCGGCGGCGGCGTCTTGGTCGAGCTCATGGAAGCGACCGAGCAGCTCTTCGCCGAGCACCCGGTCAACCAGGCCCGTACTGCCGCCGGCAAGAAGCCGATCACCAGCGTCTGGCTGTGGGGCCAGGGCGGTGCGCCGACCCTCACCCCGTTCGCTGAGAAGTACGGCCCGCGCGGGGCAATGATCACGGCGGTCGATCTGCTGCGGGGCATCGCGGCGCTCGTCGGCTGGGATCGCCTGGAAGTCCCGGGGGCGACCGGCTACCTCGATACCGACTACGCCGCCAAGGGCCGCTATGCCATCGAGGCGTTGGACGAGTACGACCTCGTCTGTGTCCACGTCGAAGCCCCCGACGAGGCCTCCCACGAGGGCCGCGCCGACGAGAAGGTCAAGGCGATCGAGGCGATCGACCGCGAGATCGTCGGCCCGTTGGCCCAGGCACTCGCGTCCCACGGCGCCGCGTCCCAAGATGGTTGGCGTGTGATGATCAGCCCCGACCACCCGACCTTCCTCAGCACCAAGAAACACTCCCACGGCGACGTGCCCGTCTGCCTCGCCGGCTCGGGCATCACGCCCGACCCGGCCACCGCCTACCACGACGGCACCGCCGCAGCCTCCGACCTCGCCTTCCCCAACGGCTGGGAGGCGATGCGTTGGTTCCTGCGGAGCTAACCGCCAAGACGCCACGAACGCCAGGGATCGCCAAGATGCGTGAGCCGAGTGCTGAGGTAGATCAGCTAGCGAAGGGGGTTTTCGAGGCGAGCTTGGAGGTCCACCGAACCTTGGGGCCTGGCTTCTTAGAATCGGTTTACCAGAGGGCATTAGAGATCGAGTTGCTTGAAAGGCAGATTCCTTTTGAGCGAGAGAAGGCGATCCAACTCACTTACAAGAATCGGCCGGTCGGCGACGCGAGGCTCGACTTCCTCGTGGCCGATTTGGTCGTCGTTGAACTTAAGTCAGTCGAGGCCTTACACCCGATCCACCATGCTCAAGTCTTGAACTATCTCAGGGCAACCAACCTCGAACTGGGCTTGCTGATCAACTTCAACGAGGTCTTGCTCAAGGATGGATTCAAAAGAATTGTCCTAACTCATTAACCCCCCTGGCGATCCTTGGCGTCTCTTGGCGTCTTGGCGGTTCAACCACAACCCATGTCATTAATCGTTCAAAAGTTCGGCGGCACCAGTGTGGCCGACGCCGAGAAGATCCGTGCAGCGGCCCGTCGGGCGTTGCGGGCCCAGCAGCAGGGCAACCAGGTCGTCATGGTCGTCTCGGCGATGGGCAAGAACACGGACGTGCTCGTCGACCTCGCCGACCAAGTCTGCGACACCCCGCCCGCGCGCGAGATGGACATGCTCCTCTCGACCGGCGAGCAGGTCAGCGTCGCGTTGATGGCGATGGCCATCCACGACCTGGGCGGCCAGGCCGTGAGCCTCACCGGCGGGCAGATCGGCATCCGCACGGATAGCGCGCACGGCAAAGCACGCATCCAATCGATCTCGACCGATCGGATGCGTCAGCACCTCGACGCGGGGCGCATCGTCATCGCGGCCGGCTTCCAGGGGATCGACGAAGAACTCAACATCACGACCCTCGGTCGGGGCGGAAGCGACACGACCGCCGTCGCCCTTTTTTTTTTTATTGTTTCGGAGTCTTGTGAGATCTACACCGACGTCGACGGCGTCGTCA
>CAYGUP010000104.1:0-10198 GCA_964353155.1 uncultured Planctomycetaceae bacterium | reverse complement strand
TAAACGCTACCTAAGATTGATGGCCGTCGTGTGATTCTCAGACAGGGCCTAGCTGGATGCTGTCTTCAGCGATCCTAGCCGGTAGCTCATCGACGACTCGTCGCGCGTCTCGTAAGAAAAGTTGTTCATCAGATGTCGATAACTCACAGTCGCTTGAGTGGCGGAATCCGGTGACCCCTAGCGGCAGTCGGAAGGGACTGTCACTTAGCCCGTCGTTCATTACGAAGCCATCAGCTCTTCGACGACCTTCGCCAGCAACTGCGGGTCGTCCTTCGCTTTAAGGTGAGCGATCCGCTCGGGCTTGAGGCCGGTCTTTTCGAGCGCCTTCTCGATGTAGCCCCAGGTCTGGGCTCGCTTCTTACCCTCGGCCAAGTAGAGATCCGTGACGAGCTCCTGCAACCGCTGGAGGCCGGACGCCTCGCGGTTGTTGTAGAAGTCGTTGATCTTCCGTTGAACGTTCTTGCTGTACTGGCGGTCCATCGCAGCGTGGGGCAGGGGTCTTAGGGGGATTGAATCAAGCGTCTCCCCAAGCCTACCGGCTGCCGGCTGATCGAAGCAAGCGACCGGGCTGAGCTAGCACGCGAGCCGGTGCTCAGCTCCACGCTTGCGGGTGGTCGGGGCGGGCGAAAACCCAGTTGCTCAGCCGGAAATCCTCGAGCCGGGCGTGGTAGCCGTCTTCCTTGAGGACACCGTCCGGCGTAATGCGTCCGCCGGTCATCCCCGCGGGAGCAACGACCTCGAAGATATCGCGCAGCAGCGTGTTGGCGAGCTGGAAGGAGGTGCCGTACTCGATCTGGATCATCCCGATGCGCCCCTCCGCCAGCATGCGGGTTGCCCCCTTCAGGACCGAGAGCTCGTGACCTTCGACATCGATCTTGAGCATGTCGATCCGCTCGACGCTGTTCTCGGCCGCGTAGTCGTCGAGCACGCCGAGTTGGATCTCTTGCGGTTGCGGCTTGAGCGAGCTGTTCTTGGCCTCCATATCCTCGCGGCGATACAGGCTATTCATGCCGCTCCCGTCGCCGTAGTTGTAGATCGTGAGCGAGCCGGGTTCGTTGCTGAGGCCGAACGGATTGACGCGAACCGTCTCCGGGAAGCCGCGTCCCTCGAACTTGGCACGCGTGCCCGGGATCGGCTCGAAGCCGTGCACGTTCACCCCGGCATTGAGGGCGACCAGCTCGGCGGTCCAGTCGCCGACGTTCGCCCCGACGTCGAAAGCGGTTTGTAGGCTCGGAGCGACCCGCTGCAAGAACGCCAACTCGCCATTGGTGCGGATATCGCAGCGGTCGAGGCGGCCATTGGTGTACACGCGGCAATACGCCCGCGCCAGCTTGTGCAGGAGCTTCGACCGGAGCGGCACATCGAAGAGCCAGTGAGCGACTTGATGGGTCCGGGAAGGCATGCTTTGGGGCCGATGGCGGAGGAGATCGAAGGATTTCTACCTATCGAAGCTAATCGTGACCCGGCGGAGCCGCCAGAGGATGGCAACCGTCAGTCTCATCTTGGTTCGCAGCGGGGCCAGTTATGACGGCCGTAACGTCTGTTCTTCGCCATGGTCGGCAGGCCTCTTACCACCGACCTCGTGGCTCTCAAGCGGAGGATTGGCTCCCGGGCGGTGGAGCGGCCTGCCGCGGCTGGGTACGATCGGGGCTGGCCCATTGGCCGACCTGAGACGCCGCCCCATGAAGCAGATCATCGCCATCGTCAAACCGTACCTCGCCGAGCGGGTGCTCGAGGGGCTCCGGCGTGCGCCGTTGGAGGCTTTGTGGGTGAACGAGGTGAAGGGGGTCGGCAAGCAGAAGAGCTACCTGGATCAGTACCAGGGGGCCGACGAGGCGTTCGCTTTCCTGCCGAAGGTCGAGCTCTCGATGATGGTCGATGACTCCCGGGCCGAGGAGGTTCTGGAGCGGCTCGTCGAGATCAGCCGGACCGGCCGGATGGGCGACGGGAAGATCTTCGTCCTGCCGGCTCAGCCGTGCGAGCGGGTCGTCTCGTTCTAGCCCGGCACCCCTCCCGGAAGCCACGCCGGCCGGCGACAATCCGGGTCTGTCGATTGTCCGCCCGAGCTGCCCCCGCGATTGGTTCCCATGGCGAAGAAGAAACCTGCCGCCCCGAAGACCCCGGCCAAGAAGAAGCGGGTCGTCCTGACCCCACGCGATAAGAAGACGATGACCGCCCTGGTGGGGCTGGCCGACGAGGTCGTGAAGGCGGCCAGCAAGAAGCGGGACCCGTTCCTCGACATCCCCAGCCGCACGCTCTCCAACGTGAAGTTCTCGCCCCGCAAGGGGATCTTGGAGATGGGGAACGGCAAGAACCGACGCCAGCTCTTCGATCTCTCGCAGGCGAAGGCCTACATGCGGACGATGCTGGTCGCGAAGGGCTGCAAGGAGTTGCTCGACGTCGGCAAGTCGTCGAGCCTTCGAGGCCTCTACTACATGCTGAAGCACAAGATCGCCGACACGAAGGAGAACACCTTCGACGATCAGAACGAGTGCGACACGATCATCGAAGACACCGAGGTGCTGCTCTCGAGCATCCGCGAAGAGCTGCACCTCTACGCCGAGAACCGCGGCGCGATGGTCGGCAACATCACGCTGACCGACCGCGGCGACACGATCGATTGTCGGCGGATGGGCTCCGGCGGTTATGCGATCCCGTCGATCGTCGAACCGGACATCATCGAGCTCGATCCGAAGAAGTGCGAAGCCAAGTTTATTCTGCATGTCGAGAAAGGAACGGTCTGGCAACGCTTCAACGAAGACCGTTTCTGGGAAGAACACAACTGCATCCTGACGCACGGCAGCGGCCAGCCGCCCCGTGGCGTGCGCCGCATGCTGTATCGCATGCACAACGAGTTGAAGCTGCCGGTCTACTGTGTGCTCGATAACGACCCGTGGGGGTACTACATCTACAGTGTCATCAAGCAGGGCTCGATCAACTTGGCGTACGAATCGCAGCGGATGGCGATCCCGGGGGCCAAGTACCTAGGCATCCGCAGCCTCGACTACGACCGTTGCGGCCTGTCAGACGACGTGATCATCGGCCTATCCGATACCGATAAGAAACGGGCCAAGCAGATCGCCAAGTACCCGTGGTTCGAGAAGAAACGGCCTTGGCAGCAAGAGATCAATCGGATGCTCAAGAACGATTTCAAGCTCGAAGTCGAATCCTTGATGAGCAAAGACATCAGCTACGTCACCGAGACTTACGTGCCGGAGCGGTTGGAAGCTCAGGACTGGCTTGATTAAGACACCCTGGCGACTCTTGCCTCAGCCGAACAGGATCATTAGCCCGACGGTCGCCGCGCCGATCACCGCGACGAAGACCGCCCCGCTGGCGATATCGAGGGCGTCTCGGATGTGTGGGTTGTAGTCCTCGGTGATCGCGTGCGAGAGGGCCTCGATCGCCGAGTTCATCATCTCGGCCGCCAGCACGATCGTGATGCAGACCAGCAGCAGGTACCACTCGGGCCACGTGACATTCAGCCAGCAGCCCATCGCGAGCACGCCGGCCATCACGGGCAGGTGCACCGCGTAGCTGCTTAGGCCGTAATGGCGGACCCCCACCCAAACGCCGCGGAAAGCGCAGCCGAATTTGCCGAGCCAGGTGGTCGGCTTGAAGGAGGGTTCGCTAGGCATGGGACGTCGGGAAGGGAGGCCGTGGCGGGACGTCTGCCAGTCTACTCGAGCCCGTCGGCCCCCGCGGGCGGAACCTCGATCCCGGTCCGGCGGGTGAGGCTGGTCTTTGGCAGGAACCGGGGCTCCAGCATGAATGTGAAGCCCGTGTTGTCTTTCGATTCGTCGACGTTCGCGCCGATTGTGAAGATCAGCGACTCGCCGATCCGCGACAGCGAGAATCGTTGCCCGATATTGCCGACCTCACCGAAGTCGACCACGGTCGACGCCGAGCCGACCCATTTCGGCCCGAAGCGGTAGTTCAGACGCAGCGAGAGCAGGTCCGAGTTGAACGGCCCGCGGATCGAGCGATAGCCGATGTACGCATTGCCGGTCGTCGGCCGGTTGGCGACCACGCCGGCGGAGAAGGTTTGGAGGCCGTCGTTGAACAGGTCGACGAAGCCGTCCGACAGGAACGTGAAGCGGTCGCCCAAATGCCAGGCGAGGTCGTAGTCCGCCAGGCCGATCGGCTCGCCGAAGTTGTCGCGGGAGTCCTCGGGGAAGAGGCTGACATTGCTATCGAAGGTGAGCCAGTCGACGACCCGTTGGTTGCCTGGAGCTCCGCGTTTGGTTTGCAAGCGGTGGCGCATCCCCACGCGGGCGACCGTCAGGTCATCGACCACCTCGGTCGTCGGCGAGGCGACCCAGCCTTGGATGCCGGAGCGGACCAGGTAGAACCGCGGGTCCTGGAACGCCGGGATGCCCGCCGAGAAGATCCGTCGGCGGACCTCTTCGAGCGAGTTGTCCTCGATTTCATCGATCAGGGCGAACTCCTCGACGTTGCGCGAGGCGTCCGTGTAAGAGACTTCGCCGTCGAAGACCGCCTTGTGGGCGAGGCCGTCGAGGTTGAAGAGTTGGTCCTTAACGTTCGGGTTCACGGCCCAGAAGGGGGCGCTCGCCCGGATGCCGGTGTGCAGGTAAGTGCGTTGGATATCGCCGCCGGCGAGGCTCTCGCCCCAGTGGGCCAGCTCGCCGAGGAAGAACGGCACGACCTTGACCGGCACGCCATACGGGGCGAGGTCGATCGGCAGGTCGATCTCTTGCCGCGTGGCGGCCCGCTCGCCTTCGATCGATCCTTCCCACGGGAAGAGCGAGAACTGGCTGGCGAGCTGTGCCGAGCTCGGCGTCGTAGCCGGGTTGTGGTTGACGTAGCCGACCTGCGAGTGGGCGAACCAGGTGAGTGTCTCGCCGCCGAGGTCTTGGCCCATCAGCCAATGATCGAGTCGGGGCAGCCACTGGCTCTCGGTGAAGAACTCGTTGAGCTGGGTGTTGGCCTCGATCGAGAGCGATTGGTTGTCGACCAGTCGGCGGAGCCGGAGTCCGGTCGTCTGGTCGGCCCCCTCGTCCCATTCTTGCTCGTAGTACTGCTCCATGAAGGTGCGATCGCTGATCCAACCGACCTGGGCCTGCGCGGTCCAGTCGTTGAACACCCCGCCGCGGATCCGCTGACGATGGTCCCAGAACGCCCGGCCGCGGAAGGTCTCCTCCGGGTCGATATCCCGGCGGCCGAAGCCGAGGGTGTCGACGCCGTTGTCGTCGATGAACCAGAGGTCGGTCCGCCCGGTGGCCGGCCCATCGACCCCGCCGAAGCGATCGAGGTCGTACTCGTAGTTGGTGCCGTAGCCGAACCCGCGTTCGCTCAGGTAGTCCGCCGCGACGGTCCACTTAGTTCCCGGTGGGGCCTTCGAGCCGAGCAACTGGTAGACATCCCAATCGGTCAGCACCTGGAAGCCGAAGATCGAGTCGTTGCGGATGCGGAAGTCATCGACGTAGTACGCCGGCTCGCGGAGGTCGGTCTCGATCGTTGGCCAGAAGAGCAGCGGCACGCCGCCGAGCTCGACCCGGTTGCCCTCGGCCGTGGCGCTCTGCTCGCGATTGCTGATCGGTTCGCCGGTGAACGGGTTCACGGCCGGCTGGCCGGTGGCCGGGTTGATCACGGGACGCTTGAAGTCCTCGAAGGTGATCCGATCCGATCGCAGGCTGTAGGTCGGCTCTTCGAGGCGGCTGGTCGTGAACAGGGCATCGTCGGCGATGAAACGCGAGTCCTCGAGCTGCCGGATCGAGTCCGCCTTGAGCCGCACGAGGCCGCGGTACTGGTAGCCATCGACCTCGGGGACCGGCGTCAGCACCTCCGCGTCGAGGATCACGCCGGTCCGGCGACGGGCGTCGTAGAACATGCGTTGGGCGTAGATGGTCCGTTCGCCCTGGCGGACTTCGATGTTGCCCTCCAGGTAGATCTCGATGGGCGTGTCGCCCGTCTGTTCGAGTCGGCCCCCGGTCAACGCGGCGACGCCGGAAGTCCAGACAACGGCGCGATCGGCTTCGAGGTCGACCCGCTCGACCGCCCCCGCGGCGGTCGGCATGCCGGGCGCGTCGATGCCGCTGATGACGAGCTGCACGCCACCGTCGAGTACGCCGACCGACTCGCCGCCGGGCGAGGTGAGGATCTCGGCGTTCATGCCCGCGCCATAGCGTGGGAACAACTGCACGCTGCGGAAGCTCGGTTGGCCCGCGTCGATCGGCTGCGGCGTCGGCGCGACCGTGGCGAACGGGTCGCCGAGGAACTGGACCGGTTCGACCGAGTCGTCTCGACGGGCACCGTTAGGCGATTCGAGCGGCAGGTCGCCGGCGAAGGAGTCGTACTCCGAGTTGAAGCGGGCCAAGCCACGCGTGAAGACCGACGGCTTTTGCGTCGGCTCCTCGCCCGGCGGCGGCGTGTTCCAGGTCACCCCGCCGGTCGACCAGAGCCGTCCGAACCAATCGGGCGTCTGCTGGCGGGCGATGGGGGTCGCGCCGGCCTCGGGGGCCTTGCTGTACAAGTCGAGTCGCACCGGCTCGGCGCCGCCCGCCTCGAGGTAGATGATCAGCTTGGTCGGCTTGTCGAAGGACATCGGCTGGTCGACCCAGACGATCGCCTCGGACCCACGCCAAGCGTTCGCGCCCTGCGTGAACGAGACCCCGCCCGACAAGTGCCAGACCTTGTACGAGCCTTGCTCCCAACGAGTGGCAGACTGAGCCGTTGCGCTGATCGACTCATGCACGGCGGGGCGTGGCAGCTCGACTTGGGCCATGGCCGGGCACGCCAGCAGCCAGCCGATCAGCGCGCAGAGCGGGCCGATCGGGGGGCGGAGCGTCGAGCCGTTGGCACGGGCACAGCGGATGTCGGGCGTCCTTGCCGTCAAACCGGAGATCGGCCACCGAACGCATGAGGCGCGCAGCGGGGGCGGTCAGAATCGAGGCGGATGGTAGGGAGCGTCCCGCGAGCGGTCAACAGATACGCCGGTTGCTAGCAACGTCGATAAATCGAAACGCGGCAACGACATAAGCCGCTACTGGGTGATCGAGTACAGCAAGACATTCAGCCCGATCCGGGCGGCGTCTTCGCGCGTGTAGCCACGGCATTGGACCGCTTCGTGCTGCTCCAGGGCGCAGCTCATATCGTAAGGGCTAAAGACCACCGCCCAGCGGCCATCGAGTTGGATCCCTTCCAATAACGGCGGGCGGCGGCGCACCCGCGCTGCTAGCGGCTGGTTGTCGGCGACCGGCTGCGGGTCTCGGACCTCGACTTGGCGGATATCGAACCCGCCGAAGGCGTCGGTCAGCATCGGGTCATCGTTAGGAATCGCTTCGAAGCTCGCCTCGGGCAGGGCGGCGGCGAGCTCGCGGCGGAACGCCCGGGCGAAGTCGGTGCTGGCGCAGATAGCATCGGCCAGGACCGTGCCGCCGTTGCGCAGGTACTCGCCGAGGGCGCGTCGCTCGGCGGCCGAGAGCCGGAAGTCGCGGCGGCCGTGGGCGAACGCGAAGTGCTGGCGTGCCAGCACGGGATCGCCGGCTGCGACCTCGACGGGCGTTGGCGCAACGGCGAGCTTCGCCTCGCTTTGCGTTGCGATCCGCAGCAGGTTCGCCAGGGCGCCGGGGGCATCGTTGCACCCGCCGGCGTGTTGGAGCTTGGCGATCTGGATCAGCCCCCGCTTGCCGGCGGCGTCGAAGTCGAGGCGGGTCGCCTCTTCGATAAACTGCTGCTCCTTGCCACGCGGCTCGCGATTGGTCGCGTACGCCAACACGTTGAGGCCGATCGTTTGGGCGTCGTCGATGCGGCGGCGGACGGGCTCGGGGTAGCCGTCGGCGATGGTCGGCGTATCGAGTTCCCAATAGCACGACAGGTCACGGTCACAGAACACCAGGCAGGTCCGGCAGCCATACTCAACGCCCCACAGGCTGCCGAGGTACTTCGAGTCGGGCCGCACGAGCCGCTCCATCCGCCACAACGGGTGCGAGGGATCGATCTGCCGCAGGCGGTATTCGGGCTCCGGGAAGACCTCCGCCACGAGCCGCTCGATCGACGCACGCGACGCCGAGGCATCGCCGCCGCAGGGCGACTCGGCGAACAGGAAGCCGCCCTCGTCGAGGTACGCCCGGAGCTTCTTGGCATCGGCCGTGAGCCCGACGAGTGGGGCGTTGCCGCTCGCGTAGAGGACCGGGGCGATCTGTAAGTCTTCAACGGTCGCCCGCGAGGCATCGATCGTCTGCCACGTCATCGGCAGGTCCCATGCCTCGGCGGCGGCGTGGACGAGGTGCGCCGCATCACGCCGGTGGGGCGTCCACACACGGGGTTCGTCGGTTCCATCCGGGGCACGCACCTTAGCCACCACGACGGGTCGTCGCCCCTTGGCCAGGAAGAGCAACGCGAAGGCGGTCGTGATGTCGTTGTTCGCTTCGAAGTTGCCGCCTTGCCAAGTGTCGGTCAGCTCGTCCTGCATGCGAACGAGGTAGTCGGTCCCTTCACGATACCAGTCGTGCCGATCGATAAACCGCCGCGCCGAGAGCCGGCCCGCACGCTCCAAGGCGTACAAGTAATAGTAGTGCCATTCCTCGCGCACCCGCCTGCCGATCGGGTTGCCGCGGACCGAGAAGTTGCGCCCGAGCCACTCGAGCCCCTTCCGGATCGATTGATCGTCGTCTTGCGGCGTGCAGCAGCGCACCGAGCCGTCTGGGTTGACGCTCGCATCGCCTGTCCCCGAAGCGAGCGACGCGATTACCAGCGAGCCAACGCCGGCACAGGTCATGCTGCCGCTCGAAGGGTTGTTGTCGCTGTATTGCCACGAGCCGTTCTTGTTCTGCCGCTTGCGCCAGTACGCGGTGACGCGTTTCCAGACCTTCGGATCGACCCGCACGCCCGATTCCTGGGCCGCATAAAGCCCGAGGGCGGCGAATTGTGAGTTGCTCGGGTCCGAGGTCCCGCGGTTATCGCCGTACCCCCAACCGCCGGCGTTGCCGCCCTCTTTGACTTGAGCCGCTTCGAGCCAACGGGCGTTGCGCTGGATTTGCAGCCGGTCGCGTCGCGGCGTGGCGGTGGCGAGCACCATCGTCTGGAGCGAGACGACGTACGTCTTGTCCGACTTGAACTGCCGGATGTAGTCGAGTGCCTTCTTGATGGTCGGATCGCTCGGCTCCAGACCGGCCTCGAGCAGGGCGAGCGTCACCAGCGACGAGATGCCGCCCGGGTTGCTGGTCTCCTCCCACCCGCCTCGGCGTGTCTGGCGACGCTTGAGGTAGCTGACCGCCCGATCGATCGAGGCGAGCACCCTCGCGGGGTCGAGTGGCGACTTGTCCGGCCGTCGCGGCTGCGCATTGGCGGGCTGGGCAAGCTGGGCCAGCAGCACAATCGCTACAATCGTTGTCCGCAAAGGGCGTGGCATCCTGGCCGCTCCGCCGGGTCGAAGGGATAGTTGTGTTAGTCTACGTCTCTTTGCTGGAGAGTTAAGGAAGGGGGATAAGGAGATGCTTGGAGATAAGGGGATGTCGCCTTCGTGGGACTAGCCGAGAAGGCCGAAACGTCCCTGTGTGCGGATAGCCTTTCAGCAATTTCAGTGCCTGTGCCGCAAGACTTTGCCCCGTTAGTTGCTATCTCCTGATCCCCAGTCATCCCCCTATCCCCCTTACTAAAGTTTCAACCAGGGTCCAACCCACGTGAGCAACGAGGTTCAATCGTCTGGCAAGTCGCGCAACCTGGGCGACGTGCTCCAGGAGTTCAGCCAGCACCGCTGGGTGATGCAGCAGGAGTTGCAGAAGGTCATCGTCGGCCAGGACGAGGTGATCGAGCAGGTCTTCGCGGCGATCTTCACGCGCGGCCATTGCCTGCTCGAGGGCGTGCCCGGGCTGGCGAAGACGCTGCTCGTGAGCACGCTGTCGCGGATCCTCGATCTTAACTTCCAGCGGATCCAGTTCACGCCCGACCTGATGCCGTCGGACATCACGGGCACGAACGTCTTGGAAGAGGACGACGCCGGCAAGCGGAACTTCCGTTTCGTCGAAGGCCCGATCTTCACCAACGTGCTGCTGGCGGACGAGATCAACCGGACGCCGCCGAAGACCCAGGCCGCGTTGCTCCAGGCGATGCAAGAACGCGAGGTGACCGTCGGTCAGACGACCTACACGCTGCCGAACCCGTTCTTCACGATCGCCACGCAGAACCCGATCGAGCAGGAGGGGACCTACCCGCTGCCCGAGGCCCAGCTCGACCG
>CAYGUP010000103.1:0-10402 GCA_964353155.1 uncultured Planctomycetaceae bacterium | reverse complement strand
CAGATCGTCTGACCGCGATCCGCAGCATCGATGAGCTCTTCAACTCGCTCGTGAACGTCGGCAACTCGACCTTCACGAGCAACTACCTGCTCGGCGGGGCCGAGCGGGCAGCGCCGCCGTTCGCCCGTTCGGCCGATGGCTTCTTCGTCGAGTACTACGGCGACGAGTCGAGCCCACAGACTTATATCGATATCGGCCAGCTCTTCGACACGGGCGTTTCCGGCGACGATGTCTTCGGCGGCCTCTCCGAAGCGGTGCGGGGCACGGCCGACCTCAATGCTCAACTCACGCCCGAGACCGGCCTGGATCAGATCAATGGCGGGCTCGGCTTGAAGTCGGGCGCGTCGATTGAGCTGACCTTCATCCCCGCGTCGTCGGACCCGGCGGTCAGCACGGTCATCGACCTCTCGCAAGCCAAGACGATCGACGATGTCGTCCGTCTGGTGGAAGCCAAGGCCCCGGCAGACGCCGACCTCACGGTCACCACTCAGGGCGGCGGGCTGCAGATCGATGTCGGTGGCGGCACGATCACCATCGGCGAGGTCGCCAACGGCACAACCGCCCGCGAACTCGGCATCCTCAGCGTCGGCGCGCCGAGCAACTCGATCAGCGGGGCCGACCTCGACCCCACGCTGCAACTCACCACGCGCATCGACGAGTTGGTCGGCGCCCGAGCCATCGGACGCCTAGAGATCGGGGGCGACAACAACGACCTGGTCCTCACCGCCGGCGCAAACGGCGACACACTGAACGATGTGACGGTTCGCTTCGTCGACGGGCCGCTCGGTGCCAGCTACGACGACCTGGCCAACGAACTCACGGTCTCGATCGATCCGGGCGAAACCACCGCCGCGGAGGCCGCTCAGCTCATCAACGACGAGGGCACCTTCACCGCCGAGACCGATCCTCGCGATCAACTCTCGTTCGAGTTGCGAGGGCAGGGGGCCGTCTCGGTCGGCGACTTCACTAACGCGACCAGCGGTGGCGTGGACGGCGGGATCGATTTAGCCTCCGGTCTGGTCATCACCAACGGACGCGGCCCGGAGACGATCGACACCTCGGGCGTCGAGACGGTCGAGCAATTGCTCAACGTGCTCAACGACCCGCAGTTCGGCCTCGAAGCGACGATCAACACCGCGGGCGATGGCATCGACGTCCGCACCCGGCGAAGCGGGGCGGCCTTCTCGATCGGCGAGAACGGCGGCACCACCGCCACGGACCTCGGCATCCGCACTTACACCGAGTCGTCACGGCTGGCCGATTTCAACCGTGGCTTGGGAGTCGTGGTTGAACCGAGTGCCGACGAGATCGCCGACCTGACCGGCCGCGATCGAGACGATGAGGTCCGCCGGCAGAATACGTTCGAGATCGCCGTGGTCGATCAGGGCGTGACGACTACTTACGAGATCGACCCGATCGGCTTGGAAACGGTCGATGACCTGATCAACCGGATCAACGAGACCACCGGCGAGACACGGGCGCCGGACGGCACCCTCCTGACCGAGGGGGCGATCACCGCTTCGCTATCGGCGACCGGCAACGGATTGACCCTGACCCGGAATTACGCGGTCGATCCGCTCGATCCTGCTGTCCCCGCCAGCGCGATTGCTTCGCTAACAGGAGGCGACATCGAGATCACTGCCGACGCGGCAGGTGTCGCCGGCAACATCGATTTCAATATCGAAGTCATCGATTCGGCCGCCGGCGGGTTGTCGACCGACTACGACAGCGACACGAACACGATCCGCATCGACCTCGGCGGCGATACGCCCGACACGACCACCGTTGCAGTCAACGTCAGCGCGGCCGTGCCGGGTTACACGGTCGCGGCGAGCGGCGTGGTCGGCAACGTGGCGGTGACCGCGGCACAGGACGTGGCCGTCACCGGCGGGTACGACGCCGACCCGGATAGCTTCACGGTCACGGGAACAGTCGCTCAGCGGCTCGGTTTCTTCGCGGAGGAGGGCGGTTCGGCGACCTCGGCCGGCGACTCGCTTCAATCGACCGACAACAAGCCCGAAGAGGTCGAGGGCGTCTTCACGACCTTGGCCCGTATGCGCGAGGCCCTCGAGGCGAACGATATCGAATCCCTCGAACGCGAGATCGATCGACTCGACGACGATATCGACCGCGTCGCCTTCTCGCGGGCGGAGGTCGGCGTCCGCTTGCGGAACCTCGATTCGGTCGCCGATCGCTTGGCGGACGAGGAGGTCACGCTCCGCGACGCCCTCTCGCAAGAGATCGACGCCGACTTGGTAGACGTGATTTCCGAGTTCACGGCGAAGCAGGCCGCGTTGCAAGCTTCGCTGCAGACAACCGGACGGCTGCTGAACCTCTCGGTCCTCGACTTCATTTGATGGCCTGAACTCGGTTTCGCGCAACATCATTCGTGACCGGACGAATAGGCTCATCCGGACCTATCGGCGTAGCCGATGCGTCCAACATAGGACAAGGCTCCGCACCTTCGCGTGGCCGGCGTGCGCCAGGAGGGCGACAATGCAGATCAATACGACAAGGTTCGGAGCGGTCGAGATTCGGCCGACCGATGTTCTGGAGTTTCCGCTGGGCCTCATCGGCCTCGAGCCGTGGCGCAAGTGGGTGGTCTTGGCCGATGGCCAGAACCGCGGCCTCGGCTGGCTGCAATCGACCGAACGGGCCGAACTGGCCCTCGCGGTCGTCAGCCCCCGGCGTTTCGTGCCGAACTACACTGTGCGGCTCTCGGGCCGCGACCTGGAGCCGCTCGAGGCCCCGGCCGACGCCGCCCCACAGGTGGTGGTCGCCGTCAGCAGCCATGGGGCCGACGCTCTGTCGCTGAACCTCAAAGCGCCGATCTTGGTCTGCCTCGAGAGCGGTCGCGGCCGACAGGTCGTTGCCAAGGACGATCACCCGGTGCAGCACTGGCTCGGCGGCACCGCCGAGCTGCGACGCTCGGCGTGACGGTTGGGGAGTCGCTGCCGGTTGTATTGGCAGGGGCCCTGCTTCCAAGCCCGTCCCCAGCGGGCCGAACGACATAACCGGCGTTTCATCGACTAATTCGAGGCCACGCTAGCAACACCCGATACTTAAGTTCGCAGGCGAGAGCCATCGTCCGAGACGGTGGCCCGCGTCGATCCCCGCTTCATCTCCGCCACACCGCACTCGCCAAGCCCAGGGTTGTCCTCATGTTGGTCCTATCACGCCAACGAGACGAGAGCATCATCATCGGTGACAATGTCGTCATCACGGTGGTTGATGTGCGCGGCGACAAGGTGCGTCTTGGCATCGACGCCCCGACGGAGATCCCGGTCCACCGCCGCGAGGTCTACGAGGCGATCCAGCGTGAGAACCGCCGGGCGAGCGAGATCTCGGCCAACGACGCCCGCCAAGTCGGCGACGACACGGCCAAGCCGTAGTCGCCAACCGCGACCCAATGAATGCGTCTCTCAGGCGGCCTCCGGGCCGCCTTTTTGCTGCGCGGTCACTTCTTCGGCCGACGCCGCCCAGCGGTTCCCAAACCGAAAGAACGGCCGCCGGCGGACTGAAAAGCGACCGTTTGCGGCGCTCCCGGTGACTCTCCGGTTCGGCCTGTAACGGCTGTGCCGCCTGTGCCGAGCGGTTGCGGGTAAGTGAGGCCGGAAACCTTCTCTGAGAGTCAGGCGCGCACCGCTAGCGGACGATACGTTCTCTCAGGCTCGGATTCTCCAACGTGGAAAATCCGCGGCCAAGGAATCGCACACTGGATCGCTCGCCAGGCTAGTGAATGTGAGTGGCGCGTGGACGCACGCCCCGCGAAGCACGATCGGCCGTCACGAGACTCCGCACCACGGAAGACACCCACCGCGACGGCGATCGGACACCCTCGGGGTTCCGCCCACCACGCCGCGGCGGCCGGTTCGTCTGATACGACGCCCCGTCCGCCACACCGCACACTTCCCTCCCTTAAGGCAAGAACATGTCACGCATCAACACGAACGTCGGTTCGCTTGTTGGCCGCAACAACCTGCAAAAGGCCAACAGCAGCTTGACCCAGTCGCTGACGCGACTCTCGACCGGTCTCCGGATCAACAAAGGCTCGGACGACCCGGCCGGTTTGATCGCTAGTGAGAACCTCCGCAGCGACATCACATCGATCAAGCGGGCGATCAGCAATACGGACCGCGCTAACCAGGTCATCGCGACCGCCGACTCGGCCCTCGGCCAGGTCAGCTCGCTGTTGAACGATATCCGTGGTTTGGTCACGGAGTCGGCCAACTCGGGTGCCCTGTCAGACGAGCAGATCGCTGCTAACCAACTGCAGGTCGACTCGTCGCTCGAGGCCTTGAACCGGATCGCCCAAACGACGACCTTCCAAGGCCGCCGCCTGCTCGACGGCTCGCTCGACTTCCTCACGTCGTCGACCGACACGGACTTCTCGAATATCTCGAGCCTCCAGATCGACCAAGCCAACCTCGGCGCGACCGGCTCGGTGGATGTCGATGTCAACGTGACCACGGCCGCCACACAGGCCCAGGTCGACGTCGACAGCATCCCGGCCACCTCGACCGCCTCGACGGCGACCGCCGATCTCGACTTTACGCTCGCTCAAACCGCGACGGCGGGTTCAGTTACGGCCGGTGGTGCCTTCGCGATCGACGACGCCGCCGAGCAGGCGACTGGCACAACCGCTGCGTTAAACGGTGGTGATACGCTCACCGTTTCGGCTGTGGCTGCCGGAGCCGCTGACGGAACCGCGGGTAACGACATCGACATCACATTCGTTGACAGCAACGACTCTGGCGGTGCTGTTAACAGTGTTACTTTCTCGGGTGGTGTGATCACCGTCACGGCCGACCTGACAACTGGCGTTGGATCGGACGTAATCGCGACCGCTATCCAAAACTTCAACGGTGGGGCGGACTTCACCGCGTCGTCTAGTGGCACCGCGAATGTTGTCGCAGCCGATGTTGGTACGCTCACCGATGTCACATCGGGTGGTGTCGACGCCGTTACCGATGGGGCCGCGACTTTCAGCGCCACAACGGCCGCCGGTGAGAACCTTGATATCACGTTCTCGGTCGCCACGAGCGGCGGCGGAACAGGCGTCACGATCGGTGGCGATGCGACCAACGGGTACACCGTCGAGATCGGCCAAAACTACGACGGCGACCTCGACACGATTGCCACCGCGATCAACACGAACGTCTCGGAGATCGCCGACGCCGCGTTCTCGGCGAACCTCGACCTCAACGTCGCCGACGGTGACAACGCGACCTCGATCACCAATGTCGTGAACATCACGGGTGGTTCGGCCGCTGGGGCAAACGGCACGCTCGCTCTGGATATCCAGACCGCGAGCAACACGGCCACCTACAACGGCTACACCTTCAACATCACCGAAGGTGGTGGAACGGCCAACACCGTGACCGCCGCGCTCGATACGGCGAACAGTGAGTTCGATATCAACATCACCGGCACGGTGACCGGCCAGGCGATCGTTGATGCCTTGAATGGCTTGACCGACGGCGACGGTGCTGCTGTGCTGTCGGCTTCGCTTGACGCGACGAACTCGGGTTCTGGGATCGACCTCGCTGACAGCTTTGTCGAAGCCAGCGACACGCCCCCGGCTGGCGCGGCTCTGGACACGGCCGGCGACAACGGTGGTGGCCTCGCCAACGCCGTCACGTTCGAGCTTTCGGGCATTACCGGCTCGGAAGTCTTGAGCTTCGGTGCCGGCACGACCGTCGAGCAGATCGTCGAGGGTATCAACCTGGTTTCGGATGCGACCGGCGTCAGTGCGACGAACAATTCGGGCACGCTCGAGCTGACCTCGACCGACTACGGCTCCGACGCCTTCGTCGATGTCTCGGTGATCGAAGACGACGCCGCTGTCTTCACCGACAGCCGCGACGCGGGTTCGGATATCGAAGCGTCGATCAACGGCGTCACCGCGACCGGCGACGGCAACAACTTGTCGATCAACACCGCGACGCTCGACCTGTCGGCGACCCTCGCCGCCGGGTTCACCGGGACGGCCAGCTTCTCCATCACCGGTGGCGGAGCCAAGTTCCAGCTCGGTCCGGACGTGGTGTCCAACCAGCAGGCACGCCTCGGCATCGGCAGCGTGAACACGGCCCGCTTGGGCGGCACCGCTGGCAAGCTGTTCCAGCTTGGCTCGGGTGGCTCGTTCGACCTGACCGCCGACCCGACGCAGGCCGCGGCCATCGTCGAAGAAGCGATCGACCAGGTCACCTCGCTTCGTGGTCGTCTTGGTGCTTTCCAGCGGACGTCGCTGGAGACGAACAAGAACGCGTTGAACGATACGCTGACCAACCTGACCGAGGCCGAGTCGAGCATCCGCGATGCCGACTTCGCCGCCGAGACCGCGAACCTCACCCGTTCGCAGATCCTCGTCCAGTCGGGTACCCGGGTCTTGGCGATCGCCAACCAGAACCCGCAGAACGTTCTGGGTCTCTTGGGTTAATCCCGAGCGACGCGGTAAACGCTTGATTACGAGCCAGCCCGGTTCCCCTTGGGAGCCGGGCTGGTTTTTTGTTGGCTGGTTGGTGGTTCGCTCCCGGCGCTGACGCTTTGGGCTCCCGCCCAATCGCGGGCAAACCGAAGCGTGGGCGGGAGCCCAAAGCGTCAGCGCCGGGAGTCGCTAACCCCCCGTATCGCACGCGGCCCCCCGCTAGCACGGTTTGCTCAAGCCCGAGACTCCCCGCAACCGATACCGTTTAAGCGGCCGTGCGCGCCGGGGTGTCCTACCCTTGTAGGCCCACGAGGCCACCGGTCCGTTCCCCTCCCTTCCGCGATGCGCCTATGTCAGCCATCCAATCCAGCGTCGGCCTGATCACCGGGATCCCGATCCAGGAGACCGTCGATCAGTTGATCGCGGTTTCCAGTCGGCCGCGCAACCTGCTGTCGTCGCGCAACCAAGGGCTGCAATCGGAGCGAGCGGCGATCGATCGCCTGTCTTCGCTGACGCTCAGCACGAAGTTCTCGCTCAACCGCCTGAACCTCGCCCGCACGTTCTCCGCCCGCAGTGCCAGCAGCAACTCGGATGCCGTCTCGGCACGGGTGCAAACCGGCTCCACGCCCGCGGCGGGCAGTTACCAATTCACCCCGCTCAAGCTGGCGACCTCGCACCAGTTGGTCTCCAGCCGGATCGACGACGTTGCCGACCTGGGCAGCGGCTCGCTCTCGTTCCGCTACGGTGGGCAAGTCGATAAGGGCGTTGACCTAGCCGACCTGAATGGCGGTGCGGGTTTCGACGCCGGCAAAATCAAGATCACCGACCGGGCCGGCCAAACGGCCGTGGTCGATCTGCGCGGCGTGCAGACCGTCGACGACGTGATCGAGGCCATCAACGAGACCTCCGAGCTCGACGTCATCGCCTCGGCGGATGGCGACGGCTTGGTTGTCACCGATATCAGCGGCGAGACCGGCACGCTCCGCATCCGCGAGGTCGATGGCGGCACTACGGCCGAGAGCCTCGGCATCCAGCAGACCGCCGCGGGCGATGTGGTTACCGGCTCGGATATTTACGGTCTCGGCGCGGACACGAAGCTCGACAGCCTGAACGATGGCCTCGGCGTGCGCATTGCCACGACCACCGACAACGAGAGCACGGCCGATGTCGATGAATCGATCGACCTCTCGGTCACGCTCCGCGACGGCACCACCGCCGATCTCGATCTAACGGGCCTCGATACGCTCGGCGAAGTGATCGACGCGATCAACAACAACGCGGACCTCGCCGGCGGCCTGACGGCTTCTTACAACGCCGACCTCGATGGCCTCGTGCTGACCGACAGCACCGGCGGCTCCGGCAACCTGATCGTCCAGGACGCCGGCGACAGCACCGCCGCGACCGACCTGGGCATCGCAACCGACGGAGCGGGCGTCGCCTCGGCGACGATCGATGGCCAGCGGCTCATCTCCGGCCTTAAGGACACGCTTGTCGGCAACCTGAGCGCAGGCGACGGCGTCGATCTGAGCGGAGCCTCGATCGATATCACCGATCGCAGCGGGACGACCGATACCGTCAGCCTCGACGGCTTGGAGACCCTCGGCGAAGTCATCGACGCGATCAATGCCTCGTCGGCCTCGGTCACGGCCAGCTTCAACGACGCCCGCAACGGCCTCGTGCTGACCGACACCTCGGGCGGCAGCGGCTCACTGGTTGTTGCCAACAACACCGGCACCGCCGCAGACGACTTGGGGCTGACGATCGATTCGGCGGTCGATACGGCGGACGGCGGCTCGCTTGGCCGTCAGGTCGTGAGCACCGCGACCCGCTTGGAAGATTTCAACAGCGGCGTCGATATCGCGGATATCAAGATCACCGATTCGAGCGGCTCGACCTCGACCATCCAGATCCAACGGACCGACGACGACGCCCAGACGCTCGGCGACGTGATCGATCGCATCAACGCCTCGGCGGTGGGCGTCGAGGCCCGCTTGAACGATACCGGCGACGGGCTGCTGATCACCGACACCGCCGACGGCGACGGCGTATTGACCATCGAAGAGGTCGGCAACAACACAACCGCCGCCGACCTCGGCCTGCTGGGTGACTCGACCGAGACCGACGATTCCGGCGCCCAGATCATCAACGGCACAACGGCCTTCTCGGTCGATCTGTCGGACCTAGAGAACTCGGCGACCGCAACGAGCTTGAGCTCGCTCAACGGGGGTGACGGTATCAATGGCGGTGAGCCCGGGTTCTTCCGCATCACCGCCAGCGACGGCACCGAGTTGTATGTCGACTTGGGAATCGGGCCCAATGTCGCCGATGCCCAGACCATCGGCGATGTGATCGACCGGATCAACGAGGCCGCCGCAGCCGCCAATGATGGCGATGGTGTGGCCGTTACCGCGACTCTTAACGACAATCAGTCCGGCATCGTCATCACCGACGAGACCAACGGTACCGAAGGCGAGCTGACGATCGAAGATGTCGCAAGCAGCACCGCGGCCGCTGATTTGCGTCTCGTGCGCGATTCGGTCGATAACGAGATCAATGGCGCCGGACTCTTCACGTTCGATGGCGACAACGCCCTCCAGACCCTCGCCGAGCGGATCAATGATCTCGGTGCGGGCGTCACGGCGGCCGTGTTCAACGACGGCGAAGGCTTCCGACTGAGCCTGACGGCCGATCGTCCCGGGGCGGGCAACGAGTTGCTCGTCGATGGCCTCGCCAGCCAGCTCGGCTTCACAGAAACCAGCCGCCCCAGCGACGCGGTCGCGCTGTTCGGCGGCGTTGGCGGCATCGGCGGCTTCACGGTCACCTCGGAAACGAACGACTTCTCGCAGGTCGTTAATGGGGTCACGCTCACCGCCAACCAAGCTACCGGCGAAGCGGTCGACATCGACGTCACGTCCGACGATCAGCCGGTCATCGACGCGGTCCAGGACTTCGTTGACGCCTACAACTCGCTCCGCACGAACCTCGACCAAGTCACCGACTTCGACGCCGAGTCCGCGACCACCGGCATCCTGTTCGGCCGCAGCGAGGCGTTGCAAGTTGATACGCAGCTCTCGCGGCTGATCACCGACCGCTACTTCATCAACGGCGAAGCGACGACGCTCGCCTCGATCGGCCTGAGCGTCGATCAAGACGGCAAGCTCGCCCTCGACACGGGCCGGCTACGCGACGCGCTGGCCGACGACCCCGAGCAGGTCGAGGCCCTCTTCCGCGACGAAGACCGCGGCGTGGTCGCCAAGCTCTCCGACACCATCGACAGCCTCGCCGGCGACGAGAACTCCCTGTTGAGCCGTCGTTCGGATGCGCTCACGCAGACGATTGATTCGAACGTCAGCCGTATCGAGGACCTCGACGCCAGTCTCGAACGCCAACGCGAACGCCTGCTGCTCGACTTCTTCCGCCTGGAAGAGACCATCAGCCTGCTGCAATCCAACACAAGCTTCCTCGATTCGATCCAGTCGGTGACTATCGCCGGCAGCTCCAGCTAACCCCGCGCCCGCCCCACCAACCCGCTTACGTGTCACGATGACCGATCAACAACGCGAGTACCTCGAAGCCAAGGTGAAGACCGCCAACTCGGCGCAGCTCCACCTGATGCTGATCGACGGAGCCCTCCGCTTCGGCCGCGAGGCGGAGAAGGGCATCCTCCGCGGCGACGAGGTCGCCTTCCAGCCGCCGCTCATGCGGGCGATGGATATCGTCGGCGAGCTGCTGGCCGGCGTGCGGCACGAGTCGACCGACCTCAACGCGAAGCTCGCGCAGTTGTACGCCTTCATCTACGCCCGGCTGACCAGCGCGTATGTGAATGTCGACAAGAAGGCGATCGCCGAGGCCCTCCAGGTCCTCGAGATCGAGCGGGAAACCTGGCGGCAGGCCGTCGACCAACTCGGCACCGGCAACGCCGCCGACGCCGCCACCGAGAAGGCCCCGGCTAAAGCCCCGGCCCCGAAGCCCCAC
>CAYGUP010000102.1:0-10715 GCA_964353155.1 uncultured Planctomycetaceae bacterium | reverse complement strand
GCCGGGCGAGGCGAACTATGCTGTGCTGAGGCGTCTGGCCGAGGAACTCGAACAGCAACTGCGGGCGGTGCCCGGCACGCGTGAGGTCGATGCGTTCGGCGACCCGGCCGAAGAGATCGCCGTGACGATCGACGCCGCGCAGCTCGCGTTGCTCGGCTTGTCGCCCCGCGAGGTCGCCCGGCAGGTCGCCGCGAGCGACGCCAAGAACCCGTCCGGTCAACTCCGCGGCGTCGAGGGCTCGTTGCTGATCGAGGTCGATTCGGAACTCGACACGGTCCGCCGGATCGCTTCGACGCCGATCCGATACGGTGCCGGCTCGGGCGACGAGACGGCCGGCCGCTTCGTCACGCTCGGGACCGTGGCCGGGGTCCGGAAGGGGATCGCCGACCCGCCCCGGCGGAAGTCTTTGGTGGATGGCAAGCCATCGATCTCGGTGGGCGTGTTAGTGCGCAGCGACCAGCGGATCGATGTGTGGGCGAAGAAGGCCGCGCCGGTGATCGAGGCGTTCGAGCTATCGTTGCCGCCGGCGATCGGCCTCAAGCGGGTCTTCGAGCAGAGCGGCTATGTCGAATCGCGGTTGTCGACGCTGCTGAGCAACCTGCTGGTGGGGGCGGCCGCGGTGATGCTGGTCATCTGGTTGATGATGGGCTGGCGCAGCTCGTTGGTGGTCGGCTCCGCTTTGCCACTGGCGTCGCTGATGGTGTTGGCCGGCATGCGATGGATGGGGATCCCGATCCACCAGATGTCGGTGACCGGGCTGATCATCGCTTTGGGTCTGCTGATCGACAACGCGATCGTGATCGTTGATGAGGTCGCCGATCGGATGCACGGAGGGGCCGACCCCGGTTCGGCGGTGGCCAAGAGCGTGAGCCACTTGGCGGCGCCGCTGTTCGGATCGACCCTGACGACCTGCCTGTCGTTTGCCCCGATCGCGCTGATGCCGGGTCCTGCGGGCGAGTTCGTGGGGGCGATCGCGATCAGCGTGATGATGGCCGTGTCGGCCTCGTTCGCGTTGGCGATGACCGTCACGCCGGCCGTGGCGGCGATCGTGTTGCCCAAGTCGGCCCATGCCCGCCGCTCGTTGTGGACGAGCGGCTTCCGGTCGGACGCCCTGACGGCTCGCTATCGAGGCGTGCTCGACGTCTTGCTGCGGCGGCCCGTGCTGGGCATCGGCTTGGCGATGGTGCCGCCGGTGATTGGGTTCGTGTTGGCCGGATCGTTGACCGAGCAGTTCTTCCCGCCAGCCGAGCGTGATCAATTCCAGATCCAGGTTGACCTGCCGGCCGGGGCGTCGATCGCTTCGACCGAGCGGTTGGCGATTCAGGCCCGCGATTTGTTGCTGGGGAACCCGCGTGTGAAGGGGGTCGATTGGTACCTGGGCGAGAGCGCGCCGTCGTTCTACTACAACATGCTCGCCAACCGTGCCGGGGTTCCCCAGTACGCCCAAGCGATCGTTCAGCTCGATTCGAACGAGGACTACTTCGAGGTGATCCGCGAGGTGCAACGCGACCTTGACGCCGCGTTGCCGGGGGCCCGTTTCTTGGTGCGGCAGCTTGAGCAGGGCCCGCCGTTCGAGGCCCCGATCGAGGTCCGCCTGTTCGGGCCCGACCTGGCCGAACTCGAAAGCCTCGGGAGCACCGTCCGACGCCTGCTGGCAGGGACCGAGGGCGTTGTGCATACGCAGTCCGACCTCTCCGAGGCGTTGCCGAAGCTGTCGCTCGATATCGACGAGGCGTCCGCCCGACTCGCCGGCCTCAACAACCGCGAGATCGCCCAGCAACTCGATGCGACCCTCGAAGGGGCCGTTGGCGGGTCCGTTCTCGAAGCGACCGAAAACCTGCCGGTGCGGGTCCGTGTGGCGGGCGACCTGCGGGGCGATTTGGCCCGCGTTGCGTCGATCGACTTGGTCGGCAGCACCCCGACCGGCACGACGACCCGCACGCCGTTGACGGCGCTCGCCCAGATGCGGCTGACGCCCGAGCGATCGGCGATCCCGCACTTCAACTCCGAGCGGATGAACGAGGTGAAGGCTTATATCACCGCCGGCGCGTTGCCCTCAGAGGTGCAGAGCCGTTTCGAGCAAAGGCTGGCCGAGTCGGACCTTGAGGTGCCGCCCGGTTACCGCCTTGAGTTCGCCGGCGAAGGTTCCAAGCGGAACGATGCGATCGGCAACCTGATGTCGAACGTCGCGGTGTTGTTGGTGCTGATGGCCGCGACCCTGGTGCTCTCGTTCGGCAGCTTCCGCATGGCGGTGCTGATCGGCGCGGTGGCTTTCTTGTCGATCGGCCTCTCGGTCGGGGCGTTGTCGATCGCCGGCTACCCGTTCGGCTTCACGGCGATCATCGGGGCGATGGGCTTGGTGGGCGTGGCGATCAACGACTCGATCGTCGTGCTGGCCGCCATCCGCGAGGACGAGCGGTCTCGCCGGGGCGATCCGGTCGCGGTCCGCGACGTGGTGGTCCGCTCCAGCCGCCACGTGATCGCGACGACGCTGACGACGATCGCCGGCTTCATGCCGCTGATCCTCGGCGGCGGCGGCTTCTGGCCCCCGATGGCGGTCACGATCGCCGGCGGCGTCGGCGGGGCCACGCTGTTGGCGTTGGTCTTCGCCCCGAGCGCGTACATCCTGCTGATGTGCCGAGGGGGCCAGAGCGAGCAACTCGAAACGGACCTCGAGGCCTCCGGTGAGCGACAGATCAATGCCCCGGCGTTGACGCCTGCCTCGACCGCTCTGCCCGTGACAAGCTAACTCGATCGCAGGGCTTACCCGCCGGATGGTTTCCTTACGAGCCGCGTGCCGATGTGGGAAGTCTCCGCGGGGGGGTCGTTTGCTCGGGGTTGTAGGAGTGTTTCGCCCGGTGCGCATTGAGCCGGCCGCTTGAGGCGTGGGATCGATATCGTCGATGCAATCGGCGCTCCGACTTGCGTCGCCGCGTGATCGGACTGCGCGAACTGACTCGCATTGGCGAACTAGGATTGCGCGTAGCCGCACGGCTGTTGCGGTTGCCTGCGTGTGGTGATTCGATCGATCTCCTTGAGAACGGCTCGAACACGCGCTATCGAAGCCCATCCGTCTCGCCCAAGTGTCCCCAGCTCACTTTGGCGTCTGTCGGTGCGGCTTCGTGCTTACCACCCTCATGGACATCAGGAAAGGAAGGCACGAGTTACCTCGGTTGCAAGCCCGTGTTCTGCGATGCCGCGGAACCCTCTGCTCGGGCAGAGCTCACGACGCGTCGGTGCCGTCCTTCCGTATCGCCAAGCTGGACCAATCATGCTCGATGCAAACGCCGGGTCATCCAAGATCGAGTTGTGTTCAAAGTGTGACTACCGTTTAGGGGTCCCGGCTCCGAGCTGTGGCGAGCCCGTCGAGTTGGTCGGTTGCCCGAGGTGTGATCGCAGGCACTACATCGCGAAGAGCGACGCGGTTTACTCGGACTTGCTGTGTGGCGTTCAGGCCTACCGAGGGTTCTCCCCCTATCGGCACCTGTCCGCTCAGCGTGCTCAAGCCATCGAGGAACTCATCGGGGGACTAGCCGCCGAGACGACGGAGGACGAGCAGCGCCAGCACTCGCGGCTTTCGGTCGCCCTGCCGCTGGTGGCCGTCGCGCTCGACGCGGAGTATCGACCGCTCGGCGATGCGATCCATGCGGCGAGCGTTGATATCAGCCTGGGCGGCCTCTCCTTCGTGATCAAAGGGAGTCAGAACGCGAGCTTCTGGCTCGCCGACTTCGGCCGCGCCGGGATGGTCGGTTCGCAGTGCGTGATCCAGTTGGTCCGTGCCGAGCCGCTCAACTACGGCTACTGGAAGATGGCCGGCCCGCTGGTCGCGTCGATGGCCACAAGCGGCCCACCGAGCCGGATTATCCATTCCCGGCGGAGGATGTAGCCGGCCCGACTGCCGTATCTCCGATTGGCTGACTACTCGGCAGGAACGCACTCGTAGACAGCGAGGCGGCGTAGCTCGACCGGCTGGGCGACCGACTCCAGGCAGCGGAAGCGGATGCGGTCGGTGGTCACCGGCGACACGCGATCGATCTTCTTGTGGCCGATGGTCTCGTAGCCGGGATTGTTGTTATACGGTTTGCGGGCCTTGAGCTTGTTGGCCGGTTCGAGGCGTTGCCACTGGCCATCGACCCAAGCTTCGAGCGTGTACTCCGCGACCCTTTGCCCCGTGGCGATGTTTTCCATGAGGACGACGGTGTCGATCCGCGTCGGTTCTTCCCAGGCGAGTTCGACGGTGTCGCCGGCGGTGACCGTGTCGAGCGTGGCGACGGGATCGGCGAAACGCCTCTCGATCTCGGCGTCGAACGCTTTGGCCGAGGCGACGATGTCGTCGGGGATCAAGCCCCGCTTGTCGGGCGGCAGGTTGATGATCGTGTTGGCGCCGAGCCCGACCGTGCGGTGGTAGAGGTCGATGTGATCGGCCAACGGCCTCGCTCGGGTTGCCTTGCGGTGGTTGGGCGGGTGCCAGAACCAGCCGCCATGATGGAAACCGGTATTGGTGGTGCATTCCCGGACACGCCAGTACTCGGCCAGCGGGTGGCCGGTGCGGACGTCGGTCTCTAGGAGGCCGTAAGGGTTATCGACCGAGACATCGCCCTCGGAAGCGGCGGGGCGCGAATCGCGGGTGCCGTCGACGGTGTGGATGGCGTTCCACATCGGGTAGACGACGTGCCCCGTCTCGTTGCCGGGCACCCAGGTGTCGGGGCCCATGAAGACCATGTCCGGCTGGAGCTCTTCGGCCAGGCGGGTGATCGGCAGCCAGATGTCCTCGCGATCCTTTGCCATCCAGTGATCGGACCACATGTACGCGATCGGCCCGTAGTTGGTGAGCAACTCCCGCATCTGATCGAGTTGCACCTGGATATAGCGTGCCTTGTGGTCGGCGTCCCGGAAGGCCACATCAACCAGCCGATCACGCTCTGGCCCCCACGGGATCTCGCCCTTGTAGCCGGGCAGCGCGGTGTTCGTGTCGTGGCTGGACGTGTGGTAGAGGGCCGGTTCGATGCCGTGCTTGCGACACGCTTCGACGAACTCGCGGACGAGGTCCCCCTTTCCGCCCTTGTAGGGGCTGTTAGCGATGGTGTAATCGGTGGTCTTCGATGGCCAGAGGCAGAAGCCCCCTTCGTGTCGCACCGTGAGGCAAGCGTATCGCGCGCCGAGGGCTTTTGCTGTTAGCACCCACTGCTCGGCGTCGAGATCGGTGGGGTTGAATTCAGATGGCGGCTCTTTGCCATCGCCGTGCTCCTGCCCGGTGTAGACGTTCAGGCCGTAGTGGATGAAGGCCCCGACTTCCCAGTCGGCGAAACGGAGCTGCTTCGCGTTGGGGGTCGCCAGGGTGACTTCGGCGATGCCCGTGGCCGCGGTGGCGAGCAGCAAGAAGCACGTGGCAAGCGGGGCTCGCAGGTTGGCCATCGTCATCTCTTCGGTGTCGGGAATGGAGGCTGTGCGCAGGCGAGCGACGACGAGCCGGTAACCGGGGGCGGTGATCAACCGAGGACGGCGCGCACCCGCTCGATCACGGCCGGGTCGCTGTATTCGAGCTTGCCGAAGCCGCGCAGGGCGCCTTCGGCGACGGCGGCGTCTTGGTGCTCGGCGTAGTTCGTGACGAGCATGACCGGCGTTGCCTTGAGGGCCGGGTCGGCCTTGATCGCCTTGAGGATCTCGACCCCGTCCGAGTAGTCCTCGTCGAGCTTGCGATTGATCACGACGAGGTCGTAAGACTCCGCGTGCATCTTCTGCATCGTGTCGGCCGGGAGCTTCGAGCGATCGACCGTCACGCCGGGGAAGTTCCCGGTCAGGAAGGCCGTGATCCCGGCGTGGTCCGGGTCGCAATTGCCGACGTCTAAGACTTTCTTCATGGCTTGTTGCACGAGCCCATCGAGATGATCTCTCTTGGGATGGTCTCGGTGCTCTCCGTGGTTATTCCTTGTCCGCTTCGATGGCGAACAGGTGGGTTCGGTTGCTGATATACAGCACGTTATCCGCGACGATCGGCGTTGAGTAGACGCTGTTGCCCATGTTGATTTCGCCGACGGCTGGGACCGGCTCGCCGTCGTCGTCCTTGAGGGCGACCGCGGGGTCGGCCGAGTGATTGAAGATCGCCACGTCGCCGTCTTCGTCACCGATGTAGACCTTGCCGTCGACGATCAGGGGCGAGCCCCAAGCGGCGGCGAACATGTCGTAGGTCCAGTGGACCTTCGGCTCGCCGTCGGCCATGGCGTCGAGGCAATGGAAGATGCCGCTGAAGTCGGCGATGTAGAGGATGTCGTCCTTGATGGCGACCGTGCCGCAACTGCGGTGCATCGTTTCGAGGTAAGGATCGATCTCGCCGTCGTTGTCGCTGTCCTTCTCGCTGTAGTGCCAGATGACGGCCGAGTTCGCGTTCGGGCGGGCGAGGTCGCCCTCTTCGGGGACGACCGCTTGGATCCGCTTCGGCTCGATCGGCTCTTCGGGGTTCTCGGCGTTGAAGGCCAGCTCGGGGGAGACATCGCCGGACATGGTCGGCTTGAGGCACCAGAGGTGGCCGATGCCCTCGCCGTGCTCGGGGTCCTGACCGACCGCGACATACACGCGGTTCTTGTAGACAACGGGCGTGGCAATGATGTTATTGCGGGTGCCGCGGCCGCCGAGGACCCACTTGGAAGTCTTCGGGTTGGCGTCGAACTTCCAGAGGAGCTTCGAGCCGCCCTGGCCGTCGCCGGCGGGGTCGAATGAGTAGACCCAGCCATCGCCGCCACCGAAGATCGCTTGCTGTTGCTTCGAGCCATCGGGCATCGAGATCTCGGCGACCGTCGGGCTCGACCATTGGCCGTGCAGGATGTTCGTGCCGGGCGACTTGTCGCTCCAGAGCAGCTCGCCGGTCTTCTTGTTCAGTGCTATGAAGCTTGGGGCGTCGGGCGCGGGCAAGTTGATGTGCGACTCGTCGAGGCCGTTGGAGGTGTTCACCAGCAGCGTGTCACCGACCGCTGTGACGCTGCAACTGCACATGTTGTGCTGCGAGACGCCGAGCTCACGCATCATGTCGAAGACCCAAATGACATCGGCCTCGTTCATGGCCGTGTGATCCTCGTCGGTCACGGGGCCGTCGTTCTCGCCGTCGTGGAAGCCTTCGGTATCGACGCAGCGGACCTCTCCGCGGCTGGTGACGAACCACAGCTTCTCGCCCTCGACCAAGGGAGCGCAGCAGATGCCTTGCAGCGGCCAGTCGTGCACACGGCCGGTCTTGAGCTTCTCGCTGGAGTGTTGCCAGAGCAGCTTGCCGGTCTCGATATCGAACGCGACAAGGCAGCCGAGGTCGACGCTCGACGGGTACCGCTCGAGCAGGCCGCCCGAGTTGTTGGTGCCGATGAACGCCTTGCCGTCGGCGATGACGCAGTTGCCGTAGGTCTGCGAGCCGAGCCGCGCGACCCACTTCACGTTGTACGCCGACGAGGGGTCCCACTCGCCGGTCTTGTAGTCGAAGCTGCCGACGTTCCAATCCGTGGCGATGCCGGTCCCGATGGGCGTGTTGTTGCGCATCGAGTCACCGCCCCATTGCGCCCACTCCTGGTTGGGAGCATCGGCGGCGAGGGCCTTGGTAGCGAGCACACTTCCGGCCAGGAGGCAGGCCAGCAGGGGTACGTTCTTCATAGAGAGCAGTTCTTGGTTGTCGAGGGCTCTGGGCCGCCAGCCGATTAGCGCGTTGCTGGCGGGGAGACTTCGGTGGTTTCGATCCGCGTTATGTTGATCATGGCACATCGCACGCCACGGCCATCGTGAGCCACATAAAGCGTTTCGCCGACGACCATCGCTTGATCCGGATGATTGACGACAAATGTGGATCCATCGGTCATGAACACGACAAACGGACGAAACGGGCTAGCTCGTAGTAGTTCGATGGCGTGATCGGGTTCCATGCAAGTAGTCCCAAGTTGAGAGCAATGCGTTTAGTTGGGCGTGACTTTCAGGTTGTCGACGTAGAACTCGGCTTCCTTGGCGTCGCCGAACAGGCCGGGGCTGCCTTGGAGGTTGGGCGCTTGGTCCTCGAACGAGAGGGTCCACTCGCCCGGCTCGGCCTCGCCTCGCTTCCAGACCTTGGCCTGCACCGTGGCGGTGCCGGCGTCGGGCTTCGGAACGACCACGAGCTTGAGCCGGTACCACGCGCCCGACTCGAGCTTCATCGGCTTGACCGCCTGCGTCCGCTTGTCGTGCGTGCACCAACTATAGAGCCTGGCTTCTTGGCTGGGGCCGAAGAGGGCGAAGGTGTAACGGCTGTTGATCAGCCCAGCGGTCGGCAGCTTGATCGCCGAGGCGATGGCGGGCGGGCCCTCGGGGTCGCTGCCGTCGGCAGACGATTCACCGCCGGTGCCTTCCTGCAATTGGATATCGGCCTGGACCGTGTAGTTGGAGAGGGTGTGCGGCCCCATCCACATGCGGCTTCGCGTGCCGAGCTTGGTCGTCGGCTTGCCGGGGCGGGTGGGGAGTTCGGTCGGCTTGGCGATGTAGCCGTTGCCCTCTTTGCCATCGCGGAGGACGTAGCGGATCCGCCCGCCGACCCAGGTGAGCGGCACCTCCAACGCCTTATCGAAATCGAACGACCAAGGCAGCGGCGGCACGACCCGCACGCGTCCTTCGGCTTTCAGACCCTTGTATTCGCACAGGACCAGGGCGGTCTCATGGCCCGCCGACTTGGGAGCTTGGTAGACCCCCTTCGGCGAGATGTTGCCGGGGCCCGAGACTCCAAACGAGACATTCTTGGCGTCGGCGACCCGGAGGAACTGGCCGGCGGCGTTGAAGAGCCGGGCTTGGTAGGGCTGCTTCTCGCCGGGGGCCAAGAGCGTATCCCAGGGCGTGAGCTGCACGTGCGTGACGCGTTTGTCCTCGATCTTGGCCGGTTGATCCGCGGTCGATTCTTGGCTGCTCGACGAGGCGTCGGCTCCCTCCGGAGCGAGGCAGTAGACCGCCTTGCTGGTCGTCAGGTAGACGCGGCCGTTCGCCGCGATCGGCGAGGCATCGATCTGCTCGCCGCGGAGCGAGGCCTTGTGGATCGTTTCGACGCCGTCTTTGGTTGGCTTGAGGATCGCCCAGCGTCCGCCGCGGGTGGCGGCGTAGATCTTGCCATCGGCGTAGAGCGGGCTGCCCCGCATGACGCGGCCGAGCGGCTTGCGCGTGATGAGGTCGCCGGTCTCCTGGTCGAGCACGAGCAGCTTCGCCGAGTCGGTGATGGCGTAGATGCGGCCATCAATGAACAGGGGCGAGCTCTTGCCGACCATTTGCTGGTAGTTCTTCCAGAGTTCCTTGTCGGTCAGGTCCTTTGGTTTGCCGTCGCCGATCTGGGTGCCATCGATGCCGACGAAAGCCCCCATCGCGTTGCCGACGAGGTTCTCTTCGCTGTGGCCGGTGAAGACCTTGCCGTCGGGCGAGACGGCCGGTGAGACATTGAGCCCGCGGCGTGAGAGTGGGTACTTCCACAGCATCTTCCCGGTGCCGGGCTGCATGGCCCAAACGGCGCCGTCACCCGAGCCGAAGACAAAGGCTTGCTGGCCGGCGAGGGTGGTCAGCGTCGGGACGCTGTAGGTCGTATCGAACGGGATCAGGCGGGTGCCGCTCAGCCAACGGAGTTCGCCGGTCGCCTTGTCGAAGCCGAGGAAGCGGTGGGCCGGCTTCGCTAGCAAGCCCCACTTGGGCGTGTCGCCCCAGCCGATGACCACGGCGCTCGTGACAACCGTGTCCTCGAAGATGATCGGGAAGTTCGTTCGCCCGCCGTAGGTGGACAGGAGGCCGAGCTCCTCGTGCAGGCTCCGTTCCCAGACGACTTTCCCGGACGAGCCGTCCAAGCAGGCGAAGTAGCCGCACACGCCTTGGGCGTAAACGCGGCCGGTCTCCGGATCGCCGACCACGCTTGACCAGCCGACACGCGTATCGGGCACGTCCGAGAGGTAGACATTGAAGCGATGCTCCCAGAGCCGCTCGCCTGTCGCCGCATCGACGCAGACGACCTTTTCGGCTTCTAGCTCGGTCTCGGGCTTATCCCGGACGATCGTGTACAGCTTGCCGTTCATCACGATCGGCGTGGAGCGGCCGCCGAGGTCGTTGTTCTGCCACAGGACATTGCTGCCCGGGCCCCCCTCGGGGTTCCAGCTCTCGATGAGCCCCTTCTCGGCGGAGACACGATCATGGGTCGGGCCGCGCCAATTGGGCCAGTCCGCCGCCGGGGCGTTGGAGGCCAGGGCGGCAAAGAGGGCTGTCAGGAGGGCAGCCGCTAGTCCGTATCGGGTTGGGTCGAATCGTCGAGGCATGCGTGTTCGGCGGAGTGTTTCGAGCCTGCACCATCCGGCTTGGCGGTGCGGCTGCTTGAGGAGTGCTGGCATCCATCAGTGGACCACCGGTCGCGACGCTGTTTTACGCTGAACTCCTACAATACCAGCGTTGACACGGCCGGACTATCCGCGGGACGGCTAAGTTGCGGAAACGCTAGCATCGGCGAAGGGCCGCACAACCGGAACAATCGGACGCTCCGTCACGGCCGGCAAAGCCTTCGCAACAGAAGCTCTAAACCAAATGCTGTGTGGGGCTTGCGGCATCTCAAGGGTGGCAGCGGGGTCGCCGATAGCTACCCGTGCTGAGGTTCCTTTCCCGCTTTTGGAACCTCGGCGACGCGTCGCTTCGCCGGCCCAACAGTTTCGAGTCAAGGAGTGGCTCGACTGGCGGCGACGCTCCCCCCCCGCTGGACC
>CAYGUP010000101.1:0-11029 GCA_964353155.1 uncultured Planctomycetaceae bacterium | reverse complement strand
CCGGGATCCCCTCCTCGGCCGCCAACCGCCGCCCCTGCAACGGCCGATCCCCGGCATGCTCAACGGCAAGCCGGGCGAGGGCGAGGCAGGCGTACTCGGTCTTGGCAGAAAGCATGGGAGCACGCAGCCGGCAGAGGGCAGTAGGCAGTCACGCGAAATAACTCGGCTGGTTCAGCAAGCCTGCCCACTGCCTGCTGCCCTCTGCCAACCCCTCTTCAAATCCCGCTGCCGTCTTCTTCCAGGGACGTGTGCAGGCCGCACTCGGTCTTGGCTTTGCCGACCCAGCGACCGGCACGCTCGTCGTCATCGGCTCCGGCCTTCTGGGTGCAGGGCCAGCAGCCGACACTCGGGTAGCCCTCGTCGTGCAGCGGGTTGTAGGGCACGCCCTCTTTGAGGAGCCGTGTCCAGACGCCCTGCTTGGTCGCGTTCGCTAGCGGACTGATCTTCACCAAGCCAAACTTGCGGTCCCAGGCCACGATCGGTTGCTTCGCTCGCACCGGCGATTGGTCGCGGCGGATGCCGCTCATCCACGCCGTGCGGCCTTGGGCGGCACGCTGCAAGACCTTGATCTTGCGATCGCCGCAGCACTGGTCGGGGTTTGTCTTGTAGAGCGGCCCGCCGTGTAGGGCCTCGTACTCGGGCACGCTCAAATCGGGCGTGAGCATCTCGATCGGCGTGCCGTACTTCTCGACCATCTTGTCGCGCAGGTCGAGCGTCTGCTGGAACTGGTAGCCGGTCTCCAGATTGAACACGTAGGTCGTTGGCGCGAGCTTCGGCAGCAACGAGAGGAGCAGGCATCCCTCGGGTCCAAACGCGGTCCCCATCGCCAGCCCGGGGGCGAAGCGATCGTGCGCCCAGGCGAGGATCTCGTCGGGCGTGGCGCTCTCGAGCCGCTGGCTTTCGGCCGCCAGATCGGCCAGGAACGCCTCGGAGGGGACTTCACCATGGGCCGGGGCGGCGGGGGTCGAAGCGGCCGGTAATCGGGTGGCGGCAGACATAAATCGTTCGCGGGCGATCGAGAAAACTAGCTCAATAGCATTGATACCTTAGTAAGGCAGTCATGATAGTCAAGTATCGATCGGGGGTCGTCCTGAACTCCAGCCAAATGGCCCGATAATCGCGCGAGGCCATTCAGGCCGTCTGGGCGGCAGCCAGGCTCTCGGAATAGCCGCTAGGAAATCGTCCAAAACAACCGCTTGCTGCCATGCCAGAGCGTTTGGTGATGGCGTGCGACGTACGCTTTCTCGGCGGTTTTTTAAGCTCGCTCCCGAACCCACCAAGACAGCGATGACCCCGCTCGCCACGATGCCGACCCTATCGGTCAGTCCAAGACAGGTTGTCCAGAGGCTGCTGGCGGATGCGTCGCTGCGGTCGGTGACGATTGACCCCCGAACCGGCGAGGCCTTGCTCTGCTATCGCGATCGCCATGTCGATCGGGCAACGCTGGCGTCGCTCGCCGAGCGGGTGCGAGCCGAATCGGCGACCTTGGCGAGCACCGGCGTGATCCCGCTGCCGGCGGCGATCGAGTGCTGGCTCGACGAGGCAACCGGCCGCGAGAGCTACGTCCGCTCACCGGAGCAAGCGACCGGCTGGCGTCGGGCGATGCACCTCACGCTCGCCGCGCTCTGGTTCACGCTGGCCGTCCTGGGCGCGATCCTGCCGGGGCTGCCTTGCACCTGTTTCTTGTTGCTCACGAGCTACTCGCTCTGCCGCAGCTCGAAGCGGCTGCACGAACGATTGCTCAACAGCCAATGGTTCGGCCCGATGCTCCGCCACTGGCGCGTCCATCGCGGCGTGCGGCCGGGCGTCAAGACCAAGGCCCTCACGATGCTCGTGATGATGGTCGGCGCCTCGCTCGCCTTCGCACCGCTGCCAACCGTGGCTTGGTGGGCGGTCGCTGCGGCCGGCGCGATGGGTGTTTGGTGCGTCTCGCGGCTGCGGGTGGTTGCGAGCTAATTGTTCGAGAAACGGGTTCCGCGAGTCGCGATCTTCTCTTCGATTCCGGTAACGATCTGCCGCAGCTCATCGATATCACTATCGAGCATGATGGTTTCGAGCTTCGACCAGACCCGGTCCGAGATGGCGGCAGGTAGCTCAAGGAGATCGGCGATATCACCCTCGTAGATCCGCACCTTCTTGAACTGCGCTTGGCGGTAGAGCGATGGGATCGCGAAGAGCTTCATCAGGAAGAGGCCCTCCGTTGTCGCGCACGGCACGCTCCTATCGGCAAACACTCTCTTCGTGACGCAATTACGAGCGACGGACTTGAACGGCTCGTTCTCAGCGAATAGCAAATCGACGCGTAAATGTCCCAGCCAGCTCCGTGCGAATCGTTCGTTCCGCTCGTCGATTCGGAGTTCTGGCACCTTGTGTAGGTCGGCCTCGGCAACGATCAGATCAATGTCCTGGGTGTTGCGTCCTTCGATGTACGACAGCATCGCGATCCCGCCAACCAAGACATAATCGACGCCCCGCTCTTCGAGTAAATCGAAGAGCTTGCCAACCGAGGCAAACAGCTCGTTCAAGTCCATGACGGCGACTCGCTCGCTGTTCTTGGGATCGAATGCGACACCATAGACGACGGTTTCCGCGATGCTGACGGGTTCAACTGCCATGGCTACATTCTACCAAAATCACCGAAACCAGCGTAACGGTAGCCACTAAACCCCGGCGAACTTGCGCAGGTCGGCTTCGATCGCGTCGAGCTCTTTTTCGAGGTCGGCCTTGGCTTCTTCCAGGTCGTGGAGTTGCTCGGCCGGGGTGTAGGTGAAGAGGTAGAACTTGATCTTCGGCTCGGTGCCGCTGGGGCGGCAGGCGACGTAGTTGCCGCACTCGGTGAGGTCGAGGATCACCAGGTCGCCGGTTGGGCCGTCGAGCGGAACCGTGTCGCCGGGCTCGTCGACGGGCTGGGTCGTGTTGGTCTTGTAGTCACGCAACTGGGCGACTCCGCAGCCGTTCAGCTCGGTCGGCGGTTGCGTGCGGAACTTCTCCATGACCTCCTTCATGCGGTCCATGCCGTCCGAGCCGGGCATCTGCACATTGATCGTCCGCTCAACGTGCAGACCGTGTTGCCAGAAGAGGTCGTCGAGCTTCTGGTGGAGGGTCTTGCCCTCGGCCTTGAGCTTCGCGGCCAGCTCACAAGCGAACATCGCAGCGAGGGCGCCGTCCTTGTCGCGGACGTAGCTGCCCGCCATATAGCCGTGCGACTCCTCGGTGCCGAAGACGAAACGCTCCGCCCCGTTGTCGTCGATGGCTCCGGCGATCCATTTGAAGCCGACCAGCAGGTCGGTGATCGTGCGGATGCCGTACGAATCGCCGATCCGTCGGGTGAGCTGCGTGGTGACCAGCGTGATGATGTTGAAGTGCTCCGGCGTGAGCGTGCCTTGCTTCGCTTCGAGCACGTAGTCGGCCAACAACGCTCCGATCTGATTGCCGCTGATCGTGGCCCACTCATCGCCGCCCGGCTCGAGGGGGGCGGCGAGCCCGATGCGGTCACAGTCCGGATCGCTGGCGACCACGACATCGGCACCGACTTCCTTGGCCCGTTCGATGATCGCATCGAAGACGACCGGTCGTTCCGGGTTCGACACATGGCCGGGCACATTGGGGAAGTCGCCGTCGGGCTCGGCATGGGGGCCGAAGACTTCGACGTCGGTGAAGCCATCACGCTCCAGCACCGGGCAGACGGCCGTTGCCCCGACGCCGTGCAACGGTGAGTAGATGACCTTGAGGTCACGCGGGCCGGGCAACGCCTGGGTCATGACCGCGTCGATGAACGCCTTATCGACTTCTTCTTCGCAGAAGACGATCTTGCCATCGGCGACCGCTTGGTCGAAGTCGGCCCGCTCGATCTGGTCGCAGTTCATCACCCGCTCGATGATGCCCGCGTCGTGCGGCGGCAGGATCTGCCCGCCGGTCGACCAATAGACCTTCACCGCATTGTCGCTGGGCGGGTTGTGGCTGGCGGTCACCATGATGCCGCAGCTCGCCTGCTTGTAGCGGACCGCGAACGACAGCTCCGGCGTGCTCCGGAAGCCGCGGAGGAAGTGGACCGTGAATCCCGCGGCGACCATGATCTCCGCGCACAGCTTCGCGAAGCGTTCGCCGTTGTGGCGCGTATCGCGGCAGATGGCGACCGAGAGGTTGGCGTCCGGGCCGAGGGTCTCTTTGACGTAGGTCGCCAGGCCCTGGGCCGATTCGCCGATCGTGCGATCGTTGATGGCGTTTGAGCCGAACGGATGCATCTTGCCCCGGCGACCGCCGGTGCCGAACGGGATGATCGTCCAGTAGACGTCGTCGAGCGTCTGCCAATCGCCGGCCTCGATCGCTTCGGCCACCAGCGGGGTGTACTCGGCGTAGCGGGCCTCGGTGAGCCACGGCTTGAGGTTCTCGGCGGCGGCCGCGGTGATCTTGCTATCGGCGACGGCTTGTTGGACTTGGGCGAGCAGGGCGTCGGCGGACATGGCGAATCGATCGGGGTCGGAGCTTCGGGAGCCAGAAAGTCGGCGAATGGATAGACTAACACGATCGAGAAATCCCAGGCAGAGCCGCGATTCCCAGGAAGCCCCCACGATGAGCCGCCAGTTGGTCTTCCTCACCGTTCTCTTGCTCTGCCAAGCGATCCAAGCCGAGCCACCCCGGGCCCGCCCGCCCGAGTTCACCGACGAGGACCGTGCCCCGTTCTTCGAGAACGCGTTCGATGCCTTGGTGGGAGAACGGCCCGCCCCAAGCAAACGCTCAGCGAGTGAAGCCATCGCCGCCAAGCCGGCGTCGGATGCCCCGGCCACGGTGGCCTGGGCAGATTTGATCTCTGCCGATGCCTTAGAAACCGAGATCAAACGCCAAGCCAGCGCCCTTGCTAAAGCAACCCGATCGGCCTCGGCTTACAAGGCGGGCGGCTATCGCGGGGCGGCGGACTCGTTGGGGATGCTTGCCACGCTCTTCGCCGTCACCGCGGAGCACGGCGGGCAACCGCGTTGGCGTGACACGGCGGCCGAACTGCGGACCTACTTGGCCGCCGCCTACGAGGCGGCCGACGACAACACCGACAAGGCCCACCAAGCCGCCGCCACGGCGGCCGGCGATTTGACCGACCTTGTTCGCGGGGGCCGGCCCAACGTGCCCCCGCCTACGGACGCGGTGGATTGGAGCGGGCTCGCCAGCCGCTCGGCGCTGATGCGGCGGATGGAGTCCGCCGAGCAAGAACGCCTTGGCCAATGGGTCGCCAGCGAGCGGTCGCTGCGCCGCAACGCCGAAGACTCACGCCACGAGGCCGAGGTGCTCGCCGCCCTCGCCGAAGCGATCCTCCGCCCCGAGGCGGACGACTTCGACGACCCGGACTACCAGGCCTTCGCCCGCCAACTGCGGGAGGCCTCGGTCGATCTGGCCGCCGCTGCCGACTCGGAAGACCACGCCGCGGCCACCCGCGCGATGACCGCCGTCAGCCGGAGCTGTGTCGATTGCCACGCCGACTATCGGGGCTAGCCGATCCAGGCGCTGACGCTTCCGGCTGACCGACTCAATCGCTCGCCGGCCGGAAGCGTCAGCGCTCGGATCGAATCATCGAAAGAATCCCGATTTCCCCGCGAACCTCTTCCCGCGGGCTCTGTCCTGGGGGCGTGGCCGAGAGGTTGCCTCGGGAGCGGAGACGCTGTTTCCCGAGGTTTTTCGCCTCAACAGCCGCCGACGGGTTCGATTTTGCTTGACCGAGCCCCGGCGTGATGGAAAGCTTGCTGTAGCGGAATCGGCCTCGAGTGCCGATAACCGCAGTAGATGGCACGCCAAGAATCCGCTTGGTGTCAGCCTTACCACCGTTCTCTCTCAGCCGCGTTCAAGACGCAGCGGAGGCCTACGATGACGATTACGACCACCACGATTGCCACGATCTCGCTCATTGCTGCCGTAAAGGCCGCTCTGACGGAATCCGTCTCGGTGATTTCGGCCGTCGCATCATCGCGCCTCCGTTGGCGACATGTAGTACGCGGTTTCAATCCCGGCGTAGTACGCCACCAACTCGCATGGCTAGCAGGCTTACAGCCAAGCCTAGCAATGCAACCAGCAAAACCGATGGCGGCAAGTTGTCGCCCGTGTGATGCCGGTTTTGGCAGCCGACCGTATTCGGTCGCTCGCCAGTTGGTCGTCAGTTAACGCCGCGTGAGGCCCCGGGCACCTCGGTTTTTCGATATCGAGTGCCCCAAGTTTCAACCTCACGTGTGAGTCCTTCGCGATCGAAGGATGTCCGCGCCCCGTGGTGGCTCCCGAGTGAGCCGTGACAAGCCGTGCTTGGTTTGTCCGTCGAGGCGGGTTCGTCCTTGGATCGCTGTTCGCGAGACCCGATGCAGCCGCGTCGTGGCCTCGCACTCACCGGAAACACGCCGACCCGTGAGCGATTGCTCCGCGTCGGCTCACAGCGAGAGAACGCTATGAGCGCTTTAGCCACCCCGATGACCGCCCGTCGATTCGACGCGCCGGCTTTCGAGACTTCCAAGACCTTCACCGACACGCCACGGTTCACCGTCGTCGAGGCAACGGAGCTCCCGCTCGCCGAGTGGGAGACCGAAGACCTCGTCCGCGCCGCCCAAGGCAACGACCGCGACGCCTTTGGCGAGTTGGTCGTTCGCTTCGAGGGGATGGTCCAATCCGTCGCGCTGCGTCGGATGGGCAACCACGCCGAGGCGCTCGAGCTCTCGCAGGAGGTGCTGATCCGGGCGATGGATCGGCTCCACCAGCTCAGCGAGCCGCGCGCGTTCGGGGCTTGGCTCAAGTCGATCACCGTCCGGATGGCGATCAACCGTCAGGTCCGCCGGAAGCGATCGGTCGATACCGAGCCGGCGACGCTCGAGGCGACCTGCATCGATGAGGATCGTTGCCCGGTCGAATCGGCCCTGACCGCCGAACGGGCCGAGCAGGTCCGCGACGGCCTCGGCCGGCTCGGCGAGATGGACCGCAGCACGCTCGAGGCGTTCTACGTCCGCGGCCAATCGCTCATCGAGATGAGCGATGCCTTCAGCGCACCGGTCGGAACCATCAAGCGGCGTCTGCACGTCGCGCGGAAGCGACTCGCCGCCGAGTTGGGGGGCGACACCTTCGCGATGTAACGAGAGTGATTAACGACGTTCTCACTGGGTTGAGAACGATAGCAACGCTAGCAGCCGCCCGGAGCCTGGTGCCCCGGGCGGCTGTTGGCATTAGGGCTCGGAGGTTTCTCCGGCGCGGCTCGTACAAAACCGGCGTTGCCTTGCGGAAGCGATCCGGAACATATTGCCGCACCCGAACAAACTCCGCCGAGCCCCGCCGACCCAGTGTGACCGCGCGGCTCTTACCATTCCGAGTGCAAGGAAGTACCCGATGAAACGCGACCTGGACCTTTGCCGGCAGCTGCTGGCCGATATCGAAGGGCACGGAACCGATTGTGCCGTGACCGCCCTCCGCCCCGGCACGTCGGGCGAAGCGGAAGAGACCGTCCGCTACCACATCCGTCTGCTGATCGACGCCGGCTTCGTGAAGGAAGTCGACCGACCGCAGAACGGCGTGCCGTGCGTCCGCCTGACGAACGGCGGCCACGAGATGCTCGAGCTCTCGCACAACGAGAACCGCTGGCGCGAAGCGAAGTGGCTCGTTGGCGAGCGGACCGGCACCCAGTCGCTGACCGTTATCCGTTCGGTCCTCGCCCGTTGGGCGACCGAAGCGACCCTGCACGGCGACCGCTACAACCGCCCCCGCCGCGGCTACAACTACCTGCCGTCGTACCCGGCGGCCGGCTACGGGACTGCCTCGTACTACCGCCCCTACGCCCCGGCACCCCGCACGGTGTATCACCGCGTCGAACCGCGGTACCGGTTCGAGCGCGACCTCGACGCCACGCCGACCGAACCGCGGCCGGCGCCCGCACCCACCCGCCCCGCGTACGCCTACCTTGAGCGTTTCGACTGGCGCGACGCGGCGGAGCGCGACAGCTTCTACCGCAGCGACAGCCTGTACCATCGCGAGCCGATGTACCGCGAACCGCTCCACCGCGAAGGCTACTACCGCGACGCCGAAGCCTGCGACTACGACGGCGTGACACTGCCGACGCACGTCGTCTGATCGTTGAGGAGAAACACGAGCTGGGTCTCGACGGGGGCGTTCGCCGCAGGAGGTGAACGCCCCCGTTGTCGTCTTAACTAATCGTGGGCGGACCAAGCGCACCCCAGTCGTTCGGCCTCGTGCGCGATAGGATACGGCGATGCAGATCGCCATCCTTCATCATCATCTCAATCGGGGCGGCGTGACTTCGGTCATCGCCAACCACCTCCGCTCGCTCGCCACGCTTCCCGAAGCCGAACGGCCGGAGCGGGTCGTCGTCTTCTACGACGGCCAACAGGACGGCTGGCCATCGGACCTGCCCCGCGAGCTCTCGATCGCCATGGTCGATGAACCGGCCCTCGCTTACGACGCCGCCGGGGCGAGCGCCGAGCCGGAGGAGCTGGCCGATCTTCTTTCGGATCGCTTCGAGGCCTGCGGCCTCCAGCCGGGCGACACGCTGCTGCATGTCCACAACCATTCGCTGGGCAAGAACGCGTCGCTGCCCAGGGCGCTGGAGCACCTCGCCGGCGATGGCTGGCGGATGCTGCTACAGATCCACGACTTCGCCGAGGACAACCGCCCCGAGAACTACCGGCACCTGCGCGAAGCGATCGGCGTCGCGGACCCGGACGAGCTCGGCGAGATCCTTTACCCACAGGCCCCAGGCATCCACTACGCGACGCTAACCGAGCGCGACGCCGACATCCTTCGGCAAGCCGGCTTCGCCGAAGAGCGACTCCATACGCTGCCGAACCCGGTCCATGAGTTCGGCGAGATGCCCTCGCAAGAGGAGGCCAAGCGGCGCGTCTTCCCGGCCCTCGGCCTGCCCGATGATGCGAGGCTGATCGTCTATCCGGTGCGTGGCATCCGCCGCAAGAACCTCGGCGAGATGCTCCTGCTCTCGGTCGTCGCGCCGGCGGGGACTTACTTTGCCGTCACGCTGCGGCCGAAGAACCCCGTCGAAGCGTTGTCGTTCGATCGTTGGAAGCGGGTCGCCGAGACACTCGGCCTCCCCTGCCTGTTCGATACGGGCGGCTCGAAAGAGGAGGGAGGCTACGGCTGCGATTTCAAAGCGACCCTCGCCGCCGCCGACGCCGTCCTAACGACCAGCGTCGCGGAGGGTTTCGGGATGGTCTTCCTCGAAGCCTGGCTCGCCGGCAAGCCACTGGTCGGGCGCGACCTGCCTGAGATCACGCGCGAGTTTAAGCGGGCGGGGATGAACTTCGGTCCGATGTACCATGGCTACCGAACCGCAAATGGACCTAGTGCGCTTGACTTTGGCCAATCGACGGCCGCTCGGCAGCTAGCTCACATCAAAGACTATTTGAGAGACCCAGGTGAGCCTGAGGCATCGACTGTTCCTTGGTCCTTGCTTCCCGTCGAACAGATCGAAGCGAATGCGGAGGTGGTCAGGAACCACTACTCGATCGGCAAGCTCGCCGAGCGCCTGCAAACGGTCTATCAAAGCTGCTGGCAGAAAGCCGGCCCGGCAAGCGGAGCGGTTTCCGGGGGCCAGATCGTCAATCACTTCGCCGATCCTCGGCGTCAATTCCCCGTACGAACCGAAGCGATGAATCCGCTTGCTCAAACGATCACAAGCCTCAGCTCGCCGCTCGAGGCCCAGCCCACGAACGAGCAAGCGAGTCTCCCAAGGCTCACCGGCATCCGGGCCGTCGTCTTCGATGTCTACGGCACGTTGCTAGTGAGCGGCAGCGGCGATATCTCCCTCGCAAGCGAAGGCTCCCGAGGCTCCGCAGCACTCGAAGCCCTAAAAGCCGTCCTTGGTGAGCCGAAGACGCCAGTCGTCGGAGGACCTCCGGTACCCGCTTCCACTCCGACGACTGGCGTCGACGGCTCGCTGCCCGATGGCGATGCCATCGTGGCCGCTCTGCACGAAGCCGTTCACGCTGCCCACGCCGCTTCAGCGAGCGGTCATCCCGAGGTCGAGATCCGCGAGCTCTGGAAAAAGGTGCTGACGAGCTTCGGCGTCGACCTAGCAGAAGCCCAGATCGAACGCTTCGCCGTCGAATACGAGTGCCGCGTGAACCCGATCTGGCCGATGCCTGGGCTCGCCGAGACGCTCAATGGCCTGCACGAAACCGGTAAGCAGCTCGGCATCGTCAGCAACGCCCAGTTCTTCACGCCGTTGGCGTTCGAGCCGCTCACGGGCAGGCCACTCGACGCCTGGGGCTTCGACGACCCTCAACTCAACATCTGGTCGTACGAGCACCGCGAGGCGAAGCCCGGGACCTTTCTGTACGAACGCTGCGCCGAGGGCCTCACCGCTCGGGGCATCCAGCCGGCGGAGGCCCTCTTCGTGGGCAACGACCTGCGGAACGATGTCTGGCCGGCTCAGCGGGTTGGCTTCAAGACAGCCCTCTTTGCGGGGGATGCGCGCTCGCTCCGTTGGCGTCAGGACGATCCGTTGGTGGCGGGTGTCCGGCCCGAGGCGGTGATCACCCAGCTCCGGCAGTTGCTGGAAATCGTGGAATAGGGCGGCTTGTGTCGATTTCTTGGCTTGCCCGGGTTGGGTTTGCCGGGCATGGTGGGCAAACGGCGCATGCCCTGGAGGCGGGGCGGCTCGGCTGCCGACATCCCGCCTTAGGCGCCCTCCCACCGCTCTCCCACCCTCGATCGATGACCGCCCCCGATAAGAAGATCAGCCACCGGATTGGCTTCCTCGGCACCCGCTTCGCCGGGACCGATGGCGTCTCGCTCGAAGCGGCCAAGTGGGCCCGGGTCCTTTGGCAGAACCACCACACCAGCTACTGGTTCGGCGGCAAGCTCGACACCGACCCGGGCGTCAGCATGCTGGTCCCGCATGCCTACTTCGGCAACGCGGATATCAAGTGGGTCAACGAGCGGGTGTGGGGCAAGACCGAGCGCGACCCGGAGGTCACGCGGCGGATCTTCGCGATCGCCGAGCACCTGAAGCGATCGATCTACGACTTCGTGCGGAAGTTCG
>CAYGUP010000100.1:922-11238 GCA_964353155.1 uncultured Planctomycetaceae bacterium | reverse complement strand
CGCCCGCCCTTGCCGCCGGCTCCGGGGCCGACATCGATGAGCCAATCGGCCGCGCGCATGATCGCCTCGTCGTGTTCGACGACGATCACCGTATTGCCTTGCTGTCGCAGCCCGCGGATCGCTTCGAGCAGGCGGTCGTTGTCGCGCGGGTGCAGGCCGATCGAGGGCTCGTCCAGCAGGTACATCACGCCGACCAGCCCGCTGCCGATGCCGGTCGCCAGCCGCACGCGTTGCAGCTCGCCGCCGGAGAGCGTCTGCGCGGGGCGGTCGAGTGTCAGGTAACCGACGCCCGCTTGGTTGAGGAACTCAAGCCGGCGATGGATCTCGCGCACCAACGGCTCGGCGATCGGCAGGCGGTCCTCGTCGAACGCGCCGGCCTCGATCAGCCCGCCGAACCACGCATACGCCTCGGCGATCGGCATCGCGCCGACCTCGAAGACCCGCCGCCCGTTCACGCGGCAGCTCCGGCCCTCGGGGCGGAGGCGCGTCCCATCGCAGTCGGGGCACGTGACCGAATCGCGGAACGCGCTGAGCCGTTCTTGGACCGACTCACGCTTGGTCGCCACGCGTTCCTCTTCGAGCTGCAACAGCACGCCGGCGAAGACCTTGCCGTCGCCGGTCAGCAACTTCTGCACGCCGTTGCGTGGCCAATCGGCCAGCGGGGTCTCGGCGGTGACCTTGAGGGATTCGAGCAGCGGCTCGACCATCGCCAACCGCTTCGCCTTGCCGGCGGCGGTCGCCGCACGCCACGGCGCGACCGCCCCCTTGGTGAGCGAGAGCGACAGGTCGGGGACAACAAGCTCGGGGTCGAACGCCTCGACCGAGCCGATCCCCTCGCAGCCCGGGCACGCGCCGTAGGGGCTATTGAAGCTGAACGTGCGCGGCTCGACCTCCGCCACGCCGACCTTGCAATCGGGGCACGAGTAGCGGGTGTTGAAGAGCCGCTCCTCCCAACCGACCTGAGGATCCCCCGCGGCGGCCGCTTTTGCTTCGGGCGTTTGGTAGACGATCCGCACGACGCCCTCGCCATGCTTGAGGGCCAGCCGGACCGACTCGGTGAGCCGGGTCTCGATCCCGTCGCGCAAGACGATCCGGTCGACCACGGCCTCGATGTCGTGGACCTTCTGCGCCTTCAGCTCCGGTACGTCCTCGATCGGATACGTCTGGCCATCGATCCGGAGCCGCACGAACCCCGCCTTGCGAGCGCTCTCCAACACCTCGGCGTGCTTGCCCTTGCGGCCGTGGACCAAGGGCGCCAACAGCATCGCCCGCGAATCGACTGGCAACCCGGTGATCGCCTGTTCGATCTCCTCGGGCGCCTGCTGCGCGATCGCCTCGCCGCACTCGGGGCAGGTCATCCGCCCGGCCCGGGCGTACAGCAACCGCAGGTAGTCGTGGACCTCGGTGACCGTGCCGACCGTGCTCCGCGGGCTGTGCGTGCCCTGGCTTTGATCGACCGCGATCGCCGGCTGGAGCCCCTCGATCCGATCGACGTCCGGCCGCTCGCGCTGTTGGAAGAACTGACGCGCGTAGACGCTCAACGAATCGACGTACTGCCGCTGCCCCTCGGCAAGCAGCGTATCGAACGCCAGCGACGATTTCCCGCTCCCCGACACGCCGGTGATGACCACCAACTGGTTCCGCGGGATATCGACATCGACGTTCCGCAGATTATGCACCCGCGTCCCGCGGATACGGATCGCCTCCCCAGGCAAGCCGGAAGCGTTAGCCTCCGGGTCGGCACCCGGGTCAGCGGCATCAATCAGCGTGTCGGACACGTCGGCAAACCGTTCGCTAGCGGGTCAGTCACTCCCCGCCGACCCCAACAGCCCGCGGCGAATCGATCAAGGATAGCCGGTGCGACAAGCGTTTAGAACGGTCGCTGCAAGCACGCATGCGGAAGGCCTACTCGCTGTGGTCGCCTTCCAGCCCGCGCAACCGCGACTCCTTGGCCGCGTCCCAGTAGCCGCAGTCGAGCTGGATGAAGACCGAGGTATAGGGGATGGTCATATTGGTCTTGAGAAGGAGCACATTAAAGAGCTTAGAACCTTCGTCCAACTCGCGGATGATGTCTTCGTGAGGCAGACGCCGGAGGTTGGCTTTCGACAAGAGACCATCGAGCGACCTTCGGTAGGAAGCGATTCCAGGAGCGTCCGCGTCGGGTATCTTGACCAACTCGCTGTCAACCAGAACGAGAGGCCGCACGTGGGGAGCGGCATCGATCGCTTCGAGCACGGCCTCCAAGACCGTCAATTGATCTTCGCCCGTGACGACGGTCTCGATCCCCGGGGCGCTCTGCTTCGGGTAAGCCGAGTCGGCGATGACGATCCAGTTGCGGTGGCCATACGCGGGCAGTTCCTGCCGCAGCCGGTCGCGCCACCCCATCGCTTTCGAGGGTTCCGCGTTGGTCGCCTGGGGGCAGACGACGCAACCGGCCAAAGCGACCACCGTGGCAGCACGGAGCCTGGCAAACACGTTTTTCATGATCTTTCCTGCGGCAAGACGATGCTTAGCGAGAAGTGGCTTGGTCTGAATCAGAATCGCACAACGACCACGAGGTCCGCACCGGCCTCGGCGACAAACCCCTCGGGGAGTGCGATGACCAGTTCACCCGATTCGTGCGACGCTTCGATCCGCAAGGGCTGGCCATCATAGAAGCCGGCGACTTCCTGGGGTGGCTTGCCGGCAGGCGGCTGCACTCGCAGAGTCTTGAGCGGGAGCTTACCCCACTTCACCTCGATGCGATTCGTTTGGCTCGCGTTGTCCCGGACCTGCACCAGCGATCCCCAACCCTCGGCGGAAGTGAAGAACGCCTTGTAGTCATCGGCCTGGTAGCGCGGGGCGTAGGCGAGCTCCTGGCTGGGCCCGTTGTACTCGTAGCCGGTGATGCCCAGCAGGCAACCCCAACTCGCCATCGCGCGTCCGTAATGGTCACCCCCTTCGATCTCGTTCCACGGGTTGTGCTTGGCCCCGTCGTAGCGGTCGTGGATGCCGCGGACCAACGCAAAACCCTCATCGATCATCCCCTCACGCAGCAGGTGGGACGCGACCTGATACTCGAATCCGGTCCAGACGTGCTCGACCAGCTTGACCGCGTTCAAAGGGCGTTCGTCGAGCGGCCAAGAGCACTGCAACATGCCCGCCTCGCCCGAGTGGGCGAAGGTGTAGGCATAGGGAACCCCGTGCTGGTAGAGGGCGCTCATGTCGGGCAACCAGTTGTAGCGGTAGACGCTGCGCAGCGTCTTGCGAACCAGCGGACGCGGGTACAGATATCCGAGCCCCAGCTGGCTGGCGAAGTTCTGGCCGAAGAGCTGGTTAGAGAAGCACCCGTTCTCGTACCAGACCGCGACATTGCCCCATGACTTCGAGGGGGTTACCGGAACGTCTTCGGGAAAGGTGCTGGCGAAGTAGTCTCCGTTCCAGAGCTCCCGGACCGTCCACTCGCTCCCCGATTCACGCAACGCGCTGTACTTGGCGGCCGACTCGGGATCATTCTGATCGGTGGCCATCCGCTCGGCCGCTGCCAGGGCCGCCAGATACAGTGCGCCCGTGTAAGTGTTGGCCCCGTAGAAATCGGTGTCCCAGGTGGAATGCTGCTGGCGATGGATGACCCCGTCGACTTTGCCGTCCCCGGCATCGATCTTGAGCATAAAGTCCATCGCCAACTTGATCCGGGGCCACAAGCGGTCAAGAAACCGTCCGTCGGGCGACATGAGGTGTTCGCGGTAGGCCCGCAGCACCACCCCGCACTGCCCGTCAGCGGCGTATCCCGAGGCATGGATCGAAGACCCAAGCCGATGATCACGCCCTCGGAAGTTGATCCGGCCAGACTGAGGGTCCTGGGCCAAATCGGAGAAGTCTTGCCGACGACGGATGTTTCGTTCGAGGCTCGGGAAGAGGCTCGCCATGGCGTGGGCGTAGGCGTAAACGTGTGTGCAAGACCCCGCGCAGAACCCCACCCCTTCGTAGTTATAGAATCGGCCGTTCTCCCACCATTGCGATGTGAGCGTCGACAGAGTCGATGTCGGCATCGCGACGCGCTGCAAGAACCAATAAGGCAGCGTCGAGTCGTAATAAGTGTCGCGATAGAGGTGGGTCTGACGGGCCAGTGATTCGAGGCTGCCGGCGAGATGCTCCGCCACCGCGTGGGCGTCCTGGTGCTGGGCAGCGTATCTCCTACCAACCGCCCCAGTCTTGCCGCGGTCGTCTGGGTTGGCGTAGTGCGGGAAATGCCACGTCACCAAGAAGGTGATCCGTTTGGTCTCACCCGGCTCGAGCGTCACGCCTCGGCCCAAGGCGCCCAGCAGCCTCTTCGGCGCCTTCACGGCGGCGTGCGCCTTGCCTTCGTCTTCGAACAGCGAAGCCGGGAGCCGATCAGACCGAACCGATGCCTTGGCGAGTTCCGGCTTGGGCCCCAGCAACGCGAGGCCCATCGTTCCGACGTCGCGGCGCTTCGGCACCACGGGTTCCATCGTTGATGAGCACCTCAGAAACGTCAGGCCCTCATCCTCCAGGACGCGGTTCTCCAACTCCAAACCTGGCAAGTCGTGACGGCTCTCCAAGCAAACCCCGTTCTCGAGCCAGCCGACGAGCGTCGCCTCGACGCGGCGATCGCTTGTGTTCTGGATTTTGAAGTCAAGAACCGTTGCCGGGTACCCAGAGCCCTCTGGGTCGAGAGGCACCCACGGTGTGAAGACTTCCAGGTCAACCAGCACCGGGTCGCGCCGCTGCTTGCTGCGGTAGTGGACCTCCGCGATCGGATACTCGCCGAAAAAGCGGATGTCGTCGTACTGCTCGCGGCTCAACACGGTGGTGCGAGCGTCGGACCCCGACGGCTTGACCCGCAACGCGAATCCCTGCATCAGTTCGCTGTCGGGCCGGTAAGTGTGGTAGCCGATACCTAAATCGGCGGGGCTCCCATTCTTCAACTGGCCCCAGTGCGTGCTGACGTGCTGGCCGAAGACCCACCAGCGGGCCAGGGTCCCGTCGCCACGCACGTAGAGCTGTCCCGCCCCGATGCCCCCGCAGGGCATGCCGATGGTCTCGAGCTGATCGCCTCGATAGGCGGTGCGCGGCCCACGCCGGTGCAACTGCGAAACCCATTCAGGGTCTAGCCGTTTATCAACGGGCGTGCTGAACCCCGCGTCGATCCCCGCGCGGGTGGGCCCCAGGAAGCGGGCCAGCGAGGCGTCGTCCGCGGCGGCCTGGGCGCTGGCGACACGGCAAACACAATCAAGCGCGCCAAGTAGGAGCACGCACGCCACAAAGCGGCTGTAAGTCATACCGACTCGATGAAGTAGGGTAAGATCGAGAATCCGACACACCCCAGGCCTGATGGTCGGTTATGCACAATTGTTACTGCCGAGAGAAGGCGACGCAACAAGCGTCCTGGCTTTGGCTTACCGGGTGAGAAGATCCCGACGGCACGAAGGTCCTCTGTTATTTCTATGAGAGGCCATCTCGCTAGAACGCCAAGCGGCATGCTTGGGTTGCCTTGGCCGCCGTGCTTTAAACGGAGACAGCGGCCAATTGAGTAATGGTTGGTGTTCGCTAACCGAGTAAAATCGAGGGCTCGGGAGATGGTTTCCTATTGTCTCCAGCCCTTAGCGACCCCGTTGAAGCATGCGACAAAACGTAAGCCGTTGCCGCGGCGCGACTTGCAGCGAGAAACGGGCCGATTGGCCGTCGCAACGCGTTCGGGCGATGCGACAAAACCGTGCGACAAAACGTTTTGGCCACTCGCTCGATCACTCCGCCGCGAGGCTCACGCGGATGAGTTCCTTGTCGTTGCGGGCGAAGATCGATCGCTCGGCGTAGGCCGGGTGGCTCCACCAGACGGAGCGGCCGAAGGTGCTGCCGGTCGGCTCCAGCAGCGGCTTGCGGCCGAGCTCTTCGTAGCCCGCCGGTGTGAGCCGGGCGAGGATCAGGTCGCCGTTTTCGGCGGCGAGCCAGTAGCGATCCGAGTCGCCCTGCCGCACCGGGAACGCCGTGCCATGGCGGGCGCGGCTCCGCTTGTCGGTGTTGAGGGTCGGCTTCTGCGTCTGCCAGAGCCGCTCGCCGGTCTTGAGGTCGACGGCACACAAGTGGCTGGTGTTCGCTTCGACGCCGTAGAGCACATCCGCCGTCGCATCGGGGATCGGGGTGACGTTGGCGGTTGAGATCGAGGTCTTCGGGCTGCCCGCCCAGAGGACCTCGGGCTCAGGGGCGTCTTCGCTTGGCAGCTTGAATAGCACCGATGCCCCGCCGTAGGCACTCGCGAAGAGCCGATCGCCGAGCAGGTTCGGCTGGGCGATCGACATGCCGTACGCCGCCTTGACCGGCACGCTCCAGAGGACCTCGCCGCTCTGCGGGGCGAGGCCGGCCACCGCTTCGGGGTAGAAGGCGATGAGCTGCTGTCGGCCGCTGTGTTCGATCATCGACGGCGGGCAGTAGCCGGCTTCGTTGTCGATCGACGGGGCCGAGAGGGCACGCCACTTCTCCACGCCGGTCGCCTTGTCGAAGGCCACCGCGACGCTGCCTTCTCCGCCGACCAAGCAATAGAGCGTATCGCCAACCACGAGCGGGTGCGCCGAGTGGCCCCATTGGGGCGTCGGGGCTCCGTAGTCGGTGGCGAAGTGCTTCTTCCAGACGAGCGATCCGTCGGCCGTCTTCAAGCAACGCAGGTCGCCCTCCGCGCCGAGCGTGTAAACCCGGTCGCCATCGACGGTCGGTGTGCAGCGTGGCCCGCTCGGGTACGAGACGTAGTACTCACGCTCGTACTCGTGCCGCCAGAGCTCCTCGCCGGTCGTCGCGTCGAGGCAGCGAACGCGCTCGCTGCCAGTGAGCTTGTCACGTGCGCCGGGGTTGTCGGTGATGTCGCCACCGGCCTTGTCGTACTCGAACAGGTAGACCTTCCCGTCGGCGACAGCGGGGCCGGCGTAGCCAAGGGCGACCGGCACACGCCAGGTGGCTTCGAGCGGGCCGTTTGGAAAGGCTTCTAGGAGGCCCTCTTCTCGCCAAACGCTGTCACGCTGTGGCCCGAGCCATTGTGGCCAGTCTTCGGCGGAAGCGATCGTGGCAGTGAGGAGGAGCAGCGCGAGCGGGCGAACCATTGGGGCCTCGTTGGGAGCAGGAGCGGGGCGTGCCCAAGGAGGCACGCGGCTGCTCACCAGCCTACCGCGAGAGGCGTTCCCAGTGTGAGGGCCTCGTGGGTCTCAGCCATGGCGGCGGGCCAGTCGGGCGTAGCCGAATGCCAGCAAGGCCCCGGCCGTTAGGTCGCCGGCGAGCCACCAGCGGGCGACTTGATCGTCTTGCCCGGTCATGTGCAGCAGCGAGGCCCACGTGAACGCGGCGAGCACGAGGTACATCGCCGCGTGAACCCGACGAACCATGCCCGCGGCGATCGCCGGGTTCGAGGCAGCGATCCGATCGCCTTCGGCCGCAAGCGCCTCGCGGAGACGGCGCGCGAGGTCGGCGTCGGAGCCGATGCCGATGAGGGCGAGGCTCGCCAGCATGGGTGCCTTGCCCGAGAGTAAGGCGATCACTACGCCGGTCACCCCGATGGCAATCCACCACGGCGCCGCTTTGGCGGTCGTGTGGGCGAAGGCATCGTCAGAGTGTTCGGTGTGGCCGTGGATCATGATTGGGCGGGCTCACCAAGTGGCTGGACCGAACTGATATTCATCAAGCCGATAACGACAGTCCGCAACGCACCAGTCATTCGCACGAGTATGGCCGCTTGGTAGTCGCCAACCATAATGAACTCGGGCTTCTCGACCGTGTAAGCTTCTCCGCTATTCAACTGGATTCGCAAGGGGCACGAAGGGATCAGGCTGCGAAGGTCGTCGGCTTCCATGCCCCTATCCTACGCGAGCCGCCACGAGAGCACAAAAAAGAGCACCAGACGGCTGTGACAGCCTTCTGGTGCTCTTGTTTCGCTAGCAAGCTCCCCCGCTGGGCGGGGCAAGGATTACTTCTCGTTTTCCTGGCGTCGCATCTCCACGATCTCTTCTTGGATATTCGACGGCACGGGGGCGTACTTCGCGAACTCCATCGAGAAGGTGCCCTGGCCCTGCGTGTTGCTCCGCAACTCGGTCGAGTAACCAAAGGTCTCGGCGAGCGGGACTTCGGCGATGATGACCGTGACGCCGTTGTTGGTCTCGGTCTCGACGATCATGCCACGCTTCGAGCTGACCTGACCGACGACCGAGCCTTGGAACTCCTCGGGGCACTCAACTTCCATCTTCATGATCGGTTCGAGAAGAACCGGCTTCATGCGATTGAAGTGCTCGCGGAAGCATTCGCGGGCGGTCAGCTTGAAGGCCATGTCGGAAGAGTCAACATCGTGGAACGATCCGTCCTGCAACTCGACGGTCAGGCCGACCACCGGGTATCCGGCCACGGGGCCTTTACCCATCATCTCTTCGAATCCCTTCCTGACTGCCGGGATGAACTCTTTCGGGATGCGGCCGCCGGTGACCTTGTCCTCGAAATGAAACTCGCCGACGGTGCCGCCTGCCTCTTCGATCGTGTCGCGATCTTCCTGGCTCAGCGGACGCATCACGCCGACGATGTGGCCGTACTGGCCTGAACCACCGGACTGCTTCTTCCGCTTGTGGTCGAACTCGAATGGCTGCTGGCCCGACTCACGGTACGAAACCTTCGGGGCACCGACCTCGACCTCGACGCCGTACTCACGCTTGATGCGTTCGACGTAGACCTCCAGGTGCAGCTCGCCCATGCCGGCGATGACCGTTTCGTTGGTCTCTTCGTCGGTGAAGACGTGGAACGTCGGGTCTTCCTTGCGGAAGCGTTGGAGGGCCTTGGACAACTTGTCGCTGTTGTCGCGGCTCTTCGGTTGGACACTCATCTTGATGACCGGATCGGCCACGAAGATGTTCTCCAGCGTGCAGAACTTGGGTTGGTCGCAGTACGTGTCGCCCGACGCACAGTCGATGCCCATGACGGCCACGATGTCGCCCGCTTCGCCGTAGCCGACCTCTTCCCGCTTGTCGGAGTGCATCTTCACGATGCGGCTGAAGCGTTCCTTGCGGCCCGAGCGTTGGTTGAAGTAGCTGCCGCCCTTCTCGATCTTACCCTGGTAGATGCGGGTGTAGGTCAGCTGGCCGTACTCGTCGTCGGTGATCTTGAAGCCCATCGCCACGAGCGGCTTGTTGGCGTCCGAGTCGAGGACGATCTTCTCTTCGGTCTCCGGGTTCGAGCCGGTGTTCTCGACCTCGGTCGGGGCCGGCAGGTAGCGGTTGACGGCGTCGAGCAGCGGCTGGACCGACTTGTTCTTGAAGGCCGAGCCCATGAAGACCGGCGTGAACGCCTGGTTGATCACCGCGTCGCGGGTGATCTTGTGGATGTCTTCGTCGGTGATCTCTTCCTCGCCGAGCATCTTCTCCATCAGCGAGTCGTCGTACATGGACAACGCCTCGAGCATCTCGTGGCGGTACTCTTCGGCCTGGGCCTTCATGTCCTCGGGGATGTCTTCGACGATCAGGTTCTCGCCGTTGTCGCCCTCGTTGTAGTAGGCCTTCATCGCGACCAAGTCGACGACGCCCTTGAAGTTCTCTTCCTTGCCGATCGGCAACTGGAAGAGCACCGCGTCGGCGCCCAGCTTGTCACGGACTTGCTTCACCACGCTGAACGGATCGGAGCCGGTGCGGTCCATCTTGTTGATGAACGCGAGGCGGGGAACGCCGTACCGCTTCATCTGGCGGTCGACGGTCATCGACTGCGACTGCACGCCACCGACGCTGCAGAGCACCAGGATGGCACCGTCCAGCACGCGGAGCGAACGCTCGACCTCGACCGTGAAGTCGACGTGGCCCGGGGTATCGATCAGGTTGATGTCGTGCTCTTTCCACTTGAGCGACGTCGCGGCCGAGGCGATCGTGATGCCCCGCTCCTTCTCCAGCTCCATGTTGTCCATCACGGCGCCGTCGCCGCCGCCGCGGACATCCTCGATCTTGTGGATCCGGCCGGCGTAGAACAAGATCCGCTCGCTGAGGGTCGTCTTGCCCGAGTCGATGTGGGCCGAGATGCCGATGTTGCGGACTTTCGCGAGGTTCATGACGGGAGATCCTGGGCGACCACCGGCGGAGGCTCCGCCGGGTCGCAAGCACAAGGGAAGGGGGAAGAAACGGGAAGGTACAAAGGGGTCGCGCACCGGGGGCGCGGGCCGGCACAATCGCCGGAGCCCCGTATCTTACTGACCTGCCGCTAGCGGAACAGGCCGGTTAGACCGGAAAATCGCCGCCCCGGGGACTGACAGCCGGGACGATTCGCGGGTTCTGCCCCCGCCCCCGCCGCCCCCCGCTCCCGCGGGTGAA
>CAYGUP010000100.1:0-912 GCA_964353155.1 uncultured Planctomycetaceae bacterium | reverse complement strand
CGAGCGTCGGCGCCGGCGGTGAGCTATACCCTTACGGCCAGCCAGCCCTTCCCAGCCGAATCGGCCCCAGAAAGCCTGCGATGCACGACGAAGACCACGAAGAGCCGCTCCCGACCGTGGGCGAGGGCCGCTGGCTCGACTCGAACAACACGTGGACCTACCTCCTCCCGATGCTGGTCTTCGCGATCTTCGGCCAGTTTGAGCCGACTCCGGACGGCCCCGGCCTCTTCGGGGTGACCTACGACTACTACCCGGCGGTCTACGCGATCAAGCTGGTCGCCGTCGCCGTGGCGCTCTGGTTCTGTCGGGCCGCCTGGGGCCAATGGCCAATCAGTGGGCCCGAAGGCCGGGGCATCTCGCCGCTGGCGATCATCCTGGGCGTGGTCGGCGTGCTGCTGTGGATCGGCTGCTCGGCCTTGAACCTCGAGGCCAAGCTGATCGATCTGGTCGGCGGGCCCGACAGCCCGGCGATGGGCCCGCTCGGGCTGATAGGGTTCGGCGAGCGGGCCTCGTTCAACCCGTTGGAACAGATCGAGGACCCATCGAGCCGCTACGCTTTCGTCTTCGTCCGGATGCTCGGCCTGTCGCTCTTCGTGCCGCTGTTTGAGGAGCTGATGCTCCGCGGGTGGATGATGCGGATGCTCGTGAGCCCGAACCTCTGGCTGGTCCCGTTCGGCCGCGTGACCACCGCCGCGGTCATCGCCGGCACGGCGTTCCCGCTCCTGACCCACCCAGAGAAGCTCGCCGCGCTGGTTTGGTTCAGCCTGATCACCTGGCTGATGGTCCGCACGAAGAACTTCTGGGACTGCGTCGTGGCGCACGCGGTCACGAATTTCCTGCTGGGCGCCTACGTGCTGTGGGCCGGCACCTGGCAACTGTGGTGATCCGGCGGCGAATTATGTCGCTTCGCTC
>CAYGUP010000099.1:0-11508 GCA_964353155.1 uncultured Planctomycetaceae bacterium | reverse complement strand
GGGCGGGCCGGCGATCGCTGACTTGCTGTTCGGGGTGGAGTCACCCTCTGGAAAACTACCGGTGACCTTCCCGAAACACGTCGGCCAATCCCCCCTGTACTACAACCATCCCAGCACGGGCCGGCCGCCACTGGCCAGCACACGGGCCTTGATCGGATCGGGACGCGCCGACTTCCCAGAGACCGAGAAGTACCGCTCGCACTACTTGGACATCGATCCCTTCCCGCTCTACCCGTTCGGCTACGGGCTGAGCTATTCAAGCTTCGAGTACGGCGAACCAGAGCTCAGCACCACCACCCTGCGGCAGGGGCAAACGTTGAGTGTGCAATGCAAGCTGACGAACACCGGGTCGACGGCGGCCGAAGAGGTGGTTCAGCTCTATGTGCAGGATGTCGCCGCGAGCGTTGTCAGGCCGGTGAGGGAACTCAAGGCGTTCCGCCGCGTCTCGCTGGCTCCTGGCGAGTCGACCGTCTTGGAGTTTGCCTTGCCGACAAACCAACTCGGATTCTTCGATAACCAATCACGGTTTGTCGTTGAGCCGGGCGAATTCAGGCTTGGGGTTGGCGGAGACTCGACAGCCCCCTTATCGCGGTCATTCGACCTGCAGGGCACCGCTTCTGCGGGTAAGCCGGACGACAGTCAGCCGCTCCGCTAGCCGCCCCGCTGCTGCTAGACTGATCACGCTTAGATTCAGCACCGATTAGCACGACCCAGCAGCAAATCTAACATCAACCAGCCGATGGCCGCATCGATCGAGGACGTAGCGAAGAAGGCGAGCGTTTCGATCAGCACGGTCTCTCGTGTGCTGAATCGTCGCAACGTCGTCAACGCCGAGACACGCAAGCGAGTCGAGGCAGCGATCGCCGAGCTGGGGTACCGCCCCAACGTCTTCGCCCGGGGCCTGATGTTGCAGAAGAGCAACATCCTGAGCCTCGTCCTGCCCGACCTGCACGGCGAGTTCTATTCGGAGATCATCCGCGGAGCCAACCTGAAAGCCCGGGAACTCGGTTACCACCTGCTGATTTCGTCGGTCACCGCCGACGAAGACGGGCACGACGTCCTCTCAGCGGTCAGCACCCAGGGCCTCGTGGACGGCATCGTGGTGATGGTGACCGAGATGAGTTCGCGGATCCGCAGTTCGCTCGCCGCCGCGTCGATGCCACTGGTCGTCCTCGATGGCGACGTCGAGGGCGCGACCCACGACACCGTGGCGATCGACCATCACCAGGGGGCCGAGACGCTCATGCGGCACCTGATCGCGACGCACCCAAGCAGCGAAATCGTCTTCATCGGCGGGCTTGAGACGAACCTCGACACCCTCGATCGCTTGAACGCGTACCGCAAGGTGCTGGCACAGATGGGGCGGCCTGTGGGTAGCGAGGTCTATCACCTCGACTACAGCTACGAGACCGCTTTCCAGTTTGCGACCGGGCGCGTGATCGATTGGGCGAAGACCCAGTCGGTGGTCTTCGCCGCGAACGACGAGATGGCTGCCGGGGTCGTCGACGCGGCGATCGCCGCAACGCTCGAAGTGCCCGGCGACCTGCCGGTTGTCGGGTTCGACGATACCCGCATCGCCCAGTTGACCCGCCCCCGGCTGACGACGGTCCGGGTTCCGATGGCGGATATGGGGGCCAAGGCGATCGAGTTGCTTTGCGAACGGCTCGCCGAACCGGATCGCTCTGCCGAAAGAGTGACCCTCCCGACGGAACTGGTGGTTCGAGAATCCTGCGGCGCGGTCTAGCGACAGGAGGACAAGGAATGACAAAATAGCCGCAAAAACAGCAATGAAAGCGCTTGCAATCGAGTCGGCGGCCTGTTCTATTGCTACTTAGTCGAACGGCGTGTCTGCGTCCTCGGCCGCCGCGGCGTGACTTATCTAGCGGCACCAGCACTCATCCCAATTAGCTTCTCCCGCAACACCCATAACGGTTCGCTGCGCAACGCGTGGCCGCTGTTTCGATGGATGCTGCTTGATAGCGAGGTATCGATGGTCATCAAGGCATCGGATCACCGCCCGCGATTAGCACACCAGTTGGACCGTATGCCACGTGCTGCCCGGCGAGTTGATGGTTTCACCTTGGTCGAGTTGCTGGTGGTCATTGCGATCATTGGAATCTTGGTGGCTTTGTTGCTGCCGGCCGTTCAGGCGGCACGCGAAGCGGCTCGCCGGACGCAATGCAAGAACCAGTTGCGACAGGTTGCGCTCGGCTTGCAGAACCATGTCAGCACGTACGGCTACTTCCCGACAGGCGGCACGCAACCGAATCCACGGTTGGAAAACTATGTTGCGAACGGGACGCCCTACGGAGCGAAGAAGCAGGGGCTCGGTTGGGCTTACCAAATCTTGCCCTTCCTTGAAGAATCGGCAGTCAAAGACATCAAGACACAGGCTCAGATAAGCCAGACGCCTGTCTCGCTCTACAACTGCCCTTCGAGGCGTAGCCAAGCCCGTTCACCCGCCGGGAACTATCTGACCGACTACGGTTCGGCCCAGCCCATCACGCAGGTGAAGGCTCCGTTTAATGCCTATGGGATCGACGACGTCTGGCCCGTGAATACCGGCGGGACAACTCCTGATCCGATCGCGGTGGCCGCGGCGAGGGCCGCTTATTGGTGTATCTCGGCCGGATTGCCCGATTCCAACTGTGAATACGGTGGGGTCATCGTCCGCACGCCTTGGACGCTGAGGTCGGGCGGGAGCCTCACCAACCTGGCAGACTGGGTCACACCCAGCGGGGTGCCTCGCCCGATCAAGCCAGCGAAGATCATCGACGGTTTGAGCAAGACGTTTGTCGTCGGCGAGAAATTGGTTCGCACTGACCAGCGAGAGGGGGGCCGTGTTTCTGATGACCGCGGGTGGGCGGATGGTTGGGATCCCGACACCGTCCGTTTCACGGGCTGGCCACCATTGCCCGATAGCGATTCAGGGATCTGCTTCAACCAAGAGCCACGCTTTAGTGAACTCTGCACGGGAGGAGAAGCGGGTAACGGTTCGAGACCCGTTTTGTTCTTCGGGTCCAGCCACTCCGGCGGGATCAACGGGGCGTACGCGGATGGGTCGGTGCAGTTTATCAACTTCGATATCGACCACTTTTTGTTCAACGCGATGGGCACTCGGGCCGGTGAAGAGACCGTAACGGAAGAGAACTAACGAGCGGCTAGCTACTTGCGTTGTCGAATGTTTGGCGGATTTTCATCTTAGCGATTACAGGCGAAACAGCATGAAAACGATTACCTGCTCGGCCCTGTTGGTGGCGGCCCTTGTCTGTGGATCGGCTCGAGCCGTGGAGTTGCTCTCGGGCGGCGACTTTGAGCCGATCGGCGGCGATCTGATTGGCTGGGAACTCGAAGAATCGATCTACGACCAAACCACGATGATGCGCCGCGATTTCGGCGCCGTAAACTCAGCCCAGCAGCAAGGTTTCGGCCCGCAGGACGGCGACTTCGCCTTGTGGCTGCGAGCCTTCGTTGGGGGGCAAGACCCCGGCCCCGACGTGCTAACGAATGCCACGCTGCGGCAGGAGGTCGAAGTCGCCTCGGGAGAAAGCTATACGTTTAGCGGTTGGTCACGCTACGAAACGTTTTACTCGGGCGGTGCCACGACCCTCAGCTCGGAAGGCCCGCTTGGCGCAGTGGCGTCGCCGACGACCGGGACTTTCTCGCTGGCTTTCCTTGACGGCTCGGGGACGGTTATCGGTTCGCCGACGAGCATCGATGTCACGTCGGACCGTTCGGCTCAATCGGGGCTCCCCTTCCTAGACGATTGGATCCAGCACACGGTGACCGGCGTCGCTCCCGCGGGCGCTGTCAGCGCCCGCGTGGTGGCCGACGCGGATCAGATGCTGTGGAACAACGGCGGTCAGGAATCGGCCTTCTACGACAGCTTTTCGCTAACGGGATCCTTCGATCCGTCAACGGAACTCTTGATCAATGCGGGCCTCGACGAGGAGCCGCCCGAGTTCGATCCGGCGTTCGTGATCACGCAAGATCCAGGCGGCAACTTCGGCGTTCCTGGTGATACGATTCAGACGGCTGGATTCGCCAACCGCCCCGATTCAGGCGGAACCACGGGGGCTTGGCTGCGAGCGTTCGAGGGCAGTGTCGCCGACCCGGCAGGCGCGACCCTGGAACAGACGGTCGAGGGCGCAGCCGGTGGCGAGTACACCTTCTCGGCTTGGTCGCGTTTCGAAACCAACTTCGTCGGCGGCATTGCGGGCAACGGGACGACTACGGAACTCGAACTCGCGTTCCTCGATGAATCGGGCGTTGAGATCGGCACGCCCGAACGGCTCGATATCCGAGCCAGCCGCGATACTCAGAGTGGCGGTGATGCCAACGACAGCGCTTGGTACGAACACGTTCTAACGGGTGTCGCCCCAACGGGAACAGCGAGCGTCCGCGTCATCGCCGAGGCGTTGGGCATGTTCACGAGCCCCGACGGCGGGGCGCAGTCGGCCTTCCTAGATGACCTCTCGCTCCAGTTGGCGACGGCCGGCCTGCCGGGCGATTACAACTCAGACGGCCGCGTCGACGCGGCCGACTACACGGTTTGGCGTGATGGCGGCTCACCCGACAGCACCCAAGCGGGTTACGACCTCTGGGCTGCCAACTACGGCTCGGTGAGTGGATCGCCCGCCTCGATCCCCGAGCCGAATACACTCCTCTTGCTGTTCGGTTCTCTCGGCGTGTTGACCGCTACTCGACGGAATCCGACACGCCGGTAGTCCTACTCTTGTTTTGCTTCTCTATCCCCGTTCCTTGCTGGAGACTGACCTCATGAGACTCACCAACCCGATTGCCTTGGCCTTCGTGGCAGCCCTCTGCTTGCCGCTTACGGCCAACGCCAACCTGCTCGACGACGGCGATCTCGACCTCGCCGCATCGGGTGGCCAAACGAGCAACAGCGATTGGACGCTCACCGTCAACTTCCCGGACGGCGTCGAAGACGCCGCCCAGTTCCAGACGGGCTTCGCGAACGCCAATAACACCGGAGCCGGTGGCACCCAGTCGCCGGGCACCGGAACGGGTGTTTGGTTCAAGTCCTTCGAGGGCAACCAAGGCGGCAGCGGCGAACCACTCGCCGACGCCACCCTGTCCCAGAGTGTGACCGCCCCGTACTCGGGCGATTACAACCTGAGCTTTGTCGCGGGCCGCGAGGTGAACTTCATGGCCGACGAATTCTTCGTCTCGCTTGGATCGAGCGGCACCGGCGGGGTAGCCACGGTCGACCTCCTCACCGCTGCTATTCCGGACGGCAACCTCGGCGGGGCTGCCTCGCTCAACGCGGGTGGAACTCCCTTCACGCTGTCTCTGAGCGGAGTCACCGCGGGTGATATTCTGACGGTCACTGCCGAGATGACCGGCGGTACCGATTCGCAGATCCCGGGCGGCCAGAGTGCCTTCGTGGATAGCTTCTCTCTCGTGCCGGAGCCAACGTCGGCCTTGCTCGCCCTGCTGGCGTTTGGTGGACTCGCCGCCCGCGGGCGTCGTTGAACGCTATGTCGGCCGTGTAGAATCGGGACCGTAGGCACCCGACGAATGGGGTGGATGGGGGAGCGAGCTAGGCTCGCTCCCCCTTTTTTTTAAGCACACGTCATTGGATCAGCATGCCGGGCTACTTGTTCTTCCACGGCACCCGCCGAGCACTTGCGGTTACTCTGCTGCTGACCCTGCTCATGCCGTCAGCAGAAGCTGCCGATGGCGACGCGGCGTTCCTCGACGACCTGCAGCGACGAACGTTTGACTACTTCTGGGAAACCACGCCCGCTGAGAACGGGCTAACGCCCGACCGCTGGCCACGCCAATCGGCCTCGAGCATCGCGGCGGTCGGTTTCGGTTTGACGGCTGTCTGCCTTGGCAGCGAGCGTGAGTGGATCACGCGCGAGCAAGCCGCCGATCGGGCCGAGGCGACGCTGCGTTTCTTCGCCGAGTCGATCCAGGGGACCGATCCGGTTGAGGCGTCGGGTCATCGAGGCTTCTACTATCACTTTTTAGAGATGGATACCGGGCGGCGATGGCGGCGATGCGAGCTTTCGAGCATCGATACGGCGTTGCTGATGCTGGGCGTCTTGGCTTGCCAGGAGTATTTCGACCGAGACACGCCCCAAGAAGCCGGCATCCGAAGGTTGGCCGATTCGCTCTATCGCCGCGTCCAATGGGATTGGATGCAACCACGGGCGCCCTTGATAGCGATGGGCTGGAAGCCCGAAGAGGGCGGATTCGGCCGAGCCGACTACCGCGGCTACAGCGAAGCCCTTTTCCTCTATGTGCTTGCCCTCGGGTCGCCCACGCACCCTGTCGATCCAGGGTCTTGGGAAGCTTTCACTTCGAGCTACGAGTGGGAGTCGTTCTACGGACAAGAGCAAGTCAACTTCAGCCCGCTCTTTGGCCATCAATACGCCGCTTGTTGGATCGACCTGCGTGGCGTCCAAGACCACTACATGCGTGAGCGTGGCATCGACTACTTCGAAAACTCACGCCGCGCGACCTTGGCTCAACGACGGTACGCGATCGACAACCCGGGCGGATGGCGCGGGTATGGTGAAGACATCTGGGGGCTCACCGCTTGCGACGGCCCCGGGCCTTACAAGGCCGCCGAGTCTGGCAGAGCGAGGCGCTATTTTGCTTACAACGCCCGCGGTACCAGCTCCAGACGCATTGATGACGACGGCACGATCGCGCCGACCGCAGCGGGAGGATCGATCGCCTTCACGCCGACGGAGTCCCTCGCCGCGTTGCGTGCGATGCGCGAGCGCTATGGCGAGCAGGTCTACCGAGAGTACGGCTTCGTCGATGCCTTCAACCCGACCTTCACTTACGCAGATGCCAAGCCATGGCACGGCAAGGTGTTGGACGACGGCTGGTTCGACGACGACTACCTCGGCATCGACCAAGGCCCGATCTTGCTGATGGCCGAGAACCATCGCACGGGCTGGGTGTGGGAACTGATGCGTTCCAACCGTTACCTCCAACGAGGACTCCGCCGCGCCGGTTTCACGGGCGGTTGGCTCAAAGAAGCCGTGCAGATCGGGTCAAACGTAGGTGAGACAAATGAAGCCCAATGAGATGCGTAGCTTGGTGAGTATCGCTTGCTTGTGGGCAGCGATTGCCGCCCATGCCGAGGAGGCAGCCCGGCCGAACTTCATCTTCATCATGTCGGACGACCACGCTTATCAAGCGATCTCCGCCTACGGCTCCGGCTTAAACCAGACGCCACACATCGATCGGATCGCGTCGGAGGGGGTCCGCTTCGATCGTTGCTATGTCACAAACTCGATCTGCGCCCCGAGCCGCGCGGCGATCCTGAGCGGGAAGCACAGCGTGGCGAACGGGGTGCTCGATAACTTCACCGACTTCGACGGCGGTCAGTGGACTTTCCCCAAAGCCTTGCAGCAAGCGGGCTATCAGACGGCGATCGTGGGCAAGTGGCACCTCAAGACGGACCCCACCGGCTTCGACCACTGGGACGTGTTGCCAGGGCAAGGGAAGTACTATCGCCCCGACTTCCGCACGCCTGGGGGGAAACGCGCCGTTGAGGGGTACGTCACCGAAGTGACAACCGATCTCGCAATCGATTGGCTCGATGGAAAGGGCGATACCGGACACAACGCGACGAAGCCGTTCATGCTGATGCTGCATCATAAAGCCCCGCACCGCCCGTGGGACCCGGCCCCGGAACGGCTTAGGGAGTTCGAGGACGCCGACTTGCCGGAACCGCCGACGTTGCTCGACGACTACGCCAGCCGGTCGGGAGCGACCCGGGCGGCCGAGATGCGGATCGGCGATCACATGCGGGTCGATCGCGATGTGAAGGCATGGCCGGCCGATAGCAACCATCGGCGATGGCTCTACAAGCACATGAGCGCCGAGGCCCGCGAGGCTTGGGAAGCGATCATCGACCCACGGCACGACGAGTACCACGAAGGCGGGCTCACTGGTGCAGAACGCACCCGCTGGGTCTGGCGGCACTACCTGGAAGACTACCTAGCGTGTGTCGCGAGTGTGGATGAGAGCGTTGGTCGGGTGCTCGATTGGCTCGACGCCGCCAACCTCGCCGAGAACACGGTGGTGGTTTACACGAGCGACCAAGGTTTCTACCTCGGCGAGCATGGCTGGTTCGACAAACGCTTGATGTACGAGGAGTCGCTGCGCACGCCGATGGTGCTGCGTTGGCCGGGAGGAATCAAGCACCCGGGGCGTGTCGTTGAGCGGATCGTCTCGAACTTGGATATCGCGCCGACGTTCTGTGAACTCGCGGGAGCCGAGCCCGACCAAGCGGTCGCCGGTCTGAGCTTCGCACCCCTCCTGGCAGACGAAGAGCCCGCTTCTTGGCGTGAGACCTTCTATTACCACTACCACGAAGGGCCCGATCGCGACCACGCCGTCGCCCGACACGATGGCGTCACCGATGGGCGATACAAGCTGATCCACTTCTATGAGGAGGACGAGTGGGAGCTGTACGACCTTGCCGAGGACCCTCACGAGGTGCACAACGTCGTTGAAGAGGACGCTTATCGATCCGTTCGCGAGCGGCTCGATCGTCGACTCCAGCAGCACCGATCCGAATACGGTTTCGAGCTGCCGCTCAAAGCGGCGTCGTAGGCTCGGTTATCACCTCGGATGGAAGACGGCCGGCGTGTGCCGGCTCCCGCCGTTAAGGAATCGAGGGCTACAGCTGTGATGTTTCGCGTGGTCGAGCCGGCCAAGTAGAATCGAGAGCCTGCTCTCGACGGCTCCCTCAGCGATCTACATCGGGGCCGATCACCTTGAACGGGTTCGAGATCCGAGCCGCCAAGTAGCTAGGCCGGGCGGCCTCAGGCTTTGATCTGCCGCAGGCCAGCGAGGGCCGCTTCGTGGAGCGGGCCGTTCGTCGCGACAACGCCGCGATTGGTGGCGAGCGTGCGGCCGTGCGAGAAGTCGAGCGGCTTGCCGTCGAGGTCTGTGACACGGCCCCCCGCCTCTTCGACGACGATCGAACCGGCCGCTTGGTCCCAGACCTTCTCGCGGTAGTCGGGGCGATCGGCCGACAAGAGACGGACGAGCATCTCGCCGCCGCCGGCGGCCAGCACGGCGTACTTGGCTTGGCTATCCATGCCGACCGGATCGACGGCAACGCCCATCGCTGTGGCGAGGTGATCGATCGCGCCGAGGTTCGTGTGCCCCTTCTCGACCGATCGCAGCATCCGGGTGCCGGCGGGGTCGCTGATCTCCGAGGCTCGCAGTTGCCGCCAGTCGTCGGCGGGCAGGGTTAGAGCTTGGCAATAGGTGCCCTCGCCTCGCTTGGCGACTAAGAGCGACCCGTTGCCGCCGCGTGCCGCGGAACTGGCCTGTTCCAACTCGGGACACCCGAGCACGCCCAACCGCACCTGGCCGCCGGCCACCAAAGCGAGGGCGACCGCGTACTGGTCGCCGCGTAGGAAACCCTTGGTGCCGTCGATCGGATCAAGCGTCCAATAGTCGCCGCTCGGGTCGGCCGCTCCGACATCGATCCAGTCACAAACCTGCTCGGCGGTTGCTTCGGGGTGAAGCGTTTGCACGAAGTGTGTGACTTGCTCGAGGGTGGCGGCCCCGTCGGGTGTGCGGAGATCGGCGGCCGACTCCTCGCCAACCAGCACGCCGCAAGCGAGATCGGCTTCGGCCAAACGCTTGCCAACGACGGCCTGGGCGGCGAAGTCACCGACGGTCACCGGGGACTTGTCCCCCTTGGTCAGCGCGTCGGTCACCATCTCGGCCTGGACTCGCCTGGTCAGCAGGGCGGCCTCGCGGACGGCGGCGATGGCAAAACGGGCTTCGGGCGTATCGAACATGGCGCGGGGGGCGGGTCAGCCGAGGGTCTGGCGGTCCTACGAAAAAAGTCCCGGGCCAACGCGGCCCGGGACTCAAGATGCTAATCAGCGAGCAACCCCGCCAGGACTTGAACCTGGAATAAGGGAATCAAAATCCCTGGTGTTACCAATTACACTACGGGGTTTCGGCGGTCAAAAAGACGCCGGTCATCGCGGCACGGTGCCGGCGATCTCTAGAGCATACCTCAGTCGGGCTCCGCCGTTAACGGGGCTTCCGGTTTCTCGGCCGCATCGGCCGCCCGCTGGCTATTGGCGACCGAGAAGCTCAATTGTTCGAGTTCGGTAGCCAAGTCCACGCCCACGAGGCTCACGCCCGGGGGCAAGGACAGCGTGACCGGGGCAAAGTTCAGGATGCCTACCACGCCGGCGGTCGTCATCCGGTCGGCGATCTCCTGGGCCGCTTCCGAAGCGGTCGCGATAAGGCCCAGGGTGATCCCGCGGTCTTGGATCGTGGTTTCGAGTGCCGTGATCGGCTCGACCGCCACGCCGCCGAAGCTCATGCCGACTTTCGACGAATCGCTATCGAACGCCGCGGCGACCCGAAAACCCTGTGGTTGGAAGCCGCGATAGCCCAGCAACGCCCTCCCGAGGTTACCGACCCCGACGATCGCGACGACCCATTCCCGGTCGGTCCCCAAGATGCGGCGGATCGCGGCGACCAACTCATCGCAGCGGTAGCCGACGCCCGGGTGGCCGAATTGGCCGAAGTAGGCAAGGTCTTTGCGGACCTGAGCGTCCGTAAACCCAAGCAGCTTCCCGAGTTGGCTCGAACTGATGGTCTTTTCCCCACCGCGTTCGAGGCGTCCCAGCTCGCGTAGGTAGAGGCTCAGCCGGTTCACAACGGCCTTAGGCACCGGCTTAGATTCCTCCGGGCGGTTGGCGTCGGCATCGCCGGCGTCCTGGCTGCTGTCGTTGGCGGTTCGGTCGGGCATATCGGGCGTGGCTAGCTGCCTGCGGGCATCTGAGGAGGCGTTTCTCGTGTAAATCGTCGCCGCTCAGTCTCTCAACTCTACGTGAGTGGCAGGAACCTCGCAATTTGAGGTCGATCCAGGCGGCCGCTGGCAAGCGGGTTCGTGCATTACGCCACGAAACGGCGCGGTTTGTCTCGCGGAGTAATCGGCATAGGCGGGCTATTCGGCCCGTCGAGTTCGTCGTTTATTCGCGTAAAGCGTTGTAGGCAAGGTGGTTGCGTCGGATAGGGGCGCCCGTATCCGGTGACGGCAACGACAGCAGAATCTAGGGAGAACAGCTAAGGCGTAGGGGTTGAGTATCCCGACCCTATTACGGACGGGGATTGCCCGTTTTGACCAGACCCCCCTATCTACCCAGCTATTTTGAGGAGGCGACCACTAGGATGAAACGTTTGTTTGGACTGCCGTTGATGGCTGCACTCGTAGCGCTTGCGGGCTCGCAAGCGGATGCGTCGTGCGACTGTGCGGCCCGTTATGGTGCCGAAGGCACCGTCATGATGGATGGCGAAACCGCCGCGAACTCTCGGACCATCTTCCGCACGGAAACGCGGCGGATTATGGAAGAGCGTTGTGAGACACGCTACCGGACGGTCTACGACCGCGTTCCGGAGCAGAAGACGGTGAACTACACGAAGTACGTCACCGAGACCCGCCAAAAGCAGGTCAACTACACGGTCATGAAGCCGGTC
>CAYGUP010000098.1:0-11665 GCA_964353155.1 uncultured Planctomycetaceae bacterium | reverse complement strand
GTAGAGTGCTCCTACACTCGCGTCTGATAGATAGATGAGGGTCGTTAGAAAAGTGAGACGGTGGCCTTATTGGCCCAAATCGAAGTCGATCGAGTTTTGCCCGGGCAAGACTTCGGCCGTCAGCGTTGTCGAGGTGTTGTAGCGTGGCGGAATCATCGGGACGTACTCTGGCACTGCCTTCGGGGCATCGGGATTCCAGTTGTCCGGCGACTTCAGCATGCGGCCCGTCGCCTTCTGGGCGAAGACACGAACCGCGTACTCGCCTTCTTTGAGTCTTTCGTTATCGGTGATTGAATAGCTTCCGTCTTTAATGAGTGCCGAGACCGACTGCCCGTCCGCCGGAGCGAACTGGATGGAGCCTTCGGCGATGGGCTCACCCTTGTAGCTGACGCTGCCCACGACCTCAGGCGGCTTGCTGCATCCCGCCATCAGCGATAGCGAGACAATCGAGGCTGCAAGTACCTGACGTATCACGTTCATCGCACGGCCGGGGCCGCACTGCCTGGGGTAACCAACCTGAATTAGCCGCTTTTGCCACGAAGATGAGCCACTGGCAAACGCCCGCATCCTGCGTACGCATTCACTAATTGTCTGTGGTCAGCCCGTCATTACCAAAAAAAGGAGAGGTTGGCCGATAAGATTCCGAGGGATTCGGACCGCCGTAGCCCGCAGTGGCCTCAATTGCTTGTTTTTTAGTGGTAAGAACCGATTCCGGCATGACAAGAATAGTAGTTGGGGGACATCCGCTGTTCGCGGACTGGCGGCACCTGTCGAGTTGCCGCTAACGACTCCGCTCACGTTTGTTTCTTCCTTCTCCGCGTTTCTGTCTTTTGTAGCTAGCCAAATGGGCGACCAGACCAACCTCGACGTTGCCGGAGAGCCGTCATCGGATGACGACCTCGAAAGCATGTTCTTGCGTTGCTTAGCGGTCGAACGACGTCGCCTTTATCACTTCATTTTCTCTTTGGTTCCGAACGCGGCCGACGCCGAGGATGTTTTCCAGCAGGCAAGCATCGCGATGTGGAAGCGTTTTTCGGACTTTGATTCCAGCCGCAATTTCTACCCATGGGCCTGCGGCGTGGCGTTTTATACCGTGCAAAACTTCCGGCGATCATCGGCGCGACGACGCCTGCTCTTCAGCGATGAGTTGATTCAGCTAATCGCGGACGAGCGGCTAACGGGCGCCGATCGCCGACGCTATCGGCTCGACCTGCTGCAAGACTGCTTGGCGTTGTTGAAAGAGCGAGATCGAGAGATCGTGCGACAAGCCTACGAGCAAGGATCGACCGCCGCCGAGATCGCCGAGGGGATCGGCAAGGCGGTCCAGACGGTCCACAATCGCTTGTCGAAGATCCGCCGCGACCTGCTCGCTTGCATCAACCGCAAAGCGAATGCCGCCGAATGGAGCTCAGCGACATGAGAAAGATCGATACAAGTCCAACCGATGGCTGTCAGTCAGGTTTCAACACGCGGCTCCCGGGCCACGCACTTCCTTCGCATGAGGATCGATAGATAGCGATGGATGGCGATAAATTACAGCAACTGCTCGGCGACCTTTGCAACGACGCCTTGTCGAGCGAAGACGGAGAGAAGCTCGCAGCCCTGCTGGAGAGCGACCCGGCCGCGCGCGAAGCGTACAACGACTATGTCGATGTCCACTTATCCTTAGTGGACAACGCCGTTTCGGGTCACGACACGCCAATCGACGAGGTGCCGGCCTACGAGCCGCTGCACACGCCCGCGGCTTCGTCGCGTTCTCGCTGGAGGCTGACCACGGCCGCCTGCATCGGTTTGGCCGCTTCGCTCTTGGTGGGTCTCGGGTTTGGGCTCTTACTCCGGAATACCCAGTCCGGCCCCGAGCTACTGGCCAGTGCGGCTGCCCCAGGCACGTCGCTCGACAGCCCCGTTAAAGACGGTTTCGCCGCTCCTTCGGCGGCTGCGTTCTTCGTCGCTCAAGTCAAAGAAGTCTCGCCCGATATCGTCTGGGACGGTCCGGCGGCCGATGATTTCCTTCTCCGACTCAGCCGTGGTAACCGGATCGATCTGGCTCAGGGGTCGTTGCAGATCGACTACTTCGCCGGCGCGAGCTTGGTGCTTCAGGGGCCTTGCTCGTTTGTGGTGACCGGCGAATCGTCGGGTCGCTTGCACAGCGGCAATATGACGGGGAACGTCACCGAAGGGCAGTTTCTCCTGACCACCCCAACGGCTTGGGTGCTTGATCTTGGCACCGAGTTCGGCGTGTCGGTCAGCGAGGACAATCAGACAGACGTTTGCGTGTTCGACGGAGAAGTCGAGGTATCGGCCGAGTTGGGCAGCCCCGGGGTCTCGTCGCCGATCCGGCTCCGACGCGGGGCGGCCGCGAGTGTCGCTCGTGGCGGCCGCATCGTTGAAGTAACCAACCCCGACGAAACGCGTTACCTGCGACAGGTCCCGGAGAATCGGCTACTCGGCGGAGGAGCCACCTCGCAGGTCAGCTTGGCGGACGTCTTGGCGGCGAACTACGACGCCTCGATCAATCTCGCCGCCGTCATCGCCCCCGACTCGGGCCTGCCGGACCGCCAGCCGTGGTTGCGTCCCGATGGGCCGGGCTACAGCTCGACCCCGGGCTACCACCGGTCGAGTTGGCACCGATTCGTCGATGGCGTTTTTATCCCGCCGCAGAGCGGTGGGATGACGCAAGTTCATACGCTCGGCGCCCACGCGACGATGCCGGCCTCGACCGGGCGCACTTGGGGGCCGATTTGGGCCCGTGTGAAGACCCAGGCACCGCTGCCATCGCGTGGCGGGGAGGACTATTGGGGGACCGATACGCTTGGGGTTGTGGTGGAGCGGTTTGCGGAGTGCCAGAGCGGGATGATCGGTCTGCACTCGAACGTGGGCATCACCTTCGACCTGCAAGCGATCGCCGAGGCGTGCCAGGGCCGGTTGAACAAGTTGTCTGGCCGCGTTTGCAACCTGGACAACTCGATGAATCGCTTCCCCAATTGGGCGGGAGACAAACGCTTCTCGGCGGACCTCCGGGTATTTGTCGATGGGAAACTGCGTGAGTCGGTCCTGTCGTTCGATGGAGACGACGGCGAGATCGAGTTCTCCGCCGACCTGCGGAAGGGTGATCGCTTCCTGACCGTGGTCACGACCGACGACGGCGAACGCGACGAGCTTGGCGAATCGCTAACAACCTTCGCAGATGCCTACGACCACGTTGTGTTGATCGACCCGCTCCTGACTCTGACTAATTGAGGGATGCGTGGCCCGTTCGTTCTTCTCCAGGTGCGCAATCGATAAGCGGCTCTTCACGCTGACCGTCGTCGCCCTCGGCAGCGGCATCCTGGCCACGCCCGCGTGTGCCAACGAGAGCCGCCGTGCGGTTCCCGACTGGGAAAACCCCGAAGTCATCGGCGTGCGGAAATTGCCGCCGCGGAGCACCGGCTGGCCCGCACCCAACGCAACCACAGCCGAGGCGGTCAGCTATGGCAAGGCGACCAACTCTCCCTGGGTGCGATGCCTGGACGGCGAGTGGCGATTCAAGTGGTCGCCGACGCCCAACGAGCGTCCGGTCGGCTTTGAAGAGCCGGGATACGACGATTCGTCTTGGGGCACCTTGCCGGTGCCGAGCACCTGGCAGAATCACGGCCACGGGACGCCGATCTATCGGAACAAGGGTTGGGCCTTCCAGGTCGATCCGCCCCGCGTGACGAGCGAGCCCCCCAAGGACTACACCGCGTACCACGATCGCAACCCGGTCGGCTCGTATCGCCGGTCTTTCACGGTCCCCGCTCAATGGTCCGGCAAGCGGTTGTACCTGCACTTTGCCGGAGCGAAGTCGGCGATTCGGGTCTGGGTGAACGGGCAGATGGTCGGCTACAGCCAGGGGGGCCGCTTGCCGGCCGAGTTCGATATCACCGACGCCGCCAAGCCCGGCGAGAACGAGTTGGCTTGCGAGGTCCTCAAGTGGTGCGATGGGTCGTACCTCGAAGACCAAGACATGTGGCGGCTCAGCGGCATCTACCGCGATGTCTATGTGTACTGCCAACCGCAAACGCACCTCTGGGACGTCTACCCAATCGCTTCCTACGACCCAAGCCACGGCACGGCAAAGATCGCCGTGCAGACAACGGTCCGTCATCAGGGGTCGGAGCGACCGGCCGACGTCCGCATGCATGTCGGTCTAACCGACCCCAACGGCAACCCGGTCGGCGACTCGCGGCTCTCGCCACAACGGCGGGTGATGCCCGGCAGTTGGACCACCCTGAGCCTGCCGGACGCCGAGGTGCTGGACGCGTCTCCGTGGTCTCACGAATCGCCCTCGCTCTACACGCTCACAGTCGAACTCCTCAAGGGGGATCGCGTCCTGGAATGCCGCTCGCTCCGGGTCGGCTTCCGGAGCGTGGCGATCGATGAGGGGCAACTGAAGCTCAACGGCACCGCGATCAAGATCCGCGGGGTCAATCGGCACGAGCACGACCCCGACCACGGCGGCTTCATCCCCCGCTCGACGATGGTCAAGGACCTCGTGCTCATGAAGCGAGCCGGGATCAATGCGGTTCGCGCCAGCCATTACCCCAACGATCCGCTCTGGTACGAGCTGTGCGACGAGTACGGCATGCTGGTGCTCGACGAAGCGAACGTCGAATCGCACGGCCTGAGCTACCACAACAGTGTCCTGCCGGGCGACGATCCGTTGTGGACGCTCCCGGTGGTCGAGCGGATGCGGCGCATGGTCGTGCGTGACCGACGCCACGCGTGTGTCGTGATGTGGTCGCTCGGCAACGAAGCGGGCCACGGCGAAGCCTTCAACGCGATGGCCGACGCCTGCCGCCGGCTCGACCCGGAGAACCGCCCGATCCAATACGCGGATATGAACGCCGCGTGCGAGATCGCCAGCCGGACCTACCCGACGATCGAATGGCTCGAGACGTTCCTCGATGGGGTCGACCCCGATGCCGAGAAGGGCGGGGTCGAGCACACGATCGCCCACGGGGCCGACCGGACCGACAAGCCTTTCTTGATGAACGAGTACGCCCATGCGATGGGCAACAGCGTTGGCAACTTGGCCGACTATTGGGAGTTGATCGATAAGAACCCGACCTTGCTCGGTGGCTTTATCTGGGACTGGGTCGATCAGGGGCTGCGGGCGACGGCCGAGAATGGAGAGGAATACTTTGCCTACGGCGGGGACTTCGGCGACTGGCCGAACGACGGCAACTTCTGCATGAACGGCTTGTTGGGCTCGGATAGAACGCCCCACCCGCACTACTGGGAGGTTCGGCACGTCTATCAAGCGATGCGGACCAAGCTCTCCGGAGATGGTGCGAGCCTCTCGGTCACAAATCGCCACGCGTTCACGAATCTCAGCGCCTTCGACGCGGTCCTGCGTGTCAGGCACGACGGCGAGATCGTCGACGAGCAGCCGCTCGACCCGCTCGACGTCCCCCCCGGCGAGACGCGGAACATCTCCCTGCCTAAGGTCGCCGACCTGATGGCCGCGGCCGAGATCACCTTCGAGTTGCGACTGCTCTTGAAAGAGGCCATGCCCTGGGCAGCCGCCGACTATTGCGTCGCCGAGACGCAAGTCGGCCTGGAGCCCGCTGCTCCGTCACGGATCGCCAAGGCGGACCAGCGAGACCCGAAGCCCATCGAAGTCGAACTGCGAAAGGACGCGGCCGCTTGGAAGCTCGGCTGGAACGACCGGCAGGATATCGCCCACGAGTTGTTGATTGGCGTGGAGGATGGGCTGATCCAGCGATACGCTGTCGCCGACCGCCCGATCATCGACGGAACGCTGCGACCCCAGTTTTGGCGCGCCGCCACCGACAACGACCAAGGGGCGGCCCTCCCCAAGAAGCGAGGCATCTGGCGAGACCTACACAGCCAAGTGAGTTGCACGGCTCTGAGCCAAGAACCGGCTTCGGGGAAAGGGTTCGAGGTCGCGGCTCAGTTGGCCTACCCAGGGAACGCCGCCAACGGACGGATCGTCTACCGAGTGGCGAACGAGACCGGCCGGTTGAGCATCTCTTGCCAGCTAGCAACCAATCCGGCGATGCCGGCGCCGCCGCGTCTCGGGCTTAGTTGGCCGATCCCGTCTGAGCTCGACAACGTTGAGTGGTTCGGGCGCGGCCCGCACGAGAGCTACCTGGACCGCAAGAACAGCGCGTTGCTCGGTCGCTACACGGCCTCGGTCGCCAGTTGGAACCACCTCTACCCGCGACCCCAAGAGAGCGGCAACCGCAGCGATACGCGATGGATCGAGTTCCGCTCCGATTCGGGGTCGGGAATAAGACTGACCGCGATGGGTCGGCCTTTCGGGGTGAGTGCGAAACCATACCGTCACGAGGATCTCGTCCATGCCACCCACCCGTTCAAAGTGCGGCGGCGAGATAGACTGACAGTCAACGTCGACTACAAGCAGATGGGGGTCGGCGGAGATAACAGTTGGGGCTTACCGGTCCACAACAAGTATCAGATCCAGCCCGGCGAAGTCTGCGACTTGTCATTCGACATCGCTTCGATCGGTCCGGACGAGAGACCGGCATCGGCGGCCGCGGGCCCCGCTGCCAACGGCGCAATCCGCTGAGGCGATCCTTTGAGCGATCGCGGAGCGGACCTCAGGAACAGGCAGGCATTATGAACCGAATCGGCTACCCGCGGGCGTTCCTTGCGCTCATGGCGATGCTCCCAGCCACGAGTGCTTCGGCACAATCGGACTGGGTCCGTCACGGACAGAACGGTCAACTGCACTACCAATTCGATAGCCGGGGCGACCGTGTCCTGGACTACTCGTACGCCGGGTACAACGGCGGTGCGCCACTGCCAACGGCCGCGTCGGTCGTGTCGCCGGGGACCACGGTCACCGTGACCCCGATCGCTGGCGACAACCGCGTTCGCCTCCAAAACGCGATCGCTCAGGTGGCCGTGATGCCGATCAACGCCAACGGCTATCGCGGCATCGTGCAGCTCACCGCGGGCCAATACGACATCGGCGGTTCGCTCGAGATCGGCACCAGCGGCGTCATCCTGCGTGGCGTGGGAGACGGGGCCTCGGCCGGCTCGAACACGATCCTTCGATCGACCACAACCGATCGGATCAGCCTCGTCGACGTGGGCAATTTCGATCAGTACGCCAACGACCTCTTCCGCTCGGGCTCCGCGGTGAACATCGTCGACAAAGCGGTGCCCGCCGGTCAGAAGAGCTTCCGCGTCGCCAACACGGCTGGGTTCAGCGTCGGCGATTGGATCAACGTGAAGCGGACGCCGACCACCGCTTGGTTCGACTTCGTGACCAGCGCCTTCCCGAACGACCCTTCTGGGAACAACCACGGCTGGAATACGTCGGATGACCGCTACACCTTCCAGCACGAACGCCAGATCACCCGGATCGAGGGGGATCGCGTCTTCATCAACGCCCCGCTCTCCCACAGCATCGACCCGCTGAGCAACGGCACGATCGAACACTACACCGACCGACGCGTCTCGCACGTTGGGATCGAGGGCATCCGCGGCACGACCGTCTTCAATGCGAACGAGACGGGCGTCTACAGCGGACGCGTGCAGTTCGACGACAACGACCACGCCGAGACCTTCATCAACTTCCGACACGCCGAGGAGTCGTGGGCCCGAGGCATCACGGGCGAGCACCTGAGCGGCTCGGCGGTGAGCGTCGGCAATGTGTCGCGCTCGATCACGGTCGAGGACGGCGAGTACGTGGAACCGGTCTCGCCGATCACCGGCGGTCGGCGCTACGCCTTCGCGATGAATGGCGGCCAGTTCATCTTGATGCGCGACTTGCAGGTCGATTCGGCCCGCCGTGCGTTTATCAACAACACCACCTTCAACGGGTTCAACCGAGGGCCGAACGTCTTTCTGAATGCCGTTGCGACCAACTCGTTCGTCCGGAGCGGCCCGCACGCGGGCTACTCGACCGGTGCTCTTTACGACAACGTGACCGACGACGGCGGCTTCGAGGCCCGCCGTGCCTTCAGCCCGATCGGGCACGGTTGGCGCGGGGCGAACACGGTCATCTGGAACTCCTCGGCCTCCGAGTATCAGATCGTTAGCCCCCCGGGCGCGAACAATTACCTCCTCGGAGCAACCGGCACGGGGAGTTCTCCGAATCCGAATGACGCGGTTGTTGATTCGTTCGGATCGAGGATCGAATTCGGCGATGCGGAGAACCCGCTGGATAGCCTTTACGTGGCCCAGCAACTCGAACGACAGCGGTTCCAGGGCATCGAGCGAAGAGAATACACCGTTGGCGACTTCGATGAGTTCGAAGCGGATGGCATCGGCAGCGACGACGATGTGTTTGTCGATCCCGCTTGGCGTGTCGCGGTCGATAACCTCTCGTCCACCTTCCATTCGGGTCAGCCGGTCGCCGGATTCGACGATCCGCGTATCGACCACAAGGTGCCATTCTCCTTCGCTTACGAGCTCGGTTCCGACGAGGAGATCACCTCGGCGGTGCTGACGATCGCCACGAAGCGATTCAGCGGCAACAGCGACAACGATCTCATCTGGCTCGATCGCCCCGATGCCCCGCTGCAGTTCAGCGAGATCGAAGACTGGGGCCCGCTCTACGACGGCGACCTGCAAGTCCTCTCGATCGAGCTGGGCGGCGAACTCAGCTACCTCCAGGACGGCCTGCTCAACGTGCTGGTCTCCGACGACCGCGGAGTCGATTGGGCCCACCTCGAGCTGTTTGTCGCACCACGGCTGTCGATAACGAGCGACTTCAACAGCGACGGCACGGTGGACTCGGCCGATTACACCCTGTGGCGAGATACGCTAGGCAGCACGAGCGATCTCCGCGCCGACGCCGACCGCAGCGGCAACGTCGACCTGAACGACTACACGCTCTGGTCGAACAATTTCGGAGCCACCACACCCGCCCCGGGGATTTCGGTTCCCGAGCCGTCGATCTGCACGATGCTCCTGCTGGCGATGCTCCGATGCCTAGGGCCTGCGAGCCGTCACAGGAACGGCTAGTGGCGAGGGCGATCAATTAGCCGCGGAGCTGACATCCGGCCAATCCGCCTCGCTAGGCGGAAGCTGGGCGAGGCACGAAAACGCGGGGCGATCGCCGGTTCGACAACCCTACTCAGCACACCTTCGGGTGCCTTTCATCACACGCTACGAGTCCCGGATACGGCTCGATTTTGTGCGTGTGCAACAAGAAGCGGAGGACAAGGGACTCGAACCCTCAACCCCTTGCGGGGCAACTGATTTCGAATCCCGATCGCCACACTCAACAGCCTATCAACTGCTCTACCAGCCGGGAAGGCTGATGGTTGTTGGTTGTCGATTGAGGCAGTGTTGAGCTTTTCGGTACCAATCCGGGTACCAGACAATTCGACGCCGAGAGGCTCAACACTGCAGAAATTTGCCTGTTGACAGCCGATTAGCGATCGGTAATGTTCCGAGCAATCGGAGACCGACTCCGGAATGAAAGCCGCACACGATGCGGCGAGCCAACGCGAGGGACGCGGATGGCCACAGTCGGATACCGAGGGCAACGGGTAGTCAGAAAGCCCAGCGTCACATCGATAGAGGATGCCCCTACTCAAGACCGGAGAGGGTGGGCAGTCAGTGTTTCGAGCAGTCGCCGAATGATGATCTGGAGTGACTGCGTCAACCTGGTTGCCTGAGTATGCCAGCAGATACCAAGCGTCCTTACACGCGTCCCGAGCCACCAACGCTCATCCTGAGAGACGCGATCTACAGCCTCGCCGAGTTTAAGAAAGCATCTGGCCTCGGTAGCACGTCGATCGCCAACGCAAAAGAACGCGGCGTCGAGCTCAAGACTTACCGGGTTGGCCGGCTAAAGTTCGTGCGAGGTGCAGACGCCATCACGTTTATCGAAAGCGCTGCGGTGCTTGAGGACGCGCCGTAGTGGGTGGACCAAACTCCGGCACGCCGCCGAGCCGCGAGCAGCTCGAGCAGGCATTCGCATTGATCGACGGCGGCGTCTCTTACCGAGAGGCGGCGCGCCGGAGCGGCCTCGACCGGGGCACGCTCGCCAAGTACCACGAGAACCGTCACTACCGGCGGAAGGTGCGGCGGTGCGGCGAGTGCGGGTGCGTCGTGCAGATGCCGTGCTTGAGGTGCTCGACCGACCTGAAGGTGGCGGTGCTCAGGCGTCACAAGCGGCAGCTAGGCAAGGCGTCGCGGCGGAAGTAACAAAAAAGCCCGCGACCGTTTTAGCCTCCCCAGGCGCGGTCGCGGGCTCTCAAAACACACATGCGGAGACTAACACAGATGGCCAACAGCGCGCAATCGCAATCATTAGAAATCCACGAGATCGATGAGACGCCGGCCGCGTCTGTTCGTGAAACTCTCGACGGCAATCATGTCGAGAAGCTTTTCGGCTGGATCGAGGAAGGCGTCGCTATCGACGCCGTCACGATCTATACCGACGGCAAGTCCTACTGGCTCGTCGATGGTCGGCACCGCCTGCACGCTCACCAGTCGCTCGGTAAGAAGTCGATCGCGGTGGACATTCACCGCGGCAAGACGTTCGCAGACGCTCAGCAGGCTGCGGCCGACGCCAACCGAACTCATAAAGGCCTGCCGATGAGCAAGGCAGACCTCAAGTGTGCGGTGCGGGCCGTCGTGGGAGTTGATCCGCAGATCAGCACGGCAGAGTTGCATCGTCGATTCGGTCTGGCACGTTCAACCATCGAGAAACTTCGACAGGGTGTCGAGCCGACACCCTGCACTGACAGCACTTCCGGAGACGCACCAACGCTCGCCGAGCGGTTCGCGAAGCGCGTCGGCCGGGACGGCAAGGCGTACCCGGCCAGGCGTCGGCCTGCTGCTGCTGAGCCGATCGAAGCCGATGATATCGAGCCGCTGATCGAGCTGCTCGCCGCCCCCTACCAGGATGCACTGGCGGCGCTGAGCAGGCTCAAGGCGAGAGTTAATGATGCTCTCGCCGAGCTCGATTCAGCGGTCGCGGCGATGGGCGAGTTGGCCGAGGACCCCGAGCAAGGGGCGTACGTCCGCGACAAGATTGCCCGAGTGCGGGCCGATCGGACAGCAATCAACACCTCGCTGCATGGTGCGATCAGCGGCTCGGATTCACTGCGGGCCATGGTCCGCGGACTCGAGCCCGTCGAGACGTGCTGCCTATGCGACGGCCGTGGCTGCGGCAAGTGTCGCCAGACCGGGTTCGTCCCGCGCGGCGTTGCTCAAGTCAGTGCAGCCTGACGCACCATCGACGCCCGCTGAGGGCGAGAGAGGTCGGCAACTATGCTGGCCAGCTGAGCGGGACCGGCATCGACGCAGCGTATACCGGACCCCCAAGCGGCCCTAGCCAAGAGCCCAGCAGCAGCGGGACGGCGGCGAAGCCCAGTATGTAAGAACTGTGATAAGCTCGGCAGCGGTGAGATCCCCTGCCGGGGCACGGTCCCGCTCAGCCCACAATCAGCTTCGCCCTTCCCCCCTCTTGGGGAAACGTATGCAATTTTCCGTTACGAATGGTCTTCTTAGCAGACCAAGGCAAGCTTCCGTCGCCAGACGGTAGCGCGGCGTGGCACAGGCAGAGCGTGCCCCTCTGAGCGCCCATCGTTCTTTGAAAGAAGGGGGGGGTGGGCAAAACTCACCGCGCTCGCGCGATCAGCCGTTCCCTGTCCCGTGCAGTTTTTTTGGCGCAATTCGAAGGGCCGGGTGG
>CAYGUP010000097.1:0-11894 GCA_964353155.1 uncultured Planctomycetaceae bacterium | reverse complement strand
GTTATCGAGCGGGCAACGCGTGTCCGACTGGCAGAACGGCAGACCACAGTCCATGCAGGGGGCCCCCTGCGTGCGGAGCTGCTCTTCCTTGGGAGGGGTGTAGATCTCCAGGAAGTCGTTGGCCCGCTTAAGCTCGTCCCGGTATGGAACGACTTGGCGTTGGTACTCTTTGAATCCGGTCGGCTTTCCCATCGTGTCGCTCTCTTGTGTCTCACGCAAAGGCGCTAAGGCGCGAAGGTTGACGCGGTGCGTTTATGAATCGGTTAAACCGTTCACGACGCGGTGCGTTCCGTCTTTGATGAGCTCCGTGTTGAAATTGATAAGCAGGCCAAGGCGTTTCTTGGCCAGCCTCAGATAAGTGAGTATTTGCTTCTTATGGACCGGTCTCAGCTCGTCGACCGATTTGAGTTCAACGATCACGAGATGCTCGACCATTAGGTCGATCCGATAACCCTCATCGAATCGCAACCCTTCGTAAGTAATCGTCACTGGCACCTGACGTTCCACTTTCAGCCCACGCTGCCGGAGCTCGTGGGCTAAGACGACTTCGTAGACCGATTCCAGCAGACCCGGACCAAGCTTGGTATGGATCTGATAGGCCGAATCCACCACCTCCTTCGCAATCTCGTTCTCATGCATCAGAAGCCCGTCCTGTACGATCGCTGCTCGTAGCGCTCCCTTTGCGTCTCTGCGTCTTTGCGCGAGTCCTCAAACCGTCGCCGGGGCACTCGCTTCCGCTTTCTTCTCCTCCAGAACGCGTTTGTAGTCGGTTGGCATCACCTTCACCAACTCGCCCTGCACCGCGTCCCAGCGGTCGAGGACATCGCTCGCGACGGGGCTGCCCGTGTGCTCGTAATGCTTCGTAATTAGCGCCTTCACCTCGGCCACGTCCTCGGCGTCGATGAGGTCTTCTAGCTCGACCATGCCGAGGTTGCAGTCCAGGCGGAAGGCGTCGCGGTCCGGGGCCCAGACGTAGGCGATCCCGCCCGACATGCCGGCCGCGAAGTTGCGCCCCGTCGGGCCGAGGATCACGACGCGGCCGCCGGTCATGTACTCGCAAGCATGGTCGCCAACGCCCTCGATGACCGTGCTCGCGCCCGAGTTGCGGACGCAGAACCGTTCGGCCGCCCGGCCGCGGAAGAACGCCTCGCCGCGGGTCGCCCCGTAGAGGCAGACATTGCCGACGAGGATCTGATCTTGGGCATCGAACGTGGCGGTCTTGTGCGGGTAAACGATCACGTGTCCGCCGGAGAGGCCCTTGCCGACGAAGTCGTTAGCGTCTCCCTCGAGTTCGAGCGTCACGCCGTGAGCGAGGAACGCCCCGAAGCTCTGGCCGGCGTGGCCGTCGAACTTGAAGTGGACCGTGCCGTCCGGCAGGCCCTCTTCGCCGTACTTCTTGGCGATCTCGTTGCTGAGGATCGTGCCGACGGTGCGATCGGTGTTGACGATCGGCACCTTGATCGACACCTTCTCGCCCGATTCGAGCGCCGGCTGGGCCGCGTCGAGCAGGCGGCGGATATCGAGCGTCTTCTCGAGGCCGTGGTCCTGCCCCTCGGTGCAATAGCTGCCGGCGTCCTCGTACGGCCGTGGGCCGGGCGACAGCAGTTGCGTGAGGTCGAGGCCGTCGGCCTTCCAATGCTTGATCGCATCGGTCGCGTCGAGCACGTCGATCCGGCCGACCATGTCGGTGATCTTGCGGAAGCCGAGCTCGGCCATGATCTGGCGTGCCTCCTCGGCGACCATGAACAGGTAGTTCACGACATGCTCGGGCTTGCCGCGGAACATCTTCCGCAGTTCCGGATCCTGCGTGGCGATGCCGACCGGGCACGTGTTGAGGTGACACTTCCGCATCATGATGCAGCCGAGGGTGATCAGCGGCGCGGTGCTGAAGCCGAACTCCTCCGCGCCGAGCATCGCGGCGATCACGACATCGCGGCCCGTCTTGAGCCCGCCGTCTGTTTGCAAGACGACCCGGCTCCGCAGGTTGTTCGCCATCAGCGTCTGATGCGTCTCGGCGATGCCGATCTCCCACGGCAAGCCGGCGTGCTTGATGCTCGTCAGCGGCGAGGCCCCGGTGCCGCCGCCATCGCCCGAGATCAGGATGTGGTCCGCGTGCCCCTTCACGACGCCCGACGCGATCGTCCCGACGCCGACCTCCGACACGAGCTTCACGCTGATCCGCGCGGCACGGTTGGCGTTCTTCAGGTCGTAGATGAGCTGCGCGAGGTCTTCGATCGAGTAGATATCGTGGTGAGGCGGCGGGCTGATCAGGCCGACGCCCGGCGTCGAGTAGCGGATGCGGGCGATGTTCTCATCGACCTTGCGACCGGGCAGCTCGCCCCCCTCGCCCGGCTTGGCGCCCTGCGAGATCTTGATTTGCACCTCGTCGGCGTTCGTGAGGTAGCTGATGGTCACCCCGAATCGGCCCGACGCGACCTGCTTGATCGCGCTGCGGCGGCTGTCGCCGTTCGGTTCGGGTGTCCACCGGGCCGGGTCCTCGCCCCCCTCGCCGGTGTTGCTCTTGCCGCCGAGGCGGTTCATCGCGATCGCCAGCGACTCGTGCGATTCGGCCGAGATGCTGCCGAACGACATCGCCCCGGTGCAGAACCGTTTGACGATCTCCTTGGCGGACTCCACCTCTTCGATTGGGATCGGGCCAGTGCCGACGTCCTTCTTGAACTCTAGGAGGCCCCGCAACTGACAGCGGGTGCGGCTGTCGTAGTTGATGTGGTCGCTGAACCGCTTGTACGCGTCCTGGTCTCCGGCGCGGGCCGCGACCTGGATATCGGCGATGCTCTTCGGGTCCCACATGTGGCGTTCGCCCTCGGCGCGCCAATGGAACTCGCCCGGGTTCGGCAACACCGGCAACGCGACTTTGCCGGCCGACGGGAAGCCGAGGCGATGGCGCCGCAAGGCTTCCTCGCCGAGCACCTCGAAATCGACGCCCTGCACGCGGCTCGCGGTGCCGGTGAAGCAGAGGTCGATGACCTCGTCCTTGAGGCCGAGTGCCTCAAAGATCTGAGCGCCCTTGTAGCTTTGCAGCGTCGAGATGCCCATCTTGGCCATGACCTTGAGCATGCCCTTGGCGACGCCCTTGCGGTACTTCTTGACCAGGGTGTAGTCGTCCTCGGTGAACGGGTCGTGCGACTCGGTCGGAACGTTCTCGACCGCCGGGTGCTCAGCGCCCTCGCCGGCCTCATCGCCGGTTGGCTGCTCATCGTCCATGCCATCGATCAGGCGATCGCGGCGGGCTTGCCACAGGGCCTCGAAGGCAAGGTATGGGTTGATGCCGTCGGCACCGTAGCCGACCAGCAGGCAATGGTGGTGCACCTCACGCGCTTCGCCGGTCTCGACCAGCAGGCCGACCCGGGTCCGCTTGTTGGTCTTCACCAGGTGCTGATGCACGGCACCAACGGCAAGCAGCATCGGCACGGCCACGCGGCCTTCGGCGACTTGGCGGTCCGATAGCAGCAGGATGCTCTCGCCGTTGTCGACGGCCTGCTCGGCCTCTTTGCAGATGCGATCCAACGCCCGACGCATGCCCGCGGCGCCGCGGCTGCGTGGCCAAGTGGTATCGATCGTCTCGGTGCTCCAACCCTCGTTCGTCATGTGACGGATCGAAGCGAGCTGCTCGTTGGAGAGGATCGGGTGCGGCAGGCGGAGCCGGTGGGCGTGCTGCTCGGTGGCGTCCAGCAGGTTCTGCTCGGGGCCGATGTAGCACTCCAACGACATGATCACCTCTTCCCGGATCGAGTCGATCGCCGGGTTGGTGACCTGAGCGAAGAGCTGCTTGAAGTAGTCGTACAGCATCCGCGGCTTGTCGCTCAGCACCGCGAGGCAGCTATCGTTGCCCATCGAGCCGATCGGGTCCTTCTCGACCTTGATCAGCGGCAGCAGCATGAACTTCATCGTCTCGACCGTGTAGCCGAACGCTTGCATGCGTGACAGCAAGGTCGTCGAGTCGAAGCCGTGCGCTTCGAGCTCGGGGTGCAGGTCGTTGAGGTTGATCCGCTGATTCTTGAGCCATTCGCCATACGGCTGACGGGCGGCGAAATCTTCTTTGAGCTCTTCGTCGGGGATCAGGCGGCCCTGCTCGAAGTCGACCAAGAACATCTTGCCCGGCTGCAAACGCCCCTTCGCTTTCACGTTCTCCGGCTCGACGTCCACCACGCCGACCTCGCTCGCCATAATGACGCGGTCGTCGTTCGTCAGGTAATAGCGGCTCGGCCGCAGGCCGTTGCGGTCGAGCACCGCGCCAATATAGTGGCCGTCGGTAAACACGATCGACGCCGGCCCGTCCCACGGCTCCATCAACGCGGAGTGGTACTCGTAGAACGCCCGCTTGGTCTCGCTCATGGTCGCGTGGTTCTGCCACGCTTCGGGGACCATCATCATGACCGAGCCCTGCAGGCTGCGGCCGTTCATCAACAGGAACTCCAACGCGTTGTCGAACGTGCCCGAGTCGCTGCAATCGGGCTCGACGATCGGGAAGAGCTTGTCGAGGTCGTCGCCGAACAGCTCGCTGTTCAGCACGCCCTGCCGGGCGAACATCCAGTTCGCGTTGCCCTTCACGGTGTTGATCTCACCGTTGTGGCTCATGAACCGCAGCGGCTGCGCGCGGTCCCAACTCGGGAAGGTGTTGGTCGCAAACCGCGAGTGGACCATCGCCAGGTGGCTCTCGAAGGTCGGGTCCTTCAGGTCCGGGTAGTACTTGTAGAGCTGCTCGGTGGTGAGCATGCCCTTGTAGATGATGACCTTGGTCGAGAGCGAGCAGATATAGAAGATCTTGGCCTGCGTCAGCGAGGCGTCGCTCCGCAGTTGGTTGCTCGCCCGCTTGCGGATCATATAGACCTTGCGCTCGAACGCCTCGCCCTCGCAGCCGTCGGCCGCCGCGATGACGAGCTGCTCGATGACCGGCTCCGACTCGCGCGCGGTCGGGCCGATGTCGGCCAAGTCGGGCTTCACCGGCGTGGGACGCCAGCCGACGAGGTGCTGGCCCTCTTCCTTCACGATCCGGGCGACCTCGGCCTTGCACTTGTCGCGCTCGGCCAGCTTCGGCGGCAGGAAGACGTTGCCAACGGCGAAGCGGCCCGCCTCGGGGAGATCGACGTGCAGGTCTTCCTTCACGGCCGCCTTCAAGAAGCGGTGCGGCAGGGCGGTCATGATGCCCGAGCCGTCGCCCGTATTCTCTTCGCAGCCACACGCGCCGCGGTGGTCCATCCGGCGGAGCAGGTCCTCCGAGTCGACAACGATCTGGTGGCTCGCGACGCCCTTCACGTTCGCGATGAAGCCGACTCCGCAGTTGTCGCGCTCTTGCGACGGATCGTACAAGCCTTGCTTGGCGGGCAGGTGGAGTAGCGGGGTCTTATCGGCCATCGTATACGTCGCTTGCTAATTTGTTGGCCCCGCTTCACCGGGGCGTTGTCTCGTTCGTTGCTTCTTGTTCTTTTCCTGCCTCCGCCGAAGGGGGCGGGAGGCGGAGCGGCGTCCTCAGAGTGAGATCGCCGCCGGGCGCTTAGACCGCTGCCGGTTTCGTCGCCGCTTGGGTGCCCGCCGTCGGGCGCTGCTCGGGCGGGTCGTCGGCGTGGCGTTTGAGCAGTTCTAGGAAGTGCTCGGCGGCGTCCGATAGCTCTTCGCCCCGCCGATGGATCACGCCGAGCGGCCGGACAAACGTTTCGGAGACGCCTTCGCCATCGACCAGATCGACCCGCACCAACGAGCCGGCGAGGGCCTCGGTCGCGAACGTTTGGGCCGGCAGCAGCCCGACCCCGTCGCCGACCTCGATCGCCCGCTTCATGGTCTCGAAGTTGTCGAACTCGGCGGCCACCTCGGCCTCGATCCGATGCGACGCCAGCCATCGATCGATCTCATCACGTACCCGTAGGCCCGCCTGCGGCATCACCATCGGCAAGCCGGCCAGGGCATCGATCGTGGCGGTCGATTGCCCACCGAGCTTGTGCGAGGGATCGACCGCCAGAGCAAACGGCTCGTCGCGCCACGGGGCGGCGGCGAGTTGCTTGCCCATCTCCGGATAGCTGGTCACGCCCAGGTCGACCGTGCCGGCGAGCACCGCTTCGTTGACCTGATCGGGGTGCATGTAGTCGACATGCAGATCGACCCGCGGCCGTTCGGAACGGAACTCCTCGACGACCCGGTGCATCTGGCCAAGGCCGGCCGAGTAGATCGACGCCACCCGCAGCCGCCCGCCGGGCGACTCGTGGGTTTGGCGGACCAAGTCCTCAAGCTCCTCGAAACGCTGCACCAGCTCGCGGCAGCCTTCGTGGTACAGCTTGCCCGACTCGGTCACAACAAACGGCCGCTTCGAGCGGTCGATCAACTGCACCCCCAGCCGCTCTTCCAAATGATGGACGAGCTGGCTCGCGCTCGGCTGCGACACCCCATTCAACTCGGCCGCTTTCGAGAAGCTGCCGAGCCGGATGATATCGCAGAAGACCTTGAGGGATTTGAGCTGCATCGGAGGCTCGCCAACACGCCGGGAACGACCACCGATTGCAGACAATCGACGCCGCAGAAATTACCCGAGCCAATAGATGCACGTCGCAGCATTGGCCAGAGCAAAGCCAGCGTAGCTGCCTGGATAGGCACCCGTCAAGCGTCCCCCGGCTCCCCGGCTCCCCCATCTTAACCCTCTAGCTAGCAACGGTTTAGGCTTGAGCCGGCTCCGATGTCGCTGAAGATCGGGCTCGGATCAACGCCCGGGGAGCTTCTCGTACTCGTAGCCATGCCCGCGATCGCGGAGCACCTCGGCCTTCAGGATTCGATCCGGCTCGGGGCCGCCCTTGCCCGGATCGATGATCTGGATATCGCCGATCACATCAAAACCCTCGACCACCCGGCCAAACGCGGTGTGGCGGCCGTCGAGGAAGTCGGTCGGCACGAAGCAAAGGAAGAACTGCGACCCGCCCGTGTTCTTACCGGCGTGGGCCATGCTCAGGGTTCCGCGGAAGTGGCCACGGGCCTCCGGCTTCTCGCACTCGCAGCGGATGCTGTGCCCCGGGCCGCCCGAGCCGCTGCCGGTCGGGTCGCCGCCCTGGGCCATGAAGTGCGGCAGCACACGGTGGAAGACGATGCCGTCGTAGAAACCGTCTTTCACAAGCGAGACAAAGTTGGCCGTCGCGATCGGGGCGACATCTTCGAACAACTCGATAACGACCTCGCCCTTGTTCAGCGTCAGCTTGACCCGCGGGTTGTTGTCGGCCGCGGCCTCTTTCTCGCGGGCCGCCTGCTCTTCTTCCCAGCGGCCGCGGTAGCGGTCGATGTCCATGATGTAGCGGACGGCGGTCCCGTGCAGTTCGGCCGCGGCGTCGCCTTCCGGCGGGTTGCCCAGGACGCCGGAGTCTTGGGCGATCTTGGCAAACTTGTCGGCCAAGGCGAAATCATTCGTGCAGATCGCGGCGAATGCCCCCCAAACGGCGAGTTCCGGCTTGTCTTCCCCGCCATCGACCAAGGCTTCGATGATCGGCAGGGCCGATTCGAATTGATCGCCGCCGCCCTGCTCGCCTTTACCGACGATCTTGAACTCGGCCACTTCCAGCAGGAGGTCGGTCACCTGCTGGTCGCCCTTCGGGTTGGCCTTGTAGGACTCGATTGCCGCATCCACCATCGCGTTCACCTTGGTCTTGGCCGATGCCACGAGGGGCTTCAGCTCTTCGTTGATTGCTTCTCGCCGCGTCTCGTCGGCGGTTTGATACTCGGCCCACAGCTTCTCGATCGCCCGGACGTGGTCCTGATAGGCCCCGACGGCTTGCTGGAAGCCGGCGGCCGGCTCCTGGGCACGCGTCACCGCTGCACAGCACAGAAGGGCACAAGCCATCACAGTAAACAGGAATCTCATAGTCGTCCGTTCGATCGAGCCTTGGGGATAACACCTCGCACCCGGCGCGACGCTCGTGCGGCCGGGTCCAGGCTAGTACGATACGCCGTCACCCCTCAGCGGGAAACCTGGGGCCGTCTTGGATGGGAACGCTTGAGAAGGGAGATGAGGGGATGAAAAAGGGATAGGGGGATGGTGTCTTGGTGCTGAGCATCTTGTGGCAGCCGGTCGGCGTCCGATCGGTAGCAGCAGCTCCTCTCTCTCGATCGAATCCAGAAGATCGTCCTGTAACGAACAGCGATCCTCACCTGGACGCCATCCCCCTCTCCCCCTTTTATCTCCCCCATCCCCTTTCCGCGACTTCACCACAACCCATTAGCCCCACCAGAACACAAGCGAGCAGCGGATGGCGAAGCGGCGGAAACAGAGCGATACCCCGACCGAGGCGGTCGATCTCCGGATCATCGGCGGACGCTATCGCGGGACGAAGCTCACCAGCGAGCCGATCGTCCAGACCACCGGCAAGACGACCGGCGAGCGGGTCACCCGGCCGATGAAGCACCGCGTCCGCGAGGCGATCTTCAACTTGGTTGGTGTCGAGGCCGAGGGCAAGCACGCCATCGATGTCTTCGCCGGCACCGGTGCGCTCGGGCTCGAAGCGATCAGCCGCGGGGCGGCGAGCGCCACGCTCATCGAGCGGCACATCCCGACCGCGGCGGTCGTCAAACAGAACATCGCCGCGATGGGCCTCGGCGACGCCTGCGAACTGCTCGTGACCAGCGCGTTCGTCTGGGGCAAGCGCGACGTGGCCAGCGGCAAGTGGGGAGCCGCCGGCGAGCAATCGAAGCGGCCGTGGCTCGCGTTCGTCTCGCCGCCCTACTCGTTCTTCGTCGAGCGGCAGGAGGAGATGCTCACGCTGATCAACACGCTTTTGCAACACGCCCCCGCCGGGAGCATGATGGTGATCGAGGCCGACGAGCACTTCGATTTCAAGCTGCTACCGGGCCACGTGATCGAACACCGCAGCGAGACCGGCTGGGACGTCCGAACCTACATGCCAGCCGTCGTCGGGGTGTGGCGCGTGCCCGAGGCCGACTAGCAAAAACGTCGTGAGCCCAAAGCGTCAGCGCCGGGAGTTGCAGCGAGTTGGTTGTTCACTCCCGGCGCTGACGCTTAGGGCTCACGGTAAGTTGAGCTCCCAATCCACCACGAGCGAAACCGAATGAGACCCTGTGGACAACTCTTGCTCGGCTTCTCGATGGCCCTGCTCGTCACCTCCGCTTGGGGAGAACCGACCGTGATCGAACAGCGTTTATGGGAAGGGGTCGAAGGCTTCGCCGCTGAACCGGGCGAGCCCGCAGTCGAGGTCCGCGGCAGCGGCGATCGGATCGATCGTTGGACCTTGGGGCTGAACGATCCCACGCTCACGGTCTATCGCCCCCACAACTCAACCGGGCCGCACGCGGCGTGCCTCGTCTTCCCCGGCGGCGGATATGGCGGCCTCTCGCGCGATAAAGAGGGGCATTGGGTCGCCAAATGGATGGCCGAACGGGGATTGGTTGGCGTGGCGGTCGATTACCGTTGCGGCGGGGCCGCTCATCGCCACCCGGTGCCGCTCTCCGACGCCCAACGTGCGATGCGACTCGTCCGGCATCAAGCCGAGGACTGGGGCATCGACCCCGAACGCGTCGGCGTGATGGGCTTCTCAGCGGGTGGCCACTTGGCCGCGAGTGTCGCCACGCATTCGGGCGCGCCATTGCCGGGCGTCGACGATCCACTCGCGAGCTTTTCGCCGCGGGCCAACTTCGCCGTGCTGGTTTACCCGGTGATCTCGATGCGAGAAGAGGTCGCCCACGCAGGCAGCCGCAAAAACCTGCTGGGTCCTGCACCGACCGAAGCGATGGTGCACGAGCACTCGGCCGATGAGCAAGTCGATGCCAACACGCCGCCAACGCTGCTGATCCATAGCATCAACGATTCAGTCGTCCCGGTCGCCAACCCGCAGCGGTACTACGACGCGTGCCTCAAGCACCAAGTCCCAGTTGAGATGCACCTCTACGAAACGGGCGGCCACGGCTACGGCCTGTGGGCCGAGGAAGGCACGATCGCCGGCTGGCCGACCGTGCTCGAAGGTTGGCTCAGCGCTCAGGGCTTTGCTATTCAAACGGCTGAATAACCCCGACCAAGAACCCGGGTACCCGGCGAGTGGCTCGGCGGGAGCCTCGCCCTCCCGGCGTTGCCACTTCCGCCCTTGCCAAGAGCGTCACCAAGCGCCGACCGCTTCGCTGAGTTCAAGCCATTCGGCTTCGAGGGTCTCGACCTCGCCGCCGATCTCTGCCAGGCGTTGGCTGACCTGCTTCGACTCCCTGGCGTCGGTGATCGTGAGGAGCTTGTCGTTGAGCTCCTTCTTTTCGTCGTCGAGTTTGGCGATCTTCCGCTCGACCGCCTTAAGCCGCTTCTGGGCGTCGCGATCGGCCTTGCCGCCCCGCTTCACGCTGCCGCCGGCGTCGCCGTCGGTGTCTTTGGCCTTGCTGCCGGGCGAGGCACGCAGGCCGGCGTCGATCTCACGGCCGATCCGGTAGACGTAGTCGTCGTAGCTCGCCGGGTAGCTGACCACGCGGCCGTTGTTCACCTCGATCACGGCGGTCGCGACCTCGTGCATGAAGTGGCGGTCGTGGCTCGTGAAGATGACCGTCCCCTCGTAACGCTTCAGGGCGTTCGCCAACGCCTCGACGGTCTCGACGTCGAGGTGGTTGCCCGGCTCGTCGAGCACCAGCACGTTGTGCTTCTCCAGCAGCAGACCGGCGAGCACCAGCCGTGCCCGCTCGCCGCCGCTGAGGACCTTGATCTTCTTTTCGGCGAGGTCGCCCGAGAAGAGGAAGCTGCCGGCGATGGTCTTGATCTGTTGCTGCGTCGTGCCGGGCGTCGCTTGGTAATCGAGGTACTCCAGCACGCTCTGATCGCCGCGGAGGGTCGTGTAGACGTGCTGGGCGTAGACGCCGAGCTGGCAGCCGAAGCCCCATTTGAGGTGGCCCGCCTTCGTGGCGAGCGACTCGCACACCGTCCGCAGAAAGGTCGTCTTCCCTTGGCCGTTGTCGCCCACGATGCCGACCCGATCGCCATGCTCGATCTCGACCGTAATGTCGTCGGCGATCGTCTTGTCCTCGTAACCGATCGCGAGATTCTCGGTCCGCAGGGCGGGGCCTTTGCGGGGCTCGATCGCCGGGAAGGAGAAATGGACGGTCGCCTCGTCGCCGGCGACCTCGACCAGTTCGAGCCGCTCGAGCTGCTTCGCCTTGCTCCGCGCCTGGCTCGCCGTGTTGGCGTTCGCGCGGTTGCTGGCGATGAACTGCTCGAGCTGCTTCCGCTTGGTCAGCGTCGCGGCGTTCGACCGCTTGTCGTGCTCGCGGCGTTCGTCGAGGTTCTCCAAGTACGAATCGACATCGCCCGGGAACATCGTCAGCTTGCCGCGGGAGAGCTCCAGCGTGTGCGTGCAGGTCTTGTTCAAGAACGACCGATCGTGCGACACGACCAGGATGCCCGCCTTGAAGTCGCGCAAGAAGTGCTCCAGCAGGATCTGCGTGCGCAGGTCGAGGAAGTTGGTCGGCTCGTCGAGGATTAGCAGGTTGGGATCGTGCAGCAGCAACGCGGCGAGCTTCACGCGGGTTTGCCAACCGCCGGAGAGCTCGCGGACCGGCCGCAGGAGCATGTCGTCGCCGAGCGCGAACCGCCACGCGACCTGGCCGCACTTCCAGTCGGGCTGCTGCGAGTCCCGTTGGAGGAACTCCATACCGGTCTCGCCGTCGTGGAACGGGTCGTGCTGGCGCAGGTAGCCGAGCCGCAGCTTCTTGCTCTTCACGACCTCGCCCGCGTCGAGCTCTTCGTCGCCGAGCAGCACCCGGCAGAGCGTGCTCTTGCCGGCCCCGTTGCGGCCGATCAGGCCCACCTTCTGGTCGTCGGTCAACGCGCAGCTCGCCCCGTCGAGCAGCACCTGGGCGGTGTACCGTTTGTGGGCGTCTTGGAGGCTGAGGACGACAGGCACGGCGGGGCGGGCGGGGAG
>CAYGUP010000096.1:0-12299 GCA_964353155.1 uncultured Planctomycetaceae bacterium | reverse complement strand
CACAAGAAGTCCGCCCCCCCCATGAGCACCGCTACCCAACCGGCAGCCGACCGCGGCAGTGTCGCCGAGATCACGCAGTTCGTCGCCGACCTCTCGGACACCATGACCGAGGCGATCGGCGAGATCAACGATATCAACGCCAACACACAGTTGCTGGCGCTCAACGCCCGCATCGAAGCGGCCCGCGCCGGCACGGCCGGCGCCGCCTTCAGCGTGGTCGCCGAGGAGATGCAGGCACTCGGGTCCAAGACCTCGACCGTCGCCAACGGCATGGCGAACAAGACACGCGGTTCGATCGATCAGCTCCTGGAATTGATCGATGCGAGCATCCGCGGCACGCGTCTCTCAGACCTCGCCCTCACGAACATCGATCTGGTCGACCGCAACCTCTACGAACGGACCTGCGATGTCCGTTGGTGGGCGACCGACAACAGCCTGGTCGATGCCCTCACCGATCCCACCCCCGAGAGCTTGGCGTACGCCTCGCAGCGGTTGGGCGTGATCCTGAGTGCTTACACGGTCTACTTCGATCTGGTGCTTTGCGACAAGCAGGGCAACGTGGTCGCCAACGGCCGGCCCCACCAATACAACTCGGTCGGCTCGACGGTAAGCCAGAGCGATTGGTTCCGCGAAGCCCACGCCAGCCACTCCGGCGACGAGTACGGCTTCGAGACCGCCCACCGCTCGCCCCTGGTCAACGACCAGAGCGTGCTCGCCTACTCGTGTGGCGTCCGCGCCGAAGGCCGCAGCGATGGCGAACTGCTCGGCGTGCTCGGCATCTTGTTCAACTGGGAAGAACTGGCGCAAACGATCGTCGAGAATGTCCCGCTCGCCGAGAGCGAGAAAGCCGAGACCCGCTGCCTGATGTGCGACGACACCGGCCGCGTGATCGCCGACTCGTGGGGCAAACAGCTCGAAGAGCACCTCAGCCTGCCGAACCAAGACGAATTCTTCGCCGAGCCGAAGAACTTCGCCACGGTCGACTACAACGGCGGCCGCTATTGCGTCGCCCACGCTCAAGCCCCCGGCTTCGAGACCTACAGCACCGGCTGGCACTCGGTCCTCCTGCAGCCAATCAACGGCTGAGGTCACGAGTCGGGAAAGCCCAACGGGTCGTATCGATACCCGCGGGTCGAAGTGGGAAGTCGGATGTTGGAAGTGGGAAAACGCGCAAGCGCCCCACTCCCCACTTCCAACTTCAGTCCTCGGGCTTACTCCCGTCGCCGCACATACGCACCAACCGCGGGTTGAAGTGCGCGAGCACGTCGACCAAGTCGCTCTGGGCGGCCATGACAGCGTGGATGTCTTTGTAGACGCCGGGGACTTCGTCGGAGCCGGCCGCAAGGACCTCGACGCCCTGCCCCGCCAGCCGCTTCTGCTCGGCACCGAAGCGGAACGTATCGCGGGCCTGCCGGCGGCTCATCCGTCGGCCGGCGCCGTGCGATGCCGAACCGAGGCTCGCCGCGTTGCCACGCCCCCGCACGACAAACGCCGGCGAGGCCATCGACCCCGGGATCACACCAAGCTCGCCCGCGGCGGCCGGGGTCGCTCCTTTGCGATGGACCACCACCTCACGCTCTTCGCCATCGATCGGGTGCCGTTCCTTCCACGCAAAGTTGTGGTGGTTCTCGACGCCCGCAACGACTTTCCCGCCGAGCAGCTTGGTCACCAAGCGATGGATCACCGCGTGGTTCGCGCTGGCGTACTCGCCCATCAGATTCATCGCGGCCCAGTAGGCCTGTCCCTCCTCCGAGTCGAGCGATAGCCAAGCCAGCCGACCGAGCTTCTCGTGCCGCCTCGGCAGGAGACGCTGGGCTATCCGGCTGTACGTATTGCAAACCGCGGCGCCGGCGCCACGACTGCCGCTGTGGCTCAGCAACGCGACGTAGCTGCCGGCGTCGAGGCCGAGATCGTCCGAGTGTTCTTCCACGACCAGCTCACCGAACTCGACGAAGTGGTTCCCCGAGCCGCTCGTGCCCAACTGCTTCCAAGCGGTGTCCTTCTTCTCGCGCGTGATCCGTGAGACTGACCAATCGTGGTCCATCACCTCGTGCTGCTGGCGTTTCTCGTGCTGAACGCCCACCCCGAAACGCGTGCCGCCGACCAACGCTTCCTTGAACGCGTTGCGGCGTGAATCGAGTGCCTCGACCGGCACGTCCAACACGGACAGCTTCATCCGGCAAGCGATATCGACGCCCACCGCGTAGGGGATCACGGCCCCCTCACAGGCCAGGACGCCACCGATCGGCAGGCCGTAGCCGACATGCGCATCGGGCATCAACGCCGCCCCAACGGCCGACGGCACGCGACACGCCTGCCGCATTTGGTTGTGCGCAGCCGGGTCGATCGCGTCCTCTGTCGTCGGGCATTCCCACGCTTGGTAGGCGATCGGCTCCTGCGGTGGGAAACGCTCGCCCTCGTCGCGGTACTCGATCAGCTTCATCGCGAAGTCGGTCCACACCGCGTCCGATGCATGCGCAGCCGGCTCCGCCAGCACGACGGCGATCGCTTCCTTCGCGCGCTTGCCCTTCAAGCCAAAGCCGGTCCCCTTCTCGGCCGCGGTCGAGAGGCAACGGATCGCCGACGGCACACACGCCGGCGGGACGCCGAGTTTTTCGAGTTGCTTGCGGTTCATCGGTTCGTTCCCTCGATCTCACAGGCCCTCTCGTCCAACCATTTTCGGCGGAGGGGTGACGCACTGGACCGGGGTCCCGACAGCTTGGTTCACGGGTTTTTCCGTGAACCGGTGTGAACCCGAGGGGGGATTGTTCGGTCAAATTCCTTCCAAGGGGACGAATCCCCGGGAAAATCGATGCTGCGACGGTCGTAATCGCCGATTACACTAAACAGCGTCGAGGTCGCGCTACGCGGCGCGATGGACGAACGCGGCCCCGTGGGGAGTGTCTCTGGCATTCACGCCCCGCCTGGCCTCAACTTTAATATGAAGGAGGTGGTACTTTGTCCGACTGTTGTACCTTTAGCCAGCCCGGTGGTCTGGCCTAACGACGACCGGCGGGTCGCCGTGGCGACCACCACCTGTTTCGATCACCGGCGGGGCTTGATCACCCCCTGAAAGTGGTCCAAGCATGAAATGACGTACCCGGCCCCACCCTCTTGGTGGGGCCGGGCTTTTTATGGCGGTCTCGGCTTGGCTAGCGCCAAGATCTCGCCAACACTGAGGTCATCCTTAGAGCAGGCTAGCCACTGTGAGTGACAGCGAGCCCACGACGCCAGTCGTGGGAGCGAACCGCTAACCACTCCCTCCCGCGACTGGCGTCGTGGGCTCGCCTTTGGCTTGCCACCTAGCGTTTAACGCGGCGGTCGATTCTCATGCTCGGCATGACCGACTCTGCCCCCGCCGAAGATGACCCGCTCGACGCCCATCAGTTGCTGGTCGAGTCTTCCCTGCCGCTCATCTTCGAGACCTACGACGAAGCGATCGAGGAAGAGATTGCCGGGCCGATGGTCATCCTCGTCGATTGCGAAGACGAGCTAGGCGGGCAGATCGCCCGCGGCTGGCTCGGCGACGAGACCATCGACGACGCCATCGCCGCCGAGGCCCCCTCGGAAGACCCCGAGGAGGTGCAGACCACCGTCTTCGCCCGAGCGATCGGCTGGAAAGAGGCCCAGGCCGATCTCGCCGAGGCGTTTCCGTACCTCGCCCCGGCACTCGACAGCGGCCCCCCGGCAGACGGAGTCTTCGTCGTCGGCATCACCGAGGGAGGCGCGTCGGCCTTCACGGCCCCGTGGGACGCACGCGACTAACCCAATCGCCGACCCGCCCCGGAATCAGCATCGCGAAATCCCTCGCAAAAATCGGGCAGACGCCGAGAAACTTCCAACCCGGTTTGTTTGGGGTCGGCCCCGCCGGGACGTTACAGTGAGGGGCTGAGAAACACTCATCTCGCTCACACGAACGGCGTGCCGGCACGCCCGAACGGAAGCCTTCGCTATGCCGCTGTTGCGACACCTCGCCGTGCTCGTCCTGCTGCTCATCGGCACCACGCCGATTCTGGCGCAGCCGCCCGGCGTGTTCATGCAGAGCGGCCGGGTGGTCAGGCCTTCGCGTGCCCGGCCGAGCGGCCCCCCGCCCAACGCCCAACCCGAGAAAGCCGAGAGCGGCAAGAAGGAAGACAAGAAGAAGGACGGCGACAAAGACGACGAGAAGAAAGGTAAGGACGACTCCAAAGAAGACGACAAGCCGAGCGGGCCAGTCAAACGACCCAACGAGCCGCCCAAGCCGCCCGACCCACGCGAGCTGGAGGCCGAGCCGAAGGACGGTCGGATCTCGTTCTCTTTCAACGGCCAGCCGTGGGCGGACGTGCTGCAATGGCTCGCCAACATCAGCGACCACTCGCTCGACTGGCGCGAGCTGCCGGGCGACTACCTCAACCTGACAACGCAGCGGGCTTACTCGCTCGTTGAGGCCCGCGACCTCATCAACCGCCACCTGCAGGCACGCGGTTACACGCTGCTGGTCGTCGGCGAGGTGATGAGCGTCTTCAAGCTCGAAGAGCTCGACCCGAGCCTCGTGCCACGAGTGACAGAGGAGGACCTCTACGATCGGCCGCCGCACGACATCGTGAAGCTTTCGCTCGCGGTCCCCGATGGCCTCCAGCCGAAGGAGGCGATCGAGGATATCAAGCAGGCGCTCAGCAAGCACGCCAAGGCGATGCCGCTCGCCGCGACCAAGCGGGTGCTGCTGATCGACTCGGTCGCCAACCTGCGGATGGTCAGCGCCCTGCTCAACGACGAGCAAATGGCCCGCGAAGGCCGGGCCGGGCCGCGTGAGTTCGTGCTGACCCATGTCCAAGCGCCGGACGTCATCGACATCGTCTATGTCGTCTTGGGCCTCGATCCGAACAGCCGGCCGAGCCAGATGGAGCTGCGGATGCAGCAACAGAAGCTCGAGCTCATGAACCAACTCGCCCAACGCGGCAAGGATGTCATGAAGCTGCTCCAGAAGGACGGCCCGCCCGTCTACCTGGCCTACAACCGCCAACGCAACAGCGTGCTGGCGAACGCCCCGCCGGAGCAGATGCGGATCATCGAGCGGACCATCAAATCGCTCGACGTCCCTGTCGGCGGGCCCGATTCGATCGCCGAAGACGGCGTCGCCTCGCGTTCGCTCGAGCAGTACCGCCTGAAGACGATCGCCCCGCAAGCGGTCATCGATGCCCTCAAGGAGATCGGCAACCTCAGCCCGCGTGCCGAGCTGCGAGGCGACAAGGACAGCAAGACCCTCTTCGCCCGCGCCACGGAGCGTGACCACGGTAAGATCGCCGAGCTCATCAACCAGCTCGACGGCGCCGAGACGGTCGTCGAGGTCTTCTGGCTCCGCCGCCTCTCCGCCGAAGCGGTCGCCGGGTCGATCCAATCGCTGATCATCGAGAAGCCAAAGAAGAAGGAAAGCAACGACGACTACCCCTACTTCTTCAGCTACCGACGCAACCGGGACAAGAAGGAAGAGCCCGACACGCTGCTCCGCGTCGATGCCGACATCGAGAACAACCGCCTGATCGTCCGCGGCACCCCCGTGCAGCTGCAGGAGGTCAAGGACCTGCTCGTCAAGCTGGGCGAACCGGTGGACGACGCCCCCGACAATCGCCGCGTCCGCACCCTGGAGGCCTTCGGCCCCGAGCAGACGGCGCAACTTCTCAAGCGGCTCGAGAATGCTTGGCCTTCGGTCGGGGGTGGAACCGAGCTGGTCCTGCCGCCCGAACCAGACGCCGACCCGATGCCCGAGGATCAGGCTCCCGACGAAGCGGAGGCCGAAAACACCAAGGCCAAGACCGCCGCGAGCGGGCCGGACGCCTCGCCGTTCCGCCTGCTCGCCAACCGGGAGGCCGACGAGCCCTCCCCCCCAGAGGAAACAAACGGCAAGCCGCCGATCGCGATCCGCCTCGACCCCGCGGGCCGGCTGGTGCTGAGCTCCGACGACACCGACGCGCTCAACCGACTCGAAGAGCTCTTGGTCCGATTGGCCCCCGAGCCCGATCGTTATCGGGTCTTCCAGGTCAACGAGCGGAGCCCCGAGGCCTTGGTCACGAGCCTAGAAACCTACTTCAAGGACTTCCTCGATCCCGAGGACGAACAGGTCCTCGATTGGTTCGGTCGGGTCCGCGGCGTGAAGACCAGCGAGCCCGAACCGGTGCGGCTCTCCAAACGCCGCCCGCTCCGTTTCTTGGCTGACAACTGGAGCGGCACCATCCTGGTGGCCAACGCTTCGCCCGCTCAACTGGTGGAGATCGACCGATTGATCGAAGCCTGGGACCGACAGCCGACGTCGGATCGGATCATCGAACGCCAGACCTCGACCGTGAAGCTCCGCTTCGCGAAGGCCTCGACCGTCGTGGCGGCGATCAAGGAGATCTATCGCGACCTCCTCAGCCGCGGCGACAGCGAGTTCGATACCGAAGAGGAGAAAGCCCGCGGCACGAGCCTGCGTTACGTCACGACCATCCGTTACCAGAACGCCGACGGCGAGCGGCAAACCACCGAGCCGGCCGGCATCGCGTTCGACGGCCTCTTGTCGCTCGGCGCCGACGACGACGCGAACGTTGTGATCGTCTCGGCCCAGAAGCAGATCGCCCAAAGCGTCCTTTCGATCATCGACGAGATCGACCAGCAGGCGAAGCCGACCACCACCATCCAGGTCCGCTCGTTCCAAGGCGGCGCGTCGAGCGAGATCCGCCAAGCCCTGCTCCGCGCCCTCAGCGAAGCGTCGAACGACAACGGTCGCAATCGCGACCGATCAAACGGCGATCGCGAGGATCGGAGTCGGCGGCGGCGTGATCGCGAACGCGGACGGCGCTGAACTAATCGGCTATCGCTGCAGCGTGGCCTCGAACCGCTGGGCGACATCAGGGCGACGGAGCGATGCCGAGACCGGCCCGGTTGCCCCGGCCGATCCGAGGCTCGCGTTGAGGCGTGCCAAGTCGGTGCGTAGCAGCGAGAGCTCGCGTTGATCCACGCCGCGTGTCTGCAACGCGATGACCTTCAGCTGGAGTTCGGTGACGCGATCGGCCAAACGCCGTTCGAGGTCGTCGACCATCCCCGCGACCTCGTTCATGTGATCTACCAGCTTGTCGCCATCTTCCCGCGTGAAGCGGGAGCGGGTTCGCTCGTTGAGCGTGTGCATGAGCGCGTCGAGTCGATCTCGAACGCTGTCGTGCTGGGTTTGCAGCCCCTCGAACTTCTGGTCGACGCCAGCGAGTTCGCCCGAGTGTTGGAACGTGGTTTGGGCAACCCATAAGATCAAGGCCCCGAGCACCACGTTGATCAAGCTCCCGCCAAGCTTTTCGGCTTCCATGCGATAACTCGGCAACTGATGGGTGACAGCGGGCGGCCGTAGATCAAGGCCTACCGAATCGCCATCGTCCGCTACAACCCGCCAGCTTTAACAAAGCTGCCTGCAAGCAACGCTGCCACGCCTCACTTCCACGGCGTCACGGCGCTGCCCCACACGGCCCCGGGCTCGCGGTGGTACGGGATCCGTTTGAGCCGCGACCTCGCCACCGCTTTCGGGTGCGCGCGCACCGGCCGGAAGACGCCGCCGTTGCTCTCGGCGATCGCGCCGAGGATCTTCGCGTGCTGCGGCGTGCGGGCGCCCATGCCGAGCGTGTGGATCGTGAAGCCCCAAGCGTCGGCGTCGGTCATCCGCTCGGTCACGCGTTGGCTGCGGATATCGCCGTCGGAAAGCAGGAAGACGACGTCGGGCTCCATGCCGGCGGCGAGCTCCATCGCATCGAGCAGCCGCCCGCCGAGGCACATCTCGACCGAGTGGAGCCACTTGTTGAGTTTCCGCTTGTTCGGCCGGGTCGCCTGGATCGGCTCATCGACCGACTGCGGGAAGAACATCGGGTAGGCCTGATCGCTGAAGAAGACCACATAGAACTCTTGGCTCGTCGAGAGTCGTTTAATGGCCCGATCGAGTTCCATCAGCGTGGTCTCCATCCGACCCCGCTGCATGCTGCCCGAGTTGTCGACCACGAAGACGATGCGGTTCGCCCGTGACTCGGCGCCGAAGAAGCTGACCTTGCCCGGCTTGCCGGCCGGCTTCGCCGCCGCCAATGCCTCGGCGTCGCCTTCGCCGGCGGTGTCACTCTTGCCTTCCCCTGAGTTGGGTGCCGCGGCGGCGGCGAGTGACTCCGCGTTGATCGCGAGGGTTTGTCCGAGATCGGCCGGCGTGAGCTCGGTTGGCTCGAGCGTTGTTGGCTCCATCAATTCGGCCAAGTCGAGCACCGGTGGCAGGTCGGCATCGTTCTCGGCCGGTGCCTCGGCGGCGTCGGAATGGAAGTCGACGAGTGTCACCTCGGCGGGCATCTGGTCCCATGAGTCGTCCTCCATCGCCAAGCTTAGCGAGAAGGCGGGCTCGCCCATCGTCGCGAAGCTGAGCAATCCAAACACGGCGACCAACACGCTGTGCACGGCCAGGCTCGCCGCCCAAGGCGGACGGTTCTCAAACCAGGCACGCCAGGTCTTCGGCCGGCGGCGTTTACGGCGGCTCGGTTTCACGGCACGCCTTAGCCGCTCGGCCTTGGCTTGTGCAGAAGCGGCAACGGCCGGCTTCTTGGGAGCGACGGCTTTCGATTGCTTCGCCTGGCGAGCCACCGCAGGCTTCGACCGTTCGGTTGGCTTCCTGCGGGAGGCATCTCTCGATGCCGACTTCGTTGCCCTAGCCGCCTCGGTTCGCGGCGCAGAATCAGCGCTAGGAGAGGGTTCCCGACAAGACGCCGACTTCGGTGGCTTGAGACCGACTTGGGCCAACAGCTTCCGCGCAGCGGCCTCCTCGCCGGCGGCGATGAGCCGCGCAACCTCGGCGCGTTGGCGTCGCCACTCGGCTTGCGAGATCTTCTCGCGCCGGCGGGCTTCGTTGAGGTTGGTGGGCTCGCTGGTTGCCGTGTTGCTCGGCTGGTGTCCGGCCATGTTGTGGTCTGCGGCGTTGGTGGAGATGAATCCCCTCCCTGTTCCGCGGGCCACCGTAGTTAGAACACTTGATCCACCCCTAAGAAAATGCCGTATGCGTCCCGGCGCGGGAGTGCCAACTGTTTGTCACAGTCGCTACCGCGCTTGGTTTGCTCCGACGACTGGCGTCGTCGGCTCGCCGTTGATGGAGCTGTAAAGGCAGGCCTAGCTGGCCTTCTCGGCAGCCAGTTTGGCGAGGGCCAAGTCAATCCGCTTGAGCCGGCTCTCGTGGCCGAGCAGTTCGAGGGTCTCGAACATGCCGAAGCCGACCCCCTTGCCCGTGACGGTGACCCGGAGCGCGTGGATGATCTGGCCGATCTTGATCTCCTCGCGCTCGCAGAACGCCTTGAGACCGGCCTCCAACCCCTCGGCGGTTGCTTCCGGCATCGTGGCAAGCTCTTCGCGGAACTTGGCGAGCAACGGACCGGCGTCGTCCGGCTTGACCATCCGCTTCTGCCACGGTTTCTCGTCGTACACGAGGGCGTCGTCCGCGACGAAGAAATCGTCGTAGTCGAGGATATCGCCATCGACCTTCACCCGATCGCCGGCCCCCTCCAGGATCGCCCCCACGACGTTGGCCGCCTCGCACGGCGGCGGATCGCTCAGCAGGCCGGCCCGCTTGAGCACCGCGACGCAGCGGGCCACCTTCGGCTTGGCCGGGGCCTGCTGCATGGCACGGTCTTGGAACGCCATCAGCTTCGCCGGGTCGAAGCTGGCCGCTGCCTTGTTGACACGCTCTAGAGAGAAGTGCTCGACCATCTCCTCAACCGTGAACTCTTCGCGTGAGTCGTCGAGCGACCAACCGAGCAGCAGCAGGTAGTTCAGCACCGCCTCGGGCAGGAAGCCGACCTGCTCGTAGAAATCGACGATCACCGGGTTGAAGGTCTCCGCCGACGTGGCGAGGCCCATTCGCTCGGCGATCTCTTGGCCCTTCTTGTTGAGGGCGGCGAAGTCGCGGTTCTTCAGGTACTTGTCGAGCTTCCGCTTGCTCAGCTTGTTCTTGCTGCCCGGCTCCGCGACAAACGGAAGATGCGCGAACGCCGGCGGCGTGTAGCCCAGGGCCTCGGCGATGAAGACTTGGCGTGGCGTGTTCGAGAGGTGCTCCTCCGCACGGATGACGTGGCTGATCGCCATCTCTTGGTCGTCGACGACTGTCGCGAGGTGGTAGATCGGCGTGCCGTCGGCCCGCTGGATCACGTGGTCTTGCTCGCGCGCCCAATCGAAGCGCACCTCGCCTCGCACCAAGTCGTCGAGGACGAGCGTCCCCTCGCGCGGCATCAGCAAGCGAACGACCGCCTCGCGGCCTTCGGCCTCGAAGCGGGCTGCGTCCTCGTCGGTCTCGGCACGCCAAGAGCGGCTGTAGACGAACGGCTGCTTGGCCTTCTCGGCCGCTTCGCGCTCGGCCTGAACCTCCTCGGGTCGGGCGTAGTCGCGGTACGCTTTGCCGCTGGCGAGGAGCTTGTCGACCGCCGCGGAGTACAACTCGCCCCGCTGAGACTGGAAGTACGGGCCGTGGTCGCCCTTCGATTCCTTGTCGGTCCCCGGCACGGGGCCTTCGTCCCAATCCATGCCGAGCCACTCGAAGCCGTGCAGGATCGGAGCGAGGGCCTCCTCGACATTCCGCTGCTGGTCCGTGTCGTCCACCCGAAGGATGAACTGGCCCCCCTGCTGGCGGGCGAACAGCCAGTTGAACAACGCGGTGCGGACGCCGCCGATGTGGAGGAAGCCGGTCGGGCTGGGGGCGAAGCGGGTGCGGACGGTCATCGGCAGAACAGCGGGGACGCAAGGGGAGGGATCGCAGAGCCCCCTAGCCTATCGGCCCGACCGCCTGCTGGCCTACCGGGCGCCTCACGCGGCTCGGCGGGCTTTCTCGCGGCGGAGGGCCTTCCGCTGCGCCTTGGTCAGCTTGCGGCGTGGCTGGTCGTCATCGTCGTACGACTCCTCGTAGTCTTCGCCGCCGGTGACCCACCGCGAGTCCTCCGAAGCCTCTGCCTTCGCCGCCTTCTTGCGTTTCCGAGTGGGAACGATCTCTGGCTCGGCGAGGTCTTCCTCGTAATCGGTCTCGGCCACCTTGAGGTTCGCCCGCTGACGCTGAGGCCGCTTGGTGGTCTTCGGGGCCGGTTCTTCCTCGGCCTCCTCGACGTCCTTAATGGCCGGCTTGGAGCTGGCGGCCAGTTTCTTCTCAGCAACTTTCGCAGCGGCCTTCTCCGCCTTGGGGGCGACCACCGGAGCGGCGACCTCGCCGGCCGCCTCGCGGACGATGCGGCTCGAATAGGCCAGCAACGAAAGGAAACCGAACGATACCGCCAGCGTCGCGGCGACCGGGGCAAGCAGCCCGCCAATCGCCGGGGAGACTAGAGAGACAACCGCGGTCGGCACGAGTCCGGACGCCAACACGTAGCCGACGCCCGCCAACACCACGCCGGTGGTTCCGAGTGCCGCGGCGACCGGGCTCTCGCGGATCTCAAGCAAGGACCGAACGGCCACGCCGCCCAAGACCAAGCAGGAGGGGACTAACCACCAGAACGCGTGCCCCGTCAACGGCGAGAAACCGGTCAGGCTGGCCAACTGGGCGGCGACCACCGCGTGGGCCTCGGTCGCCGAGTTGAGGCTCATGCCGAGTGCGAGCAGCGCGACGGCAAGCCACCAACGATAGGCACCGCTGGTGTCGTCGGTCCGTTGCCGACGCACGCCGAACAGCAGCAGCGATTGCCCGGCGACGGCGAGCCAGAGGCAGGCCTCCCACCACGCGGCGAGCGAGCCGGGCTGGTCGATCCTCAACAAGCGAGCGGTGGCGAGGCCGGCCTCGGTTTGGCCGATCGATTGCCCGATCGTGTCGGCCCAGGCCAAGCCGGCGACCGCCGCGATCATGCCGACCCCGGCACCAAAGATCGCCAGCGGCGAACGCGGCGCGACGCCCGACGCGACAGCGAAGCTGGCACTGCCATCGCGCGGCGTGTACCGGACCTTCTCGGCCGGTTGGTCATCGCCCGTGGGGGCGGCGGTGCTCGTGCCGGCCCCCTCGTGCAGCAAGCGTCTGCGGCGGCCGTCTCGGACGGATGAGCTCATGCGGCGATCCCTCGCACGTTGTCGTATTTGAATAGCTTCGCAATTCCGGGCTCCCAGCCCGGCTCACTGCTTCATTCGGCGTCTGCCCCCATGGGCCGTGAACGGTTCCGCAGGTTGGTTGGATCGCCTGCCGGCGTTGAGGCTCCGGGTTGTGCCGGTTGCAACGGCTCGGGGTGGCTTCGCCTACCCGCAGCCGCCATCGGATGCCTGACAAAGGGCGACCCCTCCCCCACGTGACCTAAGTTTTTGACGACCCGCCGCCC
>CAYGUP010000095.1:0-12628 GCA_964353155.1 uncultured Planctomycetaceae bacterium | reverse complement strand
CCAGCGGCATGCCGCTGGGCGTTTGGGCCTCGGGCGCGAGTTGGATCGCTCGGGAGCGATTGGCTTCGCGGGTGATTAAGCCCTTCTTCTCGAGTGCCTTGAGGTGGCACATCACGCCGTTCGGCGAGGCAATCGCGAATTGCTCGCCGATCTCGCGGACGGTGGGCCCGTAGCCGCGGGACTCGATCTTATCGCGGATGAAGTCGAGGACTTCTCCCTGACGCTTGGTCAGCGAGTCGAGCGAGACGGGGTTGGCCACGAGGAACTCACGGTGCAAAAGGACGTACTAAGAAGACGCGGCCTCCAGGGACGCGTTGGTAGCGACAGCGGCATGCGGCCTTTCTGGGAACAACCGCGAGGCTTTTCGGGCCTCGCGGCTATACTTGGAAGGTCGACAAGCGGGTGCCTTCACCGTTATCGATTTTGATAGACAAGTGTTTACTGTCAAGTGCAGATGTACAGTATGTCTCGATCGCCTCGAAAAACGCCCCGACTGGTGCTAGCAGCCGCGGTCCTCGCGGTTGGGCTGCCCGCCTTGGGCAGCGAGCCGCTCGACTTGCCCGACGAGCTGGCCGTGGCGATCGCTTCGGACCAGTTGAAGACGGTCGATGAGCTGAGGCTCTTGCAGCAGCAGGTCCGCAAGGTGGTGGCGGCGGCGCGACCCGTGACCGTGGCCGTGGAACTGAACGACTCGGTCGGCTCCGGGGTGATTGTCTCGGCGGAGGGCTTGGTGCTGACCGCCGGCCACGTGTGCGCTGAGCCGAACCGTCGGGTCTGGATCCGCTTCCCCGACAACCGCCGTGTGGAGGGACGCTCGCTTGGGGTCGATCACGATTCCGATAGCGGGCTGGTGCAGATCACCGACAAGCCGAGCAAGCTCCGCGACAAAGAAGAAGCACCCGACGAAGGCGAAGGAGCCGAGGCCAAAACCGAAGCCTGGCCGTTCGTGCCGCTGGCGGAGGAGCCGGTCGAGCTCGGCGAGTGGGTCATCGGGTTGGGGCAGCCGAATGGCTTCGTGGAAGGCCGCACCCCGCCGGTGCGGCTGGGCCGGGTGCTCTATACCGAGGAGGACTCGATCAATACCGACGCGACCCTCGTCGGCGGCGACTCGGGCGGGCCGCTGCTCAACCTGCGGGGCGAGGTGGTCGGCATCCATAGCAAGATCGGCAAGGAGCTCTCTAAGAACTACCACGTCCCCGTGGCGACTTACCGTCGGGACTGGGAACGACTGATGAGCGGCCGCTTGGTCGGCTTGCCCGAAGGGGAAGACCCGGACGATTGGCGTCCGCAGCTCGGGCTCGCCGTGCGGCTGGTCGATGAGCGTGTGGTGGTCACCCAAGTCTTTGCCGACCGCCCCGCCGACGAGGCGGGCATCGAGGTCGGCGATGAGCTGTTGGAATTGGATGGCACGCCGATCGAGTCTCCGAAGCAACTCGGGCGGCTATTGCAGAAAGAAGAAGCGTACGATCGGGTGCCGCTGATCGCCGGTCGCGATGGCACGCGGGTCGAGCTTGAGGTCTGGCTGGGGCGTTCTTCGACGGACTATCCCGGCTCGGCATTGGTTCAGGAGGGGCGATGAGCGATTGGTTGAAACACGCCGCGATGGTTTTGGCTTGGTTGGTCCTTGCGACTGGTTGGTTGGCTGGTGAGTCGTTGGCTCAGAAGGGGGCCGACCCGAAGCCGGCCGCCGAGGATAGCCCGACGCCCGAAGAGTCGGAGGCGGTTCGCGACGCGATCCAAGGCGTTCAGGACCTGCTCGATCAGATCTGGATCCCGCGAGCGCGGTACACGAATAGCCCACACATCCGCGAGGCGTTCCGCCCCGTCGTTTCCGAGGTCCGGCAGGCGGTGGTCGAGGTCCGAGCCAGGGGCCGTCGGGTCGCCTTCGGGGGCATCGTCGGGCCGGACGGTTGGGTCGTGACCAAGGCGAGCCTGATCCGCGGGCCGGTCACGTGCCGATTGAAGCGCGGCCGCGAACTCGACGCCCGCTTGGTCGGCGTCGACGAAGCGACCGATTTAGCGATCCTGAAGATCGAGGCGACCGGCTTGCCAACGCTCGACCTCGGCGGGCCGGCTCTGCCCAGCGATCGCTTCGTGACCCTGCAAACCGAACCGGAAGACGAAGCGACCGAAGCCGAAACCGCGGCCGACGATGGCGAGCCGCAAGACGCCGCCGTGTTGTCGAGCGACCCGACCCTCCAGCCGGGCGACTGGGTCGCGACCGCCGGCTTGGGACGCGACCCAGTCGCGATCGGCGTGGTGAGTGTGCTGCCGCGCGAGATCAAGAAGCGACCCGGCCTGCTAGGGATCACCATGGACATGGCGGCGAGGCAGGCGGGTGGTTCGTCGGTGTTGGTTGAGAAGGTCACGCCGGGGGGCGCCGCCAAAGAGGTAGGCATGCAAGACGGGGACCGGATCGTCTCGATCGATGGTCAGCGGACACGCACCGCCGACGAGCTTCGGGCGGCCATCATGGCCCAGAACCCGGGTGATCGAGTCGAGGTTCTGGTCCAACGCGGCGGCAAGCGTCTGCGGTTCCTCGCGATTCTTCAAGACCGAGAGACCGCGTTGCTGGCATCGCGTGGCTCGGCGGCTCAGCGGGCGCATTACCAGAACAAACTGGGCGGCAAGTTGAGTGTGCGGCGGTTCGGTTTCCCCTCGGCGTTGCAGCACGATACGCCGCTTGAGGCGGACGAGTGTGGCGGGCCGTTGGTTGACTTAGAGGGGCGCGTCGTGGCGTTCAATATCTCCCGCGCGGGCCGCACGGAGAGCTACGCCCTGCCGGTGGAGGTCGTTCGCGATCGGTTGTTCGACCTGATGTCCGGCCGCTTGGCGCCGCCGACGGCGGATTGAGTCGGGCGTCGCGATCGGCGTTTGGTTGGTGGGCTGCCCGGATCGGCCTGGGCCTGTCAGAATCATCGGCTTGTCAGGATCTAGCCACCTTGGCTGTTTCTTCCTCCCCAAGCCGCGAACCCCGCCATGATCCACGTTGTCGCCACGCTGACCGTTGACCCCGCCCGACGGGACGAGTTCCTCGCCGCCTTCGCCGAGTTGACGCCCGACGTGTTGGCCGAGGATGGCTGCCTGGAGTACGGGGCGGCTATCGATCAGCCGACGCCGATCGACGTCCAAGAGCTCGCCGGGGAAGACGCGGTGGTCGTGGTCGAGAAGTGGGAGAGCGTCGAGAAGCTCGAAGCGCACCTGGCCGCTCCGCATATGGCTGCCTTCCGTGAGAAGACGGCCGACATGGCCCGCGGGGTGACCCTCCGCGTATTGAAGCCCGCTTGATTCGATCTGCCTTGGTGACCGTAGCAACCCCGACCAAGCTTGGTCGGGCTGCCGGCCGATAACCGTGATGCAAGACCTCTCTCGACAACAAGTCGCCGCCGATGCCGAGTTGATCGTGGTGAAGGTCGGCACGCGTTGCTTGGCCAATCCCGATGGCTCGTTGGATGAGGATCAGGTCGAGTCGATCGCTCGGCAGTTGATGCAGATCGGCGCGGGGACGACACGCCGGGTGATCTTGGTCAGCAGCGGGGCGGTGGGCGCCGGCATCGGGTTGCTCGGTCTCACGAAGCGGCCGACCGACTTGCCGAGCTTGCAGGCCGCCGCCGCGGTGGGTCAGTGCCACCTGATCGAGGCCTACAACCGCGCGTTCCAGGAGCATGGCCTGCACGCCGCCCAGGTGCTGCTGACGGCCGACGATATCAACGACCGCCGCCGCTACCTGAACGCCCGGAACGCGTTGCTGGCCCTGTTTGAGTACGGGGCGATCCCGATCGTCAACGAGAACGACACCGTCCGCACCGAAGAGCTCGCCCGCACGATGGGCGACAACGACAAGCTCGCGGCGATGGTCACCAACCTGGTGCGGGCGTCGTTGCTGATCATCCTGACCGATGTCGATGGCCTGTACGACGGCGACCCGAAGGACGCCGATTCGAGCGTCATCGAGATGCTCCCCGAGGTCGATGCGGACGCCGAAGGCTTCGTGAAGACCGGGCCGAACGCCGGCGCGGGACCGGCCCTCTCGACCGGCGGCATGGCGAGCAAGCTCGAAGCGGCCCAGATCGCCACGCAGGCGGGCGAGAGTGTCATCCTGGCCAACGGCCGGCGTCCGAATGTGCTGGTCGACCTGATGGCGGGCGAGCCGCTCGGCACGCTGCTGCCCGGGCAGGGGACCCAGCTTACCGAGAAGAAGCGATGGCTCGGCTACGCCGCCAGCCCGGTGGGCACCGTGACGCTCGATGCGGGGGCCGTGCGGGCGGTCGAGGAGCAGGGGAAGAGCTTGTTGCCGGTGGGGATCACGGCCGTCGCCGGGGAGTTCTACAAGGGCGACTTGGTCTCGCTGGTCGATGCCTCGGGCGAGGAGATCGCTCGGGGGCTGACCAACTACGGATCGGCCGATATGGAGAAGATCCTCGGCCTGCCGAGCGACGCGATCGCCGGCGCCTTAGGGCGGGCTCCTTATACCGTGGCAATCCACCGCAACGATTTGTCGCTGGTGAGGGGCAATCCAGCGGGCTAAGATTGGTAGAGCTGGCGGTTTGGGAGGGTTGGGCTTTTGCGGGCGATTCGTGCCGGCGAGGTGCCGATACTCCCAGTAACCGCCCGCTTCACGACGCCTCACGCCCGCCCGTTCCACGCGCGATGACCGCCCTGCACAACACGGCCGTTCCGATGCCCTCACCGCCGGTTACCGAGGGCTGTCTGGTCGATTTCAGCCAGGACCTGATGGGGGGGCTCTTCCGGCTGCATCGTGAGCACGGCCCGATCGCCCAATTCCGCGACCCTGAGGCGGGGCAATCGGTCGTCTGCCTGTTCGATCCCGAATTTAACAAGCAGGTCCTTAGCAAGGCCGATCGCTTCCAGGCGCGGTTCTTTGGCATCCGCGGGCCGAAGCGTTCCAGCCAACGCCGCGTGACCTGCGGCCTGCTGGCGATGAATGGCGAGCAGCACAAGCGGAACCGGCGGATGGTCAAGGAACCGTTCGGCCCCAAGGCGATCGCCGCCTACCGCCCGACGATCGAGACGCTCGCCCGCGAAGAGTCGGCCGCTTGGGTGGATGGGTCCGAGTTTGATTACAACCAGGCGATGATCCGCTACATGCTGCGGGTCACCAGCCGCCTGCTGTTTGGCCTCGACGAGCCGACCCTCGCTTACAAGCTGGGCGAGCAGATTGCCGACTGGGTGACCCTCAACCACGAGCTCGGCATCGGTGCGCTCGTTTCGCACCCGACCTTCAACGCCGGCTACGAGGGGCTGCTCGACTTCGCGAAGGAGCTCGAAGTCAATGTCATGGAGCTGATCCGCAGCCGACGCGACAACCCCGACCCGGGCGCCCGCGACGTGCTGTCGATCCTCGTCAGCTCGCACGACGCCGAGGGGGGCCTTTCGGACGAGGAGTTGGTCGGCCAATGCTGCGTGCTCTTCGCGGCGGCCCATATGACGACCGCCCACTCGTTCAGTTGGACGACCTTCTTGCTCGCCCAGCACCCGGCGGTGATGCAAACGTTGTGGGAGCGATTCCATGCCGGCACCGCCGACGACCTGCTGGAACGCGTCATCAAAGAGGCGATGCGGGTGCTGCCCGCGTCGGCGTACTCCGTGCGGATGAATGTTGCCCGCGAGACGCTCGGCCCGCTCGACCTGCCGCCCGGCACGCCGATCATCTTTACGCCCTTGATCACGCACCGGCTGAAAGCGTCGTTCGAGGACCCGCAGCGGTTCGACCCGGACCGTTGGCTATCGATCAACCCGTCGCCGTATGCGTACCACCCGTTCGGCGCCGGCCCGCGGCGTTGCATCGGCGGCCCGCTGGCGATGGAGGTGATGCGGGCGTCGCTGCCGATCTTCTTGAAGGACTGGCGTCTGACCGTCGTCCCCGACAGCCGCGTCGACGCCGAGGTGAAGTCGACCATGCTCAACCCGCTGCACGGCGTGCCGATGATCGCCGAGCGTCACACGAAGACCGACGGCGACGGCGGTTTCCGGTCGAGCCCGGTGGTCGGCAACGTGACGGAGCTGGTTGACCTGCCCCCGGCCGAGCTGCCGAAGCGGCCGCGTTAGTCGAGATCGTCACGGACGATCGCATACATCGCCGCATCCTGAGGCGAATCGAATTGCGGAAGTGCCATGGATCGCCTTGCGATTCCCTCGTGTCGCATACCGCACTTCTCGAGCACACGACGTGACCCGATGTTCTCGACGTGAGCGTGGGCGTGGATTCGCCATACTGCTGGCTCAGCCCAGATCCTAATAATCAACGCCCGCACAGCTTCGGTCATGTATCCTTTACTCCAGCAGTCGCGGGCGATCCCGAATCCAACCTCGACGCTGCTGGCATCCCGCTTGGCTCCGATCGTCCCAACGGGGTGTTTCGCGTCGTCGAGGCAGATCCCCCATACTTGTCCCCAAGGCAACTCGCCGTTGCTGGTGTTCGCTTCTTGGATGAATTGCCTGGTCTCGTCGACGGATTCGTTGGCACGCCAACTCATGTATCGACAAGTCGCCGGATCACTGGCGTATCGCTCGTAGAGTTGAGGGGCGTCATCGGTGCGTAGCGTTCGCAGTACTAGCCGATCGGTTGTGAAGGTCTTCGCGAACATGGCGTCACAACATGGGTGGGGGCGACTAACATGACTCTCAAGTCGCAACTAGGTTCGGCGTATTCCATGACATCGGCAAACTGACCTACGGCGTTGCCGTAGGCTACGGTGTTGGGTAGGCCTTCGGCCAAACCGGATCGCATTGCGACCGCTATGCCTGGCGTGTTTGGGCGAAGCCCTTACCACCACCGTAGCCTGGGGTAAGCGCAGCGCCACCCCAGTTTGGAGTTCACCTGCCCGTTGGCTGAAGGCCAACCACATTTGCTTGCCATGCCGCAATCGCTCACCAAGCTGTATGCCCACTTGGTTTTCAGCACCAAGCATCGGCAGCCTGCGTTGGTCCCGTCGATCCGTGATCGCGTGCATGCCTACCTTGCCACGACCGTCCGCGACCTAGGTTCACCGTGGGTCGTGGTCGGCGGAACCGCCGACCATGTTCATCTGCTACTCGACGTGGGCAAGAGCCAGACGCCCGTGCAGATCGTGGAGCACACCAAGCGTGAGTCGTCGAAGTTCATCAAGACTCTCGGCGACGAGCATCGTGGGTTTTATTGGCAGCGCGGCTACGGCATGTTCTCCGTCAGCCCAAAAGACCGCGACGACGCCGAGGCGTACGTGCGCAACCAAGAAGAGCACCACCGCACGCGGTCATTTCAAGACGAGTACCGTGCGATGCTTATACGGTACGGCATCGCGTACGACGAACGGTATGTGTGGGATTGAATCGCTTGGGTTAGGTTGGCCTTCAGCCAACGGGAGGGACGGCCTTGCGTACCTGGGGTGGCGCTGCGCTTACCCCAGGCTACGGTGGTCGATAGGGCTTCGCCCAAACTGTTGATGTTGGACCCTGGGCGTGTTCCGATCTGGTTTGGTCGAAGGCCTTTTCCTGCACCGTGAGCCTGCGGCGGCGTCTTAGGTCGTAAGGGCTTTGCCGAATATAGGGGGGGTCTTCCGGCAGATGATGCCCTTCGGGTTAGCGATGTGCATCTGGCCTGATTAGCGTGGAATCATGGGCCCAACGGTCGGGCCTCTCCTCGCTAAGCCGGCGGTCCCGCCATGCGTCAGTTCTTGCTCGCTGCTCTGCTCACCCTGTCCGCTGTGCCCGTGGCGTGGGCTCATGATCCCTACGGCGATGGGGTCGAGCAACGCGATGCCTACATCCGGACGCTCGAAGCGGCCTTGCTTGAGGCCGGTTATCGCCATCGCTTCGAGCATGCCTCGCAGGTGCGGCGTCTGCGGTCGGAGGCCCTCTACTCAGAGGCACGGATCGATACGCTCCGCCGGCGGTTGGTCGAGTACGATAGCATCAACCGCTTCGGCACCGGTAACGCCCTGGGGCTGACCGCCGATCGGACGCGGCTCGACCTGCGGCGTGAGGAGATGATCCGCCGCGACTTGCAGGACCAGATGCTGCTGGCACAGCGATCGCGGCGGCGGAGCCGCCAGGTGCATGCGATGGCGGTCGAGCGGGCCACGGTCCAGGCGACCCGCCGGGCCGCTCGGGGGGAGCCATCGATCACGATCGTCAATCACTGACGACTCCTTGGTCCTTCTCGATCGATCGGCGGCTAGGATTCGACGCGGATTCAGCCCAGAATGAGGGCCTCTCGAAGCGCCCTCTGAGACCGCGCCAGCGGCCCGCCGAAATGCTGCCCCAAGAAGACGCTCTCCCCGCCGACGATGGGCCTCGCCACGAGTGCGGGATCGCCGCCATCTACCACCTGGAGGGGGCGACCAGCCCGCTCTGCCCGCCGCAGGGGCCGGCCGAGGCGTCGCGGCTGATGCCGCGGATGCTGCTCGATATCCAGAACCGGGGCCAGCTCTCCACGGGCATGACCACGTGGGACCCGCACCGCGACTTGCTGCTAGAGACCTACAAGGAGCTCGGCGGCGTCAGCGAGGCGTTCCGGCTGAGCCATCGGGCGAAGGCCGAGGCCCTGATGAAGCGGTACGCCGGCCGCGCGGCGATCGGCCACGTGCGGTACGCGACCTGCGGCAAGGAGGACGTCAACTTCGCGCAGCCGTTCGAGCACCGCCACCTGCAGAAGCGGAAGTGGTTCGCGTTCGGCTTCAACGGCCAGTTGGCGAACTACGGCAAGCTGCGCGATGAGATCCTCGAAGAGGACGAGCACCACGTGGCGTTGGCGACCGATACGGAGATCTTGATGCACGAGATCGCGCGGCAGCGGTCGGGCCAGTATTCGCAGGGAGATACGGGGCAACCCTCGCTGATAGAGGTCATGCGGGGCGTCGGCAAACGGCTCGACGGCGCCTTCAGCATCGCGCTGCTCAACGCCCAGGGCGAGATGCTCATCGCTCGCGATCCGCTCGGCATGAAGCCCGTGTCGTATGGCGTGCAAGACAACCTATTCGCCGCGGCGAGCGAGAGCGTGGCGTTGCTGAACCTCGGCTTCGACCCGGACAATATCCACTCGCTCGAGCCGGGCGAGGCGATCACGATCGTCGACGGCAAGATGAAGGTCGAGCGGTACATCGACACGCCGCGCAAGGCGCACTGCTTCTTCGAGTGGGTCTACTTCGCGAATGTCGCCAGCACGCTGGACGACCGGAGCGTGTACCTCTCTCGGAAGGCCTTGGGCGAAGAGCTCGCCGCCGCCGAGCCGCTGACCATCGACGACGACACGGTCGTTGTCCCCGTGCCCGACACCAGCAAGGCGGCCGCCGACGCGATGGCGTTCGAGCTCGGCGTGCCGAGTGTCGAGGGCCTGATGCGCAACCGCTACTCCGGGCGCACGTTCATCGAGGGGGGCGATGCCCGTCTGGCGAAGGTGAACAGCAAGTACACGCCATTGCGGCAGGTGCTCGAAGGGAAGCGGGTGATCCTTGTGGAGGACTCGATCGTCCGCTCGACGACGATGCGGTCGCTGATCGGCCGTCTGCGCGAGGTCGGCCATGTCAAAGAGATCCACGTCCGCGTGGCGTGCCCGCCGATCGTGGCGCCGTGCTTCTACGGCATCGATATGTCGACCGTCGGCGAGCTATTCGCCCCGCGGTTTGTCTCCGATGGCCAAGAGACCGAGGCCGCCTACGCCGCGATGGCGGAGGAACTCGGGGCCGACTCGCTCCGCTACCTCCCGGTCGAATCGATCGCCCGAGCGATCACCAAGCCGTCTGGCGACCTTTGCCAAGCGTGCGTGACCGGCGAGTACCCAACTGCCGAAGGCCAGCGGCTGTACCAGATCGCGTTGGCGGACGCCAAGGATGGGTCCGGGGCCTCACGGACGTACGAAGGGGCAGGGGTTTAGAGGCATCTGAAGGTTGTTGCAGAGGCATCTACTTGTGATAGTGTATTGAGAGATGCCTGTATCAAACCTCGCTGCCCTTCAGGTTGGAGTATTGTCATGGCAACACCCCGTCGCGTTTTCTTGGCACTTTTAGCAAGCACCTTGTTTGCGATAGCAAGCGGCGATGTGAGAGCCAGCGTACGATACGACCTGCTGCCACTTCCGCTGTCGTCGGACGGGACTGAGCCAGATGGGCCTAGCGTGCTTACCGGATTTGTAATCACCGATGGAACGCTAGGCGACTTGTCGTCGGGTGGGGTCCTCGGTTACGAGTTCCGGATCAGCGGTGCGAACGCCGGCGTTTGGGATACAAGTCTGTTCGCATTCGATAATAGCCTGCCCTTTGATGCCTCGCCGCGTGCTCTGCGTTTACAAAGCGGCCTCAACACCTTAGCAGACGATCTGGTCTTTTGCCCCGCTATCTTCCCATCGGATTGCGATGGTGGGATTTCCGTTCTTGGGTCTCAGGCTGTGTCTCAGCACGAAGCTCGTGTCGGGGTTAAAGCTATTACCGGCTTGATTGACCTCTCAACGTTCGCGTCGAGTGGTGTCGTCTCTTCTTTCGATGCTTTCGGTGTCGTTAGCGATGGTCGCCTTTTCGCAATAAACGAGGGCCTAGCTCCCGGGGACTTCAACGCCGACGGATCGACTGACGAGCACGATTTGGCTCTCTGGGCAACGGCTTACGGCTCAGCCGTCTTACCGGGGGAATCTGCCGATGCAGACTTCAACGGCATAGTCGATGCAGCGGACTACACCATTTGGCGTGACGATGTCATTGCGGCAAGTCACGCGATCCCAGAGCCGACGGCGATCTTTATCGTATTGGCAGGAATACTGGCTAACTGCCAGACCCATCGCCGGCGATGAACGAGCTACTGCGGTTGTCGGCCTTCCCTGTCGATGCGTCAGCAAGAGCCATCTCAAGAGCCATCTGATGTGCGGCGACACCGCATTAATCCAGAGGTGCTGTTTTTCTCGTCGCGAGATGGCACGGCGAGTGTAATCCGCCGAGGCAACGCCCATGAAATCAGATCAAATCCAGCGGCGAGTGCCGGCGGTGGCGTTTGGCGGCGCAGGATTGGCAGACGCCGCTGATCGTTAGGCGGTGGCCCGTGACGCGGAAGCCGCTTTCTTTGGCGACCGCCTCGCGGAGGGCTAAGAGCTCTTCGCTGCGGAACTCGATCAGCTCGTCGCACTCGGTGCAGTGCAGGTGGTCGTGCTGGGGGTAGCCGTAGTCGTGCTCGTACACGGCGCGGCTGCCGAGCGTCATCTTCCGCAGCAGCCCGGCCTCGACCAGTTCGTCTAAGGCCCGATAGACGGTCGCCCGGCTGACGCTGTCTTCGCCGCGGCGTTTGAGCTGGTCGATCAGCTCGTCGGCGTCGAAGTGCTCGTGGCGGGAGAAGACGTGATCGACCAGGATCCGACGCTGCGAGGTCGTCCGCTTTCCCTTGCTCTGCAGGTACTCTTCGAAACGCTCCTGAGGCGTCAAGGAGACGCGGACCTCGCCCAAGGCGTAGTCGCTCGGCGTTTCGGCCGGGGAGGCGGCGAGCTCGGAAGAGTCCTGGATCATGCTCTAATCGTAGGCCCGAGGGGGGCGAATCACAACCAAGACGGAGGCGATTTGGACCGTGAAGCGGCGAAGGGCACCAAGAATCGCTCTGGGTGCCCTTCGTGCGGTGTTGGTTCGGCTTGAGTCTCGGTCGCTCAGACGGCCTCGTCGAGGAGTCGGTCGAGGGCGGCGTCGAGCTTGTCGGCCGATTCGTAGGTGCCCGAGGCGATTTCCGACTTCAGGCGAGCCACCAAGCCGGTGCGGACGCCATCGGCGTCCTTGGCGTGCTCGGCGGCGCGGGCGTCGGCTAGCTCCGAGACCCGGGCGGCCTCGGAGGCCTCGGCGGAGATCTCGAGTTGGTCGGCCTGCTGGGCCGGCTGGGCTTGGTTTGGGGCGGCCGCCGGCTTGCGGAAGTGGGGGCCGTTGAGGGCCTGGGCGCCGTTGACGCTGTTGATTTGCATCGGGGAGGACTCCGGTATCGCGGTGCTAGCGCCTGGGCCGCTTCGAGGGCGGCGTCCGAGGGCGGATGAGTTGGTAGGTCGTGGTGGAACGGTGGGGGCGTCCGGCTCGGGACGCCCTTCTTCTGGGCTGCGTTTGTAGGACTCGCCCGGCCAGTTCCGTCTGACCCGCTCGCCGAAATGAGGTCTCGCACGCTGTGGTTGGGCCGTGATCCTTACGGCCCGCAGTTGCGAGGGTTCGGCGACTCCGCCTCCTTGTGGCGGCCGCTGCCTGCTAGCCCGAAGGCTTGTGGTAGCGACTCCGCGATGAGTCTATTCGTTGCATCGGGCCCGCCGCCGGTCGGGCTGCAACGAACTGGCCCCGTGACCGATCAGCACACACACGCCCACTTTGCCGGGCGAGCCGGATAGTACGCCGGCGTGATGCTTTCTGACAACAGGAGATATGGGGATGACGTAGCCTTCCGGCAGCGGGGGGGAAGTGTGCGGACCTCCGAGGCCTGTCTGGGCGTCATGTAGGAGATAGGGGGATATGCGCTCGGTGCGGCGAGGAGGTGCGGCTAACCGCGCAATGCGGGAGTGGGCGCCACAATCGGAGTGCTCACGCCAACCCCGGACTGAGGAACCAGCAAGATCCGGCAGCACCAGGTTGATATCCCCTTATCTCCCCAGAGTAGGCTGACCAGCCCTCCCGTAACCCAATTC
>CAYGUP010000094.1:0-12670 GCA_964353155.1 uncultured Planctomycetaceae bacterium | reverse complement strand
GCGTTGCCAGTCCCGCGCCGAGACATCGTTGCCGCACGTATAACCCAGCACATACTCGAGCGCCGCCTCGCGCGAGACGTTCTTGCAGGGCTTGCCGATCACCACGGCGAGTTCGGCCTCGTAATCAACGCGGGTGCTCTTCAGCCGCCGAGGCAAGACAATCGGCCCGCCGGCCCGCTGCGCGACCGCCGGGGTCTTCATGAACACGACGGGCCGCTCCGGCGCAGCCTTGCCACCCTCGGCGGCATGGGCGGCGTAGTTCAGCCCAATGCAAAGGATCGCCGCCGGCTGGATCGGGGTGAGCAGTTGGCTCACGTCGGCGGGCTGGCCCGTATCGACCAAAGAGCCGTCCAGCGGGTCGCCGACGGCATGGGTTATCCCACCGTCCGGCTGTTGGCACCCGTATTCGGGCTGGCCCGTGCTGGCCGACGTGTACCGAACAACCCGCATCTTGGTGCCCTAGTTGGTCGACCCAACGCTCGGTGAGCCCTCGACTCACGATCAGCGTGGCGAGGTCTTGGCGACAGCCAAGCCGAGACCGCCCCTAAAAAGTGCCGCCGAGAGGAATCGAACCTCCACGCCCTTGCGGGCACATGGACCTGAACCATGCGCGTCTGCCAATTCCGCCACGGCGGCGTGTGGAATCGTTCGCACGAATGCGAGCTGTAATCGTGCCAATCAATCACCGGCAACGCAAGGGGAGACCCCGATTTGCGGGCCAAATCATTGCGTTGCCAAGCGTTGAGACCGGGTCAGTAACGGGGAAGGCTCGGATCGATCGTCTGAGCCCACAGGTCGATGCCACCTGCAAGGCTCTGGGCTTCCGGCAAGCCATTCTCGCGTAGCCACTGGGCGGTTTGGGCGCTGCGCATGCCGTGGTGGCAGTAAACGATCACGTGGCCTTCAAGGCCCGTCAGTTCCGCCACCCGAGCCGGGATCTCCCCCATGGGCACGAGTCGCGCCTTGGGCAGCGTGACGATCTCGTGCTCGAACGGTTCTCGGCAATCGATCAGCTCGATCGCCTCGCCGGCATCGAGCTTGGCTTGTAGCTCGCCGCACGTGACTTCTAGTGGGGTTTTATTCATGTCTTGAAGAACCTCGGTCTATAAAAACACCGCGGTGGCACTGGGCCACCGCGGTGTTCGTTATCGTCATCAAGTCAGCTCAGCGAATCAGAGTTCGCCGCCGACTTCGCCACCACCACGGGTGATGGCATGCATGTAGATATCGCCGTCTACATTTTCTTGGATCGGCTGAGAGTGCCCATCACCGAATCCGTGGATAGCAACCCCCGGATGAAGTGAACTCGGGCCCCACCGACGCGACTCGGCACCGTGAGCATGCTGGGCCGCGTTGGCGTAGAACTTGAGTTCTTCGGCCGTACCAGATTTGTTAGATCCTTGGTTGATCGCGCCCAAACCATCACGGTTGGCTAGGACAAAGCTCCAGGTGCCAGCTCGGCCAGCCGAGGTGTCGGCCTGAGCCGATTGAGCGGTGGCAACTCCGACAGCACCACTCCGGCCGACGCCTTGACCGGGACGAACACCCGAGACGTAAGACGACAACCCACTAAACCAGCCGTTAAAGTCTTGCTCACGCGACTCCGAAAAGACAGCGGTTTTCGACGTGCCATCGCTCATGCTTGCCATGTTGTAGCCACGCTTCGTGATGCGTCCGCTTACAAGACCCGGGAACGCCAACATACCATTGCCACAGTAAGAGCCTGCGGCACAGGGGTTGTTCGTTGCTCCGGGGCTACCAGCCAAGCCTTCCGGTGTGGCGCTACCACCAAAGTAGTGTGAACTAGAAAGAGCGACATAGTTGCCGGATGCAGTGTCATCGAGAGCGCTTGATGCACCGGCTGTTTCGTCGCCATCGAAGCTTGGGCAGAGCAGGTTCGGAAGCTGCTGCTGGAAGTACTGGTTATCTAGGCCAGTGTACGTAGTGAATGCATCGGCCGTGAAGTTCGTCGAAGAATCGACGATCCTGTCGTAGAGCGTATTCTCTTCGACAAACGGCAGGAGGAAGACCAGCCAGCTATATCCATCGATAGGTTGGTCGAGTTGTGAGCCAGCTAGCATGGTACCGGTAAAGGCAATGTGAGGAGCTGGAGTACCAGCTCCTGAGAAAGCCGGACGAGAGGATGCACGCGGGAAAGCGTTCCGCACATCGTGGTGGTTTTGCAGAGCAAGACCGATCTGCTTGACGTTGTTCAAGCACTGGTTACGGCGGGCCGCTTCGCGAGCCGCTTGAACCGCTGGCAGCAACAATGCCACCAAGATGCCGATGATCGCGATGACGACCAGCAGCTCCACGAGGGTAAAACCTCGTGGCGAACGCAGGGGCGTTCTCATGGGAAACCTCCGGTACAAAAAGAAAGATAGGGAATAAGACCTCCGCCCTGATTAGGACGGCATGATCCGTAGCAAGAAGCCTCTTCCTAAACACAAAAGACGCCGAGAATCCGAATCTCGGCAAGTTCTACGATGGCTAGACCCCCGAAACCGGGAGCTGGCCCATCGCCGTCCACGCCACGGTGCCTAGCCGTCGCATAACACTGTTCCAGTGCACAGGTTAGCTTTTGCCTTAGCCGAGTGTCAACAAGTCGGCACGCACCCCCTCTGGAGGGCTATACCCAGCTAGCTCGCTTGTCGGCTGTAATCGTGGACACGGTTACAGACCTCTCTCTTGCCTGCTCCCTCATCGGATGGCGTTCCCGACGGCTTCTCGCAGCCTATTCGCCACCAGTGGGGATGATCGGTTTCTGGCTGGAAACGCCTCGCAACGCCGGCGAGAGCTACTGCGGCTTGCCGCCTCTCGGCCCGAGCATGAGCCGCCGGTTTGGTGGATCGTCGCCTCACCGACCGCGGCCTTATCAGTAAGGGCGGAACTACTTTCTGAAGATGACCTGGGCCGCCTGTCGCCGGGGGTGATGACGCTTCGTCAGGCGGCGGCGTGGCTCAGTCGCACGATTCGGCCCGCCAAGCTTCCCCTGGGGCCGGCCGCCCGACGGGCTTTGATTGGTGAGATTGCGTTGAAGGCGGAGCACCGCTCATCGCTTGGTCCGCTGGAAGAACTCAAGGAGTCGCCCGGGCTCGTCGATTTCCTGGCCTCGCGTTTTCGGCAGCTACGTCGCGATGCGATCGGTGCCGAGCAAGCCGGTGACACGCTGCGGCGTCTGGACGGCGGTCGTGCCGGGAACGTGCTCGCCAATCTTTATCGCGACTATCTCGCCGCGTTGGATCGCGGATCACTCATCGATGACGAGGGATTGATCCAGCAAGCCGCGGAGCACGCTGGTCAGAGCGGGCTGCGGTTGTCTCGACTGCTAATCGACTTACCGCTCGAACCGTGCCCCGTTGAGCAGCGATTGCTACAAGCCCTCGGGAGCTGCGCCGAAGAACGTCACATCGTCGGCATCGGTCCGATCCAGGATGTCGAGCAATCGAGACTACCCGCCGCTACAGCAAGCTTGACGAGTTGGAGCGACCTGCTGGGATTGCAGGAGCCCGAGGTTGTCCCCTGCGAGTCTGATGTAACGATCGCAAAGGGCCTTCGGAAGATCTGCGATCACCTATTCGAAGATCATCCGATCGCTGCCTCCGACGCCGAAGGCGTGCACGTCGTCGCCGGGAGCGGCTTGCACGACACGGCACGCCGCGTCGCGAGGCGGGTTAAGCGACTGCTGGTTGATGGCGTCCGCCCCGGCGACGTGGTCGTTGCCGCGCCGAGCCTCGAAATGTCAGCCCCTCGGTACGCCGAGGCCCTCGCCGAATACGGGGTGCCCACGGCGATCGATACAGCAGCACGCCTTGCGACGGCGCCGGTCATGCATGCGTTGCTCGACCTGCTGTCGCTGGCCGATACCGATTGGTCATTCGACTCGCTGACGACGCTGGTCCGCCGCAGCGACCTCCCCAAGCTTGGCAATCACGACAAGGCGGCGGGCTTCTCCTCGGCGAGAGTTGCGACCGAATGGTTTGTGCGTGAGCTTCAGGTCCCGTCGGGTCGCAAGTACTTGCATCGTCAAGCGGAACAGATCGCGTCCCGCCCCGATGCCGACGACCGTCTCGATCGCTTGCGTGAGGCGGGTCGGGCGGCGGTTGGTGTGTTTGAGTCTCTGGGCGAAGCGCTCGACGCGTTGCCGGACGAAGCGACGCCGCTCGAGTGGTTCGATGCCATCGACACCATGCTGCGACGCCTCGGCCATGCAGGGCTCACCAACTCGGCGGACCCGCAAGACCGAGGTGCCGGCGATGCCCTAGAGGAAGCCTGTGCCGCTCTGGAAAACCTGGCGAGTTGGCGGGGCCGCAAGCCGCGGATGCTGCAACGCCGTGGCATGTTGGACCTCATCCGGTCCTGGGCTGAGCGACTGCGGCTGCCCAACCCAGAATCCGCCGAGGGACGGGTCCGACTCGTCGACACAACGACGGCGATCGGTGTGCCGTGCCGCCATCTGTTGGTAGTCGACGCCGATGAGACCTCGTTCACTTCCGCAGCCGGGGACATCGAAGCGGGGATGCTCGCGTTCTACGAGCTGGCGACGACACCAACCGAGAGTCTGACGTTCGCCTACGCCGCCCTCGACGCGGCCGCGCAGCCGATGTTGCCTTCACCCTACGTGACGGAGGTCGAACGCCTCTTTCAGCATGGCGTAACGCGAGCTGATAGCGAGCCATTGCTCACTAAGGTTTCACACGAATGGCCGCCGGCGTCGCAGCGTGAATGGCGTCAGCTCGCCGTGCACGGTGCGCTCGAAGGCAAGGCGTCTGACTTGGCGGGCTACGGGGCCGCCGGCAAGTTGATCACGCCACTCGCTTCGGTCGCGGCTCGCGGGCGCGGCGAGGCCTTCGGCGTCTGGGAAGGGATCATTGATGGCACAGCGGCCCACGCGGTGTTGGCGGAACGCTTCGGGTCGCAGCATCTTTGGAGTGCGAGCCAACTCGAGCTGATGGCGACTTGCCCGTACAAGTTCTTCTCGCGGCAGGTCTTGCGACTCGACGAAGCGGGCGAGCTGACGCTCGGCATCGACCACCGCCGCCGTGGGAGCCTCATGCACGACGCCCTCGCCGAGTGCCTGACGAAGATCGTCAATGCCTTGCCGCCCGGCAAGACGCTCCGTGATGTCCCCTCCGAAGAGCTCTCGCAGCAGCTCTCCGACCAGATCGACGAGCTCTGCGACACCGGCAAACTGCCGCTCCACGAGGCGGCCTTAGCCGCCATCGAAGCGAGGCAAACCAGCGACTGGGCCGAGCGTTACGCCGACCAGCAGAAGCGATTCCACAACGACAAGCGATGGAGCGACCTCGAACAGCCGCTCACGCCGACGCTTCTGGAGGCACGCTTCGGTCCTGCGAAGGGGGACCCAGACAGCGCGGAAGACCACCTCAGCACGGACCAGACCTTCGAGCTCACCCTGCCAAGCGGTGAGGTGCTGCAACTCATCGGCCGCATCGACCGCATCGATACCGCGAAGCTTGGCGAGCAGACCCTCTTCAGCGTCATCGACTACAAGACGAGCAAGGACCTGCGTTCGACGCGTGCTCAGATGGAGTCTGGCACACAGCTCCAACCGATCCTCTACGCGATGGCCGCTCGTGAACTCTTCCTGGAGGACGAGGCGATCCCGATCGCCGCCGGCTACTGGGCGGTTCGGAAGAAAGGATTCGTCGCGCCGAGCGAGAAAGAGCTGCCTCTCTTGACCTACGACGCCGAAGGCCGCGCCGCGCCGTCGGACGCGTGGCAAGAGGTCGTCGATTCCGTCCGCCAACGCTGCGAGACCCTGGTCACGGACATCCGAGGCGGGCAATTCCCGATGCACAACGACGACGAGCATTGCGGCCAGCGGTGCGAGTACCGCACGGTCTGTCGCGTTGGCCAAGCCCGCAGCCTCGACAAGCTCCCCGCCGAGCGGGAGGACGGGTGAGGTGAGTGGTTTCAGCTACACGAAGGAACAAGAGCTCGCCCTCAGCACCCGATCGGTGCCGGTCGCCGTCGATGCCGGGGCGGGTTGCGGCAAGACGTTCGTGCTGACCGAACGATTCCTCTCGCACCTCGATCCCGAGGTCGAAGAACTGCCGGCCGAGCTCGACGAGCTGGTAGCGATCACGTTCACCGACGCCGCCGCCCGCGAGATGCGCGATCGCATCCGCTCGAAGTGTCGCGAACGGCTCGACGCGTCCACGGGCGAAACGGCCGCTCGCTGGCGGAGGCTGCTCCGGGCATTAGAAAACGCTCGCGTTTCGACGATCCACTCATTTGCGAGCGGGCTGATCCGTGACTTCGCGATTGAACTCGGCATCGACCCGGCGTACTCGGTGCTCGATCCTGCTGAAACGGCGGTCCTGAAGACCGCTTGCGTCGATGAGGCCCTGCGGAAACGGCTGGCCCCCTCGCAAGCCGGCGAGCTCGACGAGGACTTGATCGATACGGCCGCCGAGTTCGATATCGCCGGCCTTCGTTCGCGGGTGAGGACGCTTATTGACTTGGTCGATCAGCCCGAATTCAAGCGTTGGCTGCACAAGTCCCCGGAAGATCTGATTGATGCTTGGCTGCGGTTCTACCGAGAAGAAGTCGCGCCGAAGTACGCCAATGAGTTCTTGAACGATCCGTTGATCGTTGAGCTGCGAGAGCTGCTTCCGCTGGCGACACCGTCCAAGCCTGTGGCGGCTGATCGGATCGCCGACCTGAGCGTGGCGCTCGCCAACCTGGAGTCGGGCGACAACGCCGACGCCTATCTCAAGCAATTCCAAGAGCTGCTCGCTTACAACGTGCCGGGAACCAGGAAGCACGTCCTTACTGCCAAAGACTGGCCCGACGACGAAACGAAGAAGCGTTACACGGTCGTACGCAAGGCACTCGAGGAGCGGCTCAAGAAGCAACGCCACGCCGGCAGCGCGGATTCGATGCGTCGTGCCGCGGACCTCGGTCTCCGCATCCAGCGTTTGGCCGCCAACGCCGCCGCCCGCTTCAAGAAAGCCAAGCAGGCTCGGGGCGTGCTTGATAACGATGACCTGCTGGTCGAAGTCCATCGCTTGCTGACCGATCCCGACCTCGCCGATGCCCGTCGGCGCATCGCGGGGCGGGTGCGGGTGCTGTTGGTCGATGAGTTTCAAGACACCGATCGGAGGCAGTCCGAACTCGTGCAGGCCATCGCCGGCGAGGGGTCGGCCGAAGGTGCCGGGCGTGTCTTCTTCGTGGGCGACTACAAGCAATCGATCTATCGGTTCCGCGGGGCGGTGCCGCAAGTCTTCGAGGACGTGTGGGCGACAACCCCTCGCGAAGGTCAGCTCACCCTCTCAACCAATTTCCGCAGCACGCCCGCGGTGCTAGATTTCGTCAACTCACTGTTCGAGCCGATCTTCGCCAGCCAGTACGCCCCGCTGCATGCCAATCGCGCTCAGCTAACCGACGGCCCGGCGGTAGAGTTCCTCTGGGCACCGCCACCGGAAGAGGGAGCCAAGGCAGGCCTGCAACGGACGACCGAGGCACGCTCGATCGCCGGCCGTATCCGGACGCTCTGCGACTCGCCCGACGCGACGGTGGTCGATCAAGAGACCAAGCAGCCCCGCGCGGCCAAGCCGGGTGACTTCGCCATCCTCTTCCGCGCCCTGAGCGATGTGCCGATTTATGAAGAGGCGCTGCGTCAGGCGGGGCTCGATTACTACTTGGTCGGCGGCCACGCCTTCTACGCCCAGCAAGAGATCTACGACGTCCTCAATCTGCTGCGAACGGTCCTCAGCGAGTGCGACGAGATCGCCCTCGCCGGGGCATTGCGTAGCCCGCTGTTCGCGCTTCAGGACGAGACGCTCTTCTGGCTTTCGCGTCGCGGCGGGCTCAACGCGGGGCTGCTCACTCCCAAGCCGATCGAAGAAATCGATGCCACCCAGCAGCAAGCGGTCGATCACGCCCGCCAGACCCTCACCGGGCTGCGGCAAGAGAAGGACCGCGTCAGCGCGTCGGAGCTGTTGCAGGCCGCTTGGGCGGCGACCGGCTACGACGCGGTGCTGCTCGCCGAGTTCCTGGGCGAGCGGAAACTGGCCAATCTGGAGAAGCTCCACGAGCAGGCGCGGCAGGCGGATGCCTCGGGCAGCGGCCTGCGTGGCTTGGTCGCCCGGTTGACCGAGTTCGTCAATCAACCGCCCAAGGAAGCATTGGCCGCCACCACCGCGGGCGATGCGGGTGTCGTGCGGCTGATGACCGTCCATGCTTCGAAGGGGCTTGAGTTTCCGATCGTCGTGCTGCCGGATCTGAACCAAAAGGTCCGTGCCGACCCGACCCAAGCCACCTTCGATCCACGGCTCGGCCCGTTGGTGAAGCCACCGGCCGAGAGCCAACGCGATAGCGACAAGGCCCCACCGGTCGGGCTCGATTTCTGGAAGGCCGCCCAGAAACCCGACGAGGAAGCCGAGCGCGATCGCCTGTTCTATGTCGCCTGCACACGGGCGGCGGATCGGCTGATCTTGTCGAGCTGTTGTGACGCCGAGGCGAAGCTCGAGGGGCCGTGGCTCAAGCGGCTCGCCGAGCGGTTTGACCTGACCACCGGCGAGCCGATCGACGACTCGACACCCGGCGGTTTGGTGATGGTGGCTCCGCCATCCGAGTCACCGGCCGCGGTCGAGCAAGAGAAGTCGAATCGCAACGGCCTGACCGACGCTCTCGACGCGGTCCTTTCAGGCTCAGCAACACCGAGTTCTCCTCCGCCAGCGGTCGCCCCGATCGTTGTCGATCCGAACGCTATCGCCACGTTCTCGGTCTCTCGCCTGAGCGGCAAGCTACACAGCTCGGCGCCGCTTGCCGAGTCCGACGACGACGGTCGCGTCTCTGACCAGGTCGACCCGCGGCGATTGGGAACGCTGGTGCACGCGATCATCGAACGGCTCGATCCGGCCGACGCGTCGCTCAACCGTTCGATCGCCTCGTGGGCCCGGTCGCTCGCCCCGCAGCACCTCCGCCGAGCGGTCGAACGCGGCGGCGATCTGGCGATCGAACAGGTCCGGCGGTTCGTAGGCACCGACGACTGGCAGGCGATGGCCGCTGCCGAGCGATTGGAACGCGAGGTCGAGTTCTTGCTCCGTTGGCCCCCGGGCAACGACACAACCGCGGCCCCGACCCGACTGCGTGGTTACCTCGATGGTCTCTATCGCAACGCCGAGGGTTGGCACCTGATCGACTACAAAACGAACGCAACCGACGCGGCGGGTGTCCCCAAGCTTGCGGAACGTTACGCTCTGCAGATGGCGGTTTACGCCCACGCGGTCGAAGCTTCCACCGGCGAGCGGCCCGCGTCACTGACGCTGGCGTTCCTCGTGCCGGGGGTCTCGCACCAGATCGCTTGGGACGAGGCCGCCCACGCCGCTTCGATCCCGTTGATCTCCCAAGCCATCACCGACGCCCGAGCGGCGTCGATGCCTTCGACAGCCCTTTGAACTCCTCGTTGCTTTTTAGACTCTCCGTTATCGGTGACCGAAAACTCTCCACAACGTGATTTCGCGCTCGAAGTCGTTCAACGACTCCGCGAAGCGGGCCACCAATCGCTATGGGCGGGTGGCTGCGTGCGTGATGCGTTGCTGGGCAAAGCCCCCAAGGACTACGACGTCGCCACCGATGCCACGCCCGAGCGTGTCCGCGAGGTCTTCGGCAAGAAGCGGACGATCGCCATCGGCGCGGCGTTCGGTGTGATCACGGTGCTCGGTCCGAAGAAGGCCGGACAGATTGAGGTCGCGACCTTCCGCACCGAGGCGGGTTATAGCGATGGCCGACGGCCCGACTCGATCGAGTTCACCAGCGCGGAAGAGGACGCCTCGCGGCGTGACTTCACTATCAACGGCTTGTTCTACGACCCCGTCGAGGAGGCCGTGATCGACTATGTCGATGGCCAACGCGACCTCGCCGCGGGGCTCGTTCGCGCGATCGGCGTGGCCGAGGAACGCTTTGCCGAGGATCGCCTGCGGATGCTCCGCGCGGTCCGCTTCGCCGCGTCGCTCCGCTTCGAGCTCGACCCCGCGACCGCCGAAGCGATCGGCCGCCACGCCGATGCGCTCACCGAGGTGAGCCCCGAGCGGATCGGGATGGAAGTCCGACGGATGCTCACCGAGAGCGATCCGCCTCGTGCGTTGAGACTGCTTCGTGAGACGGAGCTCCTTCCGCTCGTCTTCCCGCCGCTTGTCGATCGCGACCTCGACGCGGCAGCAAGCCGATTGGGCCACCTAGAAAGCCCGTCCGCCTCGCTCGCACTGGCAGCGACACTCGCCGAGGTGAGCGATCCGCCGGCGGTCGCGACGATCGGTCGGTCGCTCAAGTGGACCAACAAAGAGATCGACCGTGCCGCATGGCTCGTTGAGCACCGCCACGACCTCGATCAAGCGACCGAGCAACCGTGGTCCGAGGTCCAACCACTGCTGGCCGCCGATGGCGGGGCGGAGCTCGTCGCTCTGCGGAGCTGTGAGCACCACCAGGACGCGACACAGCGTTTCTGCGAAGAACGACTGGCTTGGCCTGCCGATCGCCTCAACCCGCCGCCGTTGCTGCTCGGGGCTGATTTGATCGCTGCCGGGCAGAAGCCGGGGCCTGCGTTCGCCGGCCTGCTGGCCCAGGCCCGTGCCGCCCAACTCGACGGGCGGATCTCAACGCGTGACGAAGCTCTGGAGCTGCTCGGATTGCCGTCCGAGTAACCCACGCCAAGCACGGCCCGTGGACGGCTCCGTTCGCTCCTCCTACGATCCTCTGTATCCCATCCCAACGGAAGATCGATCGCATGGACCTCGCCAACCTCTTTTGCCCGCTCGCCGCCGCCGAAGTCAGCTTCGACGGTGGTTACTTCTTGGCCCTCCTGTCGCGTGTCGCGCACACGACCTGTGCGGCGACGCTGCTCGGCGGGCTGATCTACCTGCGGTTCGTGCTCGCGCCGGCGGCTCAGGGGGCCGACGACGCCGAGGCCACCCTCTTCGCGGGTCGGCGTAGCTCGTGGGCGGCGTGCGTCGGCGTCTGCACGGGACTGCTCCTGATCAGCGGGGTTTACAACCTCGTGGTATCGATGATGGGCTACAAGAACCTGCCCGCCCTCTACCACCCGATCTTCGGCGTGAAGTTCCTGCTGGCGATCGGCCTCATGGCGATCATGGCCTTCATCGCCGGTCGCACGAAGGCGGCCGAAGCGATGCGAGGCTCGCTCACTTGGTGGCTGAACGTCGCGCTCGCGATCGCCCTCTCGATCTTCGTCATGGGAGCCATGCTCCGCAGCTTCCGCGACGTGCCGGACGCCCGCGCCTCGATCCCGCAAGCCGACGAAGCCCCCGCTTTCAGCGACGACCCGATTGAAATCTCTGAGTAGAATACGAACCTGCCCCAAACACTCCTCGCCCGGCCCTTCGCAACGTTAGACCCTGCCACGATGGACAAGAAAGCCAAGAAACGCGTCGAAGTCGTTCGCAAGAAGCTCGACCACCTGCAGCAACAACTCAACGGCGCCAAGCAGCAGATGGACGACCCGAATGAGGTAACCCAACTCGAAAAGCAGATCGCCGACCTGAAGGCCGAGATCACCGCCCTTAAAGCGTCGTAGCGGCTGGCTTGCCTCGCTTGCGCGTCCTAGCGTGTCGTGCTGCCCGTGTCACGCTTTGACACACGAACCTCCTCGGCCCCTTCGGCCGGGCTGTAGATCGCCGGCTCGTCGCGGCCATCCCCGTCCCAATCGCCCACCACCGGCTTGCCGCTCGCATCGGCGAGCGCTTGATCCTGGGCGGCCAGACGCATCGGCTCCAGGACGCCATCGCCGTCGGGATCGACGAGCCACTCACCGCCTCGGAAGACGCCCAAGTCGTCAATCCCGTCGCCGTCGAAATCGCCCACGAGCGGTGTATCGCCCGATTGGCCGAGGGCCAAGCTCTCGTCGGCCTCGGTGAAGCGGCCATCGCCGTCGGCGTCGAGGTTCCACTGCCCATCGCGGAAGACGCCGATCGTGCGGATGCCGTCACCGTTCCAATCGCCCACGACCGGGGCGTCGCCCGGCGTGCCGTAGTGGAAGACGTGGTCGATCCGGTCGGTCCGCCGCTGAGCGATCGAGGCCCGCAGCTTCGCCAACAAGCGGGATCCGCTGGTGGCGTCCTCTTCGGTCGGCGGGACATTCTTCGCTTTGCTGGCCAGCGGGCCGGGCCAGTTGGCCACGTCCGGCATGCCGGGCTCACGCTCGATCGCGTGCGGATCACGCGGCCACGCGGGGCCGTAGATGCCGATGTCGGTCTTGCCGTCGCCGTCCCAGTCGCCCGTGACCGGCAGGTCATCGGCCGACCCGAGCTGGGCCCACAGGTCGCCCGCACTCCAACGGCCATCGCCGTCGAGGTCGAGATACCAATCGCCCTCGATGAAGACCCCAACATCCGCGATGCCGTCGCCGTTCCAATCGCCGGCCACGGGGATCGCGTCTTCGGAGCCGAAGAGCAACTCGCTGAGCTCGGCCCCCTCGATATCGCTGGCCAGCAGTTGCCACTTCGCTTTGCGGAGCTCGGCCGCGTCGCGGTCGGCACCGTCCCACGCGGTATCGGTCGTCTTCGAGGCGAGTTGCATCGGCGTCTGGCCGGCAGCCGTCTCGCGGGGCGTCCCGCCGTTGATCACGCTCAGGTGCCACGTGTAGCCGATTGCCTCGGAGCCCCCGATAAACTCCTCGGGCGGG
>CAYGUP010000093.1:0-12741 GCA_964353155.1 uncultured Planctomycetaceae bacterium | reverse complement strand
CCCCTCCTCTTGTCCCAGCAGTCCCTCTTCGACGCCGAGCCGCCCGAGTGGGAGTTGGATGCGCAGTCCAGCCACTTAGTGGCGACCGTCGTCTTGCCGAGCGGGCCACCGGGCGAGTTCGACTACGTCATCCCCGACGCGATGGCCGACGAGCGCAGCCCCGAGACCTACTGCGAAGCGGGCCGCCGCGTGCGGGTCCCGTTGGGGCGGGGCAACCGGCCGATGGTCGGCTACTGTGTCGCGGTCGAAACCAAGCCGGTCGTCCGCACCCGGCCGCTCAAGGAACTCCGCGGCGTGGTCGATCCGGTCAGCCTCGTCTCGCCGGCGATGCTGCGGCTGACGCGTTGGATGGCCGACCACTACCTCACCTCGTGGGGCCAAGTCCTCGAAGCGGTCGTGCCGGCCGGCGTCCGCGGCAAGGCGGGCACGCGCGACGTGACCCTGCTGAGCGTCCCGACCGAGGTCGCCGCGCGGCTCACCTCGCTCGAACTCCCGCCCAAGCAGGCCGAGGTCCTCAAGAACCTCGCCGTCAGCCCGAAGCCGCTCTCGATCAAGCAACTCGCCATGCGGGTCGGCTGCACCACCGGCCCGATCAACGCGCTGCGCAAACGGGGCCTGATCGAATCCCGCGTCGAACGCTTGGCCACGGACGCCCTCTCGGCGGAGGACCTCGCCGTCGAGCGCCTGTCGCCGAAGCAACTCAGCGAAGACCAAGAGAAGACCCTCGCGGTGATTCTTGGCGCGATCGAAGCCGCCGAGCAAGAGACGATCCTCGTCCACGGCGTGACCAGCAGCGGCAAGACTGAGGTCTACCTGCAAGCGATCGAGCGCGTCGTCTCATTCGGGCGGCAAGCGATCGTTTTGGTGCCGGAGATCAGCCTCACGCCGCAGACCGTCGGGCGTTTCCGCGAGCGGTTCGATCACATTGCCGTGCTGCACAGCCACCAATCGGATGTCGAGCGACATCGCCAGTGGCGGCGGATCGCTTCGGGCGAGGTGCAGGTCGTCGTCGGTGCCCGTAGCGCGATCTTCGCCCCGACGCCGCACCTCGGGTTGGTGGTGATCGACGAGGAGCACGAGTCCTCGTTCAAGCAAGACACCGCCCCCCGCTACCACGCCCGCGAGGTCGCCATCGAGCGGACCCGCGCCGAGGGCATCCCGCTGGTGCTCGCCAGCGCGACGCCCTCGCTCGAGGCATGGCGGCGGACGCGGCCGAACCTGCCCGACGCGGAACGCTTCACGCTCACCAGCATGCCCCGCCGCATCGGAGCGCTGCCGATGCCGGCGGTGCGGACGGTCGATCTGCGGACCGAGGGGGCCGGCACCCGCGGCGCGCTCAGCCGGCCGCTCTGTCAGGCGATCGAGCAGACGCTCCGCGACGACGGCCAGGTCATCCTGCTGCTCAACCGACGCGGCTTCTCGACCCACGTGCAATGCCCGGCGTGCGGCTTCGTGCTGAAGTGCAACCATTGTGATGTCGCGATGACGTTCCACCGCGCCGACGCGGCGGTCGTCTGCCACTGGTGCGACGACCGGGGGCACCCGCCGCAGGTTTGCCCGGATTGCAAGAGCCCACGCATCCGCTACGGCGGCCTCGGCACCCAGAAGCTCGAAGCCGAAGTGAAGGCCCGCTTCCGAGGCGTGCCGGTCGCCCGGATGGACGCCGACACGATGCGCCGCCCCGGCAGCCACGAGGTCGCGTTGGATGCGTTTCGGAAGGGCGAGACGCGGATCCTGCTCGGCACGCAGATGATCGCCAAGGGGCTCGACTTCCCGAATGTCACGCTGGTGGGTGTTGTGTCGGCGGACTCGGCGCTCAACCTTCCCGACTTCCGCGCCGCCGAACGGACGTTCCAACTGGTCACCCAAGTCGCCGGCCGCACCGGCCGCAGCGACCGCGGCGGGCGCGTGGTCGTGCAGACCTTCGACCCGGACCACCCCGCGATCCAAGCCGCCGCCCGCCACGACTACCTCAAGTTCACCCGCAACGAACTGCCCGGCCGCGAGGCGCTCGGCTACCCGCCCTTCGGCACGATGGCCCGCATCATCGCCCGCGGTGGATCGGAGAAGCTCGTGGCGGCGTACCTTGAGCAAGTAACCAACAAGATCCGCGAAGCGGCCGAGGCACTCGGCGCGAAGGTCCGCTTCCTCGGCCCGGCCCCGGCCCCGATCACCCGCCTGCGAGGCGAGTTTCGCTACCACCTCCAGATGCTAGCGGCCGACGGCACGGCCCTCCGCCAGGCCCTCCGCGAAGGCTGGCAGCCGATCCCCATGCCCGAAGGGGTGCGGTCGGTCGTCGATATCGACCCGACCGACATGCTTTGAAGCAAGTGGGAATTGGGAAGGGGGAAGTGGGAATACTCCTAGCCGAGCCGCGACCGTAAGGGAGCCGACCAAGCAAGATTCCTAGCCGCCGGTCGGCTCCCTTACAGTCGCGGCTCAGCCAAAGGCTTGCCGTCATTCCCCCTTCCGCCTTCCCACTTCCCCCTTCGATCACCCGTTCGACATTGGTCTCCCACCCCCGCAGACCGTAACATGGGACCCATGTCTCCACGCGGTCTCAAACGTGTCTTCGTCGGCGAAACGAGCCTCGAGCGTAAGTGCCGCTGGTGGTTTGGGATCGCGCTGGGGGTACTGCTCGTGCTGACCTTCTATTGGTCGGGTCAGCAGCTCCGGAAGATCATCCGCGAAAGCGACCGCCAAGTCGGCCAAGAGCTGATCCGCGCCGCCTGGATCGAACCGCACTTCGAGTACTTCTTGCAGCCCTCTCCGGACGAGGAGGCAGGCCTCAGCGAAGGGGAGCTCGATACCTGGAAAGACATCATCGAGACCCTCGCCGCCAGCAGCCGCAACTACGGCGAGGAGTTCAAGTCCTACGCGATCAAGCCGCAGGACCCGACCATCAACCCGAACGGCTACGGCCGGCCTCAGAACGAGTTCGAGAGGCAGCGCGTCGAATACTACCAATCCCTCCCGCCCGACACCGAGAAAGACGACATGGTGCCGAGCGAAGACGGGAGCATCCTGCACTACTACAAGCCGCTCTATGCCCAGGAATCGTGTGTCACTTGCCATCGCGTGCTCGGCAAGCCGGCGCGGCTCGGGCTGAAAGAGGGGGACCTGATCGCGCTGATGCGGATCGAGATGCAGCGGGACAAGAAGACAAGCACCTTCGCCAAGTACGAAGCGTACATGTGGGCGATCGCTGTGATCATTGGCTTCCTATCGATGTTCCTGCTGTGGGCGATCGTTCGCTTGCTGATCGTCAAACCGGTCAAGCACCTCAGCATGGTCACCAACGCCGTCCGCGAGGGCGACACCACGCTGCGGGCCGACATCCAGACCGGCGACGAGTTCGAGGAACTCGCCACCAGCTTCAACCGGATGCTCCGCCAACTGCTCAGCCAACAGAATTCGTTGGAGAAGGTGAACTCTGAACTCGATGGCAAGGTCGATGAGCTCGCGCAGATGAACCTCCGGCTCTTCGAGATGAACCGCCTGAAGAGCGACTTCTTGGCGACCATGAGCCACGAGCTCCGCACGCCACTAAACAGCATCCTCGGCTTCAGCGAGGTGCTGGCGACCGTCGACACGCTCGACGGCAAGCAGCAGCGTTACGTTGGCAACATCCAGCGCAGCGGCAAGATGCTGCTGGAGATGATCAACGACATCCTCGACCTGGCGAAGCTCGAATCGGGCCGCATGGACGCCTCGCCGAGCGAGCTGCCGATCGCCGCGATCATCACGGCCCAATGCGATATGGCGCGGCCGTTGGCGGAGCGGAAGAACATCGACCTATCGGCCACCTTCCCGACCGACGCCCCGCCGCTGCGGCAGGACCAATCGAAGCTCCAGCAGATCCTCAACAACCTGCTCTCCAACGCGATCAAGTTCACGCCCGAAGGGGGCCGGATCATGGTCCGCGCCCGTCAGGAGACCGCCGGCGGGGCGACCGATTGGGACGCCGGCTCCGTGCGTGGCACGTCCGCCCCTCTGCCCGCGGTGATCGGCGACGGCGCGACGCTGGTCCTGGAGGTCGAAGACACCGGCATCGGCATCAGCGAGGCCGACCAAGCGATCATCTTCGAGAAGTTCCGCCAGGGTGCGTCGGCCGCCCCCGACGGCGACGCCATGACCCGCGAGCAGGGCGGCACCGGCCTCGGCCTGTCGATCGTCCGCGAGCTCTGCCGGCTGCTCGGCGGCGACGTCACGCTCCGCAGCGTGAGCGGCAAGGGGAGCACCTTCGTGGTCCGGCTCCCCTGGGTCCTCCCCGACCGGACCGACCTCGACGCCGAAATGAACCGCGGCGTCGCGGAGCTAACGCGGCCCCAGACACCCCTGCTCTCGGCCCCAACCCCCGAGTCGCCAACCGCTCCGACCGGGTGAACGACCTCCCTCTATGCCAAGCGAATCAAACCGAAGGAAACGCAGGCCACAGCTTTCGCTGATCAGCTTGTTGCTCTTGATGACTTGCGTCGGGATGGGTTTCGGATTGGGACTCGCGCTCTGGCGCACCCAGCAACGGTTAGACGCGCAGCGCGTGGAGGTGGGCCGCCTCCACGAGGAGAACCATCGACTGCGCGAGGAATACGGCGAGTTTAATGTCGAAGACCCCTCACGGCTGTACGCGGCCCAGATCAATCGAGACGAGACCTCCGAAACGCGGATGCTCGACTGGCGTTGGCGTGTTTACACACCAACACCGGCGGTTCTCCATTACACGCACGGCGGGGTGAGCAAAGAGGGGCTTCCAACTCCTGATTGCAGCGATCCGATCGTGGCTGGCTATCACACGATTAGCTTGCGTTATCACCCTGAACTCTACAACGAGGGAGAAGACTGGCGCACCGAAATCGTCATCCGAACCCGGGCACGCAATGCCAACGGAACTCGAACGCTGAGCTTGAGGCCCGACGAACCGACTTGGCCCCCTTCGCGTTTCACGGCGGAGACCAAGTGGCCGGCCGCCTCGCCGATCGAAGGAGTCAATTGGGGCAGGGTCACCGTCGGAGACGATCAGAGTCAGGTATTCGATAAACCGGTGGTCTTGCAGCGGGTGCTCGTCCAGCCGGGCGAAGCACCTCCGCCGCGGAGCAACGGCCACGCGGAATGGCTACGTTCACTCAAGCCCGACGCCAAGACGCCGGGGTTCGTGATTTGGCTTGAGCCTGACGGATCTTAGTTCCCTACCTCGCCGCGACGACCGCGTCGTGCGCGCGTCGGACCTCGATTTTCAGCTCACCATTTGTGATCCGTAGCTCTTCCAATTCCAGGGCGGCCCCGCTCCGAGTTGCGTCCACCGTGAACATCGGTCGCCGGCCGTCGAGGTCGAGCCGAACGCCTTTGGGCAACTTGGCTCCCGCGTCCATCAGAAGCTTTGCCAGCGTCGTGGCGGGCAAGGGCAGCCGGCCGAGGCGGAGCGCGTGGACCTCGAAAGTGAGGTCCGATTGGGCCGTCTTCACGGGTTGGATATCGCAAGACAAGACGAACTCGCCGAGGGGCGTGACGAGCGTTGCGCCCAACCGAGCCTGGTCGCCGTCGAGCACGAGGCAGGGCCGCTGGATCTCCTTGCCGGGTTGGTTCATCTTCTGGCTTGCCCACGCTCGGAGATGCTCCTCGGTGAGCGAGGCAGCGAACGTCCCGCGTTCGGCATCGACCGAACGATCGAGCAACGCACGGATTTCCGGCAAGCTCTCTTCGGTGGTCCACTGCAGGCCGCGATCGAGTTGGTCGGCCGGCAAGTCGCCGAGCCGTTCGAGGTTCTCTGGACCGGCCAAGAGGAAGAGCTCGAGCGCACCCATCGTCAGCTCGATCTCGTCGAAGGCCGCTTCGGCGTCGGCTTGTTCGATCGGCTGGGCAACGGCCGCCGTGTAGAAGCCGGGCGCCGAGCAGGCGAGGGCCACGCAAGAACCGACCACCACGAAGACAAGCGTCGTGGCAAGAACAGCGGCCAATAGGCACCGCTTGATGATTTTGACGATCATGACGCCGCCTGACCTCGGGGTTGCTCGTTGGGCTTCGCGAGTCGGGGGGAGGTTCCCCCGGGAAGCCACCAAGCAAGCTTAGGTCACGATCCGCCTGGATGAGCCGCAGCGGGCTATCAGCGCCGGGGGGGTGTCGGTAGCACACCGCCTCGGCCGGTTTGGTATTCGGCGCCGCGGAGGTCCTCGACCTTGGTGCGGCCGAGCTTCAGGTAGTGCGTGAGCCGGCGGGCGGAGGCGGGCACGAACGGCTTGGTCGCGTCGGGCCGGGCCCACAGGCGGGCGAGCTGTTGCGTGTCGCCTTCCAGAACGAAGCGATCAGCCGCCTGGGCGTAGCTGGCCGCGGCCGCCTCGGCGACGAGGCCGCCCCCTTCTTCGCCCAGGGTCGCATCGATCCGCACGTTGCCGAGGGCCTTCAACTCGATCGGCCCGAGCGACGCCTTGCCGTTCGGTCCCCGGCGGACATTGGCCGCCGGGTCCTCGTTGACGCGCAGGTCGTTGCAGCTTAGCTCGGCCGCGTCGGGGGGCACGCCATCGGGCGATTGCAGCGGGAGTTGGTGTTCCCAGGCGAGCACCGGGCCGTAGACCGCCCGCACATCGCCGAGGAACCGGACGGCGCGGTTGTTCAGGTTGCCGTCGATGGCATCGCGGAAATCGACCCGCAGGTAACGCAGGCCGTCGCCGCCGGCGGCCGGTGCTTGGCGATCGCCACTGAGTGGGCCGCCGCTGCCGGCCAGGTGGACCGAGCGGATCGAGCCGCGGCCGCGGCCGGTGATCGCGCCGGTCTGTTTGTTGAACGTGATCGAGTCGTCGAAGCGAGCCCTTTCGTGCGATCGCGGCCCGCCGTCGTCGGTCGAGCGATAATCAACGGTGATGCCGCCCGAGCAGGTGACCTCGCTGACATCGACGGCCGCCCCACGGACGCCGCCCCCGCCGCGGAAGTCGATCGGTTGCGTGAGTGTGGCGGCGAGGGTCTCGCAGCGGAGCCAGCCGCCGGTCGCCTCGGCGAGGACGTCGTCGGTGAGCGCGAGGCGTCGGCCGTCGAATTGCATGCCGCCTCGCCAGCGGAGGGTCGCCTCGCCGCCGAGCGGCGCGACGGCGCCGAGCGTCGAATCACGCCCGCCCGACTTGAGCGTCAGCCGCGCGTCGCCCCGACCCTCGGTCCACGCCTTGCCGGCGGCTTGGTCGATATGGAGGTCCTTGACCCAAACGCGGAGGCCCTGGGCCTGGATCTCGGCGAGGCCGGTCAAGTCGTCTTGGTTGGCCGGCGTGGAACGGTCGCTGCCCGAAAGCGTGAGCCGCGCCCCGCCACGACGGTCGAGGCGATCCACCCGCAGTTGTTTGCCGAGGATCCTCAGCGGCTGTTGGCGATCGGCACGGGGCTCTTCTTCGAGTTTCACGCCGCCGTCGCAGACCACCGACAACGGCGTGGCCCGCCGGCCTTGGAGGCCGACATCGACCTGGATCGATTTGGTTTTCAGCCGGTACCGGCGATCGCTCTCGCGGCTCGGCTGACTGGGCGCAACCGAAACGGGCCGCCCGAACGCCGGCCCGCCCTGCGTATCGACCTGCCCGGGCCCGATCGGCCGAATCAACGCGACGAGGCTCTCCGCTTCGCCGACGACCTGCTTGCCGAGGAAGTCGACCGAGCCGGTTGCATCGATCCGCCGCACGAGGACCGCCCCGTTCTCGGTCTTCGGATTGTCGTCGAGTTCGATCGCGGGGCCGTCCTTGCCGTCGGCGGGGACCTCACGCAGTTGCACGGCGACCCGGTCCGCCCGCAGCTTCCCGAAACCGGTGGCGGCGAACTGCGGTCGGCCGATCAGCGACAGCACGGGTTGGCCGCGATGGTCCCGTTTCAAGGCGACCGAGGGTTGCCCGCTCGGCAACGCCTCCCAGCGGGCTTCGTAAGAGCGGCCCGGCCCGTTGGGATCGGCGATCCGCAGCCAGCCCGGGCCGGCGGCCAAGAAGTCGCCGATCGTCTTGCCCGAGTCCTTCGCCGGGGCGTCGTATTCCAAGAGCGGTGCCTGCACCTCGCTCAACCCGTGTGAGAGCTGCGCCGGCGCGCCCTCGATCCGCAGCCGGCGATCGCCGATCCAGCCTTGCAAGCGGGTGCCCCGGAAGGCGGCCCGCTGGCTCGGCGAGTCGAGCCGCACCGGCGAGCCGACCGCTTCGAGGCGTTGTGGTGTGAGCGATGAGAGCCGGTTGCCCTGCCGCTTGGCGAGTTCGGGCTCGTCCGCCGGGTTGAGCGCCGACGCCCCGCCCCGTTTGTCGCCGAAGTGGAGCCGCAACTCGCGGCACGTGAGTTGATCGTTCGAGCCGTCCGGCTGCGGCAGCACGGCACGCACGTTGTCTTGCAGCGAGGCGACGAACTTCGTGAAGTCGAAGCGGAACGGCCCGGCCGAGGTGACCTCCAGCAAGCCGACCGCCGCCTCGTCGGTAGCCGCCGTTTGTAGGAAACGACCCCGGGCATCGCGCCGCGGCACGGCGGTGATCCGCTTGGGGGCGTTGGCCCGTTTGGGGTCGAGTTTCTCGGTGTCGATGAGGGCCTGCACCTGCTCGCGGATCTCAAGCGACTCGACGCCCGCGATCGGCATCTCGGACGAGCCGTTTCGCGCGTGCGGGTCTTTCAGCAGGCGGATCTCAAGCACTCGCCCACGGGCGCGGTGCGACCCCATCCGCAGGTCGACCGCCGCGCGGGTCCAGATCAAGGATTGATTGAAGTGCAGGTCACGCGTGACAAGCCGCAGGTCGTCTTGCGGACCGGCTTCCTTCATATCGCTGCGGACGACCAACTCGCCCGGGAACTCGGCGGCCACCGGGTTGCCGATCGGCCCGCCGCTCAGATCGAACTTCGCGTCCGGGTTGTCGAACTGGATGAGCGTGTCGTTCGGCGGCTCGATGATGATCGCATCGCGCGGCGGGGCTTCGCCCGGAACGCGCGGCGTCGGGAACGCCACGACCAGGCACTTCGTCAGCTTCAGGCGGCCCCCTTCGACCGGCACGAAGTTATCAAGCACCACCATCACCGACGCCGGAGCATACTCGAACACCTTTGGCGTGCCCTGCAGCGACCAGTGACCGACCGGCACGTAATGGCTGAGCAGCCCTTGGTAACGCCTGACGGCATTCTTGCTGATCTCCCAGTCGTCCTGACTCGCCTCGTCGAACTCCCGCACAACGATCTTAGGCTCAACGACCGGCACCACCCCCAGCACGTAGGCTTGGTACGCCACAAACGTGACGGCCAGGGCAACGGCGGCATTGAGGAAGCGTTTCACGTCGAGTCGTTGAGTGGTAGCGATGAAGAGCAACAGCCAGCCCGAAGCGTCAGCGCCGGGAGAGGATCAGCGGAGATACGAAACCGCGGCCAACGTCGGCCTCGCATCGAAACGGATTGGAATATCGATTTGCTTTGACCTCGTCGGCACATCGATTGGGAACGCGAAATCGAGTTTGACGGGCTGGGCTTTCATCGCCGGCACCTTGATACGAATGCCGACCTCGGGCGTGACACGATACGATCCGGGACTTGTTCCTTTCGAGTCGTGCCACCGATACGACTCTTCGAACAACTCGCGGGTAAGAGGAAACGCCTCTTCGGGCAGCAGGGTCAGTGGGCGCGACGAGACCTCGATATCGAGAGACACACCCGGTTGGAATGCCTTGTCGGCCAAGCCAGTGCTTGCTGTCGCTAGGAATAACCCAATGAGATACCGCATTGTCTAACATACCTTGTATTGATTGCTTAGCGTCCTCCGCGTCCTCCGCGGTGAACCACCCCAACTCATCCGTGCAACGGCCCGGTGGCCGCCTCCCACTTTCCCGATTCCTTCAGCAACTCCTCGACGACCTCACGCAACGCCCCGCGCCCGCCCGGCTTGTCGGTGACATAGTTCGCCGCGTCGAGCACTTCCGGGGCCGCGTCCGCGACCGCCACGCCGTAACCGACCGCTCGGATCACCGGGAGGTCGGGCAGGTCGTCGCCGAGGTAGGCGACCTGTTCGAGCGTGCAGCCGTGCTCCGCGGCGATGTCCTTGACGATCGCCAGCTTCTCCTTGACCGCTTGGTAGACGATCTTGATATCGAGTTCCTTGGCCCGTGTGTCGACGATCGTCGAAGCCCGCCCCGTGACGATTCCCACCTCGCCGCCGGCCCGTTGCCACAAGCGGATGCCGAGGCCGTCCCGCACGCTGAAGGTCTTGGTCTCGACCCCGTTGGCGTCGAACGTGAGCGACCCATCGGTCAACACCCCATCCACGTCGGTCAGCAGCAGGCGGATATCGGGCATGAAGGAGTGGGCAGTAGGCGGTGGGCAGAAGGCAGTACAAGCGGCCAGCCCAACGACGTCAGTCGTGGGATCGAACCAAAGGGCGGTTAACCCGCCGCGTCGAGATCACCATCGGGGAAGATCCGGACCGACGGCGGATTGGGCGGGGCATCCACCTCGGCGGTCTCGCGGGCGACCACGTCGGTCACATCGACCAAGCCGATGGCGCGGCCCGCGTCGTCGACGACCGGCAGCTCGCTGAATTTCCGATTCGCCAGCAGTTGCACCGCCTCGCTCATCCGCGCGCCGGCGGAGATCGTGGTCGGGCTGGCGATCATCACCTCGGCGACCGGCCGGTCGAGCGCCGATAGGTCGGTCGATTCGAGCATCCGGGCCAAGTCGCTGTCGGTGAACAGCCCCTTCAGCAGGCCCTCCGAGTCGATGAGCATGACCGCCCCGGTGCGGCGGCCCGGCTTGCTGCATGCCACCAGGACCTCGCGGACCGATTGCGAGGCCGCGGCGACGCGGCACTCGGCCAACGGCCGCATCTCGTCCTCGACACGGGCCAGCTTGCGCCCGAGCGAGCCGCCCGGGTGGAAGCGGGCGAAGTCCTCGGCGCGGAAGCCGCGGATCGAGCTGAGCACCAACGCCAAGGCATCGCCGATGGCGAGCATCGCGGTCGTGCTGGTGGTTGGTGCGAGGCCGAGCGAGCAGGCCTCGTCGAGTTGGCCGAGCGGCAGCACGACTTGGGCCGCTTGGCCGAGCGTGTTCTGACTGGTCGCTGTGATCGCAACGATCGGCGTGCCGAAGTCTCGCAGGCTCGGCAGTAACTGAACGACCTCGCCCGTCTCGCCGCTTTGGGACAAGACCAGGACCACATCGCCGCGGCCGATGCGGCCCAGGTCGCCGTGGAACGCCTCGGCCGGGTGGAGGAAGTGGCTCGGCTGACCGGTGCTGGCGAGCGTGGCCGCGATCTTCTGGCCGATCAGCCCGGCCTTGCCCATGCCCGTGACGATCACCGAGCCTTGGCACGCTTCGAGCACGCCGATCGCGTCGGCGAACTCGTCGCCCAACTGTTGCGAGAGCTTCCAGAGGGCGACCGCCTCGAGCCGCATCACCTCGCGCGCAGCCGCGATGCGTTGTGGGTCGGCTAACGGCGCATCATCACGCGCGGCGGGCAGGGCACTCATGGCTTCGTCGTCCTTGACGGGGCCGATGTTGGAAGGAGCCGGATTCTAAGCCGCCCCCGCGTTCCAACGACACCCCAACCAAACGCCTGCAAGCACCGCCTGCGCGTCATTTCCCCCTTCCGCCTTCCCACTTCCCCCTTGGCACCTCACAACGCGTCCCAAAGCCACCGCCATTCAGCGCCCCATGCGCGCAAAAAAAGCTCCCGAAAAAGCACACGTCCCAGGGGGGCAGAGGACGGGAAACTTTTCCGGGAGCGATTGGACGCTTTGGCTTGAAGAAGCGAAGGGGGGAGAATCGCTTCTACGAGCTCCGCGTCGAAGGGAGCGGACAATCGCGGCGGGACGGGCATCCTTGCCCTGCGTGGGCATCCATGCCCTCGCCGTCGCTCTCATGGGTTACGCCTTGGTAGGGCGGCCCTCCACTGGTCCTTTGTGTCGTTCTCGCATCGCTTCAAGCGGCCAACTCGTGGCGTCCCTCAGCGATGTGCGGGGAAGTTAGGGCCACGCCGAAATCCGAGCAAGGGCGATTGGCCGACTCGGCAAGAAAAAATCTTCACCGACGCTAGCGGCCCCCTCCGTCAACGCCGACTTCCCCGGGTGTCAGCCGACGCGGGCATAAAACGCAGCCGATCGAAGCCGCGCGAGCGCGTCGATAAATCGCGGCTACTCGAACCGACAGAACAAGAAGAACCAAAAGAAGGCGGCGACCTGTTCCACGATCACCAACAAGAACGCGAGCTTGTTGAGGCCCCGGTGCTTGTCCCAGGTCAGCATGTAAGCGATCGCCAGCACGTGCAGGAAGAGGATGCCCGGCACGAGCGGGATCCAGGTGGCCAAGAAGCACTGCAGCGCGCGGCAACCGTAAGCGAATCGCCACCAACCGTTGCCGCACAGGGCCATCCCAACGATCGAGGTCGGCACGCCGAGCATCACTAAGCCCACGAGTGCGATCAGCGCGTGCGATTGGCTCGGCAGGCCGACTCCCTCCGCGGCGGCGAGCACCGCGCGGAACGCGATCGGGTTCCAGAAAATGACCTGGATGCCAAGCCACACGGCGGGCTGGTCGCGGAGGCGGAGGTCGCGGTTCAGCAGAAAGAGGCTCGCCAGCAACGCCCCTAACCCGGAGGTCACCACGAACACGCCGAGGAACCACTTGCCGCCGGCATGGATCGGCCACCAAGCGGCCGGCAGCAAGGCCCAAGCGATCGCATAGAACGCCGCCACCACGCCGGCGACCACCAAGTCGCGCGGCCGGACACGCAGCCCGGTCGTAGAGAGGGCCGGGAGGGCGGGAGTATCA
>CAYGUP010000092.1:0-12836 GCA_964353155.1 uncultured Planctomycetaceae bacterium | reverse complement strand
TCAGCGCGCCGGAGCCGCAGCAACTGGTGATCCGGCCGTTCGACCCGTCGGTCATTAAGGACATCGAGAAGGCGATCGTGGCTTCGGACCTGGGCCTCGCCCCGCAGTCGGACGGCAAGGTGGTCCGGCTCAATATCCCGGCCCTCTCGGGCGACGTCCGCAAAAAGATGGTCTCGCGGACCAAGGAGCTGACCGAAGAGGCCAAGATCGCGATCCGTAACGTCCGCCGCGATGCGAACAAGCACCTCGACCAACTCGAGAAGGACAAAGAACTCAGCGAAGACGAGCTGAAGACCTACAAAGAAGACGTCCAAGAGCTGCTCAACAAACGTGAAAAGACCGCCGACGAACTGGCGAAGTCAAAGACCGCCGAAGTGATGGACGAGTAGATACGCGGTTTCGGTTTGCCCGCGAATAACGCGGATGGGATGATGCCTCATGGCACAAATGAGCTGGAAGCAGGCTATCCGTCATGTCCTTAGCGAGCATGGCGGAGCGATGCACTATCAGGACATCGCCGACCGAATCATCGAACTTGACCTTCGTGATTCGTATGGGGCGACCCCCCGGGCGACGGTCATCGCGCAGCTTACTGCGTCTATCAAGCACAAGAGCAGAAGCTCGCCGTTCTATAAAGCATCGAAGGCTTTGTATGGTTTGCGTTCACAGCTCGGCTCAGAGGACATTGCCTCCTCGACGCTCGGAGATGAAGAAGACGAGGTAGATGATGTCGCCATTGATAGTATCGAAGACGCCGGATTAGTTCAGGCATTCGGAATGTACTGGCGTCGCGATGCAGTCCATTGGAGCTCCAAGGCAACGCTGCTCGGACGGCAGCAACTTGGCGCGACTGAAGTTGATTTCGCTGGTCAGCTCGGTGTTTACCTGCTGCACGACGGTCGCGAGGTCGTCTACGTCGGCCGCTCAACCGATCGACCGATGGGTCTGCGTTTGTACGAGCACACCAAAGACCGTTTACAAACACGTTGGGACCGCTTCTCGTGGTTTGGTTTGCTCAAGGTGACCCAAGAGGGCGGGCTAATCGAGGCTCAAATAAGATTCACCCCCGAGCTGGTCGCCGTAACGCTTGAAGCCGTCTTGATTGAGGGACTTGAACCTAGACAGAATCGTCGTCGGGGTGACGGATTCAATGCAACGGAATATCTGCAAGCCGAGGATCCAGAGATCCAGCGTCGCGAGCAGCTACGGGTTATGGATTCACTGAGGTCAAAACTCTGATCCGCTTGATCCGAGGACTATCCCCCCTGCTAGCACCGCAGGCGTCTACGCCCGCTGATTTCTCTTCTCGCATTTGCCGTGCGCTGGTAGTCTTCCCACCCCGCAAGACGCGGAGCCCGCGCCGGATGTGCGCGATCTGTGGTTCCGCGTGAACCCGTCACGGATGGATGGAGACTCAGCCATGGCCCGCAAGGACGCGGATCGTCAGTCGGATCGAACAAAACAAACGGCCGCTCCCGGCGTCGGACAGCGACGATGGGTGCTCGTAGCGGCGGCGGCGATTGTTATCGGTGCCAGCCTCTTCGCCCGCGGCATCGTCGGCGGTGCCGAGGCCGAGGCCCAGAGCCCGCAGGCCACTCGGGGGGCCAGCCACCGCGTGCAGCCCGCGTCGGCCAATCTGCCGAAGGGTGGCCCGCAGCACGACGTCATGGCGATCGTCAACGGCGCCGATATCAGCCGCCAAACCCTCGTGCAGGCGTCGGTCGAACGACACGGCGAGGACGTGCTAGAGAGCCTCGTCAACAAGCGATTGATCGACCACCACTGCCGCAAGCGGGGCGTCACCGTGACGCCGGCCGAGGTCGAGGCCGAGGTCGAGCGGATGGCCGAGCGGTTCAAGCTGGGCCGCGAGCAATGGCTCCAGATGCTCCAGAACCAACGGGGCGTCGACGAGACCGAGTACAAGCGGGATATCCTCTGGCCGACGCTCGCGCTGCGGAAGCTGGCCGCCGACGAGGTGCGCCCGACCGAGGACGAACTGCAAGCGGCTTACGAAACGACTTACGGTCCGTCGGTCCGCGTGCGGCTGATCGTCGTCAACGACGCCGCCACCGCCGACAAGGTGCAACGCCAAGCGACGGCGCAGCCGGACGACTTCCCGCGGCTGGCGATGCAGCACTCGAAGGACGTCAACAGCGCGAGCATCGGCGGCCTCATCCAGCCGATCCGTTTGCACGCGGGTGACAAGCAGGTCGAGCGGGCCGCGTTCAACCTCAAGCCGGGCGAGATCTCGTCGGTTATCAAGGCGGGCCAGCAGCACGTGATCCTCAAATGCGAGGGCCGCAACCCGCCCCGCAACGTGCCGATGGCCAGCGTCCGCGACAACCTCGCGGAGACCATCGTCGAGAAGAAGCTCCGCGGCGTGGCCAACCAGTTGTTCAAGCAACTGCAAGACACCGCCACGATCCAAAACGTCTACAACGACGAGCAACTCCGCCAGGCGATGCCGGGCGTCGTCGCGACGGTCAACGGCGACAAGATCACGATGAAAGAGCTCGGTAAGGAGTGCCTCGATCGCCACGGCGAAGAGGTCCTGCAAGTCGAGGTCTCTCACCTGCTGCTGCGTCAGGCCCTCAAGGCGTCCGGCGTGCAGGTCACACAAGGCGACCTGGAAGGCGAGATGCGTCACGCCGCCGAGCTGGCCGGAGTCGTCGGCCCGGACGGCCGCGCCGACCTCGTGCGTTGGCGTCGGATGGCGACCATCGAGCAAGACATGAGCTACGAGCAGTACGTTCGCGATTCGGTCTGGCCGTCGACCGCCCTCAAGAAGCTGACCAGCGGCCGCGTCGAAGTGACCGAAGAGGACCTCCAGAAGGGCTTCGAGGCGAACTACGGCGAGAAGGTCCGCGTCCGGGCGATCGTGCTCGGCAGCCTGCGGCGTGCGCAGGAGGTTTGGGACAAGGCCCGCGAGAACCAGTCGATGGATTACTTCGGCGACTTGGCCGAGGAGTACTCGATCGAACCTTCCAGCCGCAGCCTGCGGGGCGAGGTGCCGCTGGTGCGCCGGTTCGGCGGCCAGCCCCAGCTCGAAGACGCGGCGTTCGCGCTCGCCGAGGGCGAGCTTTCCGGCATCGTGCAGGTGGGCGACAAGTTCTTGATCCTCAAGTGCGAGGGCCGCGCCGAGCCGATCGGCGTGAGCATGGGTGAGGTCGTCGCTGAGTTGAAGCAGGACATCTTCGAGAAGAAGCTTCGCTTGGCGATGAGCGGCGAGTTCGACCGCATCCGCGCCTCGGCACGGATCGACAACTACCTAGCCGGCACCACGCAGGCCCCACCCTCGAAGGAAACGAAGCAGGCGGCCCGCCGCCGCGACGCCAAGGTCCGCCCCACGGCCGGCGTCCGTTGATGGTTCGACGAGGCTGATGACGAACTAACGATCAGCCCCGGGCCTCTGGCTCGGGGCTGTTTTCGTTGAGCGGCAGGATCGTCGGCGAGGTGTTCTCGTTCTCGGCCTGCATGCGGCGGGCGCGGCCCTGCATCTCGATCGCCACGTCGCGTTGGCTCGCCGAGAGGTAGCGGTGATCGATCGGGGCGAGCAGGTCGAGTGCTTGGGTCGGCTGATCGATCTTCTTCACGCAGATCTGCGCGAGCGTGATCCGCAGGTTGTTGACCCGCTGCTGTTCTTGGTCGATCAGGTCGACCATCAGCGGGGCGGCCTCGGCCCAGCGTTTCTCGGCCTTCAGATAGTCGAGGATTGGCACGAGTTGCCCCGGCTCGATCTTCCACCCATGCCCGGCGGCGGTCCGCTCGCGATACAGTTCCAACGCCGGATCGATCGCCCCCAGCGTCAGGTACTTGGCGAACTGCCGCTTGGCATCGGCCGTGGCGATCGGCCGCGGTGGCCGGGCCGTAGGGTTTGACGATGGCGTTTCGGCGGGGGCGGGCGGCTCGTTCACGCGGGCGCTGGCTGGATAGAGACGGGATCAGAGAAGCGGGGCGGCAACCGCAGCGGTCGCCATCGGCTACCTGTGATTCGGCAGAACCGCCCCCGAGGTATTGCTCGCTACGATCGATTCTGGCGATTTCTGGCCGTTTGGGCCAACAAATCGGCGAATGCGGGGCGGATCCCCACCTCAGAGGGCGGTCGTGACCGAGTATATTCTAAGGACGGTTTGGCGAGTGAACCCAAGACACCTCCCGCCGATCCTTGCCCGGTAGCCCAGGCCCTCACTCCAGCCCAGTTTTCGATGTCTTCCAGCGAAGAAACCACGCCGTTCGAAGTCCGTGTCGCCGACCGCGTGACGCGCCTCCCGCCCTACCTGTTCGGGCGGATCAACAAGATGATCTACGACAAGCGGGTCGCGGGCGACGACGTCATCGAGCTCGGGATGGGCAACCCGAGCGACCCTCCGGAAGAAGAGGTCATCGAGAAGCTGGTCGAGGCGGCCCGCAACCCGGGCAACCACCGCTACAGCAAGAACATCGGCATCGCCAACCTCCGCCGCGAGGTCGCCAGCAAGTACTTCAAGCAGTACGGCGTGCGGCTCGACCCGAACGACGAGGTCATCACCTGCCTTGGCTCGAAGGAAGGCTTCAGCCACATGTGCCTGGCGCTCATGGGCCCCGGCGACACGGCCTTGGTGCCGACGCCCTACTTCCCGGTGCACGTCTACGCGGTGGCGCTCGCCAGCGGCAATGTGATCCAGTTGCCGGTGACCGATTCGGAGAAATTCCTCTCGGAGATCGCCCACACCTGCGAGACGCTCTACCCGAAGCCGAAGCTCTTGCTGCTCTGCTACCCGCACAACCCCTCGAGTGTGGTCGTCGAGCAGGGCTTCTACGACGAGGTCGTGAAGCTCGCCAAGAAATACAACCTGATGGTCATCAGCGACTTCGCCTACGCCGACGTGGCGTTCGATGGCTACAAGCCGCCGAGCTTCCTGGCCTCGCCCGGGGCGATCGATGTGGGCGTCGAGTTCACGACCATGAGCAAGGGCTACAACATGGCCGGCTGGCGGGTCGGCTTCTGCGCCGGCAACCGCAAGATGATCGAGGCCCTCGCCACGATCAAAGGCTACTACGATTACGGCATGTTCCAGGCGATCCAGATCGCCGCGATCGTGGCGTTGCGTGACACGCAGGTCGCCGTCGAGAAGCAATCGGAGATCTACCAAGGCCGCCGCGACGCGCTGTGCGATGGCTTGGTGCGCCTCGGCTGGGAAGACGCCCGCCCGAAGGCCGGGATGTTCGTCTGGCAGCCGATCCCCGAGCCGTGGCGTTCGCGGATGAGCACGATGGACTTCGCGATGCTGCTGCTGGAGAAGGGCAACGTCGCGGTGAGCCCCGGCAGCGGCTTCGGCCCCGACGGCGAGGGCTACCTGCGGATGAGCCTCGTGGAGAACGAAGAACGCCTCCGCCAAGCGGTGCGGCAGATCAAGCAATGCTTGAAGGACGCCGAGGCAGACTATGCTGGGAAGGAAGCCCAACCCGCCAGCGTTTGAGGCATCGCATGCTCGACACCCCGGCCAATACCGGCCCGCTGGAGAACGTTTCCCTCGACCGGATGGTGCGCGCTGTGGAGAAGGTTCGTGAGCGATTGAAGCGGGTTGTCGCGGCGCTTGAAAGGGCCGGAGTTCCCTACGCCGTTGCTGGTGGCAATGCGGTGGCGGCTTGGGTCTCGCGTATCGACGAGGCCGCCGTCCGCAACACGCAAGACGTCGATATCCTGCTCCGACGCGAGGACTTAGAAGCCGCGAAGAAGGTGCTCGGCGCTGTTGGCTTTGTCTACCGACACGTGAAGAGCATCGATATGTTCCTCGATGGCCCGGACGCCAAGGCCCGCGACGCCGTGCACATCGTCTTCGCCGACGAGCCGGTAAAACGCGACAGTGTGACCAAGTCACCGAAGATCGAGCAGCACGACGCCTCTGGCGACTTCCGAGTGGTCGAACTGGAATCCCTCGTCCGGATGAAGCTGACCGGCTTCCGAGACAAAGATCGTACGCACCTCCGCGACATGATCGAGGTCGGCCTCATCGACGAAACCTGGCCAGCACGCTTCGCCGAGCCGTTGTCAGAGCGTTTGCAATCGCTGCTTGACGACCCTGACGGCTGAATTGGCACGGCGGTTGCTTGACTGTCTGGCGTCACTCACCGAGCTTCGCCTGCTCGCTCCCAAATGACGCCCGAATCGCTCCGTTAGCCGCCAAGGAAAGGTCGCATGTTCCCGCCCGCCGTCATGATCGCCTGTGCTTCGTTCGCCGTTTACGTCCTGATGGGTAACTTGGTTACCGATCGGTTGTAGGACCCGCCGGAGCAGCACGGTTGCCGCCCCCTCGGCCGTGCCATCGCTTCAAAAGGCCCCATCCCCGGTGTTCCGCCCTCCCGCAGGCGGACCCGAGGGCGGGGCCTTTTTTCGTTGCTATCCCCGGGCATCTGGCTGGTCGTCGGCGGTCCAGCCCGGCCGTCGCCTCGCCGCGCTGGCTCCCGACCGCGCTCATGCCGCAGGCGCATTGGCCGGCGTTCTCCCCCCGCTGGGTTGGTAACTCTTTCCAGCCCAGGAACTTCTTACAAGCCAAAACGAATCTTGACGCCCGTGTGACCACTGTTACACTTGTGTAATCACTTGTCGCGAGCGTCCCATGCTTCTTCGCATCGAAAAAGGCTCCTCGGTCCCCATCTCTCGGCAGATCGCCGAGCAGGTCGCGTCGCTCTGTGCCGCCGGCAAGCTCAAGGCGGGCGACCGGCTGCCGAGCGTCCGCGAGCTGGCCCGCGAGCTCGCCGTCAACCAGAACACGATCCTCCGCGTCTACGAACGCCTGACCGGCGAGGGCCTGCTCGAACGGCGGCACGGCCAGGGCACCTTCGTCGCGGCGACCGCGGGCCGCCGCGCGGCCGAGAGCCACAAGCTGCGGCTCGTCGAGGAGCTCCGCCAGATCGCCCGGCAGGGCCTCGGTCTCGGCCTCTCGCGTGACGAGATCCACGGGTTGCTTGCCGAGGCACTCGAACAGATCGCGACGCAAACAAAGCAGGAGGCGTCGTTGTGACAGCACGTCGCCCGGTTGGTGAGGGGTTCGAAAAGGAGATCGGGGGATGTCGGGAGATGAGGGGATGGCAACCTGCCATGGTCGTCGAACGGCAAAGAAGCGAATCCTCCAATTGTCGCAGTGGAAAGGACGTGGAGAGGAAGTCGCCAACGCGAGGCCTCCTCCGCGGCGGACACGATCCCCCCTATCTCCAAGCATCCCCCCTATCCCCCTTCTTAAACCTCTACCAACCAACTCCGGCTCTCAATCAGCAAGGAGAAAAAGCCTCCCATGAGCCAGCCTGCCATCGAGATCCACGCCCTCGCCAAGTCGTTCGGCAAGAACCTCGTGGTGCGGGATGTCTCGCTCCGCGTCGAACGGGGGCAGACGTACGCCTTCCTCGGCCGCAACGGCGAGGGGAAGACCACCACCATCCGCATGCTGCTCGGCCTGCTCAAGCCGGACGAGGGCACGATCCGTGTCGCCGGGCTCGACCCGGTGACCGACCCGCTCACGCTGCGTGACCGCGTCGGCTACTTGGCCGAAGACCAAACGATGTACGGCTGGATGCGGGTCGATGAGATCGTGCGATTCGTGGCGCCTTTCTACTCGAAGTGGGACCACGAGCTGGCCCGCCGCTACCTGACGGAGCTCGACCTGCCGCTCCGCACTAAGATCAAGCACCTGTCGAAGGGCCAAACGGTGCGGCTCGGCCTCGTGCTCGCCCTCTCGCACCGGCCGGACGTGGTGATCCTCGACGACCCCGCGCTCGGGCTCGACCCGATCATGCGGAAGCAATTCAACCGCGACCTCATCACCCACCTGCAGGGCGAGGGACGCACGGTCTTCTACAGCTCGCACCTGCTGCACGAGGTCGAGCCGGTCGCCGACCAAGTCGCGATCCTCCACGGCGGGCGCATCGTCCGACAAGCCGAGACCGAGGCCCTGCGGAACGATGTGAAGCGGCTCTTCATCCGCCCCGAGCTGCTGCCGATCGTTCAGCGTTACGGCACGATCCTCGACACCCGCCCCGACGGCGACGAGTTGGCCATCACGATGACCGCCGCCGACCTAGCGATCGATGCCCTCGCCCGTGAGGGCGCCCCGCACCAAGCCATGGACCTGAACCTCGACGAGATCTTCGAGGCGTATGTGGTGGGCCAGCCCGACGCGCCCGAGCCGACGTCCGACATCCCGAGCGAGGAGGCCGTGGCATGAACACCGCGATCTGGGCCAACCTGTTTTGGAAAGAATGGCGTGAGCATCAGTGGAAGCTGGCGGCGCTGGTAGCGGTGGCGGTAATTCTGCACGTTTGGGTGCTAGATGCGACCCGACCAGGAGGCGATCGCTATGCGATGCCGCTGGCGATAATGCTGATGGTCGTTTTGCCGATTGGTTCGGGATTCGTCGCGATGGGGATCGCGGCGGGAGAACGGTCACGTCATACGATCTCATTCTTGCGGTCGTTGCCCCTCAGCCTTCGAGCGGTTGCCGCAACAAAGCTAGTCGTTGGGATCGTTGTCATCTGGTTGGCTCAAGTCGTCGCTGTGCTGCTTTCGATGGTTGTGCTCTGGCTTGGTGAGCTAGGTGGCTGGACAAGAATCAATAGCTCGCTCAACTCGCTTAGCACGATGCGGATCGGGTTACCGATCGAGGAGTGGCATTGGTCGATCGGGGTATTGCTTGTCTCGTTGGCTGTCTCAGCAAGCCTCGTCGTCTGGGTCGCCGCGGTGAGCGTGAATAGCGAGAGTGAAGTCCGCGCTGGGGTGATCGGCTTGGTCGTTGTCGTTGCCTTGTGGTCTCTTTTTTCCTATCAGCTCGTGGTTCTGGTGCAGAGCAAACCAGAGCCGGAAAAGATTGCTGCGTATGAAATGATGTTCTCATACCTCGCGATTGCCCTTCCAGGTGGGGCGGCTCAACCGATGGCGAACATAAGCTCCAGCTTCCGCGACGGAGTAGCACTACTGATCTATTGCAGTGTCCACCTCAGCCTCGCCGGTTGGTACGTCATGCGATTCGGTCGACCGGGGCTCAGTTGGAGCTGGTTGCACCGTGACTCGACCCGACCTAGCGCTAACTCGGATGTGTTTCTTGCACCGCCCCAGAGCTCGCCGATCGTTTCGCTTGCCTGGAAGCAGTTTCGGCAGGGCCTCCCTGTCATGCTAACCGCCTTCCTTGGTGCCCTCTGCCTTTGGCTTACTCTTTATATGGCGAACTACAAGGAAGTGTCGGGTGTTCAGTCGGAGCGATATGCGGCCATGCTCAGTGCGATGGCCATGGGGTCTTTTCTCGTACTTGGGTGTTGCGCGGGCCTTGTGGGCGGTGTTGGTACCTTAGCGGCCGACCTAGATTCGAAGCTCTATACATTTTGGCGTTCACGACCGATCAGCATCGATACGTGGTTCTGTTCTGCCTTCGCGGCCGGTCTGCTGATGCTCCTGCTAACCTTTGGGCTTCCGATCTTGATTGGCGAGCAGGTCTTCATCCGACAAGCGTTTGCGGAGCCTATTCCGATCCCCGTGGTTACGATTCTCTTGCTGAGCTACACCACCGGAGTGCTGTCGGCATCGTTGGTGCGACAAGCAGCCTATGCGAGCGTTTTAAGCATCGTGCTCTTCGCAGGTGTCTTAGGCTTAGCGGCAAGCGAGTGGATCCCCAACACGCGTCTATCGACTGGGGCAGTGATCCTCGCGGCTTGCGTGCTAACGACGCTGCTAGCGTGGCAGGTTGTACGGCGCGATTGGGCGATCTATCGATCGTGAGCGGACGAGTTCCCGTTCTCACGTCGAGGCAAGGGTCTTGCTGCTGTTGCTGGCTACCGTTCTGACAACAAAGCTCGGTTGGCTCGCGATGCGAAACGACTGGGCGATCGGCCGCTAAGATTTCGGGAGCCCCAAGCGTCAGCGCCGGGAGTTTTCGCGGGACCAAGCCACTCTCGGGGCACTCCCGGCGCTGACGCTTTGGGCTCCGGTGGCAGTGAGATGGCCAACGGTTTCACGGCTGCACGGGATCGATACTAAGAAGCATGCCCCGGAACTCCTCAACCGCTGTTCGCTCTTTGCTGCTCGCGATGGGTATCAGCCTATGGGGGGCGGCGCTCTTTTCCACCACGCAGCTCCACACGCTCGACCTGCCGCTTGGCCATGGGATCTGTGGGCCGTGGGGGTGTGCGGCGGAGCCCGCGGCCTTGTTGGGGTACCACCTGTTTTTGGCCGTCCTGCTGGTGCCCGTTGTTGGCTTGGTCTGCCGCACGCTGAACCCGGCCACGGGCAGGCGCGTCGCTTGGGCGGTGATCGGGGCCGCGCTGGTTGCTTTCGTGGCGGTCGCTGGCGTCTCGGCCGTCGAGTGGCTCCGCGATGGCGAGCCGGCTCGGTATGCCTTGCAGCGGGGCCTGTTCGTCGTCGCGACGACGCCCGACCTGCCGGTCGGGTCGCTCCTCGCCGCGGGGCTGACCGGCCTGCTGACGACCCGGCGGCGGCAGGCTGGCCAAATCGATCCGGCGGAGATCGGCCCCGGGTTGGATACAATGGCATCGCCTTAGGCAGGTCGGTCGCCGCCTGCTGCCGCCGCTTGGAGTCGCGTGCGACAAAACCGTAAGCCGTTCGCGCCGCGGGGGTTAGGCGTCGAATCGGCTGATTTCGGCCCCATTCGCTCGGACGGCGGTGCGACAAAACCGTGCGACACTACCGGCCGTGGCTCGCTTTTCGGTCGCCGGCCCGTTGATCCGGCGACCTCGGGGCACGAGAATCTCGGGACTCACCCGTCCCGCCTCGCGCACCCCCAGCTCCGCCGCATGTCATCCCCCGCCAAGCTCGCTCTAGAAGATGGCTCGGTCTTCGCCGGCCGGTCGATCGGTGCCGATGGCGAGGTCGACGGCGAGGTCTGCTTCAACACGTCGATGACCGGCTACCAAGAGGTGCTCACCGATCCGAGCTACCGCGGCCAGATCGTCACGATGACCTACCCGCAGATCGGCAACTACGGCGCCTCGGCCGAAGACGCCGAGAGCCACCAGCCGCAGATCGCCGGGTTCGTGGTGCGGGAGCATAGCCGGATCGCGAGCAACTTCCGCAGCGAGCTGTCGCTGGGGGACTACCTGAAGAGCCATGGCGTGGTGGCCATCGATGGCATCGATACGCGGGCCCTGGTGCGGCGGCTCCGCACGGCCGGCTCGATGCGGGGCGTGCTTTCGACCATCGACCAAGACGACGCCAGCCTCGTCGCCAAGGCCAAGGCGAGCCCCGGGCTCGTCGGCCGCGACCTCGTCCGCGAGGTCACGCCACGAGAGCCGGCGACCTGGAGTCGGGCGCTCAGCACGTGGTCTCACCTGGACGGCTCCGGCGTCGAAGCCGCCGGCGATGGGCCACACATCGTGGCGCTCGACTTCGGCATGAAGTGGAACATCCCCCGCCACTTCGCGGGGCGCGGTTGCCGGGTTACGGTCGTGCCGGGCGCGACCTCGGCCGCGGACATCCTGGCCCGCGAGCCGGACGGCGTCTTCCTATCGAACGGCCCGGGCGACCCCGAGCCGGTCGATTACGCAATCAACACGGTGCGTGATCTGCTGGGTAAGAAGCCGATCTTCGGCATCTGCCTGGGGCACCAGTTGCTGTCGCTCGCTTGCGGGGCGAAGACCTTCAAGATGAAGTTCGGCCACCGCGGATCGAACCATCCGGTCCAGGACCTCGAAACCGGCAAGGTCGAGATCACCAGCCAGAACCACGGCTTCGCGGTCGATCCGGACTCGTTGCCGTCGGACCTTGAGGTGACGCATAGCAGCCTGAACGACAACACGGTCGAAGGGGTTCGCCACACCGGGTTGCAGGGAACGGGGGCTCAGGCTTTCAGCGTGCAGTACCACCCGGAGGCTTCCGCCGGGCCGCACGATAGCCATTACCTGTTCGAGCGTTTCCTCGATCAGTTGCGCTAGACGCTCCTCGCCGATGAGTTCGCCATTAAGCGGAGCCGATCGGCATCCGGGCGATCCGGCATAACCGGCACGGCTGGCGGTTTTCCGTGGCGGGCCTTGTCAGGTTTTTCCCGACACGCCAGCCGGCGCGACGTAGATTTACGATGGTCACGGTTCTGCGTGGCCGTCGCTCTTCTCATCTACAAGTCGTGCCTCTTCTGGAGCCTCTACCCCCATGGCCGATTCGCCGATCGACGCGCCCGGAACCGATCCGATTGGGCCCCTGGTTGCGCAATGGTCGGAGGCCGAGTCGAGCCGGTCGGAGCAGCTTGAGCAGTTGCTTGGCCCCATCGAGCAATCGTTAGAGCAGCTTTCGCAGTGGGCCGATCGGCTCGCCGCCGATCAGCAAAGCCAGGAGGCCGAGCGTCAGGAAACGGCCCAACGCGAGTCGGCGGCCGAAGAGCGTCGCAAACTGTTGGAGCGGGATCTGCGTCTGGCACGCAACCGGGTCGCCGAGCTCGAACAGACCCTGCAGGATCGGACCGAGGAGCTGCTCCGAGCGCAGGCGGCCAACAACGCCTTGGCGGCCGAGTTGCAGGCCGTGGGCGACGATCTGCCGGACGACCTCGATGACGAGCCTCCGGAACCGCAGCCGCTCGAAATCGACGACGCCCTCGCCGCGGAGGCTGCGGAAGCCAACGAGCCGGAGCTCGCGATGGCCTGTGCCGAAGGAGAATCCGATTTATCGGGCGGCGTCGCCGAACGCTTTGCCCGGCTGCGGCGTACCGAGTGATTGCCTGGATGTTTTTGAGTAGCAAGGCGGCGCGAACCCCCGGTTCTGACGGTTGTCCTTGCTAGCGTGCCCCGGATTTTCCCCCGGCATCGCTCCCGACTCACCTCGCTGCCCCTACAGTTGGCCGTCTACCCGATAGGAATCCTGTGAT
>CAYGUP010000091.1:0-12942 GCA_964353155.1 uncultured Planctomycetaceae bacterium | reverse complement strand
TCGCGGTAGGCGACGGCCTGCTTCGAGAGGTCGTCGTAGACCACCAGGGCGTGGCCGCCGTTGAACATGTACTGCTCGGCCATCGCCGTGCCCGAGTACGGGGCGATGTACTGCAGCGGGGCGGGGTCCGAGGCACCGGCGACGATGACCGTCGTGTAGTCCATCGCGCCTGATTCACGGAGCTTCTCGACCACGCCGGCGACGGTCGATTCCTTCTGACCGACCGCGACGTAGAAGCACTTAACGCCCGAGCCCTTTTGGTTGATGATCGCGTCGACGCAGATGGCGGTCTTGCCGGTCTTGCGGTCGCCGATCACCAGCTGACGCTGGCCGCGGCCGATCGGCGTCATGGCGTCGATCGCCTTGATGCCCGTTTGCATCGGCTCGGCAACCGGCTGACGCTCTGAGACGCCCGTCGCGATGACTTCCACCGGGCGGCGATTGGTTGTGTTGATCGGGCCCTTACCGTCGAGCGGCACCCCGAGCGGATCGACCACGCGTCCGAGCAACTCGTCGCCCACCGGGACGCTGAGCAGTTGGCCGGTGCTCTTGACCTCTTCGCCCTCGGAGATCTTCAGGTAGTCACCCAGGATGATGACACCGACCGAGTTCTCTTCGAGGTTGAACGCCAGGCCGAACACGCCGCTGGCGAACTCGACCATCTCGCCGGCCATCACGCCACCGAGCCCGTAGACCCGGGCGATGCCGTCACCGACTTCGAGCACCCTACCGACCTCGCGGACGTCGATCTGGGCGTCGTAGTTGGCGATCTCCTGCTGGATGACCGAAGCGATCTCGTCGCTATTGAACTTCATCGCTGTTCTCTTGCTTATTTTGACAGGATGAACAGGGCGGGCCGGATGACAACTGAGAGTTTCTTGTCGGTCCTGCCTGTCCTGTCTGGCTTTTATTCGGCGAGCGTGAAACGCTCGGGCTGGGATTCAATCGCGTCAACGGTTTGATTGACGATGTCTTTGTGTGCCTTCGAGAAGGCCGTCCTCACGCTGCCGTCGAAAACGGTGTCGCCAACGCGGATCTCGAGGCCGCCGACCAACTCGGGATCGATCTCGACCTGGATGATCGGATCGACGCCGGTCTTGTTGCGGATGGTCTGCTCGATCTCGCCCAGCAGCGACTGGTCTGCCTCGCGGGCGAGCCGCACAACCACGTTCGCACGCCCCTGCTTCTCGTCCAGCAAGACGCGGGCTTGGCGAGCGACCTCGCCGGCGAGTTCCATCCGGCCGTGGTTCGACAGCACCTTGAGCAGGTTCACCACCGCCGGCACGACACGCCCGCCGAGCACCCTGTCGATCATTGCGACGCGGACGTCATGATCGACGAAGGCCGACCGCATCGCCTCGGCGAACTGGGGGTGCTGCCGGAGCACCTCGGCGTTCACCGCTTCCAGGTCCGAAACCGCAGCCTCGTCGTACTCGACAGCCCCGAGGAAACCGCTGGCGTACGTCCGAGCGATCTGCTCGGCGATCACGTCCAGGTGGGCTTCCTTGGTCGAGTTGTTCGTGGCGTCGGCCATGCGATCGGGTCAGCGGAGGAGACGAAAGGAAACGGGAAGGACGAAGGCGGCTCAGTTCGAGCTGGTATCGCTGTTGGCGAAACGACCAAGGGCCTCGCGAACGATCTCGCCCTGGCGATCTGACGAGATGTCCTGCTTCACAACCCGCCCGGCCAAGTCGATCGCCAAGCCGGCGGTCTTCTCGGCGAGTTGGCGAACGGCCGCGTCGGAGGCTTGCTCGATATCCCGCTTGGCACGGTCCCGTTCGGCCTCGAACTCGGCCTTCGCATCGGCCTTCGCCTGAGCAATGGTCGCGTCGGCGTCGCGGCGGGCCTCTTCGAGCAACTCGCGAACCTGATCGGCGGCGCCGGCCAATTGAGCTTCGTTCTCGGCCATCACCTTCTTGGCCTCTTCGAGCTTGTTCTCCGCCTCGGCGATGTTGCCTTCGATCCGCTTCTCCCGAGCCTCAAGGGCCTCGGTGATCGTCGGCCAAGCAAAACGCCACAGCAACAACAACAAGCCGCAGAAGACCACGAAAGAGTAGATCGCCAAGTCCTTGGAGAACGCGGCCGGGCTGCTCAGCGACGGCGTCGCGTTGCCATGGCCCAGGTCATGGTGACCGTGATCCCCATGATGCTCGCCATCGTGATCGTCACCCGTGTGCGTTGCTTCGGCGGCTTCCTCGGAAGACGCATCGTCTTCTTCGGGGGCCTCCTCAACAGCCGCTTCGGGCTCGGCTTCGGCATCGTCGGCCTGTGCTGCCTCGGCGACTTCTTCTTCCAAAGCAACCTCAGCGGCTTCTTCGGTGGTCGATTCCTCGGCGACGGCCGTCTCGGCGGCCTCCTCGGCCTCTTGAGCTGCCGAGAGACTCGCCGTGAACGCCACCGTCATGCCGACGACGAGCGCCAAGCAGGCGTGCATCCAACGATCTAGTTTAAGACGCTTCACAGCGAACTCTCCAAAACGCACTTGAGCCGAGAACATCAACCGACCAACAGCACCACACGGAACGCAACCGAAGCCGCGTCCGCCCACCAGCGAGCCGATCCGAAGATCAACCAGCGGCAGGGAACGGGTTCTGCGTTGAGCAGACGTAGATCGCGTAGAAAGTGAAACCTTCGATCAGGGCCGCGGCGAGCAGCATCGCGACCTGGATCGTGCCGGCGACTTCCGGCTGACGCGACATGCCTTCGACGGCCGAAGCGGCCAGCTTGCCGATGCCCAGGCCGGCACCGATAGCAACCAAACCGGCACCAATAGCACCAGGAATCATGACACCACCACCATCGGCCGCGGCGGCCGGAGCGGCCGACAGCGCGAAGAAAGCGAGAGCGTAAACAGCCACACGTACAGATTGCATCACCGAGGGTCTCCGAACTTTAGAAGCTTGGGTTGGAAGCTTTGGTTTATAGAAGCAAGTCTCTGAAAATCAGTGTCAGCGGGCATGACCGCCCACCCCGCGTGAACGCTAGTGGTGGTGGATCGCCGAGCCGATGAACATCGCCGAAAGGAACGTGAACACGTAAGCCTGCAAGAACGCCACGAACAGTTCGAGGCAGTCGATCAGCACCGAGCCGACGACCGCGATCGGAGCCGCGACATACCAAGCCGATGTGCCGGCGGCTGCCACCGCGATGCCCATGATCGCGAGCAGCACGAGGTGACCGGCGACCATATTCGCTAACAACCGGATGCCGAGCACGGCGTGTTTGATAAACAATCCCAGCACTTCGATCGGGAAGAGCAGGAGAATCATCGGGATCTTGATGATGATCGGGATATCGAGGGTGGGGACTTGGTTGCCCCAGAACCCGAGCAGACCGAACTTCTTCGTCCCATCAATCAACCCAACCAAGAACACCACCCCCGCCAGGGCCAGCGTCACGCTGAACGACGCGGTTGGCGATCCGATGAAGGGGATCAAGCCCATCAGGTTGCACACCACCACGAACAAGAAGATCGTCCACAGCAGCGGCGTATACTTCGAGGCGTCTTTCTTACCCATCGCCGGCACCGCGATCTCGTCGCGAATGAAGAGCAGGAAGACCTCAAGCAGGTTCCAAAGCTTGCCACGCGGCGGCACGCCACTGGCGATCCGCTTGGCGAGGGCATTGAAGGCCCACAAGATCAAGACCGCCACGACGGCGAGGATGATCATGAACTTCGAGACCGCGAAGCCCGACTCTTTCTCGTAGTTGTTTCGTAGCGTCCCGAAAGGCTGCGGGATCAACACTTTGCCCGACAGTTGCTGGTTGTACTCGGCGATCTTCTCGGCCGACCAGTCGGGCTGGGTATTATTATAGCTCTTGACGTTGTCGGCGTCGGCGACGATCGATTCCCAGATATCCGACGCTTCGGGATTCGATTCGACCACTTCCTGGAACCACGGATTGGCCTTCTCGTTCTCGAGAAAACCATCGAATGGCTTCGCGAAGTTCGTGGGCTCTTCTCGCCACGCCTTGTATTGCGACAGCAACTCAGCCTTGCCGGGCTGGCCCGCCTCGGCGAATGCCGGGGCATCGACGAGCAGATCGACCATCCGCTCGGCCTCCCAATCCTGATACTCAGGATCGAGTCGAACCCAGTAGCTGGGGAAGTCGCTTCGTGAATCGCGGCTCGACTGCCAAAGCGACTTCGGCACATCGAAGTAGTAAGCGTCGCGGATGTGGAGGATGCCTTCGCTCATCAACCCCTCACCTGGGAATCACGAACCGCTTGACTCTGCCCGATAATCATCGCCGCCAAAGCACCCGACAGCAGCAGGCTGGCGAGATAGACGAACGGTAATGCCACCACCGCCTGAGAGTCGCTCCGGACCCAATTAGCCAAGAGCAATCCGACCGGCATCCGCACGAGAGCGGCACCAACCCACACGAACGTGAAGCTCTGGGTGGTCTTGAAGATGCCCGCCGCCGCGATCGGCTTCAGGTCAATCAAACAGAGAGCCAGCCAGCAAGCAGCGATCGCGGGTTTGCCCGCCGCGAACAAGAGACCGGCAACCGGCAGCATCAACGCCAAGCCGAAGAGCAAAGCACGACCGACCGCCCCACGCCGAATTTCGGCGGGTTCTCCTTGAGCGGCGATGCTTGCAGCTAGCTGTGTCAACGCAGAGAGTCGCGGGTTTGCTGTAAGTCGTTATCGCTCAATGACATGGGCCCAATAGAGACCTCTCGCCCCTGAACGACTGAGACAGGAGTCTATTTGCACCCTGGAACCATCGTCAACGGGCCGCTCGGCAATTCGTGACTTTTTTCACAAAGTTTCTCCGCTCGTCGCAAACCGCGGCCTGCGAGCGGGTTGCGTCAGCCCGCCGGCAAGCATCTCGGTCTCATGTTGAGATGGCGACCACCCACAGCTTAGGTGCGATGGTAACAAAGTCTGGCTGCAAGACTGCCAGCCTCCCGAAGCCACCAACAATTGCTTCAACTACTTTCATTTCATAGACTTACAGCGATTCTATCGAACCAACCGATCTGATGGAATAATTTGCCCATTTATCGCATCCCGCTTATTCTGAAGTCTTACTTTCGCTTCGATGGCCGCAACCCAGGCGACCTCGCCTTGTGGATGCCTGCGGCAAACGACTCTCGCCCACGTCTCTTGTATGACGCCCGCCAAGCTCCATTCCTATACCGCCAAAGACCTCGCCCAGATGGCGCGCCAGCGAGGCGTCTCGGGCTGGCATGGGATGCGCAAAGCCGATCTCATCTCGGCCATTGCCGCGGCGGGGCCGGCGAAAGCCAATGGCTCGAAAGTCTCCGACAAGCAGGCCGTGGCCACGACCAAGCCCAAGAAGCGGCCAACCGCTGCGCAACGCCGGCTTGCGGCCCTGCAGCAAGAGCGCCAACGCCTGCAAGACCTCAGCACCCCGACCCCCGCTGCGGAGCGGGATCAACTGTTGCTACTGGTCCGCGATCCGTATTGGCTCCAGGCGAATTGGGAGATCTGCCCCGCAAGCATTTCCCGAGCGAAGACCGCGTTGGGGCAGCATTGGCACGGCGCGACGCCTGTCCTCCGTATCGGCCACTTGGGCGACGACGGGGCCGTCGCCAACACACGCCAAGTGCGGATCCACGGCGGCGTGAGCCATTGGTATGTCGATGTTGCCAACCCACCAAGCCGCTACCGCGTGGAGATCGGCTACGTCGATATCAGCGGCCAGTTCTACAGCCTCGTGCGGAGCAATGAGGTCCAGACCCCAGAGCCCGGCATCGCCGAGCCGCACGAGCACGCTTGGTCCGATGTGGCCCGCAATGCGGATCAGGTCTATGCCATGTCGGGCGGGTATTCGTCCAAGGGACCCAGCGACGAACTCCGCACCGCCCTCGAGGAGCGGCTCCGCCGGCCGCTCGGTCGGCCGACCGAAACTCGGTACATGAACGGCGCGAGCGTCATGCACGCGGCGGACCTAAAGGTCGATATCGACGCCGAGCTCGTCGTCCGCGGCTCGACGAACCCTCACACGCACCTCACCATCCAAGGCGAGCCGATCGAGGTCCGCGGCGACGGCTCCTTCGCGATCAAGCTGCCGTTCCCGGATCGCCGGCAGGTGATCCCCGTGGTGGCCAGCAGCGCCGACGGCCTGCACCAGAAGACCATCATCCTGGGCGTCGAACGCAATACGAAGGCCCTCGAAGCCCGCCGGCGAGACCCGGCCGCCGGCTGAGGCACGCCCGGGGGCGGGTCGCTAAAACCGCGTGAAGGGGTACGATCGGGTAACTTGGTTTCCGAATTGGCCGCCCCGAAGGATCGCTGTGTCGCTCGATATCACCCCCGCCCTCCGCGACTGGGAATTCGACCCAGACGAGGTCACCGTCCGCACCATCGAGGGCGACGACGGCCGCGAGAAGATCCAGCTCCGCCTGGACCTCGGCATGATGCAGATGGAGGTCGATGGACGGCCCGACGGGGAACGGATCGACGAGCATGCCTCGTGGCTCGACCTGCACCAAACACGCCAGCGCGAGCACGACACCGCCAACCCCGACGGGACGCCGTACCAACTCGAGACCGAAGACTGCGCCAACCTGCTCCGCGAGGGGGTGCAGTATTACCACCGCTATGTCAGCTTCTGGGCCCTCAAGCGGTACGACCTTTGTGCTCGCGATACGGAGCGCAATCTGCGGCTGATCCTCTTCGTGCGAGACCACGCGAAGCTGGAGCGAGATCGATTGCAGTTCGATCAATGGCGTCCCTACGTGGCGATGATGCACGCTCGGGCGTTAGCGACCCCGCTGATTGAGGCCAGCAACGAAGAGGCCGCCCTGCTGGTTATCGATACTGGCATCGAGCGGGTCGAGCGGTTCCTGGCCGATTACGAGCGAGAAGACCACGCCGACCAAGTCAACGAGCTCACCTTCCTCAAGCGTTGGCGGCGAGAGGTTGCCGGCAAGACACGCAAAGGCCTCCCGAGGCCGACCGACAGCGACGCCGACGATCCGATCGAAACCCTCCGCGGCCGGCTCGCCGAAGCGATCGACGCCGAGCGATACGAGGAGGCCGCCAACCTCCGCGACGAGCTCAACCGGCTCGAGAACCCGCCGCCACCAACGACCTGATCGGCCGGCCCGATCGCCAAGCTCCCAAAGCATGCCCGACACCAACCATCTCAACCCTGCCGACCAAGCGGATCAGCTCGTCGAATCGCTGCGTTCGCTAGGCTCCTGCGCCGTCGCGTTCTCGGCTGGGGTCGATAGCACGGTCGTGGCGAAGGCGGCGGCGTTGGCTCTGGGCGATTCGGCCGTGGCGGTGATTGGCGTCGGCGCGGCGTTACCGGCTGGCGAGTTGGAGGTCGCTCGTGACCTGGCCCGGCAGATCGGCATCCGGCTCGTCGAGCAGCCGACCGCCGAGATCGATAACGCCGACTACCAAGCCAACGCGCCGGACCGCTGTTACCACTGCAAGACCGAGCTCTACACGCACGTCGAGCAGGTGGCGGCCGAGCTCGGCCTCGCGGCGATCCTCAACGGGGCCAACGCCGACGACACCGGCGACCATCGTCCCGGCATGCGGGCCGCCGTGGAACACGCCGTCCGCAGCCCGCTGCTCGAGGCCGGCCTCGACAAGGCGGCCGTGCGTGCCCTGGCCAAGCACTGGGGACTGCCCGTCTGGGACAAGCCGGCGGCGCCGTGCTTGGCGAGCCGGATCGCGTACGGCCAAGCGGTCACCCCCGAGCGGCTGGCGATGGTCGATGCGGCCGAGCAGCGGCTCCGCTCGCTCGACCTGCCCACGCTCCAACGGCAAGGCCTCCGGGTCCGCTACCACGAGGGCGACCTAGCGCGGCTCGAGGTGCCGGCCGAAGCCATCCCCCAACTAGCCGACCCAGCCGTCCGTGAACCCCTCGTGCGAGACCTCCGCGAGCTCGGCTTCAAGCGGATCACGCTCGACCTGGCCGGCTTCGAGTCGGGCAACTTGAACACGCTGGTCTCGATCGATTCGCTCGCGGCGTGGAAAAAGTAGCGGCGGCCAAAGATCGTTTTGTCGCACGGTTTTGTCGCACCGCAAGAACGGCAAGAACCACGATTTCGGCCCCTTTCTCGTCCTAAGTCATTGGCAAGACGAGCCTTGCGTTTTTGTCGCATGCCTGAACGGCTGACGCGACACGCAACCGACCCCGCAACGACCGTATTATCGCTGCTCAAGCGGCCAAATCGGAGTCAAAGGTTAGCCTCAGAAATGGCCAAGACTTCTAACTTGCCCACACAATGGCGAGCCGGGCGACCGCTTCGGATCGGCCGTCGAACTGGAAGACGGCCTCGCCGTGATCCGGAGCCGGGTTTTTCCACTCGTGACTACCACGCCAAATCCAAACCAGACCCATATCTTCCGCGAGACGAGTCCGGGGCAATGGGACGAGGCTCAGATCATCACCCTGTGCGAGACGGTCGTACCAATCGGCGAAGAGTTAGCTTTGGACAATGGCGAGATCATCCTTGGCATGTCTTCCGGACCCTCCAATCCTTCAACTCGCTGTTGCTTAAGCAGCCTTGACTTCTTCGGGCCTAGTTCGGACGAGAACGAAACATGGTCACGCAGAGAAGTCACTCCACGCTGGACCGAGCCGCTGAGCGATGCGGAGCGCGATCTGCTCCGTAGCGACCCGCTGTTGTTGGCCGAGTTCAGAGCGTTCCAGCAGTCGCGAGACCCTGCCGACCGGCTGGCTCGATACGTCGATGCCGACAATGGTTATGCCATCGCCAGCTTCGGAAATGTCCAAGGTCGATCTGCTGCCCTACTCTACGAGAAGACAGAGTTCGGTGAATGGAAAGAGCTGCGGGCGTTCACCGACCCCAGCGGATCGCCAAGCAATAGCTTCGGTAGCACCGGGGTTGCTATCAAAGGAACGACGGCCGCGGTGGCGAATGCCACCTTAGGGCCAGAAGGCTCGGTTTATGTCTACGAGCGCGGCGACGGCGATTGGGGCCAAGTTGCTGAACTCGACCTCAACGCCGACCTCGGTCGTGACTTCGGTCGTGCCAACTTGGCACTTTCGGAAGACACCTTGCTGGCGCGCGATTGGCTCTCGAGCGGCGAGGTCCTGATGTATGAACTCGATGAAAACGGCGATTGGGGCTTCTCGACAAGCCTAGCCGACATAGCAGTAGCGGATGGGCTGGACCTCGAGTTTGCCATGCTCGGAAGGGGACTAAGTATGGCTATTGAAGGCGATGTCTTAGCTGTCTCGGCGAACGGCTTCCTCTCTCGTCCGCCTGTTGATCCGACGCCGGTCGAGCAACGCCGTGTCAATGTGTACCGACGCGACGAAGCACGCGATTGGGTCCTCCAGCAGGTCCTCTTGGACCCCGAGCCGGAAGCTGGTCGACTCTTCGGTTCATCCCTCGCCATCGATGGCGGACGCCTGCTGATCGGCTCGGAGTCAAGCTTCGATCCGGTGACAGACTCCTATGTTGGGGAGGGTCGGGCTTATCTCTACACCCTGATTCCCGAGCCCGGGACGGCTTGGTTGCTCTTGAGCTGCATTGCGTTGGCAGGCCGTCTTCGAAGCGGATCGCAACGGTTTGCTTAGCTTCTAAGAGAGCGCGAGCCCACAACTCTAAAGGCGAGCCGACGACGCCAGTCGTCGGAGCGAAGGGGGTACCGAGATTCCTCCGACGACTGGCGTCGTCGGCTCGCCGTTTGATGAAGGCCTGAGCTTTGTGACGGAATCGCGCTCCGCTTATTCGTTGCTTATTCGTTCTCTCCTGCTCTCTTGATCACCGCGGCGTTGGCATCGATCGCTCGGTCGATCAATAACTGGTGTCAAAAACAAAGAGCTCGGTGCTGCCGATGGCAACACCGAGCTCCTTGGCTCGTTCAGTGATCGCTGACGCGCTTGGCTCAGCCGCGGCGGCGACGGGTCGCCAAGCCGACGAGGCCGAGGGCCAGCAGGCCACAAGTGGCCGGCTCGGGGATCGGGGTGACGGTCAGGTTGTCGTAGACCACGAAGTGCGGGCCGACCGAACTAAACACGTCGGCGTAGCCGAGCGACACTTGGCCCGATGCCGATTGGGTCGGGGTCGAGATGATGATCGTATCGTCGAGCCAGTAGGCGACACGGTCTTCGGTGACCGTGATCTTGACGGTCGTCCAGCGGTTGCCGGGCGAGCCGGGGAAATCGCCCCCCTGGAAGATACCCTGGTAGGTGTCGCCCGTCGCGTTGGTCGTGTTGAGGTCGTTCAGGTAGCTGAGGTCGCCGTCGTTGAATGGCGTGCCCTCGGCAAAGTGGCGGAAGTCCGATGAACTGCCGCCCTCGCCGGTCATCGACAAGAAGTGGCCGTCGCCGGCGATCGGCGTGAAGATCGAGTTGAAGTCCGACGCATCGCTGCCGATGCCGACTTTAGAGAACTCGGTCGATCCGCCGGCGTTCTCGACGCCCATGTACATATCGACTTCGAGCATGTAGCTCGGCAGGTTCACCACGGTGTTGTGGAAGGCGGTGATGTGGTCGGCGGCACCGGCGTCGTTGCTTGTTTCGTTGGCAGCGAGGCGGAGGCCGCTCGTGTCGCCAGCCGACGAGTTAGGAGCGAGCGGGATGCCGGCAGCGACGTAGTCGAAAGCGAAGTCGATTGTGCTGTCGGGGGTGCCGTCGCCAGACGGGGCGTTGCCATCGTCGAGGACCAAGTAGTCGCCCGAGGAATCGACCTCGAAGGCATCGACGATGACGGGTGGGGCGCCCAGTTGGGCGAACGCGGTCGTTGCCGCGAGGCAGCCGATCAAGGCGGCTGCAAAAGGTTGTGTCATTCTCATGGGGTCGGTCCGGCGTGGTCGAGGTTTTGGAGGGGATGAATCGGGGTGCTTGCGTGCTTTTCTCCGCACTGTCTCCGTGCATACAGAATAGCCAGTCAAGACGCTTTTGAGCCTAGTGAGAGAGGCCAGGAAGCGCAGGCCTACATCCCGTTTGCGCATCGTTTCCCAAAACTGCGTGTACCCGCTACCCGAGGCCTCGCTAGCGATGTTGCGTTGCGTGTCGTCTGCCCAAACCAGACAAGACGGAGTGCTTCGGCTCGCCGTTTTTTGAAGGCCTGAGCCTTGTGCCGGGATTGCGCTTCGCTTATTCGGGCCTACACGACTACACCTATTCGGCCTGTTCGCAGCGGAGCATTCCGGACCGGGGGACCTCGACGCGGTGTACGCCGGCCGGTAGCGGGCCGGTTCTTGTGATGGCCTGCTTGCCGGCGGCGTCGTAGGTGGTGAGCTTCGCGTTGGGCCAGTCGGTGGTGAGGTCGAGGTAGAGGGTCTCGCCGCCGGTCGCGTTGATCGCGTCGATCACCTTGAGGCCGTCGGCCTGCTGCTTGGCAACGGCGGTCTCGTAGAGGGCCGTGATCTGCTTGCCGTCGGCGAGGCCGGTCAGGCTCGGGTAGTTCGCGCCCGGGTTGCCGGGGAGGAAATCGCCGTCGAGCAGCACGCCGCGGTTGTCGTTCCAGTAGCCGAGCCAGTGGGCGACCATCGCCCGGTGCTCGGGGGAGATCTCTTCGAGCCGGACCGAGAGCTGCGGCACACTGAACAGGATGTTGAGCAGTTGCAGCGCGGCGGCCTCGGTCGGTTCCTCGTCGCGCCAGATGAACATATCGGAGTGAACGGCCGTGTCGCCCGAGAGGAGCCGGAGATTGGCGATCTCGTTGCGGTTGGCGGCCGCGTTATTTGGGCAGTCGACGCCGCGGAACATGTTGCCGTACTTCCGCATGATCGGCCCGACGTACGGCTGGCGGAATTCGAGCAGCACGTCCGGGTTGATTGCTGTCAGCCGAGTGGTGATCTCGGTCATCAGCTGGTCGGTCGCCGCCGCGACCGAGGCGAAGTCACGCCCGTCGGCCTTGGTCAGCTCGGTGTCGCCGTAGGCTTTGAACCAGCCGATGAAGTCGAGCTTGAAGCCATCGAGGTCCCATTCTCGAAGGGCGTTCTCGTAGGTCGCGATCATGTACTCGCGGACCTCTGGGTATCGCGGATCGAGGACGTGGGTCCGCTGCCCCTCCCAGTGGTAGAGGTACTTGCCCTCGAAGCGTTGGAAGTTGTCCGCTTCCTCGCCCATGAAGGGGAGCGAGTACCAGAGGACGACCTGCATCTCCAGATCGTGCACACGCCGGACGAAGCCTCGCATGTCGTTCAGCCGCTCCGGACGCCAATCCCCGGTGTAGGCGTAGCCGCGGTTGCCGTCGAGCGTTTGCCAGCCGTCGTCGACGATGATCGCGTGGCAGCCGAGCTCGCGGGCGATCTGGCACTCTCTGACGAGCTGGTCGGCGTCGAGGCCTTGATGGTAGCTGTACCAAGTGGAGTACATCGGCCGCCGAGCCACGTCCGGCACCGGGGCCGACTCGTACTCCGGCATCGCTTCCCACCACGCCCGGACGCCGTCGATCGCTTCGTGATAGGGGACGTTGCGGTTGTCGATGCGCAGCGTGATCGTGTACGCCTTGGTCGGCGGGGTCTTCACCGTGAAGAGCTGCAACGAGGCATAGAAGTGGACGTCCTCTTCCTTGACGTTGCAGCGGAACTTGATCGGGTTCAGACCATCCGACGCCGCGAAGGTGATCCGGTTTTGCAGCCGGTTGTTGTAGTAGGCGAGCAGCGGCGCGGCGCCCGACGCACCGGACGTGAAGCCGCTGCGGTAGTAGTTGACTTTGTCGAGGCTCTGCTTCGAGTTCCAATAGCCGTTGATATCAACCGACGGGAAGTCGAACTTGATCGTCAGCGGCTTGAGCTCAGACGGCTCGTCGGCAGTCAGGCGGAGCGTGACGAGTTGGATGCCCTCGCCGGCGTTCTCGATCGTTATTTCTTTCGAGAAACCGCCCAGTTCGCCCTCGACGGTGATCTCCGCTGGGTCGAGACGCAGCGACGGCGAGGCTGCGTCGGCCCGGGCGAGGGCTTGCAAGCCGAGGGCTGGGAACAGGAACAGAACCGAGAGGAAACGGATCAGAGGGGCGGGCACGGGG
>CAYGUP010000090.1:0-13481 GCA_964353155.1 uncultured Planctomycetaceae bacterium | reverse complement strand
TTGCCGAGTCGGCATTCCGATGCTAGCGGTGTCCCCCCCACCCCCGCATGCCTCGCAGCGGCCACCCAGGCCGCGACGCGATGCCCCGCCCAGGAGTTTTCTGACCGTGGCCCAAACCAAGACCGCAGCCAGCAAGAAGCCCGCCGCCAAGACCACCGCCAAGAAGGCGACCGCGAAGAAGAAGACCCCGGCCAAAGCCGCCATGAAGAAGAAGGCGACCAAGAAAGCGACCAAGCCGGCCGCCCGCAAGAAGAAGGCCGTCGCCGACGAGGAAGTGACCATCGATCGCCGCGCCGCCGACGATCGCCGCGAGGAAGAAGCGACCAGCGAATCGAGCCCGGCGAAGCCCGTCCTGGAGCGTCGCGAGAAGGTGAGCCGTCGCCGGCAGATCGATCCGACCACTTGCGAGCGTGACTACAGCGACGATGAGGTCGAGTTCATGAACGCCCTGGACGCCTACAAGCGTTCGAGCGGCCGGATGTTCCCGACGTGCAGCGAGGTGCTCGAAGTCATCCGCGGCATGGGCTATGTCCAACTGAGCCAAGCCGAGCTGGCGATGATCCGCGCTCAGCGTGGCGAGAGCGACACGCCGGCCGATGTCGAAGAGGCCGCCGTCGCCGAGGCGGAAGAGGCCTTCGGAGAATCCGACGACTTGCGGATCGATTGATCCCGCCGAGAGACCACCCCGAAATAGCAAGCGTCACTGCGGGGGACGCCGTTGTGAGAGGCGGTCGGCGACTCCGGTCAGCCGGCCGCCTCTTCAATTAGGTCACGCAGTTCTTTCGGCTCGGCGTCGCGGATCCGTTTGCCGCGGGTGTCGAGCTTCTCGGTGACCTTGATCATGGTCTCTTGCATGCGGGCGTGGGTCTCTTCGGACCCGCCGGCGAGCATGAAATCCTTGCCACGCGTCAGCCGCTTGTGGCCGTCGGCATCGTCGAGACCAACGCCGATCACGCCAGCGACTTTCGGCCGGCTCTTCTTGCTGCGATCCATGGTGGTTCCTCCGGCTCTCAGGCTGGGTTATCGCCCGAGCGGCTTAACGCCGGCGGGCCATATCGCGGAGGATCTGCATCGCCGCTTCGCGGCTGTCTTTCGTCTGATTCTGCTGCTCGGGCCGGAACGGGAGCTTGCCGGGCCCCTTCTTCTTGGTGTCGTCTTCGGCCTCTTCGTCGGACGCTTCGGCAGCGGCCTCGGGGTTCTCGATCTCGCCCGACCCCGAAGCGGCCGAGAGCGTGGCCCCGTCGTCGACGCGGTTGATGCGGGTCTCGTCGGTCCGCATGCTCAGCGTCTCGCCGACGGCGGGCATGTCGTCGGTGACGTGCTCGCCGAGCAACCAATCGCTGATGTCTTCTTCCTGGAGGCCGTCTTGCTTCGGCTGTTTGCTGACGCGAGCGACCGCCTCGGCGACGCTCTTCACCTTGGGGGCCTTGGCCTTCTTGAGCTCGCCCTCGGCTTCGTACCGGAACTCGAGCGGGCCGATCCGCAGCCGGTCGCCGTGGGTGAGTTCGATGGTTCCTTCGATCTTCTCGTCGTTGACATAGGTGCCGTTGCGGCTGCCTAGGTCGCGTACCGAGATGCCCGACTCGTTCTGGGCGAGTTCGCAGTGTTTCCGGCTGATCGCTTCGCTGCCGGCACGCAGGGCGCACTCTTTGCTGCGACCGATCACAAAGCTCGACTTCTTGATCGGTACCGATGCGCCTTTTTTGGCTCCCGCTAGCACCACCAACTTCATGTCGTTTTCCTGTGGTCGAACTCGTTGAGCTCCCGCTGGTGGAAGAGGAGTGGGCCGACCTTGTGAAAGGTCGACGCGTTGTCCAGCCGGCTCAACGAAGGTCCGTTTGAATCCGCCGCTTCGGTGTGGCGGGCTCGCAACTTGCTCTTCTCGGTTCCTCTCCCTGGTTTCCCACAAACGCTGGCGGTTCCGGCGCCGGCGTTCGCTAATCGATCTCTTATTCGTTCAATCTATGTCTTTAATACGCAATCAATGCCTTCTTCGATCGCGTTGTCGCTTCGTCTTGGCTCGGATTCAGCCCACAAATTGCCCCCCTCTGTGTGAGGGCATTCGCGGATTTCACCCATTTAGAGCATAACCACTAGGTCGGTTGGCGGGGCGATCGGATCGCCGAAGTTCCCTTGGAATTAGCGTCTTTTCACCCAATCGGTAGAGCCATGCTTCGTTTCGCGCAAGGTCTCGGCGGAATTGGTTTCCGTGGCGTCGATCGCCCCCGCTTCGCAGCGTAACTCCAATCGCTCGGATAGCTTACGACTCAGGACCGCCGCAAAGGGAGCGGCCGCGGTCTCCATGACCCCCAGCTCGGCCAGCCCGGGAAGCTCCGGCCCGGCCGTCGACTCGGCTAGCAGCACGCCGCCGTGTTGCAGCAGAGCCCCGTTCCGCTTCCGTTGGGCGCTGCCACACACCTTGTATCGGCCGCGGACGCCCGGGGCGGCCATCACTCCTGGGTGGGGGCCTTCGACCAGCAAGTCGCCGTCGGCTCGCCTCATGAAGCAGAGGAACGGTTCTTCGGAGGGCGCAAGCTTCTCCGCCTTGGGGTCGCAGAGCCTGAGGCGATCGGCCTCGCCGCCGAGCTCGCGGACCGCGTCGATCACGGCCCGATGAGCGTCGCAGTACATATCGCGTGTGTCGCGGCCTCGGATGGCATCGAGCGGCAGCGTCAGGGAGTAGGTCAATTCTCGGTCGTGCACCAAAGCGCCGCCGCCACTCGACCGCCGCACACAGGGCAGGGCGGTGCTGGTCGGGTGGGCGGCTCGATCGTCGTGCGACTGGAAGTAGCCGAGCGACAACGTCGGCTCGGCCCATTGATACAACCGCAGCGTGGCGCGGCCGCTGGTAGCGGCCGACTCGAACAAGGCCTCATCGACGGCCATATTCCAGGCGCCGTCGGCGGGCTCGTCGATGATCAGGCGGCAGTCGAGGAGAGTGCTCATGTCTCACGCAAAGTCGCTAAGTCGCAAAGGGGTAATCGCCTCACTTCTTTGCGTCTTCGCGTCTTGGCGTGAGGCTAACAACCTTACTAACCGCAGTGGCAAAGCGTTGGCTTCCTCGCGGCGCCGACTTCGTCGGGGCGGCTGATCTTGGTCGTGTGCGGGGCCTCGTGGAGCAGCTCGGGCGACTCTTCGGTGATGCGGAAGAGGGTTTCGGCGAAGAGGTCGAGGGTCTCTTTGCTCTCGGTCTCGGTCGGTTCGCACATCAGGGCCTCGGGCACGGTCTGCGGGAAGTAGACCGTGGGGGCGTGGAAGCCGAAGTCGAGCAGACGCTTGGCGATGTCCATCGCCGTGACGCCCTTTGCGGCCTTGAGTTGCTTCGCCGAAGCGACGAACTCGTGCATGCAGCGTTCGCCCTGCGGCACGGGCAGGAAGTGCTTGACCTTGCTGAGCAGGTAGTTGGCGTTGAGGACGGCTTGCTCGCTGACCCGCCGGAGACCGTCGGGGCCGTGCGAGCGGATGTAGCAGTACGCTCGCACCAACACGCCGACATTGCCGAAGAACGACCGCACGCGGCCGATCGACTTTGGTTGGTCGTAGTCGAGGCGATACGTGTCGCCCTCTTTAACGACGGTCGGAGCCGGCAGGTAAGGGCGCAGCTTCTCGGCGACACAGATCGGGCCGGCGCCGGGGCCGCCGCCGCCGTGGGGGCCGCTGAAGGTCTTGTGCGGGTTGTAGTGCTGCATGTCGGCGCCGAAATCGCCCGGCCGGCTGATGCCGAGGATCGCGTTCATGTTGGCCCCGTCGAGGTACATCAGCCCGCCGCGGGCGTGGACCTCTTCGGCGATCTCGCCGATCTGCGGCTCGAAGATGCCGACGGTGTTCGGGTTGGTGATCATGAAGACGGCGATGTTGTCGTCGAGCTTCGCACGGAAGTCCTCCATATCAACCGCGCCGGAGACAAGTGTCTTGACCGTGACGGTCTCGAACCCCGCCATGATGGCACTGGCCGGGTTGGTTCCGTGGGCACTATCGGGCACGAGCACCTTGGTGCGGTGCGTCTGCTCCGTGTCCTTGAAGTAGGCCGATGCCGTCCAGAGGGCCGTCAGCTCGCCGTGCGCGCCGGCGGCGGGCTGGAGGCTGCACGCGGGGAGGCCGCTGATCTCGGTGAGGTACTCTTGCATCTCGAACAAGAGGTGCAGCATCCCTTGGATCGAATCCTCCGGTTGGTACGGATGGAGGTCGGCGATGCCGGGCAGGGCGGCGGCTCGCTCGTTGCGCTTCGGGTTGTGCTTCATCGTGCACGAGCCGAGCGGATAGAAGTGTGTATCGACCGACATGTTCTGGGTCGACAGATTCGTGAAGTGACGCACGACCTGCGGCTCGGCGAGCTCCGGCATCGCGGGAACGCGTTCGGCCAGCACGCTCGACGGCAGCAGGTCCTCGATCGGCTGCGTCGGCACGTCGATCTCCGGCAGCCGCAGGGCGCGGCGCCCCGGCTTCGAGAGGTCGAACAAGAGCTGCGTATCGTGTGTGTTTTGCATTCGGATGAACCGCGGAAGACGCGAACGATGCGGGGTGGGTTAGCTGAGTTGGATCACGAGGCCGAGCGATTGGTCGGCCGTCTGTTGGACGTAGTCTTGTAGTTGACCGTAGAAGTGCTGGAGGTCGTCGTGCCAGGTTGGGTCGTCGGCCCAATTGTTCGGGTACACGCCGGCCGCCTCCATGGCTTGTGGGTCGTAACGCTGAGCCAGGGTTTCCCAGGGCGTGCGTTGGAGTAGCTGGTCGAAGTCGGTTACCTCTCGGGGCGAGGCGGCTCGCTCGTCGCCGTAGCCGTGGTCGCTTCCCTCGATCGCTCGGCCAACGCTCAGCAGGAAGCCCTCGGGCGGCGGGATCTGCCAGTCGTCTCCTTCGGCTCGTTGCTGCGGCCGCGTCAGCAGCCAATGCACGCCATGCCAGCTCTTGTCGAGGTTGAGGGTTTCTCCGTTGCGGGCGAGTTCGGCGGGGGCTGTCGGCAGGCTGAGTTCGGGTTCGCGGTGTCCGAGCAGCCTGGCGATCCAGCTGAACAGGGCGGGTTGTTTCGGCGGGAGGTAGTTGGGGTCCATCCAGAACACGACGGCCAGCTCGGGGCGATCGACCAGCAGGTCGAGCGTCGCAGCGGGAGCCTGCTTGAGGGTCATGATCATGCTCATGGCGAGTCCTCCCTCGGTCGGCGGTTTCAGACGGTGGCGGCCTCGAAGTGCGGAGTCCCGGTCGTCTGCGGTTCGAGCTGGCCCGTGCTAGCGACTAATTCGACGAGCCGGTCGAGCTCCTCACGCGTCCGTTTCTCGGTCACGGCGATCAGCAGGCAGTCGGCCAGCTCGGGGTAGAATCGGCCGAGCGGAACCCCGACGAGGTAGCCGCGGTCGAGCCCGTCTTTGACCAACTGATCGACGTTGCCTTGGCGATCGCGGAGAACGAACTCCTTGAACGTCGGGGCGGCGAAGGCGGCCTCGAAGCGATCGCTCTCGCAGAGCCGATCGAAGAGGTAGCGGCTCTTTTGCAGGCAGTGCTCGGAGGTCTCTTTGAGGCCGTCCGGACCGAGCAGCGACAGGTAAACAGTCGCTCGCAGGGCGAAGAGGCCCTGGTTGCTGCAAACGTTGCTCGTCGCCTTGTCGCGGCGGATATGCTGCTCGCGGGTTTGCAGGGTCAGCACAAAGCAACGCTTGCCGCGGCGGTCGGTCGTTTGGCCGACGATCCGGCCCGGGACGCGACGCACCAGTGATTCGCGGCAGGCGAGCATGCCGAGGAACGGCCCGCCGTACTGCATGGGCGATCCGAGCGATTGACCCTCGCAGACGGCGATGTCGGCACCGTTCGCCGCCCAATCACCGGGCCGCTTCATGACGCCGAGGCTCAGCGGATCGAACGCGGCGATCATCAGGGCGCCGGCTTCGTGGGCAATGCTGGTCGCGGTGTCGGCGTCTTCGAGGCAGCCGAAGAAGTTGGGTTGCTGGAGCACGACACAGGCGGTCTGGTCGTCGACCGCGGCACGCAGTTCATCGAGATCGACCACGCCCTCGGGGGCCGGGATCGTGACCATCTCCGCCGAGAGGCAGGAGAGGTACGTATCGATCGTGGCACGGTACTCCGGGTGCAGGCTCGCCGGCACGATCACCCGCGAGCGGCCCTTGCCCGCGGCGAGCGCCATCAGCACGGCCTCGGCCGCCGAGCTGGCTCCGTCGTAGAGCGAGCAGTTCGAGACATCCAGTCCGGTGAGCCGCGTGACGAGCGTCTGGTACTCGAACATCGCTTGCAGGTTGCCCTGCGAGACCTCGGCTTGGTAGGGCGTGTAGCTCGTGTAGAACTCGCCGCGGCTGGCGATCGCATCGACCACGCTCGGCACGAAGTGGTCGTAGGTGCCGCCGCCCAGGAAGCAGACCGCACTCGAGGCGGCACCGATGTTCTTGCCCGCAAGCTCGCGCGTGTGCCGATCGAGTTCCATCTCGCCCATGGCGGGCGGCAGGTCGAGTTGGCGATCGAAGCGGAAGTCGCCGGGGACCTGCTGCAGCAGCTCCTCGAGGCTCTCGGCCCCGATCGCCTCGAGCATCGCGGCGACGTCTTCGTCGGTGTTGAACGTGAAAGGCATTGCGAAGTGGGAATTCGGAATGGGGAAGGCGGAATCAGTTGCTAAGTGAGGTTATGAGGGCGCGGATTCCACATTCCGCCTTCCCAATTCCCCATTCGCTAGGCTTCTTCGGCGCACATCTTCTCGTAGGCGGCGTGGTCCATGAGCGTTGCCAAGCCACCTTCGTCGGTGACTTTCAGCTTGGCGATCCAGCCGCCGCCGAAGGGGTCGTCGCTGAGGACTTCGAGCTGGTCGGCAAGCGGCTCGTTGACCTCGATCACCTCACCGGCCACCGGGCTGTAGATATCGCTAACCGCCTTGACTGATTCGACTTCACAAAACGAGTCCGACGCCCCGACGCTGGTGCCGACCTTGGGCAACTCGATGAAGACCAAGTCGGTCAGGGCCTCGACGGCGTGCTTGCTGATGCCGACCGTGGCGATCTTGCCCTCGGCGGAATCTTCGACGGCGACCCACTCGTGCGTCTTCGCGTATAGCAGTTGTTCGGGATTCATCGGGAGCAAGGCTTTCGGCTAGAGACTATTCGAGTTGAGGGGGCGGAGCGGCACGCCGACGCGAGTTGGGCCGGCGCTAGCTAGCTCCGCTTGTAGAACGGCAGGGGGACGACCGTTGCCGGGGTTTCGGTCCCTCGGATATCGATCGCCAGCGGGGTGCCATCGCTGGCGAGGCTCGGCTCGACATACGCCATGGCTATCGGCTGACCGAGCGTCGGTGAATGGGTGCCGCTGCTGACCACGCCGCACGGCCGCCCATCGACGAGCACCCGGTACTCTTCACGCGGCGGGCGTTTGCCCTCGACCTTGAGGCCGACGCGGCGGGCGAGGGTGGCATCCTCGGCGGCGAGGGCCAACGCCGGGCCGCCGACGAAGTCACGCGGTTGCTTATCGACGCCCTCGAAGTCGACCGCGAACCCGAGGCCGGCGTGCAGCGGATTGAGTTGTTCGGTCAGCTCATGGCCATAGAGGGGCATGCCCGCCTCGAGCCGGAGCGTGTCTCGCGATGCCAAGCCACACGCCTTGGCGCCGCGTTCGATGAGTGTTTGCCAAACGGCTTCGGCTTGGTCGGCTTTGGTGACGAGCTCGAATCCGTCTTCGCCCGTGTAGCCGGTGCGGCTGACCTCGCAGGGCACGCCGGCAACGGTCGCCTTGCCGGCGCGGTAGTAGCGGATCGCGGCGACATCGGTATCGGCAAGGTCGGCGATCATCGCGACGGCGCCCGGGCCTTGGACCGCGATCATCGCCGTCGCTTCGGTCCGATCGGTCAGTTCGGCGCCGGACATCGGGTGGGCGGCGAACCAATCGAGCAGCTTCGCCCGGTTCGAGGCGTTCACAACCAAGTCGAAACGCTCGTCGCCAACCCGGGTGAAGAGGATGTCGTCCAGCACGCCGCCCGCTTCGTTGCAGACAAGCGAGTAGCGGACGCGGCCGATAGGCGTTCCGGCGGCGCGGCGGGTCATTAGGCCATCGAGCCAAGCCTCGGCCTTCGGGCCTTCGACCTTGAGGCGACCCATATGCGAGACATCGAACAGGCCCACGCCGGTGCGGGTCGCTTGATGCTCGTCGACGATGGAGCCGTATTGGACCGGCATGCTCCAGCCGGCAAAGTCGACCATCCGCCCGCCGTTGGCGGTGTGCCAATCGGCCAGCGGGGTACGCAACAGATCGACGGTTTGAGACATCCGATGCCGGGGGAGGGCCTGAGGTGGGGATTTGGCCGCCTGCCAAGGCCCCAGCTTATCGGACCGGCGTCGCCATAGAAGGGGTTGCTAGCTGAAAAGCCGTCAGGCAAACCGCCTGAGGCTTAACCCCGACAAATCCCGGATTCCCCCGTCGATCAACGGGGAGACCTTTGGGCCTCATAAGCCCTTTTTGCGTTTAGGTTTGCCGCCCGGCTTCTTTTTGGAGGTGGCCTGCTTCTTCTTACCAAACGGGTTGGCGGCCTTGGTCTTCTTCTTGGTCGGCTTTTTATGGGTGGTCTTCTTCTTCGGTTGGGCCGTTTCACCGCCCTGCGAGGCCGCCTTCTCGCGGGCCTGGCGGTTCTTGCCCTGGGAAGGCCGGCGTTTCTTCTCGGCGGGGAGCGGACGGCCTTTGCGGCCCCCTCCTTTCCGCCGTGGCTGCGGCCTGGTGCCTTGGAGGGCCTTCCCGCGGCCCAGATAGCGAAGGTCGAGCTCGCGCGAGTCGACGTCTACGGTCGCGACCGCGACCCGGACCGGATCACCCAATCGGAAGGCGTTCCCGCTGCGGCGGCCGACGATCGAGTGCGTCGAACGCTCGTGGGTGTAGTAGTCGTCGCCGAGGGCCGTGATATGGATGAAGCCTTCGGCCGGCAGGTCACGGCCCATCACGAAGATGCCGAACTTCTCGACGCCCGTGATCACGCCCTCGAACTCGGTGCCGATCTTGTCGCTCAGGTAGTTGAGCAGCTTGACCTTCTTGAGCTCGCGTTCGGCCTTCGCCGCGCGGCCCTCGCGTTCGCTGCAATGGTCTCCCTTCGCGATCAGCGTGGCCGCCTCGTTGACAGGCTTCGGGCCATCGCCGGCGGCGTGCCGGTTCATCGCGTCGATGAGCCGATGGACCGTGAGGTCCGGGTAGCGACGGATCGGCGAGGTGAAGTGGCAATAGCAATCGCTCGCCAGCGCGTAGTGGCCCTCGTCGTCGGGGCTGTAGACGGCCTTCTGCATGCTGCGGAGCGTGGCGAAGTTCACGGCGTGCTGCCGCGGGTCGCCCTTCACCCCTTCGAGCATCTCTTGCAGCTCGAAGCGGTCTTGCAAGTTGTCGACCTTGAAGCCGAGCGACTTGACGAACTCGGTCAACGCGCGGGACTTCCGCGGGTCGGGCGAGGCGTGGATGCGCCGGAGGAAGAGCAGCCCCTGGTCCGCGAGCCGGCGGGCGACCGCCTCGTTCGCGGCGAGCATGAACTCCTCGATCATCTGGTGGCTCTCGGTGTTCTGAGCCACGTGAGCGCCGGCGACCCGGCCGTCCTTGTCGAGGTCGATCTCGACCTCGGGCATCGAGAGCTCCAAGGCGCCGCGCTCGAAACGCCGTTTCCGCAAGGCCATCGCCAGCTCGAACATCTCGCCCAGCAACCGATCGACTTCCGGCGTGAGGCCTTCGGGGAGCTTGCCCGGCTTGCCGTGGAGCAGGCTGCCTTTCTCCACGAGTTGCTTCTTCGAGAGGTAGTCGTCGACCTCTTCGTAGGTGAACCGCCGGCAGCTCTTGATCGCGCTCTTGAAGACGTCCGCTCCGATCGGCAGGCCGTCTTCGCCGAACTCGATCAACGCGGTCATCGCGTAGCGGACCTTGTCCGGCTGCAGGCTCGCCAGGTTGTTGCTGATGATCTCCGGCAGCATCGGGATGACTTCGTCCGGCAGGTAGACGCTGGTCGCCCGGTCGTAGGCCTCGTTGTCCAGAGCGGTCTTCGGTTGCACGAAGTGCGAGACATCCGCGATATGGACGCCCAACTCCCAGTGGCCGTTCGAGAGCTTTTTGAGCGAGATCGCGTCGTCGAAGTCGCGGGCGGTGAGCGGGTCGATCGTGACGACGACCTCGCCGGTCAGGTCGCGGCGTCCCTCGGGGATCGACTCGTCGAACTTGGCCGCCTCTTCGCGGGAGTTCTCCAGCACGTGCTCGGGGAAGTCGCCGGGCAGGCCGAACTCGTACTTGACCGCCATCGTGTCGACGCCCGGCGCACCGCGGTCGCCGAGGATCTTCGTGATGACGCCCTCGCCCTCGTGCACCTGCGACGGGAAGCGGACCATCTCGATGACGACCTTGTCACTCTCGTTGGCGGCCTTCGCCCCCGGGTCGCCGACATAGATCGGGTCGCCGAAGACCTTGCCATCGATATCAACGAGGGCCCGGCCCTCGGACTCGTAGTAGGTGCCGACGAACACATTGGTCGCCCGCTCGACGATATCGACGACCTTGCCCTCCGGCTTGCCACGCCGACCGCCGCGGCCGAGCTTGATCCGCACGACATCGCCACTCGTGGCGTCGGCCGAATCGCGTGCCGAGACGAAGATATCGAGGTCTCGCTCCGCCGACGCCGGCGTCCCCTCGGGCCGCACGAACGCATCGCCCGAGCTGATCCGCCGCAGCGTGCCGACGAGAAAATCGCCGCCTGACTTCTTGCGATTGCCTTTGTCTTTCTTGCCCTTTCCGCTCTCGTCCTTGCCGGCCGGCAAGTCGAGGTTCTTGCGCGAGGGGTGCTCCGGATCGACCGGCACCACGAGGTGGTTCGGCCCGTACTCTAGGAGTTCCTCGCGGATCATCTTCTTGATGACCTTCTTCGCCTGCGCAGCGACATCGCCCTCCAGCCCCAACCGCTCAGCGATAACGCCCGGCTTGACCGCGCGGTAGACCGGGTTGGAGGTGTACGAGAGGACCGCGACGCGGAGTTCATCTTCCATTTGTGTTTATCCCGTCGAAACGGATTGCAAGTCGCTTTATTCTGGAGTGCGTAGAGATTTGACGATCTCGCCCGCTGCTCTTGTGACATGATAAGACTCAGAGTGCTCGTTGACGTTGTCGAGTCTAATCAGACCCAAGGTGCAGAGCATCTCTAGATCGTCTTCTAGATATCGCGGCTCACTCGGCTCGTAGTCGGCCCGACTGCTGTTCCCTCGAATAGCTAGCGTTGTGTCACGACGCGTGCGGATAGTCACGAACCCAGAGGCTCTTTCCTCTTCCAAAACTTTGAGTATCTCGATTGCTTGATCTGATAATTGCTTCTGAGGTGTTACAGCCGCGACTGCTGCCTGGAGCGTTGGCTGTTTTCCTGCGACAGCGACAATCACAGTTTCGATTCGACTCAGGGTCTCTTTAATTTCGTTAGTCTCTCCACGCATGAAATGATCAAGAGCGCAGATCAACTCTGAATTGGCTTGCAGGATATCTGTAAGTTGCTCGTGCCTATGTCTGCGTAACCACTCTAGGTACTCTTCAATAGTTCGTTGCCTAGATTCCTCGCGTTCATTTTTGAATATGGCGAGCAACTGTATCGCAGTCGCGAACGCTGAAGTTGGATCTAGCACTTGGGTTTTCTTCTTCTGGGAGTCAGGATAGCTCAGTCGCCCTTCACGCCCTTCCAGAGCTTCCGGTCGATGTTCGGGAAGTACTGGGTCCAGCGGCTGTCGGCGTTGGGGCACTCGTTGATCAGGCCGGTGAAGCTGGCGAGCTTCGCGTCCATGTCGTCGAGCGCGGCGAGGACCACCGCTTCGAGGGTCATCGGCAGCTTGGGGCTGCCGTACTCCATCCGGCCGTGGTGGCTGAGGATTAGGTGCTTGATCTCCATCAGCAGCACCGGCGGGAAGGCGATCTGGCTCCGCTGCTCCGCCTCGCGTGCCTTGCGGTCGAGCACGCACACGGCCTGGGTGATGTGGCCGATCATCTGGCCTTCGTCCGAGTAGGCGAGGTCACGCTCGTACTCGAGTTCGTCGATCTTGCCCGAGTCGTGCAGGAACGTGCCGACCAGCAGCTTCTCGAGATCAACCTGTGGGTACTTCGGTGCGACGACCTCCACCAGCTCCATCATGCTGACGACATGATCCAGCAGGCCACCCTTGTAGGCATGGTGGTTCTTGATGCCGGCCGGCGCGCGGCAGAACTTGTCCATGAAGACCTCGTCGCCCAGGTACGCCTCGACGAGTGCCGCCAGCGGCTTCGACTTCACTTGCTTGAGGATCGTCGCGAGTTTCTCACGCAACGCGGCGAGCTCGCTCGACTGAAGCGTGGTGAAGTCGGCCTCGTCGACATCGCCCGGCTCGGCCCGTTGGATGCTCTGAGCGATGAGCTGCATGGCCCCCTGGAAGAGCTGCGCCTGGCCCTCGACGTAGACATAGTCGCCGTTCTCGAACCCCTCGTAGTCCCGCTCGCTGGCGTTCCACAGCCGGCAGGCGAGCGAGCCGGAGCGGTCCGAGAGGTCGAGCTGCAGGAAGTAGTTCCCCTGCCGGTTGGTCCGCAACTGCTTATTGCTGGCGAGGAAAACCTGGTCGAACGATTGGTTGTGCTGCAACTGCGAGACAAACGAGCGGGACATTCGGAAGTGGGAATTGGGAAGTCGGAAGTGGGAATCGTGATGGCTGAGCCTATCAGATGCGGGCGACCGGCACGCGGGGGCTAGGCATTCCAGATTCCGCTAGGCGATGCCTAGAATGCTGGCTCCGTCGTTCTTCCCACTTCCGACTTCCCAATTCCCACTTCGCAATGGCCAAGACCGCCATCACCCCCATCCGCTCGGAGAACTACCCCGAGTGGTACCAGCAGGTCGTCAAAGCGGCTGACCTCGCCGAGACCTCCGACGTGCGCGGCTGCATGGTCATCAAGCCATGGGGCTACGCCCTGTGGGAGAATATCCAAAAGGGGCTCGACAGCCGCTTCAAGGCGACCGGGCACGAGAACGCCTACTTCCCGCTCTTCATCCCGATGAGCTTCCTGGAGAAGGAGGCCGAGCACGTCGAGGGGTTCGCCAAGGAGTGTGCCGTTGTCACGCACCACCGGCTCGAGCCGGACGGCGAGGGCGGACTCCGGCCGGCGCCGAGCGCCAAGCTGGAAGAGCCGTTGATCGTCCGCCCCACCAGCGAAACCATCATCGGAGCGACCTTCGCCAAGTGGGTCCAGAGCTACCGCGACCTGCCGATCCTCATCAACCAGTGGGCAAACGTGGTCCGCTGGGAGCTCCGCACGCGGATGTTCTTGCGGACGGCCGAGTTCTTATGGCAGGAGGGCCACACGGTCCACGCCACGAGCGAAGAGGCCGTCGAAGAGACCCGCCAGATGCTCGACGTCTACGCCGAGTTCGCCGAGAGCTGCATGGCGATGCCGGTCATCAAAGGAGAGAAGACCGCCGGCGAGCGGTTCCCCGGCGCCGTGGCGACCTACTCGATCGAAGCGATGATGCAGGACCGCAAGGC
>CAYGUP010000089.1:0-13554 GCA_964353155.1 uncultured Planctomycetaceae bacterium | reverse complement strand
AGCAGATGCCCCATATGAACGGGCTGGAGCTGATTGAGCGGCTTCGGGCGTCCGACCTCCACAAGAATGTGCCGGTCGTCTTGCTCACGGCCAAAGGGATGGAGCTACAGTTCGAGCAGCTAAGCGAGCAGTACGGCGTCGCCGCCATGCTCGCGAAACCGTTCAGCCCCTCTCAACTAGGCGAGCTCGCCGAGCAGTTGGTTGGGCAACCCGTTTGATCGACGACGCCCAGCCTCGCGGTGCGAGGCAGAGCCGTCCCGATCCGACCAGCCCACCCCAACCCCGACGATGCTCTCCACTTCCGCCCAACTCGGATTCCCCCGTCGGGTGGTCGCCCTGTACCTGCTGTTCTGCCTCGGCGCCGTGTTGCTGCTGAGTGCGGGCGGAGTGGTCGCGGTCCAATCCCTGCTGAGCTCACAAGCGACTGGCGGCGCCCTCTCGCGCATCGGTCGGCTCTCGGCCGCGATCGAGCTGGACCGCATCAAGACCGACGGCGAGCAAACGCAGCGGCTCCTCGAAGAAGCCCAGAGCGAAGGCCGCCTCGCTTATTGCGCCATCATCGGCAGGGACGGCCTCTTCCTAGCCCACACGGACCCCACCCAGATCGGCGAAGAGGCCATCGAGAGCCTCGGCCATCAGCTCCAATGGGGCGACATCCGTGGCGTCCGCTTCTACGACGACGACGAACGCGCCGTCAACGAGTACAACGCCCCGCTGCGGTCTGGCGAGAAGGCCGACGGGACGCTTGTGTTCGCCGTTATCGAGCCGGGGTGGAAAGAGACCCTCCTCGAACTGACGCAATACGCCCCGCTGGCGATTGTGGCCCCGGCCGCGTTGATCGTCCTCGGCGGTTGGTGGCTGAGCCGAACGACAAGCCCGCTTGCCGATATCGAGAAGCGGCTGGCCGGCATCGCCCGCGCGCCGCACCAAGCCGAACCGGAGGTCGCCCCGACCAACCCGTCGAGCCTCGCCGCGGTTGGTTGGAACCGTCTGGTCCAGCACGTCTCGACGATCTCACACCAACCCGAGGCCGACCCGGCCACGCTCTTGCTACAATCCGCCGGCGGCAGAGGGGGCCGCTCAAAGGAGGCCTTCGAGAGCCTCTCCGAAGGGATCGCGATCACCGATCCGGAGGGCCGGATCGACTTTGCGAACCGTGCCATCGCGGTTCTGCTCGGGGCCGAAGAGGACCTGTGCGGCTCCCCGATCGAAGAGGTCCTCCACGAACTCTGCCCGGCCGAAGCCGAGAAGGTCGCTAATGCCTCTCCCGAGACCGAGACCGTCTCGGAGTTGGCGGTCGGGTCCGCTGCCGGCGAGCGAACGCTCCGCCTCGCCCGAGCGCCGCTGTCCAGCGGCGCCGATGCCGGGCACGTCTGGAGCGTCCGAGACATCACCCAGCAGAAACTGGCCGAGGCGTCGCGCGACCAGTTCATCGACACGGCAACGCACGAGCTACGCACCCCGCTGGCGAACATCAAGGCCTACGCCGAAACCCTCGCCATGTGTGACATGACCGATGTCGAAGAGCAGAAAGAGTTCTGCAACACCATCAACACCGAGGCAACGCGCCTCGCTCGCTTCGTCGACGACCTCCTATCGATCAGCAGCCTCGAAGTCGGCTCGCTCGGCGTCGATCGCCAGAATGTCGACGTCAGCCGGCTGTTGCAAGAAGCCGCCGACAAGATCAAGCCGCTTGCCAAGCAGCGCTCGCTCAAGTTCCAGGTCGAACTCGCCCCGAAGCTCGGCGAGGCGATGCTGGACAAGGACAAGGTGTCGGGCCTCGTGGTCAACCTGCTCGGCAACGCCGCCAAATACACGCCCGAGGGTGGCACGATCACCCTCAAGGCCGCCCTCCGCGAAGACCAACTCGCAATCTCGGTTATCGATACGGGTGTCGGCATCTCGGAGGAGGAGCAGGCCAAGGTGTTCGACAAATTCTTCCGCAGCGACAACCCCGAGGTTCGGGACATCGTCGGCACCGGCCTCGGCCTCTCGCTCGCCCGCGAGATCGCCCGGTTGCACCACGGCGACCTGACACTCGACAGCGTCCTGGGCGAGGGGAGCACCTTCACCGCCACCCTGCCGGTGTCTTGAGGGCCCCATGATCAAGTCAACCCAACACGGCGCCGTCCAGCTGCTCTCGATCGAGGGCGCCCTCAATGGTGAGGAAGCCGAGCGGCTCGCGGAGCAACTGGAAGCCTTGCCTCGCGCAGGCAGACCGCAGCTCGTCGTGGACCTAGCCGAGGTCCCGCTGATCGATAGCGTGGGCTGCGAAGCCTTGCTCGACACCCGCGACGCGGTCACCCAACGGGGCGGTGCCGTGCACCTCGCCGGCCTCAACCCGCTGTGCCAAGACATCCTCACCGCCACGGGCGTGAGCCGCTTCTTCCAATCCTTCGAGAGCGACAAGCAAGCGATCTCCCAATTCGCTCGATGATCGACCGGCATGAACCCGACCGACCTGAAAAGTCAGCCTGCCGCCAACGCCGTTGAGGATCGCCTCGACGCCGCGCTGGAGACACTGACCGAAGCGGTCGAGTCAGAAGCCAGCGTGCCCTCCCCTGCCGCCGCCGGATCGAAGAAGCCGATCCGCCTTGGCCAGCGTCTGTTGGGCGACGACCTGGTCTCGCCCGAAGACCTCTCCAAAGCGCTTGAGCTCCAGGCGAAGCGGGGGCAGAAGCTCGGCGAAACCCTCCTCACGATGGGGGTTGCCACCGAAGAGGAACTCCTGCCGCACATCGCCGCCCAGCTCGGCGTTCCCGCGTTGCGGCTGCGCGAAGGCTTGATCGACCCGCTGGCGGTCAGCGAACTCGGCCGACCCTTCTGCGAGCAGCTCGGCGTGCTCGCTCTGTTCAAAGTGCGCGGCGTGCTGACCGTCGCTTTGGACGACCCGAGCGACCTGGATCGGCTCGACCGGATCGAGCGCGAGACCGGCCTGCGTGTCGCGCCGGTGTTCGCCTTCAGGGCATCGATCGATCGCATGATCGCCCGGGCGTACGAGGACGACTTCCAAGTCGATTCCGTCACGGCCGACATGGACGAGTCGGCGGTCGAGCTCCAGGACGACATCACCGATATCGACCTGACGGCCGTCCAAGACATGGTCGGCGGCAGCCCGGTCGTCAATCTCGTAAACTACCTCATCCTCCAGGCCATCCGCCGCGGGGCGAGCGATGTTCATATCGAGCCGGGACGCAAGTCTGGCATTGTGCGTTTCCGCATCGACGGCCAACTGGTCGAGATGATCCGCCCCCGACGCGACATCTACCCGGCGGTGATCTCCCGCATCAAGGTGATGGCGAAGCTCGACATCGCCGAGCAACGCAAGCCGCAAGATGGGCGTTGCCAAGTGGTCGTCGACGGCAAGGAGATCGACCTGCGTGTCTCGACGCTCCCGACCGTGAGCGGCGAGAAGGCCGTGCTCCGCGTCCTCGACAAGCAGCGGCTCACGTTCAACCTCGACGAGCTCGGCATCCCGGGCCAACAGCTCGGCGATATCAAACAGATGCTCGCTCGGCCGTATGGGCTGGTCCTCGTGACCGGGCCGACCGGCTCCGGAAAGACCACGACCCTCTACTCGGCGCTCGAGCTGATCAAGTCGGTCCACACGAACATGGTGACCGTCGAGGACCCGGTCGAGTACCAGGTCGAGATGGTCAACCAGGTCCAGGTCGATGGCGTCCGCGACCTGACCTTCGCCACCGCGCTGCGTTCGATCCTCCGGCAAGACCCGGACGTGATCATGATCGGCGAGATCCGCGACGCCGAGACCGCCAAGGTCGCCGTGCAGGCCGCCCTCACCGGCCACTTGGTGCTGAGCACGCTGCACACCAACGACTCTGCCGGCGCGGTCACGCGGATGGTCGATATGGGCGTCGAGCCGTACAAGCTGGCCGCCGCCCTGGTGGGCGTGGTCGCCCAACGCCTGGTGCGGATGGTCTGCCCCCACTGCCGAACCCAGCACTACGCCCAAGCCGAGATGCTCAAGGCGATGCACTTCACGGGCGATCCCAACCAGAAGTTCGCACGCGGCGAGGGATGCCGATCGTGCTACGACACCGGATTCCGCGGCCGAACCGGCGTGTACGAGGCGTTGCCCGCCACCGCGGAGCTACGCCGGATGGTCGCCCGCGACGCGAGCAGCAACGACCTCCGCGATTGGATCCGCGACTCCAAGCTGCCAACCCTCCTCGAAGGCGGACTCGACTTGGCCGCCCGCGAGGTGACCAGCCTCGAAGAAGTCGCCCGCGTCACCCTGTTCGATTAATCCGACCAACTAACGCAACGTGGAAGCCGCCACCAACCCCGCCGCCCTGCTCACCGGAACCGCCGAACGCGGCGAAGCCGCTGCGCCGCACCGTGGTTGGTCGTTCGGCAGCCCGGTCCCGCCGCAAGAGCGGGTGAACTTCACCTCGCAGCTGGCGATGATGATCGCCGCGGGGGTGTCGGTTTCGTCGGCGCTCCAATCGATCATCCGGCAGTGCCAGAGCGCCAAGTTCCGCGACATCCTCACCACCGTCCAAAACGAGGTCATGGGCGGGACGAGCTTGTCCGGCGCGCTCAAGCAGCACCCGGCGGTCTTCGACGGGGCATACGTCGCAACCGTCGCCGCGGGCGAGGCGTCCGGCAAGATGCAAACGGTCCTCTCGCAGCTCGCCGACCTCCAACGCTCCGAGCTGAAGCTCAAGCAGACCATCCGCGGCATGATGGTCTACCCGGTGCTGCTCACGACCGTCTCGTTCGGGGTGATCTCCACGCTGGTCGTCTTTGTGCTGCCGCGGTTTGCGTCGATCTTTGACCAATACGATATCGCCTTGCCGATGGTCACCCAGGTTCTGATCGGCATCGCCGACGAGATCCGGGTGCATTGGTGGCTCTGGGCACCTCTCGCATGCGCCGCGATCGCCGGTTTGATCGCCGCTCGGGCATCGAAGCAGGGACGCGACCTGGTCGATACCGCTTTGCTCCGTACACCCGGGCTCAAGAAAGTCACCCAAGCTTTGATCGGTGCCCGCGCTTGCCGGCTCCTCGGGTTGTTGGTCACGAGTGGGGTCCCATTGCTCGATTGCCTCCGGCTATTGCGGCAAGCGGTCTCGAACTGCTTGTTCCAGGAACTCTCTTACCAACTCGAAGACGCGGTCACCAACGGCCGGAGCCTGAGCGAGACACTCGACGGCAACGAGGTGCTACCGCCTTCCGCGTCGGAAATGATCGCGACGGCCGAAAAGACGGGCAGGCTGGGCGAGGTGAGTTTGATGATGGGCACCCACTACGAGGAAGAGGGACAGGCCCTCGCCCGCCAGTTGGTCTCAGTAATCGAGCCGTTCGTGACGATTGTCATGGGGGGGGTGGTCGCCTTTGTCGTGCTAGCGGTGATGCTGCCGGTGTTCGATATCGCGACCATTGCTCAACGCTAGCAACGGTCTCTCGGGGGGAGACAAACCATGCTGGGCTTGAATCGAAACGGTTGGATCGGCGTCGATCTCGGCGCGTGCGCGATAAAGATCGCCCAGCTCCGCCGTGTTGGTGACGGGCTCAGCCTGACCGCCACCGCTATCTGCCTACGCGACCAGTGGCCCGACTCCCCCCTCTCAGACGACCTCCGTGCCGCTAAGGCGCTCGCCGAGAACCTCCGTGGGTCCAGATCGGCCGCGACGTTGTCGATGTCGGCCTGTCAGATCGATCCCACGATCGATGACGAGCCGTTGCCCGCCAGCGATCGATGCAGCGACCAATGGACCGCCGGGAGCGATTCGTCCTACACGCTGAGCACGCCCGCCGAGGCGATCGACTCGGCGGTGAAAGAGATGAGCCGCTCCGGGCTCCGCTGCGATGCCATCGACGGCCCGCCGCTCGCCATTGCCCGCGTTCTACAACTCACCCCGGGCTACCGGGCCGACGAACTGCTGTTAGCGCTCGATTGGGGGGAAACCTCCGCCACCCTCGTCGCGGCGAAGGGCGGACTCGCCCTCTACACCCGCTGCTTGAACGAGAGCGACTTCTCGGCGACCAAGGAACGCTTGGCCGGATCGCTCGGGCTATCCGTTTCCGACACAGACCGCCTGCTAGCAAGGAGTGATTCGCTAGCCGGCAGCGAGCGGAAGCTCCTCAGCGATGCCTTCCACGAGTCGATCCAGCCGGTTGCCAAGGAGATCAAGCGCTCGCTCGACCACCTCGGCGGCAAGCTCCGGACCAAGCCGCCGAGGCGTTGCCTCGTCATGGGGGCCGGTGGTTCCGTCGCGGGGCTTCCGCAAGAACTCGGCAAGCTGATCGGCATCCCGACCGAGGCCTGGACCGCCAGCGGCCTCGAGCGCGACGAGTCGACCGACGGCATCCCCGATTGCCTGCTGGCTCAGGCGATCGCCCTCTCGGCCTTGGCGTGGGAGGCCGCGCACTAGCGGGTATCCCATGAAACGCAGCCTCAATCTCATCCCGATTGCCACCCAGCGACGCCAAGCGTTCGCCCAGGTGCTGCGTGTCTGGTCCACTTCGACGGTCATCGCCGGGGTCTGCACCGCGTTGCTGCTCGGGATCGAGTGGACGCGTGGAATGGTAGCGGTCCAGCAACTCAGCGAACTCAACGCCCGTTACGCCCCGTTCGAGCAGATCGCCGGCAAGCAACAAAGCCTGACCAGCCAGATCGAACAACTGCGTGCCCGCGAACAGCTCTCTTTGCGGCTCTCGCGTGAGGCCCGTGGCCTCGCCTTGCTCGGGGCGATCGCTCGGGCCGCAGGGGCCTCGGACGGAGCCGTCTATGTCGAGGACCTCGAATACGACGGCCCAGCAGCAGACGGGCGCGACACGAACGAACGCGGCGAGCTCCAACTAGCCGGCGCCGGCGTCGATAGCACCGCCATCGCCGGCTTCGCCGAGCGGCTCCGTTCGTCGGGCGTGTTCGCCGAAGTCGCCGTCGAATCGACCCGCCCGATCTCGGGCGACACCAGCGGGCACCGCCGATTCGAGGTGACCTGCACGCTCTAACTCAACCTCACCGTCATCCCTTACCAAACAGCGCCAGCCACCACTTTTCATGCGACCGAGACAACCTGGGTTACCGAAGCTCCCACTAGGCGTGATGTACACGCTGGCGGTGCTGTGCGCTGTCGGGGTCGCCGCGTTGGGTTACTTCGTCATCCGAGAGCCGCTCACCGAGTGGCGTCGGGATGTCAGCCATCGGGCCGAGTTGGTCCGGGCTCGGCTCACCGGCGGCACGGAGTTGCGTCGTCAGCACGCTGAACGGGAAGAACAACTGGCTCAGCTGCTCAAGCGGGTCGAACTGGTCAACCGCCGCGTCCCGGACGAGGCACGAGAAGACGAGTTCCTCGCCGACCTCTCCCAGATCGCCGAGACCCATGGAGTGACCATCGAGGACTTCCGCCGTGGCGGAACCACGGAGACCGAAACCCACTCGCTCGTGGAAGTCTCGGTCAACGCCCGCGGGTCGTACGCCGGCCTCTGTGGATTGGTCGATGCCGTGACCCTGCTGCCACGCCTCGCCGAGCTCACCGAGATGGAAGTCGCCTCGAACGCAACCACGACGAGCTACCCGATCCGACTGACCTTCGCTCTGTACTACGGCATGGCGACCCCGCCGCCCCCAACCGCCGCTCTATGACCAACGGCCCGAAAAAACTCGGCGTGACCCCGGCGAAAGCCGTGTTGATCGCGGTGCTCGGCATCGCGTTGGTCGCCGTGTGGGGTCCCCAGTTGATCGGCGGGTCCGACGCTCCGAGCGAGCGAGAGGTGGCCGCCACGCCCGAAGCGCCGCGACGCGCACCACAGCGGCGATCGCCGCGTCGGCAACGGGCAACCACCGCCAGCCGCCCCACGGATCAACCGACGGCACCCGAGCGAACGATTCCGACGCTCACGCTCAGCGAAGCGACGGCCCACGATCCGTTCGCGGTCCCCGCTTGGGCCTTGGCCCCCGAGCAGATCGCCACGAGCAACGGCGGCCAGCCCGCCCCGACCGGAGACGAACTGCAGCAACGCTTCGATTCGCTCCGGGCGACGGGCGTCGGCATGGTGCTTGTCTCGGGCGATGGCCAAGCCGTCCAAATCGGCAAACGAACCGTGCGGGTTGGTGATGAGATCGATGGCTTCCGTGTCGTCGAGATCACACGTAACAACGTCGTCTTCAAACCGGCACTGGCCGGCGAAGGGGGCGACAGTGGCACGTAGGCACCACGGCTTCCGCACCGCAACGCTGGCGATCGGCTTGCTGCTGCTCGGAATAGCGAACCCGGCGTCGTTCGGACAAACCGTTCCGACACTCGACACCATGATCCAGGGGACCGAACGCCTGCTCGGCGGGTCACCCGTTGAGGGGGATGCCGTTGCGTCTCCGGCCGATGAAGCCCGCCAGTTCACGATGCCGGTCTACCCGCCGGTGGTGGACGGCCCGGTCGATGTCCAATCGTCCGAAGGCTTGATCTCCCTCTCGGTGCGTGATGCCTCGCTCCGTCAGGTGCTCGGGGCCCTCGCCCAAACGCAGGGGATCAACCTGATCGTCGCCGCCCCAGCGGACCTGCCGGTGACCGCCGAATTCAAGCGGATGCCGCTAAAAGAGGTGCTCTCTTCGTTGCTCAGTTCGACCGGCCACGCCTGGACCGAACGCGACGGCGTCATCGTCGTGACGAGCGTCGCCGCGGGCGGCCAGCTCTCGCCGGATGTGCAGGGCCGCCGTGTCGCGGTGATCGAGCTCGATTTCGCCTCGGCGGCCGACTTGCAGCCTGCTGTCGAAGGCTTGCTGTCACCGATCGGGCAGTCGCACTTCATCGAGACCGATCCCAGCGACAACCGCCGCACCAAAGAGATGCTGATCGTCGAGGACCTCGATCCCTATGTCGCCCGCATCGAGCATTACCTCGCCGAAGCCGATCAGGCCCCACGCCAAGTTTTGATCGAGGTCAACCTGCTGCAGATCACGCTGGAGGACGACCAACGCTGCGGCGTCGACTTCAATGCTCTGAGCCGAGTCTCAGGGGCTCGCCTCTCGCTCAGGTCTGCCGGCTTTACCAGCGCAGAAGCGACGGGGGGTGTCTTAGGCTCGGGTGCGGCGTCCCCCGGTTTCTTTATTGAATCAACTGGTGGCGATCTAGGCTCCGTGATCGAGGCCCTCATCGAAACGACCGACGCCAAGACACTCGCTTCGCCCCGGCTGCTCGCCCTGAGCGGTCAGACTTCTCGTTTGCAGATCGGCGAGGAGATCGGCTTCCTCACGAACCTCAGCACCCAAGGCGGCGGCGTCAATCAGGAGCAGGCTCAGTTCCTCGAAGTCGGCGTGATCCTCGACGTCACGCCACGCATCACCCGCGACGGCCGGGTGCTCATGCAGGTGTCGCCCGAGGTATCGACCGGGGCGGTCAACCCAAACACGAACGCCCCCGACAAGCAAACCACCGAGCTCGATACTAACGCGATGCTCCGCAGCGGGCAGGGCATGATCATCGGCGGGCTGATCCAAGAGACCGATAGCACCAAGATCAGCCGCGTGCCGTTCCTCGGCTCGCTGCCCTACATCAATCCGCTATTCCAACGGCGAGCCATCGAGAAGCGGCGGACCGAACTGGTCGTGGCCCTCACGCCGCACGTTCTCCCGTACGCCGACCCCGAGGTTCACGCCCGCAACGAGCACGACCTGATGCGGGCGCGCGAGCCGCTCACCCGGGGCCCGCTCTGCTCGAACCCGCGCCCGTACGAGGATCGGCTGGCCGACCCGTACCACGACGAGAAGCGGCTGCATTGCTTCGATCGAAAGGATCCCGTTTGTTGCCCCAGCGATTGCGGAGTCAGGTGTGACACGACCCTTTCCAAGAACCAACCCCGGCGTCTGCCGCCAACCGCCGAGGGCCAGCCGCCATCGGATGAGGTGGCGACACGCCGGACGTCCACCGTCACTCGCTGAGGGGCCTTCCCGGAGAGCCATGCCATGTCGAATCGCCTTGAGTTGCCGGACGATCTGATTAGCCTAGTCGAGAAGCGCGATCGCGATGATCGCCGCGAGCTCGCCCGCCGCGAGGCCGAGGCGATCGCCCGACGGGCCGACGAACGCCGCAGCGGCCAAGACCGCCGCCAATCGCCGCGGCGTGAAGCCGATCCATCGACCGAAGACTAGCCGGCACGCGGCTTCTCCCTAGGCCAGCATGCGACCATCGACCGAACGCCTTGGCTTAGCGCTCTTGTTGGGGGCCGCCCTCGCCTTCCACGCCGCGACGCTTGGCGGGCAGAGCCTGTTTGTCGACGAGGTCGCCGAGTGGCAGCACGCAAGGGGGACCTGGACCGAGGTCGCCTTCCGAGCCGACTCGATGCCGCCCACGTTCAACCTCCTGGTGGCGGCCTGGAGCCGCGTGATCGGTGAGGGGACTTCGGGTCGGTTCCTCTCGGTCGCATTCAGCCTCGGAGCCACCCTGCTCGTTTGGCGGATCGGGCGGCGGATCGGGCGGGCGTGCCGAGTCGACGCGGCGAGTGCCGGGCTCGCGGCGGCGATCGTCTTCACCGCCCTGCCTTTACAGCTCTACTACGCGCAGTTGATCCGAGGCTATGCCTTGATGACCTTCGCCGCCGCGTTGGCGATCCTGCTCTTCTTGCGTGCCGCTCAAGACGATCGCCCGAAGGATTGGGCCGCGTTCGCCGCGGCAGGCGTCTTCGGGATGTGGTGCCATTACTACTTCGCGATCACGTTGGTCTTGCTCCTCGGCGTGTTGCTGTGGCGGCGCGGCCCACGCCTCGCTCGCTCGCCGCTGTTGGCCGGGGTCGCGATCATCGTCGGCTGCCTGCCGCTGCTCCCTTTTCTGCAAGAAGACTTCGGCTACCAACACGACCTCCGCGAGCCGCGGCCCCTCTCGGCGGCGGCGATCGGCTACACCGGCTTCTCTTACTTCAGCGGATACACGCTGGGGCCATCGAAAGCCGACCTCCACCAGATCAGCGGCACCGAAGCCGCCCGAGAAGCCGCCCCCTGGTCCGCCGTGCTTGCCCTCGCGCTCGCCCCGCTCCTTGGGCACGGCGGTCGGCGACTCCAGGTCGGCGGGTGGCTCGTGCCGATGCTGACGCTCACCTTCGGTCCGGTCGTCTTGGTCGGCCTTCTGGGCCTGGTAAGCGGGATCACCTACAACCCTCGGTTCGTCGTCTGGGCGGTCGTGCCGATCGCCCTTTGGGTCGGCATCGGCGTTGTCGAAGGGCTCGGCCGGCGTGGTCGCGCCCGTGCCGCCAGCCTCGGTGGGTGCCTCGTGCTGAGCGCCATCGCGGCCATCGCAGTTGCTCAGAGGCACGCGGTCAATCGCTACAAGACCGAGGACCTGGCGAGTGCCGCCGCTTGGCTCGCCGAAAACACGCCGGACGACGAGACGGTCTTCGTTGTCTCCGATTACCTCGCACCGCAGCTCGCGTTCAACGCCGAGATCGCCGGTCTCAAGATGCCAACGCTGACCGCCCTGCCCCGCCCCGGCGAGTTCGATGTCGTCGTCACCGACACCGCGATCGCCGAGCAAGCGATTGACCACCTCAGAGATGCCGTTGGCGCTGAGAGCTTCTGGTTGGTCGAGAGCCGGACGTTCCACACCGATCCCGACGGCCGGCTCCACTCGGCGATCGAAGACGCTGCTAAGCTTGAGCCCGTCGCCCGATTCGCGGGCGTGCAGATCTATCGGGGCACTCTCGAAGCGGAGTAGCCTCGATCACTCGGCCTCAATCGCCGGGGCGACCTTGTTGGGATTGCCGGTGCAGTCGGGCGATGGCTTCGTGCAGGCATCGCAGATCGGGTTGCCGACCGAGTCCTTGAAGTTGTTCAGCCCGCCGCACGATCCCTTGATCCGGCGGTTGCTGATAATCACCCCCACCGCCATCCCGATGAGGGCGATCAAGAAGACGGCCAAAGTCACCAGGAACATCTTCATCGTTCAGCCTCCGCGGTCGCGGAGTCCCAGGCGGGCGTGGTTTGCACAACTAGTTGGTCGTCCTCGCCGCGCGAAACCATCAATGCGGCGATCCCTCGTTCAATGGCCCAATCGTATCCTGCCGCCGGCCCGAGGACCAACAGCGCGGTCGCCAAACCGTCCGCCTCGCGGCAGGTCGCGGCCAGCACGGTCGCCGTTGCTAGATTGTGCGTGACCGGCTTGCCGGTCGTCGGATCAATCGTGTGCGAGTAGCGATGCCCGTCGTGCTCGAAAAAGTTGCGGTAGTCGCCCGAGGTCGCCATCGACCGATCGACCAACTCGACCACACGCTGGAGCCGCCGGTCCCCCGCCCCAAGCGGGCCATCGGTGTCAACACGTTCAACGCCGATCCGCCACGACTTGCCGCCCGGCTTGGTGCCACGGGTCCGCACCTCGCCGCCGATCTCGACCATGAAAGCTTCGTATCCCGCGTCGGTGAGTAACCCGGCGATCGCATCGACCCCGTGGCCCTTGGCGATCGAAGAGAGGTCGACGTAGAGGCTCGGGTTCGACTTCTTAAGCGACGGCGGCTCAAGGCGGACCTCGATCGATGCGTGCCCCGTATTAGCCAGGGCGGCCGCGATCTCTGCGTCAGCGGGTGGCGACGTGCGTCGCTCACCGGGGCCGAAGCCCCAGAGGTTCACGAGCGGGCCCACCGTCGGGTCGTACGCCCCGGAGGAGTCTTCCGCCAACGCCAACGCAGAGGCGACGACCGACGCCGTCTCACGCGACACATCGAACCAGTCCGTCGAATCACTGGCATTGAATCGAGACAACTCCGACGACGGGTCGTAGGTCGACATCCGCCGATTCACTTCTGCGAGCCTCTCAACGACCTGCTCCTGCTGCCCCATGGCACGGTCTTCGGTCCCGCCAATCAGCGAAACCGAATAGCTCGTTCCCATCGTCGGGCCAGCAAACTGCCAGAGCGGAGGGGCCGTCTCGACGGACCCACACCCGGCAATCGACGTGAGGCACATCAAAGCAAGAACGCCGATGAACGCGGACGGCAAGGCAGCCACCGTGCGGGCCAAACCATAACCGTCTGTGTTCATCGGCGTGTGTCGCTTTGCGAAGTAGATCAGCCGCCGAAGTCGTCGAAGGCGATGTTCTCTTTCTCGACCCCCTGGTCCTCAAGCAGCTTGAAGACCGCGGCGTTCATCATCGGGGGGCCACAGATGTAGTACTCGACGTCTTCCGGTGCCGGGTGGTCCTTCAGGTACTCGTCGTAGAGCACTTGGTGGATGAACCCGACGTAGCCATCCCAGTTGTCTTCCGGCAGCGGCTCGGAGAGCGCGATATTGAACTTGAAGTTCGGGAACTGCTTCTCGATCTCGCGGAAGTGATCGATATAGAACAGCTCACGCAGGCTGCGACCGCCGTACCAGTAAGTGACCTTGCGGCCGGTCTTGAGGTTCTTGAACAACTCGAAGATATGGCTGCGGAGCGGGGCCATGCCGGCACCGCCACCGATGTAGATCATCTCGGCGTCGGTGTCCTTGATGAAGAACTCGCCGTAGGGGCCACTGATTGTGACCTTGTCGCCCGGCTTGAGGCTGAAGATGTAGCTGGACATCTTGCCCGGGGGCGTGCCCTCGGGCAAGATGTCCAGCTACAT
>CAYGUP010000088.1:0-13675 GCA_964353155.1 uncultured Planctomycetaceae bacterium | reverse complement strand
GGGAATGGCAGGGGGTCTCCCCTACCCTGCCGCCACGCATCATGCCAGACTTTCGGCTCCGATCACAACGCCCCAACCCGCCGCCTTGCCCGATGTCACGCGAACTGCTTGAGACCTTCGAGAACCAGTTTCCGGATCGTGATTACAAGATCGAGATCCAGCAGCCGGAGTTCACCTCGCTCTGCCCCAAGACCGGCCAGCCCGATTTCGGCGTGGTGACTATCACCTACACGCCCCGCAAGACGTGCGTCGAGCTCAAGAGCCTGAAGTTCTACCTGCAATCGTTCCGTGAGAAGGGAATCTTCTACGAGCACATCACGAACACGATCCTCGACGACCTCGTCGCGGCCTGCTCGCCGCAGTGGCTGAAGGTCGAGATCGCGTTCCACGCCCGCGGCGGCATCACGGAGACCGTCACCGCCCAGTTCGCTAACTCGGCGATCTGAGCGGTCGGTCAGTCTTGCTGCTGCACGGCCGCTTTGACTTCCTCGACGCGGCTGGCCAACTGGCAAGACTTGAGCGTCTTGAAGCCGAACCACCCGCCCGCAGCCATGCCGGCGAGGCCGCCGACGAACTGCATGCCGAACAAGTCCGACGCGGTCACCGCGGCCAAACCGCCGCAACCGAGCGCGACCGCCGAGGCGACGACCTTCATCGTGGCTTGCTCGCGGTTGTCACGGGTCTCGGCAACATCGAGCGCGTGCCGTGCCGATTGGTTGGCGAGCTGACGCAAGGCGCCCATGTCGGCGGTGACTTGGCGTTGTGGCTCACGCTTCATTTCGGAGAGGCAGCGGATCGGCGCCGTCGCCTCCGGTTCAGGGATCACCTGTTCCAGTTGGGGTTCTGCGGACGCTTCGGTGGCGACGTCAGCAGCCGGTTGCGGGGTCGGCTGGGGAACGGCCGGCGTCGAGTCGCCGCGGACGCGTTCCATCAGCTTCCGCATGTAGTCATCGATCGAGTCGTCGTCGCCCTCATCGCCCGGGCTTTCTAGAGCCGATTCGACCATGGCCTCGGCCACCGGCTCGATGGCGGCGGGGGCTTCGGTCGGTTCGTTGTCGTCCGGAAGCGTGTGGGCGTATTGCTCGATGAACGAGGCCGGGGCTTCGTGCGGCGTCTCGTCGTCAGCCTTCGCTAGCGGATCGAAGGCGGTCTTCGCGGCGGCCTTGGCGATGAGCTCGGTGATTTCGATCCGCGGCTCCGGCTCCTCGGCCTCATCCGAAACCTCGGAGAGGCTTGTCTCGCCAACGAGTTCTTCGCTTGCGTCGACTTGCTCGATCGGCGACTCGGGAGCGACTTCGGGTTCGTAAGCGGTTTCTGGTTCGGCGAGGGGCTCGACTGTTTGCTCGAGCGGGAGGGCCTCCGCTTCGGTATTCGGTTCGACAGCGGTCTCTTCAGTCGGTGCGTCCTCAATCAGGTCAGCGACGGCCGACGGATCGCCCCAAAGCGGAGCCGCCTCGGCGGTCGGCTCCTGAACTCCGGCGGCGATTTGCTCGATCCCCCAGGGGCTTTCTTCCTCGGCAACGGCCTCTTCGGGAGCTGCCTCGTCTGGAGTGGCTTCGTCATCAGCGGCTGCTTCTTCGTGAAGCTCGGCAACCGGCGGATTTTCGGCCGGCAGCTCGTAGAAGGCCTCGACCGACTCAACGCCAGGGTCGGTCGGCATCGTGGCGGCGATATCAGCGGCGATCTGCTCGGCCTCGGCTTCCGCTTCTGCTTCGGCGAGTTCGTCCACCGCCGGTGAGACCATGGCAGGGGCTTCGGGCTCGGCTGCCGTCGTTGTTTCTTCGGCAGCGACTTCTTGAGCCTTGGCAACTTCTTGCCAAGCGGCGAGTTCGGCGCGGGCCGCCTCGCCGACCTCCAAGGCGTCTTGCAGGTTGCCTTGGAGCTCGTTGATGAGCGTGTCCCGTTCGCCGACAGCGACTTCGAGGGCGGCGATCTCTTCACGCCGTTCGCGAAGAGCCGCGACCAGGCCGGAAACCCGTTCTCGGTTGCCCCGCAAGCGGGCACGAAGGCGTTCGACTTGCGCCGTCGCTTCGGCGAAGGCGGCGTCGTGTTCGCGGATAGCTTCTTCGTCGGCTACCGGCACAACGGCAACCGGCTCGGCGGCAGGCGTTTCGGACGCCGGAGTTGCAATGGGCTCCTCGGCTACAACCGGCTCGGCTTCCGGGGCGTCTGTCGACCACACCGATTGAAATTGATCAGTGGCGTCCTCGGTAAGCAGAGCTTCGGGGTCTTGCTCGGCCACAATATTCGGTTCGCTTGCGAACTCCGCCGTCCAAGCATCAACTGAGCTATCGACTACCTCATCGGCAGGCTTTTCTGCTGCTGGCGGAAGGGTCGGTTCGTCGGACGCCGGGACCGCCCATTCATCAACCGAGCCGGCTGAACTCGATTCGACTCGGGTCTCTTCTTCTGAGGCCTCTGGCTCGACGGCTTGCTCGTCGACCGGTGCTTCGGCGGCGAACTCAGAAGTTGTTTCTTGCGGTGTCGCCTCGGCATCGGTCGGTGTCTCGGACCACGGTTGCAGCAACCGACTCGGGACCGCCGGGTCAGCCAACGGAGTTGGGAGGGCATCTTCGGCGGTGATCTCTTCGAGCCGCTCCGAGATGGTCTCGATGCCACAATCCAGCCACGCGCCGGTGTTGGTCGCGTCTTCAACGGTCGGCTCGGCAACCTCCGGCTCGGCGTCGAGATCGGCGGCGGGCTCATCGACAGGTTGTTCGGCGAAAGGGAGCTCGGCCGGTTCGGTTTCCGGCTCCTCGTTCGGGGCCAAGTCGATGACCGTCAACTCGATCGGGCCGACTTGGAGGCAGTCGCCCGACACGAGGATCGATTCGCTGAAGTCTTCCCCATTGAGCAGCGTCTCGGCCGCCCAACGGCGGACCACCGGACCTTCCGCGGTCGGCGTCACGACGCAGTGCATCGGGCGCAGTCCGGGCGCGTCGAGTCGGATGGTGCAGCGAGGGCCTGAACCGAGGGTCTGCGGGGTGGCCGTCAGCTCGGCGAGGACGGCTTCGGGGTCCGTCGACAGACTCAGTCCGAGGGCGATCCCCTTCTCGGTGACGGTCGACGCGGCGGCGATTGGCGGAGCGGTGCTAGGCATGTTGAGCTTCGGATGGCGGGCTCGTCGTCAAGTTAGCCGCACGAATGGGGGGTGAGGTCTGCGGCGAGGCACAACGAGTAGAAGCATGTAGCTCGCCTAACCGGGCGGGTCAAAACGATCCTGGAGGACCTGCGGCCAACCGCCTGGATCGTTTGCCTGCCAGATCGAGCCGTTTCCAGGCCTCCTAAATGGTTCTATTTCAACGGTTTATCGACGATTGCGCCGTTCGTGTGGACGGAATAACCCGTTTCGCGGTTTCCGAACCGAACTCCGCAACCCATCCCTGGGTCAACGCGTACTAAGCTTGCGAAGCAGCGATCGTGCCTCGCGGCATGTCGCAGCACGCACCTGGAACAGACAAAACAGCCTGTCACGCCACGGAGGACCGCACCACGCGGCCCCTGGTTGATAGGCCATACGATGAGGCGTCACCCCCATGGCCCGCTCAAGAGCCGAATCCATCAAGAAGATCCACGACCTGCTCCTCATGCGGCGGGACGCGATGCGTCGTGCCCTGGCGGGCGACCTGAGCTTGCTCATGCAATTGCGTGAGCAGAGCGGCAGCGACGTGGTCGACGCCGCCCTCGATGCGGCCCAAGACGAGATCAGCTCACAACTGGCTGAGGTCGAGAGTCGCGAACTCGGCAGCATCGAGAACGCCCTCGACCGCATCAAGAAGGGCAATTACGGCAAGTGCGAGCACTGCGACAAATCCATCCCGATGGCCCGGCTCAACGCCCTGCCGTACGCGACCATGTGTATCGAGTGCCAGCAGGCGGCCGAGGATGGCACGCTCGAAGACCGCCACAACGAAGACTGGAGTCGCGTGGTTGATACCGGATATTCCGACTCGAACACCCAAGTGAACGATTTCGAGCTCCAGTAGCCGCAACGCCTCACGCCGGGCGTTGTCTGGTTGGCTAGACTAGGGGGGCCGCGACACCGATGGGGTCGCGGCCCCTTTTTGCATCCATCCCGCCGAAACGAACCCCGAGCCAACCGAGAAAGATGGTGACGAGCCGGACCCGCCGCCCCGCCCCGATGGCCTTGGCCGTTCTCGTCACGCTGCTTGTCACGCTGCCCGCCGTCGCTCAGCAACGCGAAGCGGCCCGACAGGTCTCGGCGGAAAGCCCCGCTTCGCGGGCTCAAGAGTTCAACGAGTTGGCGCGTGAAGTCGCCGCCCTCGAACCCCAGCTCGGCATCTACAAGCGGGTCGCGAGGCTCGTCTCGCCGAGCGTCGTACACATCGAGGCCCGCCCGATCCGCGAGCACCGCATCCGGGCCGGTGGCAACGAGGCGGGCTCGGGCGTCATCGTTCGCTTCCGTGGCAAGCCTTATGTGCTGACCAATCGCCACGTGATCCGTCACTCGTCGCCGTCGCATATCCGCGTGCAACTGGTGGACGGCCGTCCGTTCCGCCCCGAGCGTCTGTGGAGCGATAAGCAGACCGATGTCGCCGTCATGTCGGTATCGGAAGAGAACATCGCCATGCTCACACCCGCGGTGCTTGGCGATAGCGGCCGGCTTGAGATCGGCGAGCAGGTGCTGGCGTTCGGCAGCCCGTTCGGGCTCAACCACAGCGTCACCCGCGGCATCGTCAGCGCGAAAGGCCGTTACAACCTCGACCTGGGCGATGGCGAAGTCGAGCTCCAGAACTTCTTGCAGACCGACGCCGCAATCAATCCGGGCAACTCGGGCGGACCGCTGGTGAACCTTCGCGGCGAGGTCATCGGCCTCAACACAGCGATCGCGAGTTCCAGCGGTGGCAACGAGGGGATCGGCTTTTCGATCCCGATCAACCTCGCCACACGCGTCGCCGGCCAACTGATCGACAACGGCGAAGCGAGCCGCGGCTACCTGGGCGTGCAGTTCGATGAGTATTTCAACGAGCAACGCGCCCGCTCGGCCGGCCTGCCCCGCCTGTTCGGCGCCCGCATCAAAGACGTCAGCGTCAACTCGCCCGCGGCGAAGGCCTCGCTCCGTGAGAACGATATCTTGCTGACCTACAACGGCACCACGATCCAAGACTCCGATCACCTGTTCAACCTCGTGAACCTGACCGAGGTCGGCCAGCAGGTCGAGATCGAGTTGATCCGCAACGGGGCCCGCGTCCGGGCGACCGTGCCGATCGGCCGCCGCCCGGCCGAACTCGACCGGTGAGCCCCGCCGACCCCAGGGCGGATCGGCCGCGTGGGCGTGTGCTTGCCCTCGACGGGCTGCGAGGCGTGGCCATCTTGTGGGTGTTGCTCCACCAACTCGTGGTTGTGCCGGCGACAAGCACTTGGGAACGCGTTGTCCTTTGGCCGGCCAACTTCGGTTGGGTCGGCGTGACGCTCTTCTTTGTGCTCTCGGGATACCTGATCACCGGCGTGCTGCTCGACACGCGCGACGCCCCGCACCGCGTCAGCAGTTTCTACGCCCGGCGGGCCCTGCGCATCCTTCCGCTTTACCTCCTCCTCGTGGCGGTCGTGCTCGCTTTCTCTGCCTGGCGAGGCGGCATGTGGGGCGTCGACCAACTCTCGACCGCCCAGGCGGCCAGCTTCTGGCTCTTGCTGGGCAACTGGTCGCAAGCGGCGGCCGGCGACTTCCTCGTTGGCCCGCTGGCCGTGACTTGGAGTGTGGCCATCGAGGAGCAGTTCTACTTGGTCTGGCCTTGGGTCGTTTGGTCGTGTCAACCGAAGACACTCGCCCGGCTCTGCGGGGCGATGATCTTGGCTATCCTGCTCGGGCGGGTCGCCGCGCAGTTGGATGGAGCCAACCCGGTGATGCTGTATGCCTCGACCTGGACGCGGCTCGACGCCCTGGCGATCGGGTCCTTCGCCGCGGTCGCGGCCCGCTCGGGCATCCCTTGGAACGCGGCCAAGAGGACGCTGTGGGTTGTCTTCCTGCTTGGGACGCTCTCGGCGGCAGCGTTTGACTTAGTCGGGACACTCAACCGACCAACCGGGGCCTACTTCTGCCCCGCTCCCTCGCTCGGCTACGGGATCACCTTCGGTGGCCTCGCCGCCGGAGCGTTGCTGCTCTTGCTGCACGACCCGGCGATCGCCCCGCGGCTGACCCGGTGTTTCGAAGCCGGTTGGCTCCGATCCTTCGGCCTCTACAGCTACGGCATCTACCTGACCCACGGGCCGGTTCGGGCGCTTATTCGCGACCACCTATTCGGACCGGGGAGCGAGGGAGCCACGCCGCTGATCACCTTCTCAGCGGTGACCGGTTCGACAGTCGTGGCGTTCGGGTTGTACGCAATAACTTGTCTGCCACTCTGTTGGGTGGTCGGTTGGTTAAGCTATCGACTGATCGAGAGTCCCTTCCTCCGATACAAACCCCGATTCACCGCCAAGGAATCGGCTTAGGTATCGGCGAAGACAGCCAAAGAGACATCCGCCGATATCAGCCGCTGCCTATCTCCGGCACGCGTTCCTCTTCTGTGAGAGCTTCGATGAGACCCGTCCTCTGCTTGGTCGCTTGTCTTCTAGCCGCCTCGGTTGGCTCCGCCGAGCGGCCGAACATCGTGGTGATTTACGCCGACGACCTTGGCTACGGCGATGTGTCGTGCAACGGCGCGACCACGATCGAGACGCCAAGCATCGATCGGATCGCCCGGGAGGGGATCCGCTTCACCGACGCCCATTGCTCGGCGGCGACGTGCACCCCTTCGCGGTACGCGATGCTCACGGGCAGTTACGCCTTCCGCCAAGACAACACCGGCATCCGTCCCGGCGATGCCAACCTGATCATCGAGCCCGGCTCGCACACAATGCCGGAGCGGCTCCGATCGGCCGGGTACGACACCGCCGTGGTCGGGAAGTGGCACCTCGGCCTGGGGCGCGGGCCGATCGATTGGAACGGGCAGGTAGCCCCGGGGCCGAAAGAGGTCGGTTTCGACTACCACTTCCTGATCCCCGCCACCGGCGACCGCACGCCCTGTGTTTACTTGGAGCAGGGACGCGTCGTGGATCACGACCCGGCCGATCCGATCGAGGTGAGCTACGGCAAGCGGATCGGCGACGCCCCGACCGGCGCCGAGCGGCCCGACCTGCTCAAGATGCAAACCACGCACGGCCACGACCAGACGATCGTGAACGGGATCTCGCGGATCGGCTATATGACCGGCGGCCATCGGGCCCGTTGGATCGACGAGCAGATGGCCGACGTCATCACGACCAAGGCTGTCCGCTGGCTGCAAGAACGTGACGACAAGCCGTTCTTCTTGTTCTTCTCCACGCAAGACATCCACGTGCCGCGTGCGCCACACTCACGCTTCGTCGGCAAGAGCGGCATGGGGCCACGGGGCGATGCGATCCTGCAACTCGATTGGTGCGTCGGCGAATTGCTCCGCACACTCGACGAGCAAGGCATCGCCGACGAGACGCTGGTCGTCTTCACCAGCGACAACGGCCCGGTGCTCGACGACGGCTACGCCGACGAGGCCCGCGAGCGGCTCGGTAAGCACCGCCCGGCCGGCGGCTCCCGCGCCGGCAAGTACTCGATCTTCGAAGGAGGCACGCGGGTCCCGCTCGTCGCTCGCTGGCCCGGCAAGATCTCGCCAGGTTCAGAAAGCGACGCGTTGCTTGGCCAAGTCGATCTGCCGGCGACCTTCGCCAAGTTGGTCGGCGTCGAGATTCCTGCCGAGGCCCTGCCCGACAGCCGCAATGCGCTCGCCACGCTCGTCGGCAAGGACGCGACCGGCCGCCCGCACCTTGTGCACGAGGCCTACCAACTCGGGCTCCGTGAAGGTCCTTGGAAGTACCTCCGCCCCGGCAAGACCCGCGACGGCCTCGGCCCCTGGGTCGGTGTCCAAGTGACCGGAGCGGGCCGCCTCTATAACGTGGCCGACGACCCCGGCGAGACCCGCGACCTGGCCGCGGCGATGCCGGAACGGGCCGCGGCGATGCGGACCAAGCTCGACACGATCGTCGCCGGCCGCGACCGGTAAGACCCACGCCCAGAAGCCGCTTGCAACGCCCATCAACCAGCCGGCCCGTTTTGGTCGGCCGGTTAGGTAAAATGCCAGTCCGCCCGGGCCGCGCTTGCGCACGGCGGGCGGGTCTCCGGCCTGTCAGGGTTTCACGCCGCGGCATGCGACAAAACGTAAGCCGTTGACGGGCAGGTGGTTAGGCGTCGAGTCGGGCAGATTCGGTCGCTTCAGGCGTTTGGGCCGTGCGACAAAACCGTGCGACAAAACGATTTGGCCACCCGACTCAAGAGGGGTCGTCTGCCGGCTCATCAGCCTCCGGCATCTGCCGCCGCTCGGCGGGGAGCACCTCGGTCAGGCCGGGAACCGCCTCGGATCCGGTCGGCACATGGAGGCTGGCCCCTTCGAGGTCCTCGGCGGTCAGTGATTCGTAACGGCCGCCCAGGTGCTCGGACAGGAAGGCCTCCGTGACCGCGTTGAAGCTCGTCCGGTTCGCGGGTCGGGCGAAGCCGTGGCCCTCGTCGGGGTAGAGGGCGTAGGTGACCGGGATCCCCTTCGCCTCCATCGCCGCAACGATCTGGTCCGCTTCGAGCTGCGTGACCCGCGGGTCGTTCGCTCCCTGGCCGATGAGCAGCGGCTTGGTGATCTGATCGACCTTCGAAAGGGGCGACTTGGCAAGCAAGTCGGCTTGGCCTGCTTCGGTCGTCCAATCGCCGACGCGTTGCTTCATCACCGGCATGAACTGATACCAGTACGGCGGGACGTTGTTCATCAGCGTCACCAGGCTCGACGGGCCGACGATATCGACCCCGCAGGCGAACGTGTCGGGCGTGAACGCCAGGCCGACCAGCGTGGCGTATCCGCCATACGAGCCGCCCATGATGGCGACCTTGTCCTTTACGGCGATCTTTTGATCGACGGCCCAATTGACCGCATCGAGCAGGTCGTCATGCATCTTGCCGGCCCACTCGCCATTGGCCGCGTTGATGAAGTTCTTGCCGAAGCCAGTCGAGCCGCGGTAGTTCACGCTCAGCACCGCGTAACCGCGGTTGGCGAGCCATTGATGGCTGGCGTTGTAGCCCCAGCCATCACGCGCCCACGGCCCGCCGTGCACGTCGAGGACCAGCGGGAGGGGCTTGTCGGGCACGCCGTCGGCGTCGGTGTCGGTGCCGACGGGCAGCGTCAGGTAGCTGACAAGCTTGAGCCCGTCGCGGCTCTCGATGACCGGGGTGTGCATCGTGGCGAGTTGGTAGTCGGCCAAGTCGTCCCGGCTGTTGAAGAGGAACCGCATCGAGCGTTCCCCCTCGCCCTCGACGGGGCGGCTGTAGAGGTAGAACCGCAGCGGCCCGTTGTCCAAGACATAAGCCACGGTCCAGGTCGTATCATCGAGCGTGCGGCTGGTGACGATGAACTCGCCGGCGAAGTCGTTCTCGCTGGGGAATGCCTGGAGGAACTCGATATCGGGGCGGATCGCTTCGTCGAGGATCTTCCACTCGGTCCGGCTGTAGGTGAACGAGATGGCTTGCAGGGTCTGCTCGGTCGGATGGGACATCACGCTGCCGACATCGGCGCGGGGGTCCTCGGCGATGAGCTCCGTCTCGCCGGTCGCCAGATCGCGGGAGAAGAGGCCGGCGGTGTTCCGCTCGCGGCTATCCTCGAAATAGAGGACCTTGCCGGCCTTGTCGAAGCCGGACGGGCCGCTGGTCATGGCATCGACGCTGGAGAACTCCTCCATCGGCTCCCAATCGTCGTAGCCCCGCTCGCCGGGCTCATTGCTCTTAGGCTTGAGCCACACCTGACCCGCTGCGGGGGTGAAGTTCACGGCGAGGCGGACCTTGAAGTCGTCGTCGGTGACGAAACCCGCGACGCCCGGGTTCTCCTGGACGAGTTCCTTGTCGCCGGTCTCGACGTTCACGCGGTAAAGGTCATGGAACCGTTTGTCGCGGTCGTTGAAGCCGATGAGCAGCTCGTCGGGATACCGTTCACTCGCCCCGGCCAACTCGCCACGCACGCCATCGACGGGGGTCAGGTCTTTGGTCTCGAGTGTCTCGACGTTGGTCGCATAGACATGGAAGTTCTCATCGCCTCCCTTGTCTTGGGTGTAGACGATGTACTTGCTGCTGTAGGTCCAGCTATGTGAACGGATGCCGCGGAAGGTGTCGTCGGTGATCGGCTTGGCCGCGTCGGGATCGTCCGACGGCCCGACCCAGACGTTCATGACCCCCTCAACCGGCTTCAAGTAGCTGAGCCACTTGCCGTCTGGGCTCAACCGGGCCTGCCCGCGGTCAGGGTTGCCGAAGAGGACCTCACGCGGGATGAGTTTCGAGGTGGATTGGCTGTTTGATGAGGCTGATCCGACTTCTGGGTCAAAAACCCCAACACCCCCCGCGTCGCAGCCGCTGGCGAGGGCGATCAGCAGCCCGCCGAAGAGGGCCAGCTCGGTGAGGGTCACGATCGGACCCGCTCCGCGGCGTTTGGTGGAGCTGGTGGATTTATTGCGCGATGAGCGGCGGCGTGCCATGCGAGATTCCCTCCCTGTAGCGTGCGAGCCTTGCCGGCGAGCCTTCGTAGCGGGCCGGAGAGGCGGTGCGGGTGTTCGAGCGTGTCGCCAATCCCTAGCAACCGACCGGGGCCGATCTGGCCAAACACGCCGGCGGTCTGAAGCCGCCTGGGCGAATCGTACGGTCTGCACGTCGATCTTGCCTACGCCCCGTCAGTCGCCGTAGTTCGCCCGGCTTCAAGTTCGTGGTTATGCTAGCGGCTGCAAGTCTCAGCTCACCCGCAAGCCTTACCCAGCCCAACCGTGCCCATCCCACGCGGGTCCGCCGGCCGTCGTGTCGCGGAAACGCGGCTCTCGGAGCGACGCCGGTCGGCGGCGCAGGCCGACGGGACGCCGCTGGTCTGGGTCGCACTTGCCACCGCTTGCGGGGCGGTTGCCTCGGCTCTTGTGCCGGCGATCGGGGCGTGGTTGGTCGGCGGGCTTGTTGGGGTGTTCCTGGTAGCTTGGTTGGTCGCGTGGTCTCGTGAACGCGATGTCGCTGCCTGTGGCTTCTTGCTCTCGGCGATCGCTGCCTTCGGAGCGGGCTGGGCGAGCCTTGCTTGGCATCAATTCTCCGTCGACGAGATCGGCCGCTTCGCCCGCCGCGATGCTGAGCCGGCCTGCCTGGAAGTCGTGGTGACTTCGTTGCCAAAGATCTACCCGGCCGCCAACCACTCTCCGTTCCGAGCGATCCCCTCCCACGAACGCACGGTGTTGGAGGTCACGGCCGACTCTCTCCGCAACGCGACCGATTGGCGTGACGCCGGGGGCCGTTGTGAGATCACCGTGGCCGGCCGCCTCGAAGGGGTCCGTCCCGGAGATCGGTTGCGTGTCTTCGGGCAACTACGCCGCCCTACCCAAGCAAGCAACCCGGGCCAACGCGACGCCGCGATCCGTGAGCGTGCCGTGCGTCGCTTGGCGTTGGTCTGGGCCGAGGCCCCCGAGTGCGTGACCCCCCTCGCTTCCGCCGAAAGCCGATTCGGTCGCGCCGCCGCCGACTCGCGTGCCTGGGCTCTGAACCAAGTCGATGAGCGGATCGAGGGTGAAGCCGCCTCGCTGGTCAAGGCGATGCTGCTGGGCGATGGCTCTGCGTTGCCGGAGGAGACCGTCGAGGCGTTTCGCCGGACCGGCACGCTGCACGTGTTGGTTGTGTCGGGCCTGCATGTGGGCTTGGTCGCAGCGGTGTTGCCGGGTTTGGCGGCCCTAGGCCTGATCCCGCGCCGGGCGGCTTGGCTTGGGGCCTTGGTCTTGGTCTGTCTCTACGTGGTGCTGGCTGGTGCGAGGCCGCCGGCGGTGCGGGCGGGGGTCGTTGCCGTGGCGGCCTGCGTGGCGGCCATCTCGGGGCGGCGACCGATCAGTGCCAACTCGCTGGCCGGTGCGGGCGTCGCGGTCTTTGCCTTGTCGCCAGGCGCTTGGCTCGGCGTCGGAACCCTACTGAGCTTCCTGGCCGCCGCGACCTTGCTGGTGGTCGCTGCCTGGGCCGCTCGTCGGCGGGCGAGGGTGACGCCACCGCTGGAGCGATTGATTCAATCAACACGGTCGCCGGCGGATCGCCTCGCGCGGAGGGGCCTGCGGTGGACCGGTTGGGTCATGGCGGCGACGGTCGCCGTGCAACTGGCCACGGGACCCTTGGTTGCCTCAGAGTTCCATCTGGTCTCGCCGGCGGCGACCCCTCTGGCGCTGGTGGTTTCGCCGTTGATTGCTTTGACGGTCGGCGTCGGGGTGCTGTTACTGGCCGCCGAAGCGATCGGGCTCACTTGGCTCGCCGCCTTGGCGGGCTACGTCAGCGGAACGGCATCCGCGTGGCTTGGTGAAGCGGTCACGACAACCGCCGCCGTGCCGTTGGCCGGTTTCTGGACCCCCGGCCCTCCGTCCTGGTGGTCGGCGGCTTGGATTGGTTGGATTGCCGTCACGGCGGCGATTCGTGTCTATCGCCTGCCGATGCGGAGCTTCGCTTGGCGCGGCGCGTTGGCACTCGCCGCCGCCCTCTTCGGGCCGGTTCTCTGGGGCACGCTGGCCTCGCCGGCCGAGTTGCGTTGCTCCTTCATCGATGTCGGCCACGGTTCGGCGACCCTCTTGGAATCCCCCGAAGGAGCGACGGTGCTTGTCGATGCGGGCGCGTTGGGCTCGCCCGAGCGGGTGACCGATGTCGTGGCTCGGACACTCTGGTCGCGCGGCATTCGGCGTCTTGACGCGGTGATTCTCACGCATCCCGATATCGATCACTACAACGCGGTGCCCGGGTTGCTGGAGCGATTCGATCTCGGAGGCGTATGGACCACGCCCCAGATGTTCCCCCTGCACGACGACCCCGCCGATCGTTCCGGTCCGGCGGAGCTCAAGCGTTTGCTGATCCGGAGCGGGGTGTCGATCCGCGAGATCGTCCAAGGGGAGCGCCTGCGGGTTGGCGCGGCGCGGCTTGAGGTGATGCACCCCGACGAGTTGGGCGTGATCGGCTCGGACAATGCCAATAGCCTCGTTCTGGGCGTCGAGTTCGGAGGCAAACGGGTCTTGCTGCCGGGCGACCTAGAAGCGGCCGGCGTCGATCGGCTATTGGCCCAGGAGCCGTACGATTGTGATGTGCTGTTGGCCCCTCACCACGGGAGTCGCCTGAGCAACCCGCCGGGCTTCGCGGGTTGGAGCCTCCCCGAGACGGTCATTATCAGCAGCGGCGAGCATCGCGAAGAAGCCGTGGCCGCTTACGCTCGGTCGGGGGCTCGTGTCCTTTCGACGTACGAGCTCGGCATGATTTCGGTCGCGATTTCCGAGCGGTCGGTGAAGGTTGCGATGCCGCTACGGAGTGGCAGATGACGGCCAAATCGTTCATTCCGCGTCGAATCGCCGCATGAGGTTGTTCTGGGGTAGGCACTAGCAACGATTCGCCCTAGCTTTTACTAGCTTCTGAGAGCAAATCTCAACAACTTAGCTGGCTGCCGAGGGCATCAAGCCCATGGCTGCGTAGTCATAAAGAGACCGGGCGGGTTTCGGAAGACTTGCCCAAGGTGAACCCGAAACGTTACTCGCGAAGGTTAATTCGCATGTCGATTGATGCTACCGAAAGTGGAATCCTGACCCCCGAGCCGCCCGCCAGCGGTGTCGGCCGGACCACCTCGACCCGTCC
>CAYGUP010000087.1:0-13754 GCA_964353155.1 uncultured Planctomycetaceae bacterium | reverse complement strand
CTTCGGTCGCTGTGGCGACGGTCGCGCGGTTCGATCGCGTGCCGCCCGCCCGCGTGACGGCGATGGCTGGCGGGAGGCCGTCGATCCGTTCGCAATCGGGCTTGTCGAGCTGCTCCAAGAACTGACGCGTGTACGCGCTGAAGCTCTCGATGTAGCGTCTTTGTCCCTCGGCGTAGAGCGTATCGATCGCCATCGAGGTCTTGCCGCTGCCCGACGCCCCGCAGAAGACGATGAGCTGATTCCGCGGCAGGTCGAGATCGACATCCTTCAGATTGTGCGTCCGCGCCCCCCGAACGGAGATGACGCCGGCGGCGGTTTCGGTGGGTTTGTCGGTGACCGATCGCATAGCGGGCGTGGTTGGTTCGGGGGCAGTCCCGTACGATACCGGCCAGCCAAGACGCCCGCCACCAGGACCGCCGATCCGCCGCCGCCGCGAATGCCCGATTCCGCCACCGAGATCGAACAACTCCGCCGCGAGATCCGCGAGCACGATCGGCGGTACTACGTCGAAGCGAAGCCGTCGATCGGCGACCGGGAATACGACGAGCTGCTCGCCCGCCTGCGGGCGTTGGAGGCCGAGAGCCCCAAGCTCATCACGCCCGACAGCCCAACCCAGCGAGTGGGCGGCGAGCCGATCGAAGGCTTCCGCACGGTCGAGCACGCTCGCCGGATGTACTCGATCGATAACTCGTATAACGCCGAGGACCTAACCAAGTGGGCCCAGCGTTGCTTCGAGGCGGTCGACCCTGAGCTGGCAGAGATCGATGCAAAGCTCGCCGAGCTCGACGAAAAGGAAGCGGCCCTCAAAGGGAAACGCGATGCCGATTCCAAACAGAGCCGCGACGCACTAGCGAGCGACCGGCTTGCTCTTCAGCGGCAAAGAGCGGATCGACTCGCCACGGCCGCCACCGAGGGCTACCCGCTGCCGGGCGGCTACCTGGCCGAGCCGAAGATCGATGGCGTGGCGGCCAGCCTGCGATACCAGGGAGGCCAGTTCACGCTTGGCCTGACCCGCGGCGACGGCCGGCGTGGCGACGATATCACGCACAACCTGCGGACGCTCCGCAGTGTGCCGCTGGTGCTCGATGGCGAGCCGCCGGAGGTGTTCGAGGTCCGTGGCGAGGTCTTTATGCCGCAAGCGGAGTTTGACCGGATTGTCGCCGAGCAACTGGCCGCCGGCGACGACGCCTTCGTCAATCCACGCAACGCCACCGCCGGTACGCTCAAGCAATTGGACCCGAAGCGGGTGCAAGACCGCGGTCTTCGGCTGATCGTGCACGGCATCGGCGAAGTCTCAGAGGGGGCGTCGATCGGCTCGTACGCAGCTTTCCTCGAAGCGGCTCGCGGAAACGGATTAACGACCAATCCGTTAGCACAGCCGTGCTCAACGATCCACGAGGTGTTGGACTACATCGGGAAGTTCGAAACCGAAAAAGAGTCACTCGGCTACGGCGTCGATGGCGTGGTGGTGAAGGTCAACCGCTTCGACCTGCAAAAGAGGCTGGGCCACACCAGCCGGTTCCCGCGTTGGTGCCTCGCCTACAAGTACGCGACCGAGCAGGCGGCGACCGAGCTGCTTGAAATCGAGTGGCAGATGGGCAAGACCGGCAAGCTCACACCGCGAGCGAAGATGACGCCGGTCTTCGTCGCCGGCACAACGGTCCAGCACGCGACGCTGCACAACGTCGGCGAGCTGCGGCGAAAAGATGTCCGGATCGGCGATACGGTGATCGTCGAAAAGGCCGGCGAGATCATCCCGCAGGTCGTGCGAGTCGTCGACGCCGAGCGCGAGGGCCGAGCCGAGCCCGCCGTGCTCCCGACCGCGTGCCCCTGGTGCGAGGCCGAGTTGGTCATGGAATACAACCAGCGTCGACAGAACCATATCGAGCAGTACGCCAAACGAGTCGAACGCGAAAAGGACCGCGCCGCCAAGGCAGGCCGCGAGCCCGAGGCGATCCCCGAGCCGCCGCCGCTGACCTTGCTCGACGAGTCGGGCCGGTACTGCCCAAACCCCGAGTGCCCCGCGCAGCTCAAGGAACGGCTTTGGCACTTTGCCAGCCGCGGCCAAATGGATATCGACGGCCTGGGCGAGAAGGTCATCGAGCAGCTCCTCGAAGCCAAGCTCGTCGGCTCGTACGGCGACCTGTTCCGACTCCACTCGAAGCGTGAAGAGCTCCTCAAGCTCGAACGGATGGGCGAGAAGAAGGCCGACAAGCTGCTCGCCGGCATCGAAGCCTCGAAGGATCGGGGCCTGACCCGCGTTCTCGCGTCGCTCGGCATCCGCCACGTCGGCTCGACCGCTTCGCGGATCCTCGGGGCCCAGTACGGTTCGCTCGACGCTTTGCAGGCGGCAACCGTTGACGAGATCGAGTCCTTTAAGATCGACGGCGAGGAGTCGGGCATCGGCCCGGAGATCGCTCGCTCGTTGGTCGAGTACCTCCGGAGCGAGACCGGCCGGGCGATATTCGAGGACCTGCGCGCCGAGGGTTTGAAGCTCACCGAGGAGGCCGCCCCCGCCGCCGCGACCGATGGCCCGCTCAAAGGCAAGACGCTCGTCGTTACCGGCACGCTGGAGCGGTACAGCCGGACCCAGGCACAAGAGCTGATCTCCCAGCACGGCGGCAAGGCGGCGAGCAGCGTCAGCAAGTCGACCGACTACCTCCTCGCCGGCGAGAAGGCGGGCAGCAAGCTCGCCAAGGCAGAGAAGCTCGGCGTCCCGGTTCTATCGGAGTCGGAGTTTGAGCAACTGCTGGGGCTAGGAAATTAGCCACGGATAGGAACAGTTGAACAAGGCACCGCTTTAGCTGATACGAGCGTGTGTCTCTCGGAACCTAATCTGGCGAACAAACGAGCAACCATGGGCAGCGCTTTCACCAAAGTCGATTGGGACGAACGACTCATTCGTGACGGTTGTGACCTCATCCGACTCGCGCTCCACGAAGACCTCGACGAGGCGGGCGATTTGACCAGCCTGTCGGTCGTGGGCGAACAACGCCGCGGATCGGCGGCGATCGTGTCTCGCGAGATCGGAATCCTTGCCGGTGCTCGGATCCCAACCCTCGTGATCGATGCCGCCGACGCCGAGGCGACTTGGACGGCCGAGGCCAAGGACGGCGAACCACTCGCGCCCGGCACCGTGGTCGGGCGGCTCGAGGGCTCCGCTCGTGACTTGTTGCGATGCGAACGGATCACGCTGAACCTGATGTCCCGGCTATGCGGCGTTGCGACGCTCACCAGCCGCTATGTCGAGGCGGTCGCCGGCACCACGGCCAAGCTCTACGACACCCGCAAGACCACGCCCGGCTGGCGGCGACTCGAGAAGTTCGCCGTCCAATGCGGCGGCGGCTGCAACCACCGCACCGGGCTCTACGATGCGGTCATGATCAAAGACAATCACCTGGCCCTGGCCGATCAGGCAGGTCTCACGCCGGCCGCCGCGGTGCAGATGGCGAGGGAGAAGCAGCCGGGGGTGGTGATTGAGGTCGAAGTCGATTCGCTCGACCAACTCCGAGACGTCTTGCCCGCAGAGCCCGATATCGTGCTCTTGGACAATATGACCACGGATCAACTGAGCGAGGCGATCGCGTTGCGAGACGCCGCCTCCCGGGGCATCGTCCTCGAGGCATCCGGTGGGGTCCGCCTCGAGACGATCGGCCCAATCGCCGCAACAGGGGTCGATCGGATCAGTGTCGGAGCCCTGACGCATTCGGCGATCGGGCTCGATTTGGGCCTGGATTGGGTCAGATCGCCCTAAAAACACGGCCTGCCGCCGCCTACACGCGGTTCAGCGGCCGGAAATCTCACCTTAATAGGAAAAGTCGTTGACACCCTTGGCGACTTGTTTACTCTTGGGGTAAGGATTGGTTTCGCGCCAATCCACCCGTTACCAATCACCCGATTTGTTGGGAGTTGTCCTCGTGAGTGTCAATCCGGCGGCGGCGGAGCAATCCGTCTGTCACGCCAACGACATTTATGAGTGGACACTCCCCTTCTTTATCTGACCCGCTTTTGGGTCCCCAGGGTGAGCCAAGCTCAGGCGTTCCCTCAGCATGCTTTCGCTGAAGAACGGTCGATGGCACGGCAGCGTTTCCCTTCGCTAGCAAAACACGCTCCAGGTATGCGCGGCTCGTAGGCTTCACCGTCTACAGCGGGCGGTTCTGAGGCGTGCTTATCACTCCGCACACGGTGTTCCGTGTTGCTGGGTCTTCTCCGCCGGATTCTATCCGTTTGGCAAGCCCGTCCGTTGGGCATCGCCGGTCGCTTCTGTGATCGGCAAAGTCCCGGACACCTTCCCAGCCTCGGTCTGGGTAAGTGCCTTGCTCGCCAGCAACCCCTTCGCTGCCTCGGGATATCGCCCGTTCATTCGCTGTTATTCGCTTCTACATGACCCCACTTGTTCGACCGCCGGCTGGAGCCATCGATCGAACGCTCCCCTCAGGCCTGACTCAGATGAATCACATCAAGACTCGACTCTTCTCCTTCCTGTCGGTACTGCTCGCCGTCGCGTCCGCCCAAGCGGCGACGATCAACTTCAGCAGCCTCGAAACGGTGCTCGCCGATCCGGACGACAAGAACTCGATGATGACCGCCCTATGGACCGGTTGGGCGACCCAGCTGTACGAGTACAACATGCCGTTCATTGAACTGACGAACGAATCGGATGCTCCGGCCCCGATCATGAGCTTCACGATGACGATCGGCGATGAAGACTACCAGTTCTCGAACGAGTTTTTCCGCAAGGGGAACACGAACTCGCATCCTTACCCGGCCGATGGCAGCTGGGCGATCGCCGGCTACTCAACGCCGGATGTCGACTTCACCAGCTCGATTGCCGACGATGGAAATGAGCTGACCGTTGACTTCGGCGACGTTGGCCTGCAGCCCGGTGAGACGGTCCGCTTCCAGGTCGATATCGATCGCGACAGGGAAGGTTTGATGATGTTCGCCGATTACACGTCGGTCTTCTTTGGCAAGTCGAAGATCAGCCTCGACTTCGCCGGCATCGATCAAGACCCAACCGAGGTGACGCTTCCCGCTCTGCCGGTCTCGGCCGACGTGGCGATGTTCTTGCAAAACCCGCGTCCCTACAACGTGATGCAGCCGATCGATGTCTTCCCGGACACTACGATCGATGTCATCCCCGAGCCGACGACCACGTTGCTAGCATCGCTCGCTGCGATCGGCTTCGTCGCTCGTCGCCGAGTCTGAGCGATACCAGAGTCGTTGCCGCCAGGGGTCTCGCGGCACAAAGATGAAGCGAATTAGAAACCTCCTCCCAAGGCCGGGAGGAGGTTTCTTTATGCGCTGATAAGAAGCCCAGCTCGGCAAACGAACCAATGGGTTGTCGGCGGCCAAGCCGACGATTCGTCGTGTTGCCATAGCCGAGATCGGGCCCATTGGGGGTTTGTGTCGGTTACGCAGCTTGCCGGGGTGGTGCCAGCAGCAACGCTTCGGCGGATCGCCGCGGTCGTTGCTGTAAATCCGTAAATGCACGCAAGACCGCTCGTGACGCGTCCGATCTCTGGGAAGGAGTTGGCGATCCTGCGGGCACGGTCCCTACGGATGCGTTGCGTAACGCTCCGGCGTGGCGAACCTCAAGCGACCCAGTTTGAGCCGCCACGCACCGTTGCCGATCGCCGAGCGAATTGAACAACCCGGGGGGGATTCAAGGATGACTATTTTGCTGCGAGGAGCGTGTGCGCTCCTGATTGGTGCCCTGTGTGGCGCCGCGTCGGTTGCCCAAAGCACCGACCAGAGTGCCGTTAAGGCGTTCTTCGAGGGCTCCGAAGTAACCGGCTCGATCCAACAGACCTGTGCCAACAGCGAGTGCGGATCCTGCGACATGGGCTACTGCGAAAGCGGTGGTTGCGACCTCGGCGGTTGCGGTGTCGGTGCCGGGGCGATCGGCCGCGGACAGCTCTTCTTTGGTGCCGAGTACCTCAGCGTCCGGGCCAACTTTAGCGAGGCCACGGCTTACCGAGAGTTCAACGTGGTCGATAACGTGGAAACGTTCCACCAGTTCGGCATGAACTACGGAGACTCCTACCGCCTGTACGGTGGCTACCGCCTGTGTGACTGCGGTGGAGAGATCCGCTTCAGCTACACTAACTTCAGCAGCGACGGTGGCTTCGAGACGGGTCCCAACCCGAACCTTGGCACCGACGGCCGCTTCTTCAACGCCCCGTACGAGATCGCGCTGGGTGACGACGACGTCCTGGTTGGTCGGGCTCAGGTCGATGTCGATAACTTCGATATCGGTTTCTCGAAGACCATCCCGCTCGGCTGCCCGCTTTCCTGTGGTGGATGTGGCGACTGCGGTGACTGCTGCGACCCCTGCGGTTGTGGCCCGGTCTGCCCCGCTTGGGACATCACCTGGACGGGTGGCATTCGTGTTGCCAGTGTCGATAGCAGCCTGAACTACTCATCAGTTCGTTCAACTGCGAGCACCGTCGCGGACCGCAACGCTCAGAGCACGGTTAATTTCGATGGCGTTGGCCTCCGCTTCGGTGCCATCGGCCGCCGCTACATCGGCCGGCAGGGCTTGCTCAGCGCCTACATCCGTGGCGATATCTCACTGCTGTTGGGCGATGTCGAGCACGCGGTGGTAGGCAATGACGGTTCCGTGTTGACCGGTCCGTCGATCACCAGCACGCAAGTCGTGCCGGTCACTGAGATCGAAGCGGGTCTGACCGGTTACCTGACGCAAAATGTCAGTGTCTCGGGCGGTTACTTGTTGTCGGCGTGGCACGATCTTGGCCATCGGACGGAGTACAACTTCACTCCGCAGACTCAAGTCCTCAGCATGGACGATGCCAACCTGATGACTTTCGACGGCTTCTTCCTCCGTGCCGAGATGGCCTTCTGATTGTTCGCTCAAGCGACCGTAAGAATCGATGAAACGAAATAGCCCGCGTCGGGAAACCGACGCGGGCTTTTGTGTTTTTCAACCAACGGGGTCAGGCTACCAGCCGAGACTCGAAGGCAGTCATCGCAGGCTAACCCGTCTCCAAGAGACACACCGACGGAAGCGAGGTCTTGGCGGCAGCCAAGCCAAACAAGCCAGAAAGCTTCTCAGCGGTTGCCGACCATCCGGTCGCGACGCGAGCGGCGTTGGGCACGAAGCTTGGCGCGACGCTTGGTGGCGCTGGGCTTCTCGTAGAACTCACGGATCCGCATCTCCTTCTTAATGCCACTCCGCTCAACCAGCTTACGGAAACGGCGGACGGCCTCTTGGGCCGTTTCTTTGTCGCGAAGGGTCAGCTTAACCACGTGGTCGCTCGCTCTTTGAGTCGCTGGGCAGGCCCATCGTGAGGATGCCTCGGGGCCCGTTGGATTGGTTCGTGAACGTACTGCTTCGGGCCGAATCGCGGCCAGAGACTCATAAGAATAGCGTGCTTTTGGCCCCGACGCTACCCACCCAACCATATCTTCCGGGCGGCCATCACGCGGTCCCCAGCCTGCCCGATCGGGGCGGCCGTCAAAGCTTGCCATCCTCGGCCCAGATGGCGGCAGTCCGGGGCCGTCGGGCCTTCTCGCCGGGGGCTGAAAGGGCCGATCTGCACACTCAGCGGGCGACTTCTTCTGCCGCCCCGGGTACCGACCGCGAGGGTTTTGCCTTGTCAGGCCGCCGGAAAGACGAACCGACCCCCGCCGAGCGGATGGCAGCCATCGAGGGGCGTCAGCAGCATCTCCTGGCGGAGCTCGACCGGCTGAATGAGCTGGTCGAAACCGCCCTGGAAGACTTCGCCCCTCGTTCGAGTGGGTTGGAGGCCTAATTACGGATCGTGGCTTCGGACCGCGTTCAGTGCGAATCGAGCCAGCCCGACTTGCTGATCGCACGGAGCAGCCGGAGCCCGAGCAGCCCGCTGCCGGCGAACGCTAGCACGCCCGGCGTGGAGACGCCGTAGATCGGCCAGACGTCGCGGCTGACCATCAGCGATCCGCCGATGATGAGGGCACAGGTCAGCAGGCCGAGCACCAGGCGGTTGACCGAGGGCTCGAGGCCGCGGTGGTCGAGGTGGACTTCGAATCGCCCGGATTGGAACTGGGTTAGCAGGTCGCGGATCCGGCGGGGCATCTCCTCGGCCAACTGCTCGACCTCCCCGTAGAGCCGGCGGGCCTTCTTCGCCTGCCGGAGCGGGTTGAGGCGGCGGAGCATCATCCGTCGTTGCATCGGACCGAGCAGATCGATCAAAGAGAAGTCGGGCGACAGCCGCCGCGCGGTCCCCTCCAGCATGACCATCAGCTTGAGCAGCATCGCCAGTTGGGGCGACAACACGATGCGGTGTTGCCGGACGATCCGGAACAGCTCTCGCAGGGCTCCGGCCAGATCGAAACGGCCGACCTGCTGGTGACCGTAGTGATCGACAAAATCGACGACGTCGCGCGAGAAGTCCTCTTCATGGAGGTCGTTCGGCGGGATGCCGATCCGCAGCAGCGCCGAGGTGAGTTCGGGCGGGTCGTCGGCGGCGATCGCGATCAGCACGTCCTCGAGATCTTCGCGCAGCGATTCGCTGATCCGTCCCACCATGCCGAAATCCAGCAGCCCGATCGCGCCGCTCGGCATGACGAGCAGGTTCCCCGGGTGCGGGTCGGCGTGGTAGAGGCCGTGCTCGAAGATCATCTCCAAGAAGACCTCGGCTCCATGGCGGGCCACGTCGGCCGAATCGACGCCGGCCGGCGGGGTGAAATCCGGATCGGAGAGCTTGGCCCCGCTGAGCCATTCGATCGTCAGCACACGCGACGCGGAGAGTTCGGGGTGCGGCTCGGGGATCACCACCCGCTGGTCCCCCTCGAAGGCCTCGCGGAACTGCTCGATGCGGCGCAGCTCCTCGCCGAAGTTGATCTCGCGGCGGATGGTCCGTTGGAACTCCTGCGCCGTGGCGAGGGGTCGGTAGCAAGCCAAGTCGGGCAGCTTCTCGGCCAGCTCGGCGAGCCCGACCAGGATATCGGTATCGACGCGAACCAGGTGCTGAACCCCCGTCCGCCGCACTTTGACCGCGACCTCTCGGCCATCGCTCAGCCGAGCCCGATGCACCTGCCCGATCGAGGCCGAGGCAACCGGCGTGAGCTCGAACTGGGCGAAGCACTCCTCGAGCGTACGACCCAGGTCGTGCTCGACCGTCGCCCGCACGGTCTCCGGCGGGTCGGGGGGGGTCGCGGTTTGAAGCTTGCTGAGCTCGTCAGCGAGCTCGATCCCGATCTGATCGGGGCGCGTCGCGAGCACTTGACCGAGTTTGATAAACGCCGGGCCGAGCTCTTCCATGGCCAGCCTGATCCGTTCCTCGCGTCTCAGCACGGGGCGGGCCCGCTCGTCACCGCGACGGAGCAGCCGCTTCGCGAACGGAAGATCGAATCGCCCCATCCACTCGCTCAAGCCGTGCTTGCTGAGCACGGCCAGGATCTCGCGCCAGCGGTTGGCGTTGCGGTAGATCTGGGGGATCGAGGTGAGATTCATCCGGCGGGAGGTTCACGGGGGACGCAGCGGGCGAGTACGCTCTCTACCTTAACTGGTCACCGTCGCCAACGCGTTGCCAAGCCATCCGAGCGACTCTCCACGGGGTTCGATCCAGCATGAACAAGCTCGCCCTACTCATCGGTCTTGCCACGATAGCCCCGCCGGCGGTCGCCGATTGGCCAAACTGGCGGGGACCAGATCATTCGGGTGTCTCGACGGCTAGCGGCCTGCCTAGCAAGTGGTCGAGCGAAGAGAACGTACTGTGGCGGCGGCCCTTGCCGGGGCCGGCCGGTTCGACGCCGGTCCTGGCCGGCGATCGGCTCTTCCTGACGACGCCCGACGGCGAGGAGTTGATGCTCTGCGCGTTCGCTATCGATTCGGGAGAGCTCCTCTGGGAGCGGACCGTCACCACCGGCGAGGCCAGCTTCCGCGGCGACGAGGGCAACCTTGCTTCACCCTCCCCGTCGACCGACGGCCAGCATGTCGTCACCGCCATGGGCGACGGCACCCTGGCGTGCTACCGCGTGACCGGCGAGCCGGTTTGGAAGCTCTCGCTTAGCGAGCGGCTCAATCAGCTCGATATCCAGTTCGGCTACGCCTCATCGCCGATCGTTCACAACGGCCGGGTGTATGTCCAATGGGTCCACGGCGATGGCGAGGCGGAGACCCACGAGGCCCGCGTGGCGTGCTTCGATCTCCCGACCGGCGAGACCGTGTGGCAGTCGTCGCGAGTGACCGGTGCCAGCAAGGAGTGCGAGCACGCTTACGCTTCGCCGATCCTCGCCGGCGAGGGCGCGACGGCCGTGCTGGTCACCCATGGCGGCGACATGGCCGTGGCTTACGATCTAGAGAACGGCGATGAGCGTTGGCGGCTGGGCGGGCTCAACCAGCCGGGCTCGTACCATCCGACGCTCCGCTTCGTCGCTTCACCCGCGGCAGGCGACGGGCTGGTCGTGGTGCCGACCGCCAAGAAGGGCGCCGTCGCCGCGGTGCGGCTCGGCGGCTCGGGTGACCTGACCGGCACGGATTCGGTCGTCTGGCGGAAGCCGAAGGGCACCCCCGACGTGCCCTCGCCGATCGTCCACGGCGGGCTCGTCTACCTGTGCGGCGAGAACGGCAACCTGACGTGCCTCGAAGCCGGCACCGGCGAGCGGGTCTATCGCGAGCGGACCGTCGGCGACCGGCATCGGGCCTCGCCGCTGCTCGCCGATGGCAAGCTCTACCTCAGCTCGCGGGGCGGGGTGGTCACGGTGGTGCGGGCCGGCCGCGAGTTCGAGATCCTGGCCCAGAACGACCTCGGCGAGGCGCTCTCGGCGTCGCCGGTGCCTCACGACGGCCGGCTCTACCTGCGGACCTTCGAGGCCCTCTACGCGATCGGCGAGAAATAGCACCGGGTGGCCAATTCGTTTTGTCGCACGTTTTGTCGCACGGGGCGTGGCGACCAGATGGCCGAATCGCCGGTTTTAAAACGCCCAACCCGTTACGCCCCAACGGCTTGTGTTTTGTCGCATCACCTCGACAAACCGAACCGACCCGGGCACGGCATGGCAGCAACCCAAGCAGGCCCCATTCTACCCGAAGCGACTGGCCAAACCTTCGCCAAGAGCGAACCCAGCCCTTTCGGTGGCTACCATCCTTCTTGGAACGCACCAACGCGTTGAAGCCCCGCGTCTAGCGTACCCACGGCCGCCAGCCGCATCGAGCGAAGACCTCCACGGACAGCCCCTCAGCATTATTCGGCACTCTGTCGAGTGGGAAAGCGATGCGGTCGGCTAGAGTCTCCTGCCTGAACGCAATCGCTCTCACGGTCGATGGAAAGACACCGATTCAAAACCTCAATGGCATGCCGGAGGGTTTGGACAACGCCGCTAACGACGAGAGAGATCGGGCGCGACGATCTTGTTCGTCCCGGTCGACGTGGCGGGAGGGATCACGACCGAGTAGCGCACGAGAGTGGTACGGATTCCTCCGAGATACCGCCGCCTGAGTGCCTCCCGAACTCGACCCGCATCAGCCTCGACAAAGCCGCCGTCGCACAGGCTAAACTCAACGAAATCCAACTCGAATGAACGCGGTGCAATGAACGAACCTCGCTAAGCCGCCGGTAGCAAGACGGTGAAGAGGGCGCCGCCTTCGGGGGCGTTTTCGACCGTGACGGTGCCGCCGAACGATTGGGCCAGGTGCTTGACGATCGAGAGGCCCAGGCCGGTGCCGCCGAGGTGGCGGGAGCGGGCGTCGTCGACGCGATAGAAACGCTCGAAGACGCGTGCAAGCTTCTCCTCGGGGATGCCTTCGCCGTTGTCGGTGACTTCAATGCGGAGCATGGGTTGGCTCTCTCCCGGCTCGGGCCGCCAGCCGATCCGCACCACGCTCCCTTCGGGCGAGTACTTGATCGCGTTATCGACAAGGTTGTTGAGGATGACTCGCAGCCCGTCGGCGTCGGCTTTGACCATCGCGGCGGCCGTGCCCTCCATCGGGTCGATCGTGAGATCGATCCGCTTCGCCTCGGCCCGTTGTCGATGGTCTTCCACGCAGGGCTGGGCGATGTCGGCGACGGTGACCGGCCGGATCTCGAACGGTTGTTGCGCCGACTCGATGCGGGCGAGCTGCAGCATGTCTTGGATCAGCTCGGCGAGGCGGTCGGCTTGCTCGTCGATGCCGCGGAGGAAACGCTCGCGGTTTTCCTTGTCGTCGATAGCGCCGAGCAGCAAGGTCTCGGCGTTCGCTTTGATCGTGCTGAGCGGCGTCTTGAGTTCGTGCGAAACGTTCGCGACGAAATCGCGGCGGAGGTTCTCCAAGCGGCGGAGTTCGGTCGTGTCGTGCAGCACGACAACGGCCCCGGCGGCCGGCTCGCCGACGAGCGGCGTTACTTGCACGGAGAGGACCCGTTCGCCCCAGTCGATCTCGAGTCGTTGCGGCGTGCGCGAGGCGACCGCCGCCGACGCGGCTTGGTGGAGCGAGTGGTTGCGGATGACTTCCAGCAGCGGGCGCTCTTCGGCCTGCGGCGGGAAGAAGTCGAACAGCTTGCCGGCCGCCGCGTTCGCGAAGAGGACGCGTTGGTCGCCGTCGATCGCGACCACGCCCTCGATCATGCCGCCCAAGACGGTCGCTTGGCGTTGGTCGCTCTCTTGGAGCTCAGTGAGCCGCTGCCCGAGCTCCTCGCTCATCTGATTGAACGAGCGGGCGAGCACGCCGAGCTCGTCGCGGTTGGCGACGAAAGCGCGTTGGCGATAGTTGCCGGCGACCATTTCGCGGGCGGCCCGATTGAGCGATCGGACCGGGGCAACGAGGTGCGTCACCAGGCCGTACCCCGCCACCACCGTGAGCAGGGCGATCACCGGGGCGTAGAAGGCATACGAATTCCACAGCCGGGCGAGCGACTCGGCGAGCACGGCCCGCGGGCGGATCAATCGGAGCGTGCCGATCGGTTGTTCGTCGTAGAGCAGTTGCTTGGTGTAGACCGTGTCCGGCTCGGTCTTACGCGGCGGTCGGTTATCGCCCGGGGGAGCGGCTGTCGAGAGTGTCTTCTCGCCAGCGAGGAGGGTGAGCTCTAGGTCGATGCCGATTCGGCGTGCCGAAGAGATCAGTTGGTCAGCGGCCTCGTCGGAGGGCTCTTGAGCCCACGCGATGGCGGGTTCGGCGAGCAGCTCGGCGGCGGTGGCGAGTTCTTGCTCGGCGAGGGCGGCGGTCTGTTCGCGTTGCCACGACCAAGTCGTGCGCACAAGCGACAGCGTCGCCAAGAGGTTCACGAGGGTGAACCCGAGGAAGAGTTTCCAAAAGAGTCGGCTGCGAAGCATCCCCACATCATCCCGTACCGCAGCGGGGTGTCGAGGCGGCTTAACGTGGTTTTCTTACTTCTCCATCACTCGCCGCCGACCGCTGGCCACCATCAGACGCGGCGAACGACGCCGGTGACGATGCCTTGAACTTGGGCGTTGCGGCAGTAGATCGGGTCCATGCTGCTGTTGGCCGGTTGTAGGCGGACGCGGTTCGCCTCGGGATACCAGTACTTGAGCGTGGCGTCGCCCTCGTCAGTGACGGCGACGACGATATCACCCTTGCTGGCGGTCTTCGCCTTGCGGCAGATGACGACATCGCCGTCGGCGATGGCGGCCTCGATCATCGAGTCGCCCTTCACTCGCAGGGCGAAGCTCCCTTTCTTGGCGGGGAACCAATCCTCGAACTGGAACCGATCGCCGACCTCGATCGCTTCGGTCAGGTTGCCCGCGGCGATCGAGCCGACCAGCGGCATGCCGCTGGGCGTTTGGGCCTCGGGCGCGAGTTGGATCGCTCGGGA
>CAYGUP010000086.1:0-14475 GCA_964353155.1 uncultured Planctomycetaceae bacterium | reverse complement strand
CGAGCCGCTGGTCGCCACGGAGAAGGTGCAAGAGACCGACCCGTTCAGCCTCTTCGCCGTCGGGCGTATCTCGCCCCAGACCGGCCAAGCCCAGCTCCGTCTGAGCCAGCCCGCCCCGCTGGTCGCCCCCGGCCCGGAACTATTGGACGGCGTCTTCGACCTTGATGCCGGAGAGGTCGGCGCCGAGTTGAACCACAACCACGCGATCGCCTACCTGCTAAGGATCTCCCAGAAGATCGGCACCGAGGACGAGCTCCGCCGCAACTTCATCCGCGACGGCGACCGATGGGTAGGTGGCGGCTCGCTGATGCAGGCTCGGATGCAGAACAAGCTCGGCGCCTTGCTCCGCAACCTGCTCGACGAGTCCGGACTCGAAGAGATGCGTCAGCTCGACCGGGTTCGCTGATACGGAACAACCGCCTGCGAGCCGAGAGAACGATAACAGCAAGGCCCCGCGTGTTTCACGCGGGGCCTTGCTCGTAGATAACCGTAAGCGATCGCTCAGCTACGGCGTGGCTTGAGGATCACGGTCGAGAGCGGTGGCAACGTCAGCTCGACACTCGCCGGCCGCATCTGGGCCCCCTTGTCGATCGCCATCACGCCGCCGCCGTTGCCGACATCGCTACCGCCGAAGTAGGCCGAGTCGCTATTGCTGACCTCTTCGTAGTAGCACAGCTCGGGCACGCCCAGCTTGTAGCCATGCCGCGGGACGGGCGTCATGTTGCTGACGCTGATCGTGTAGTCCTGCGGGTCCTTCGCCTTTCGCATGAAGGCCAGGATGCTGTCCTCGTGGTTGTGGCAATCGATCCACTCGAAGCCCTCGTGGCTGAAATCGACCTCGTAGAGCGAGGGCTCATTGCGGTACAGGTGATTTAGGTGCGACACGTAGTTTTGCAGGCCTTGGTGGGAGTCCCACTGGAGCAAGTCCCACTGCAGCGACGTGTCGTGGTTCCACTCGGTCCACTGGCCGAACTCGCAGCCCATGAACGTCAGCTTCTTGCCGGGGTGCGTCCACATGTAGCCGTACAGCAGACGCAGGTTGGCGAACTTCTGCCACATGTCACCGGGCATCTGATCGAGCAGCGAGCCCTTGCCGTGGACGATCTCGTCGTGGCTGAACGGCAGGCAAAAGTTCTCCGTGAACGCGTAGATCAGCGAGAACGTCAGCTCGTCCTGGTGGTACTTGCGGTGGATCGGCTCGTGCTTGAAGTAGCGGAGCGTATCGTTCATCCAGCCCATGTTCCACTTGAGGCTGAAACCGAGCCCGCCGACGTAGGTCGGCCGTGACACGCCCTGCCAGGCGGTCGATTCCTCGGCGATGGTCAACACGCCGGGGTGGCGTTCGTGGACCTTCTCGTTGAAGGTCTTGAGGAACTCGATCGCCTCGAGGTTCTCGCGGCCGCCGTGCTTGTTGGGGATCCAGTCGTCCCCTTCTCGGCTGTAGTCCAGGTACAGCATCGAGGCGACCGCATCGACCCGCAGCCCATCGATGTGGTACTTATCACACCAGAACAACGCGTTGGCGAGCAGGAATCCGGCGACCTCGTTGCGGCCGTAGTTGAAGATCAACGTGCCCCAGTCGGGGTGCTCGCCCTGGCGTGGGTCGGCGTGCTCGTAGAGGGCACTGCCATCGAACTGCCGCAGGCCGTGCTCGTCCTTCGGGAAGTGGGCCGGCACCCAGTCGATGATCACGCCGATGCCCGCTTGGTGCAGCGTATCGATGAAGGCCATCAGGTCCGCCGGCGAGCCGTAGCGGCTGGTCGCGGCGAAGTACCCGACCGTTTGATAACCCCAGCTCCCCGTGAACGGGTGCTCGCTGACCGGCATCAACTCCACGTGCGTGTAGCCGAGGCGTTGGCAGTACTCGACCAACTGCGGGGCGATCTCGTTGTAACTGAGCCAGCGTTCCGGCTCCGACGGGTCACGACGCCAACTGCCCAGGTGCAGCTCGTAGACACTCATCGGGGCGTCGAGGCCGTTCTTCTCGACCCGATCCTGCATCCACTGCCCGTCGGCCCACTCGTGCTCCGACAGGTCCGTGACCACGTTCGCCGTGCGGGGCGGCACCTCGGCGGCGAAGGCGTACGGGTCGCACTTCTCGACCACGTGCCCGCCAAGCTGCTTGACGGCAAACTTGTAGAGCTCGCCCTTGTCCAGCCCGGGGATGAACAACTCCCAGATGCCGCTCGGCACCCGCTTACGCATCGGGTGCTTGGATCGGTTCCAGCCATTGAACTCACCGACGACGCTGATCCCCTCCGCATTGGGGGCCCACACCGCGAAGTTTACTCCCTTCACCCCATCGATCTCACGCAGGTGCGCCCCGAGCCGCTCGTAAGCGTCGTAGTGCGTCCCCTCGTGCAGGAGGTGGAGGTCGTAGTCGGTCAGTAACGGCTGTGAGGCGTACGGGTCGTGCATGGTTTGGTCTTCGCCGTGAGCGTTCGAGACGCGTAGCAGGTAATCTCCGATCTTCGCTGTCTTCCCAGTCCCGCTATCTTCAATGGGACAGATCGCTTCGTATAGTCCCGCGGGATGGATTCGTCGCATCGGACGCGAGCTCCCCTGAGCCGGGTCGACCAACCACATCTGCTTGGAATCGGGCTGGAAAGCCCGCACGGCGAGCGCCTTGCGGCCTTGATCGACGACCTCGTGGGGTCCAAGCAGATCGAACGGGTTCTGGTGCCGTCCTTCGGTGAGGGCTCCGATGGCATCCAGGGAGACTTGCGTACGCACGGCGGAATCCTTCGCGGTGGGGAGAGCTTGAGCGGAGTGGGTGGTGGGAATCAGCGGGACGATCTCTTTCTTCTCAGCAGGCGACGACCGTTTCGGTCAGCCGCACCCGCCGGCGTGCTCGCGGGCTGCGGACGATCACCATGGCCGGCGAATCGGCTCGCCCTTCCATGAGGCTGGTCTCGTCGATCGGGGCTTGCCGGGGAGTGGGCGGCTGCTGGGCCCGCCGAGCAAAGTGCGGCCTCGGTGGGGACGAACGGCGTGGGGCTTGGTCGGTCCGCCAACTGCGGCAATGCACCGTGTGGAATTGGAGGGCCTGATCGACCCGCCGCCAGAGATCGGCATTGGCGATCGGCGTCTGGCGTCCGAAACGCTCCCATCGCCAACGGTTGTTACGCCATTCGGCGAGGCCACGGGTCAGACCCCGCAAGACCGAGGCGGAACGCGTCACGATGGTGACCTCGGCCGATTGGTCGAGTGCCTCGAGGCCACGCACCACGGCCAGCAGGGCCAGGCGATCTTCGTCGGCCCCGTCCTCGCCATCGCAGGCGGCGACGGTCATCGAAGCATCGGCGGCGTGCAGCGCGAAACGCCACTGCGAGCCTTCGACTTCCGATCGCTCGGTCTCGGCGATCAGGACATACCGGGGACGTGCGGCCTGCATGGCGGGAGTGACGGCGTGGGAGGAAAGCGTGTGGGGAGGGCAGACTCACAACAAGCGACGCCGCCTTGCTAGCTTGCTGTACTAACCCCATCGACGCTTCTTGCCCCGCCCTCCAACTTTCCTAGGCGACATATCTTCACAGAATGGTCGCGCGGATTATGCGGCTGCCAACTCCCCGGTCGCAGCACTACCCGACGCGGTCGATCGCCTCGTGGATCAGCGTTGGCACATCGCCTAGCGCCCTCGCATCGTCGGCGAGACGTGGGTGGACGAAGATGCGGACGCGTTTCACATAGTCGTCGAACTGCTCGCGGGCGAGCGTGCGAACCATTGGCGAGATCTCGCCCAGCCGGCGGTAGATGCCCGAGTGGCTGTCGCGGACCTCGACATCGAACTCGACCTCGAGCTCGGTCGGTGGGGCATCGAACAAGACCTCGTGCGGAGCAACCACGCGTGACAGGGCATGGCTCAGCCCGGCGGCGAGCTCTTCCGCACAGCGGACCAGCCACGGATACGGCTTGCGAGCGACCCGCCGATACAACTCGGGCGACTCGAAGAGGCTGTACTGGGTGAGTCGCTTGTAGAGCCGGCGGGTCGGGCCGAAGAGGCCGGCGAGCAGGTCGGCGGCGGGGCCGTTGCCAGCCGCTTCGTTCAGCGTTGCGATGAACGGCCCTTCGGCTTGGCGGAACAGGGCATCCAGATCGATACCGCCATGCACTAAGTAGAACGCCCGCTGCATCATCGCCGTGGCAGAACGGACGGCGTGGTGCCAATAGACCTCGCTGAACATCACATAGCGGGCGAAAACCATCATCTCGGCGGCCGTCTTGCCCTTCTCGGTGATCGCGAGGCCGTCGCCCGCCTCGTTGAGGCAGAGGCTGCGGATCAAGCGGGCCCGGTCGAAGTGTTGACCATAAGGCACGCCGGCGTGGAGGCTGTCACGTACGAGGTAATCGGCCTTATCGACATCGATTGGACCGGACAGCAACGACTGGAGGATCTTGCCGCGGCGGTCCTCCGGCTTGCCGGAGAGCAGGGCCACCACGTCGCGAGGGTTCACTCCCCAATCGTCGCGTAGTGCGTCGGCGATCTCGCCTTCGAGCAGGAAGCTATTGGCAAAGAGCTCGTGATCGGGCGTCTGTGGCAGCCGGATGTCTTCGATCGGGTGGCAGAACGGCCAGTGCCCCACGTCGTGCAGCAAGGCGGCCGCCAGGAAGACCTCGGCGTCCTCAGGACGGATCACCGACGCGAACCGCTCGTCGGCCGCCAGGCTCTGTAGGTACTCGATCGCGGTGCGATAGACCCCGAGCGAGTGCTCCTGCCGCGTATGGTTCGCCGCCGGATAGACCAGCGAAACGAGGCCGAGCTGGCTCACCTGCGCCAGCCGACGGAACTCGGGAGTATCGATCAGCTGCCTCACTCGCGGCGTGATCGGCACATCGACGCCCGGCGGTAACCGCACCAGCCCGGCGGCCGAGCCATGCAGGCCGCGTATCTCAGCGATATCGAGCAGCGAAGACACGCGGCGGGTCGTTCCGTGGTAGTGGTCGTCGACAGAAAGCCGCGATTAGGCGTCAGTGATCAGCCCCGGCAACGCCGGCAGGGCCATAACGACCCGCAACACAACCGTGACGATGAAGTACAGGCAGCAGAGCAAGAATCCCATTGCGGGATCGAGGTCCAACGAGGCAAACGCCCCGAACGCCCCGATGCCGATAGCGACCCCCATCGCAACGAACATCTGCCAAGTCTCAAGCCCGTCGAGCCGCCATTCGGCCGATCCGACTTGGTCGGCAAGGTAGTAGTAGAGGAACCAGCACAGTGCAAAGACGGCCCCACAGATCGCCGCCCGCAGCCACAGGATCGCCCCGCTGTGGGGTTCCAACTCTGACTCGCGGAGGAAGCCGTAGCCGGCCCAAGCCACCAACGGCCCGAGCAGCAACGAACCGCCGGCGAGGATCGGCCAATCGTTGGCTTGCTCACCGCCACGCACCAGGAAAGCGACCACCAGAGTCAGCAAAGCGACGATCGACACCCCCGTGGCAATCAGCGGATCGAACGAGGCGTCCTTCCGCTTCTCGGTCTTGAGGACCGCCTTGCCATCTTTGCCGACCGGCCCGTCGTGCGCCGGGGCGTGAATGACGACCGCTTCGTCCGCCTCTGGGATCGTGATCGGCTTCTTGCACTTGGGGCAGGGGCCGGTCTTGCCGGCGTGCTCGTCGGCGACGGTGAACCGCTTCAAGCAGCTCGGGCAAGTGACGTTGATTGCCATTAGGTGGGGGCGGTCAGCAGGTGATGGTTGGCGGTCTTTCGAGTCGATCGAGGCTGATGCAGCAGGCTTATTCTGCCATCGGGTCGAACGACTGGAGCTCGTCCTCGTTGATCGTATGGAAGCCTTTCAGGTCCAACGTCTCGAGGCTGTGCTCGATATTATCAACCATCAAGGCGACCGCGGGGCGGCCGTGGGGGCGGACCAGCAGCGGGTAAACCTGCGTGATATTCACCTCGGCGGTCAGCAACGCGGTGCAGATGCTCAGCATCGGCTGGTTGGTTGCCGGCAGCTCAACGCCGATCAGGTCCGACTCGACAAAAGCCAGCCCGGCCCGCTCTAGGATCTCACGGCCCGCTTCTGGATCGCTCAACAGGAACCGTACCAGCGTGCAATCGACCGAATCGCTGGTCGTCAGCGAGACGATCCGCACGCGGCTCCCCTCGAATCGTCGGATCACGCCCATCAGCTCGCCGACCCGGTTCTCCAGGAACACGGTGAACTGCCGGATGGTCGGGTAATCACGTCCATGGGCGGTCAGGTTGGGCGTTGCTACGCCTTCGCCGCCGCCTTCGCCGATGCTCATGTGAGGGGCCGCCGGGGATGGGTCGAGGGAGGGCGGCGAGACGCCGCTAGCGAAGCCGTAAAGATAGGTCCCACAACGGTTTGTTGCAACTTCGACCTGCTCAGGGACCTCCTCGGCGGCCTCCCCGGTCCGGTTGCCCACGCCGGCGCCGAGCGATAGCCTTCACGCCGACCCCTCCGAACCTGCCACCCCGTACCCAAGATGCTCCGAGAATACGAGTTCGACCTGCCCGTCCGCTACTATGAGACCGACGGCCAAGGCGTCGTGCATCACTCCAACTACCTGCGGTATATGGAGTTGGCGCGGATCGAGCTCCTCGGCGCCTGCGGCATGGATTACGCCGCGGTCGAGGCCGCCGGCGTGCTGCTGGTCGTTGCCAAGGCCACGGTCAATTACAAGTACCCGGCGCGCTATGGCGATACGCTCCGGGTCTGGATCCGCACCGAGCGGGCCCGCGGTGCCCGGATCGACCACTCGTACCGGATCAAGGTCGGCGAGCGGATCATCGCCGAGGCCGAAACCACGATCGCCAGCATCGATCGCGACGGCAACATCATGCGGATCCCGGAAGAGCTCGAAGTCCACGACTGACCAAGAATCACGCGGTCGGCCAAAACGATAAAGTCGCACGATTCTGTCGTACCGGCCAAATCGCCAACAGCCGCGAATAGATCCCAAAAACGAACTTAAGTGCTTACGCCGAAACGTCTTGGGGTTTTGTCGCATGGTGTCGCGAGGAAGGGGTGCCGACCAAGCCGAGCCCTCATTATCGCAGACCCCGAGCCCCCGCCCCGACGCCTTTGGCCACCGGGCCATCCGGGGTGGGCTGCTCTCGATCGGTTCGCTCCTGGCCCCAATCGAACCCGCCAAGTTGTTGCCTGTCGTAGGCGGGCAGCCGCGATGGCTGGGGCAACCGATGCGGGTTGAAGCACGGGCGTAACTGGCGGTGCGGGGACTGCATTTGCAACCCACCTGCAATCCGGTCATTCTACTGCCCCTCTTCCCCCTATACGCCTGCCGACACTATGCCGAAATCCGAAGCGAGCACCGCCGCCTGGGCGAAGGAAACCCTGCGTGGGGCCGGCCTGCGGGCGACCGGGGCGCGGGTCGCGGTCATGCGACGGCTCGCCGACATGGGCAAGCCGCAGAGCCACGCCGAGGTGGTCGAAGCGCTGAGCGACTCGGGCTTCGACCAATCGACGCTCTTCCGTTGCCTCAACGAACTGGCCGACGCCCAACTGGTGGTCCGGCTCGATCTCGGCGATCAGATCCGTCGCTTCGAGCTGGCCAAGGTCGATGGCGACGGCGAGGCGGAGCACGCCCACTTCATGTGCGTCGATTGCGGCACGCTGACCTGCCTCGACGGGTTCGGAGTCAAGGTGACCCCCGAGCGGGGGCCACGCCGGAAAGCGTTGGGCATGATCACCGAGGTATTGCTGCGCGGCCACTGCGGCAAGTGCGTCGAGGACTAATTGAGACGATAGTGTTAATAACTTGTTATCTCTCTTGCAAACTATTTGCATTTGCGTAACATTGGCACGTGTCACCGCGACTTTCTGTCGGTGCTGCAACCGCGTGCCCGAGCCTCGATGAAGCCCCTCCCAAAACGCCTGTTGAGCGTCACGCTAGCCACGGCCTATGCCGTGCTGGCTTGTTTTGGGCATACGCTTCATCAGCACTCGGCACCACAAGCGACAGCCGACGTGGCCGGGCCTTGCGGGCACGGCTGCTGCCACGTCCCCCCAAAGGCGCTGGACAAACGCCCCCTGTCAGAGCGAGACGGTTGGGGGCAAAACACTCCTGCGCTTGGGCACGACCCAAGCAACTGTGCCGCGTGCCAAGCGCTCGCTCAGCTCCAACTCGGCAGGGCCTCGTCACCGGCATGCCCGCCGAGCATTCGGCGTTGCTCTCTCGCTGTGGCCGCGCCTGACCAGCTAGCCCCCGCGTGCCCCGCAACGGCGCACTCGGCGAGGGGTCCCCCGTCCGCTTTGACGACGGTCTAGCTGCACTCTCTCACCACGGAAGGCCCGCTCACACGGGAGTTCCACCGCGGTAGGGCGAGTGCGTCTTTCTCCCGCCCCCTCCCTTTGTAACGCGTGGCTAAGTGCTGCGTGGTCGGTGGATTCGTGCGCTATTCGAAAGGCTTCACGCTCGTCGAGTTGCTCGTGGTGGTTGCCATCATCGGCGTGCTCGTTGCCCTGCTCTTGCCTGCGGTGCAGTCCGCCCGGGCGTCGGCCCGTCGGATGGAGTGTGCGAACAACTTGAAGCAGGTCGGGCTGGGGATGCTGCAGTTCGTCGATGTTCACCGCGGACACTGGCCACAACTCGCCGGGCATGTTCACGACTTGCCGGAAGGCGTCAACCAGGAAGAGCTCTCGTGGATCGAGACCCTGGCACCGTTCATGGAAGACGTTGATTCGATTCGACGGTGTCCCGAGCACACCGACCTTACCGTAGGCAATTACCGCTTCAAAGTGCTGGAGTACGACGAGCAGGGCAGAGCGATCGACGACGGAGACAACCGCCGTGTCGTGGCCACAAGCTACGCGATGAACGGTTACCTGCGAGAGCCGGATCCGAAGCCTGTCGGCGTGCCAGCCGGACACCCGGTGCATCAGGCGTGGAAAGCAGTCAACGCCGACATCGTGGACGACTACGACAAGCTGCAATCAACCCACGACACCCTGATGGTCATCGAGGCAACCACCGCCGCGATCGTCAACAACCACGATCACGCTCACACGTACGAGTGGTTCAGCGTCGCCAACCTGGCCGACAACGCCCCGCCACGACGTGCGGTCTGGCATGCCATTGCAGGAAACCCCGCCGCTGAATCAGACGGCGAGTTGGCCGTCGAACGCCATCAGAGCAACGCCGCAAACTACCTGTTCGCCTGCGGCCGAGTCGAGCTGATAGCGGCCGAGCAGATCGCTGAGTGGTGCGACAGCGGCTTCAACTTTGCGTTGCCAAACAATACCCAACTCGCGCGTTAGGAACCGAAGAGATGCCAGGCCACTCTATCTATCGAGCCACGACGCTGCTGATGTTGCTGACCCTTGACGCGACGGCCCAGCACGTTGATGTGCTCGTCTGGGACGAGGGCGGAAAGGTCGGCGTGGGACTCTACGACTACGACAACTTGATCGCGACCGAGACCCAAGTGCACCTCGCCCGGTTTGACAGTCTCTACTCGGTGAACAACCCAGGCTTCACCGCCTTCGCGGGGAGCGATGCCGTTCCCGGGAACGCCGAGCTGCGTTTCGACTTCTTGCCCATGACGGTCGACGAGGGTCCGCACGCGGGCTACGAGTCGACCCTCCTGTATTGGGACGGCGCGAGCCCGACACCTGAATTCGGCCCCACGCCGACCGATGCGTACGAGTTTTCCCTCTTCGGCGAGGGCGGCCCGGCAACCGCCGATGGCGGCGACGAGGTGGTGCCCGGTGGGGTGATCGACACGACCTCGCCGAGCGGCTCGATCCACGAGCACCGCTACTACTTCCTCGACGACAACGGGGATGGAATGAATACGTCGTTGCCGTCGGCAGGCATCTACCTGGTTGGGCTACGACTCAGCATCGGCGACCTCGCTCCCTCCGACCCGGTGTTCATGGTTTGGGCGACGCCCGAACTGTCCGTGCTGCCGGCGATCCGCCCGTCGTCCCTCTGGGTGACCGAGCGAGTCGACACGCTCTTTGTCGAGCCGATCGAGGGCGACTTCAACGACGACGGTTTCGTCGATGCCGCCGACTACACCGTGTGGCGCGACGGCCTCGGGACCACTTACCAACCAAGCGACTACGACGTGTGGGCCGCCAACTACGGCGCAGGCGTCCCCGCAAACGCCCCCGCCGCCGCCTCGATCGGAGTGCCCGAGCCTTCGGGAGCCCTGTTGCTCGGCGGCCTCGCGTTCTGCGGAGCCTTTATTCGATTTCGTTCGTTTCTTGTTGCCGTTTGAAGCAAGCGGCAACCCTTCCACCTGGAGAGAGTTCTGATGAGAAGAGTCCTCGCAATGGCGATGCTGTGCGTCGCCCTGACCCCCGCCCTCAAGGCGTTTGCTAGCCCCGAACCGGGCATCAATATCTTCCATGTCGGTTACGACAACAGCGAACTGGTGAACTTCGGCCCGTACACCGGAGCGACGAACCCGAACTACCAGCGTCTGACGTTCATGCTGTCGCACACGTTTGTCGACAACGCCACGCGGAACCACTTCCACCGCATCGGGGCCTACTCGTACACCGGCGATGTGGCCAACCCCGTGCCCGGATTCAGCGGCAACAATCGGGTCCCCGAGCCTTACCAAATGGACGATGGCCTCTCGCTGCTCACCGGCTCGGGCGTGTTCGATGGCAAGATGATCTCGGGCCTCGGCCCGGCGGCTCGCCCGTTCGACGAGATCGAGCAGGAGTACGGCAACACGACGATCATGCCGATCGACAACCTGTTCCAGTACGACAACGTCTTTGATCCGGATGGCGAGTACGACTTCCACCCAGGCCACTACCTGCTGAACGCCAGCGGCGGTGCCTACAAGGAGTCGGTCGCCGGCGTGACGGTTGGCCTCAAGCTGGTCGGCCTGACCCCGGGGCTGACGATCCATGATGATGCCGGCGGCATTGTGATGGACTCCGTGGACGACCAGGTCATGCTCGGACCGGGAGCCGACTGGGAGTTCGACCCCGTGTTCGCCGTTGATGCGTCGGCCCCGATCGGATCGACCTACGAAGCGACGTTCATCCTGCAAGACATGGGATCGACGGGCTACGGCGATTCGGCCGAGTTCACGTTCGCCTTCATCTCGGTCCCCGAGCCCTCGACGGCGATGCTCGGCTTAGCATCGTTCGCTATCGCTGCTCTCCGGCGTCGCTGAGGAATCAGCACGCCACGGGGCGTGGGCGGTATGGCAACCACCGCCCACGCCCCTCTTTTTTTCTTAACCGGTTCTATTTGAAACCCGCGATCAAGAAGATGAAACCAATCGCCTCAGCGGTCGATGCCACGACCGTCGCCGATTCCACTGGGCTGTGCGCCTCGATCGCCTGTGCCATTCACTGCGCGGCGATGCCTCTTGTGATCGGTTATCTGCCGATGCTGGGACTCTCCTGGCTGGCTGACCCAGCTTTCCACCGCGTGATGGCGATGGTCTGCTTCGCCCTCGCTCTCTCGGCCTTCCTACCGGGTTGGCGACGCCACAGGAGCCTTGCACCCACCCTGTTTGGTTCGGCCGGAGTTGCCTTGCTCTCGATCGCAGCGTTTGCGTTTGAAGGCGAATGCTGCCCGGCGTGCACTGCCGCGAAGCCGCCGCCAACGCCTCAGGCGGGTTGCAGCGACTCGGAATGCCCCCATTGCACCGAAGAACCGACGCCCGCTGAGCCCGCGATCGCCTCGACACCTTCACCGCTCGCCTGGACGATTCCGTTCATGACCCCCGTTGGGGGAGTCTTACTGATCGCCGGACACCTCAGCAACCACCGTCGTTCGTGCTCATGCTGCGACGCGGGCTGCTGTTCGGGCGGCCCAGACGATAGTCTTACTTGAGAGGACGGTCCAAGCACCGATCAAACCAACCTCTCTCCTTGAGACTCGTACCCCAATGCCCAAGCTGCTCTTTCTTGTCGGCGATTACGTCGAAGACTACGAGATCATGGTCCCGTTCCAGGCGCTCGCGATGGTTGGCTACGAGTGTGTCGCGGTCTGCCCCGGGAAGGCGTCGGGCGAGACCGTGGCGACCGCCATCCATGACTTCGAGGGGGCCCAGACCTATAGCGAGAAACCGGGGCACAACTTCCGCCTCAACGGCACGCTCGACGGGGTGAGCGTCGAAGACTTCGCCGGGCTCGTGATCCCGGGCGGTCGGGCGCCGGAGTACCTGCGGCTCGACGAGCGGGTGCTGGCGATCGTCCGGGGGTTTGCGGCCGCCGAGAAGCCGATCGCGGCGGTCTGCCACGCGGCTCAGCTCTTGGCAGCGGCCGATGTGATCCGCGGCAAGCGGCTGCAAGCCTACCCGGCGTGCAAGCCGGAGGTCCTCGCCGCCGGCGGCGAGTGGGACGAACCGTCCGCCGGGCTCGACTCGGCCTGCACCGACGGCAAGCTCGTCACCGCCCCCGCTTGGCCTGCCCATCCGGCTTGGCTGCGGGCGTTTATTGAGGTCCTCGGCGGCACCATTGCGACTGCCTGAGTGTCACGCCGAGGAGATTACCAATTGGTGAAGGTGCCGTCGGCGCGGCGGAAATCGGGGCAGGCGCCGCCAGTGATCGGCGGGTGCTTCGCGACGGCATCGAGATCGATCTCGACGCCGAGGCCGGGCCGATCTGGTGGCAAAAAGTGGCCGTCCTTGAAAGGGACCTGCACAGGAAAGAGCGACCCGAACCAGTCGCCCTCCGGGTGATGGCATTCCTGCACCGCGAAGTTGCTTGTCGCGAAGTCGAGGTGCACGCAAGCGGCCGTCGAGACGGGTCCCAGCGGGTTGTGCGGGGCGATCGGCAGGTAGTGGGTCTCGCACCAGCCGGCGATCTTTTTCGCTTCGGTGATGCCGCCGACGATGCACAAGTCGAGCCGCGCGAAGTCGATCCACTCGTTCTCGATCAACGGGCGGAACTCCCACTTTGACGCGAGCTGCTCGCCCATGGCGATCGGCGTGTCGACCCGGTGGGCCAATCGCGCGAGCGATTCGGGATTCTCTGAGCGGATCGGGTCCTCCACGAAGTAAGGATCGAGCGGCGCCAGCTCACGGCACAGCTTGAACCCGTCCGCCGGGTCGAGCCGCGTGTGCGCGTCGATGATCAGCCCGAGCTCGTCGCCGATCGCATCGCGGACGGCGGCGGCGCGGCGGACCCCTTCGCGGATCGCGTCGCGAGGTTCGAAGACTGGGAGGTCTTCGGTCAGATTGAATCGGACGTACCGCCACCCCTGATCGACACGACGCCGAGCCTCGTCGGCCAAGCCTTCGGCGGTCGGCGATCGGATGTTGGGGTAGGCGGCGACCCGGTCGCGCACCTGCCCGCCCAGGAGCTGGTAGAGGGGGACGCCCAACGACTTCGCCTTGATATCCCAGAGGGCGATATCGATGGCGCTGACCGCCGCATTGCCGATCCGCGAGGCGGGGAAGAACCCGGATCGATTCATCCATTGCCAGAGGTGCTCGATACGCCGCGGGTCCTGGCCGATCAGCCCAGGAGCGAGTGCTTCGAGGAAGCCAACAACCGCCGCCTCGCGCCAGGTGATGCCGGCCTCGCCGAGCCCGTAGACGCCCTCGTCGGTCTCGACCACGACATAGAGGAAGTTCCGATCCTCGGCGACGACGAGCGGTTTGATTGCGGTGATCTTCATGACAAGCAATGGGATTTGTGGCGGAGTGGGGCTACCATGTTAGGCCTTCGGCCTCTCTTGTCTCAACAGCCTCTTCCGGGTCGCCACTCTTGAGCACGGAATCTCTCCCCCCGGCCGGACGAGCGACCAACGTCCGTTGGATGATCTTCACGCTGGCGGCGATGACCTCGTGGATGCTTTATCTGCATCGCTTCACGTGGAACTTCATCCGGCCCGAGTTGAAGGCCGAGTATGGCTTCAACAACGTGCAACTCGAGGGGATCTACACGGTCTTCAACTTCTCGTACGGCGCTGCGCAGATCCCCAGCGGCCTGCTGTGCGACGCGATGGGCGTTCGATTCGTGTTGGTCGTGATCGTTTTGCTCTGGTCGTTGGCGTTGCCTACGGTCGGCCTGACCGGCAACCTCTACAACCTGTACGGGCTCCGGCTGGTGTTCGGCGTCGCCCAGGCGGGCTGCTATCCGGCGTTATCGCGCGTGACCAAGACTTGGTTCCCGCTATCCACCCGGACGATCGTGCAAGGTTTTATCGCGAGCTTCTTCGGCCGCAGCGGTGGAGCGATGGCAACCCTGATCATGGGCTCGCTGCTGATGGGGTCGATGGGGCTATCCTGGCGGGTGGCGTTGTGTGTGATGGCGGGAGCCGGCGCCGTGCTGGCGATCTTGCTGGCCCTCTACTATCGCGACGACCCGGCGGAAGACCCACGCGTCAACGAAGCAGAATTGGAAATCATCCGGCGCGGCGACAGCCAGCCGACGGCCGCCGGCGGCGTGCTGCCGTTGAGTCGATTGCTGAGCAACCGGAGCATGAAGGTCTTCGTGTGCGAGCACGCGTTGAACGCCGGTGCGGATACGATCTATGTGTCGACGATCGGGAGTTATTTCCTGGAAGCCC
>CAYGUP010000085.1:0-15651 GCA_964353155.1 uncultured Planctomycetaceae bacterium | reverse complement strand
AGCGCTAGCTTTGCAAGCTGGATGTCGCAGGTTCGATCCCTGTCAGCTCCACTTTATCTAAACGGTTGCGGCGTAGGACCTTAGGCCTAACCCCACGATGGTCGTGGGAGCTGCCGGCGAGCCAAAACGGGAGTAGTAACTACTCCCAAAGGCCCCGAGCATGGCAAAACGCCGAAAAACTAAGCCGAAACGGCCCCGAGTCCCCTCCTACTGCCTACATCGCGCGTCGGGCCAGGCCTACGTGAAGATCCGGGGCAAGACGACCTACCTCGGCGTCTACGACACCGAATCAAGCCGCCAAGCCTACGCCGCGATCGTCGCGGACGTGCTTGCTGGCCGCGAGGTCTCACCACCCAAGGTCGACCGGCACCGCGGCGCAGGACCGGTCACGGTTCGCGAGGTGTGCGATCGCTATATCGATCACGCCCGCCGGTACTACGTGAAGGGCGGTAAGACGACCGCCGAGGCAGGCATAGTCGCCTCTGCGTGCCGCTACGCGATCGACCTCTGCGGCGAGCAGCCGGCCGAGTCGTTTGGGCCGCTCGCTCTTAGATCGGTCCGCGATCGCATGATCGATGCCGGCCTCGCCCGGACAACAATCAACGGCGGCATCAACCGTATCCGCCGGGCATTCAAGTGGGCCGCCGGCGAAGAGCAGATTCCCGCGACTGTTGCGGCCGCGCTGGCAACCGTCTCGGGCTTGCGCGCCGGGCGGACCGACGCCCGAGAGACCGCGCCGATCCAGCCCGCGCCTAACGACGCGGTCGAGGCGGCTCTTGAGAAGCTCCCCGAAGTCGTCGCCGATATGGTTCGGGTGCAGCGTCTGACGGGAATGCGTCCGGGCGAAGTCTGCACGCTGCGACCATGCGATCTCGATCGCTCCGAGGAGGTCTGGGTCTACCGGCCGGCGACCCACAAGACCGAGCATCACGGGCAGGATCGGGTCGTCTTCATCGGCCCGCGTGCCCAGGCTATTTTGCTCCGCTACCTGGCCCGCGACGCCGATTCCTGCTGCTTCCGCCCGTGCGACAGCGAGATCAAACGCCGCGCTCTGCGGACCGCCATGAGGAAGACGGCTCCGGCCCAAGGGAATCGGCCGGGAACGAACGTTCGCCTCGACCCGAAGTCGCAGCCGGGCGACCACTACAGCGTCAACGGCTACCGGCAGGCGATCCTCCGCGCGTGCGATCGGGCCGGGGTCGAGAGTTGGCGGCCGAATCAGCTGCGGCACACGGCGGCGACCGAGGTGCGGGCGAAGTTTGGGCTCGAGGCGGCCCAGGTGACGCTCGGGCACTCGACCGCACGAACGAGCGAGATCTACGCGGAGAAGAACCTCGCGGCCGGGGCCGCTGTTGCGAAAGCGATCGGATAACCAATAATCATGGCTTGCCGGGTTCGCGGGAGTTAGCTACCCGCAGGCAAGGCCGCGCGTCGCAATGCACCTCCGCTTCGACGTCGGCCCTGCCGCCCGGCCTTAATTGGAGGTGCGTTCTATGCCTTTATTCAAAGGGCAGTTTCGGCAGATGCCGGCAGAGACGATTGCGACCATCTACTCCTTAGTAGATCAAGGTGTTGCTTATAGCGAGATAGCACGCCAGATCGGCTGTCATCGGCAGGCTGTGTACTACCGGGTGAAGAAGAGACGCGAAGACAAATCCGTCAGCTTAACGATTCGCCTTCGGCGTCGCGTCGAGCAGCTTCGCCGCAAAGGCCTGTCGTATGAGAAGATAGCAATTGAGCTTGACTGTAGCTCGGGCACCGTCTTCCGATGTGCAAAGCGTTGGGGTATCAAAAAATCGAAGCTAGGGTGCAAGGGTTCAGCATCCACGCATGGGCGCGTAACTCCCGAGCTAGAAAGGAAGATAATTGCTCTAGTCGAGAAAGGGCATAGCTATAGATCGATAGCGAAGCACGTAGGAAGCTGCTCCAAGACCGTTTCGAGAGTCGCAAAAGAGCACGGTGCTGAGCAACGGCGCAGTTGCAGGCACGGACTGACGTGCTCGGAAACGGACTCGCTCAAACAGCTTCTTGCTGGCAATTGTACCTACAGTGAGATAGCAAAACAGCTTCGGCTTGCTGAGACTACCATCGCGCGACACGCCAAGCAGCTCGGCCATCGTCGTCGTCGAGGTCCACTTACGACTGACGAGTTGGACCGTATCGATCAGCTAACCGCCGAGGGCCGCACGTTCAGAGAAATCAGCAGTCTGTTGGGTCTCAGCAAGAGCGCTGTTTCTAGCAACGCTAGACGTCGTGCGATTGAACGTGGTGAAGCACCGCGAGTCCGGCATCTCAACAAGGTGGAGAGAGCCGAGTTGCTCGCTCTGTACGTTTCCGGTGAGACCCCAAAGGCGATCGCCCGAAAGCTACGAGTGGCTGGACGGACGGTTCATCAGCATATCCGCAACTGGAAAGACCGTGTCGAGAAGCACGGCGGAGTGGGGAGCTGTCCGCGGTGCAATACGATATGTCAGCTTCCATGCGCGACCTGCGCTGCCTGGGTCGAAAAGAAGCGTTGCCGTCATGGCTGATCCGATCTCCTACGAATCGTTGGTCAGAGTGCAGCAGACCGCACTCGACACCTTGGAGCTCTGCCAGGAGTTTAGGCAGGACTGCGAGCGACTAATTGTTCATGCTCGCCGTGGCGAGCTGCGCGGCGTAGTACCCGTTCGAGGTATACGATTCGAGAACGAGCCGAAGACGATTGATCTTGATCGCGAGTACGAAAAGCTGAGCTCGTGGTGGCGGCAGCTTCCCCGAGATCCAGCCTCAGAGCTAATCGATCTCATCGTAGCATGCATTCCTGATCGCAGTACGCCGATTGATCTCAGTACAGATGACTTCAGCCTTGTGAAGGCGGCTGCCACGGAAGTTGTCTTCGACCTTGCGAGCTTGCTCGGCGGTATCGGACGTCAGGTGTGGATTCGTCGTGACGAAACGATTCTTCTGGGCGTAACAAGCACACCAGCCTTTTACGACGCCGAGTTGTTTGGTGGGCTGGGGCTACCGTCTTTTCACCTAGAGGAACTGTGCGAGCGAGTAAAGCTTGAGTGCAGCCTTGCCAGGAAAGGAATCAGCGAGGGTGTTTCACTCGATCCTCCTGACGGACCGACTTCCCCGAGACGCTGGCGATTCGGAGGCGTCGACTACCCAGTGGAGGGCTTAGGCATGCAAGACAAGCCTTGGCGGTGTGCGGCAGCACTCCATAACGCTTCGAATCAAACGCTAACCGCGGAGGAGTTAGCGGAACCTGTGAACTTGGACCGTAACGCAATACCGAGCGATTCGGACATCGACAATTGGGCCAAGGGGGCGAGGCGATGGTTTCGCGTCCAAGCCATACCTGTGACTATCAGAAAAAGCGGTAACGCGTTGACTCTCTCGTTGGTCAATCCGTCAGAGAAATTCGCGAATTCTTTGAGAGTACCGTGAGGCTACCGTGAGAATACCGTCACGGTAGGAATGATTGCAGCTGTTGGTTTTGACCTCCATCAGACTGCGAGAGCACGCAATGCTTACCGTTTCCAAGGGCGACGTTCTGCTGCCCGTCCCGGCCGCCATCGAGAAGGCGATCGGTTACCGCCCTCACCCGACAACCTGCACACGCTGGACCCGTCAGGGCGTTCGCGGCGTGAAGCTCGCGACCATCAAGGTCGGCCAGAGTGTCCGGACGACCGAGTCGGCCGTCATTGACTTCGTCGAGGCGCAAAACGGCGTCGTCGATGACTCGACACGCCAAGCTCCGGGGGACGCGAAGTCGAAGCTTCGCACGCGTTCGTCGCGTCGCGAGAACGTCCGCCGCGCCGGCTAGTTCTGCCCCGAGGGGCGTGCAGTGATGCCCGTTTGTCCGGGCCAAACGCCCGGTTCGCTGCACGCCTCTTGAAGGGGCATTTCAGACGGGCCGCCTCCCGTTGTCGGTGTCGCTCTCTCGGAGAGCCGCCCCGGCCTGAATGGCGAAGGCTGGAACCTTCGCGAGGCGGCTCTCCTTAGAGCAATCCGTAACGATGCATTCTATCCGATCCGGTGGACCTCCGCCGAGGGCGATCGCTTATTCCGCCATCGCTAAACCTGTCCTCCCTGCTCGTCCAACGACCTTGGAGAGAAGCCGTCTGCTTGGGGTGCGTTGCCTCTCGCATGTTGTTCGGGGCGGCTTCTCTCCTTTCGTTGCGACTTGGCCTGCCAGGGAGGGACGCCCGGCGAGGGTGTGTTGCCTTCGCCATATTGGCCATGGGCGTCCCTCCCGTTGGCCGGCTCGTCGGCCGCTCGCCGAGAGTCTCGATCATCGCGGGGGTACCTGGCGATGAGACGCAGCAGGCAGAAGGGATTGCCGCTCAGCCGTGCTCAACGCATCAAGGCGCTTAAGGCGATCGACTACCGATCGCTGGAACCGCCGGTCGCTCGCAAGCAATGGGCGAACGTGTTGGACCTGCTCATTCAGGTTGAGTGCTGTAGCGGGCGTCATGGAACCCACGCGTCGCTTGAGACGTTGGCCAGTCGGATGCGTGAGACAATCGGCGTGAGCGCCCGCACCGCGCGACGCGCCTCCAAGGTTGCCCAATCGGTCGGCCTGCTGGGCGTTGAATATCGAAGTGGCCGCCGCAGCATCTATCGCATCTTATGGGATCGAGCCGTCGCCCTGTCGCAGCTCGACGAAGAGACGATGGGGGTGGCCGAACCGACGAAGGTCCAGCCGCTGGATGACTCGATGTCGAAGTCGGACGAGCAAGTCACAGTTGACCCCGGACAAGATGCCACCGACCCCGGACAAACTGTCCATGACCCCGGACAGGGTGTCATCCACCCCGGACAAAATGGCCGCTCCTATATAAGGAATAACCTACCTGTAACCTATCTAGAACCTCCTCCCCCAACCCCCTCGCTGCGCGATGACTCGGAGTGGGCCGCGGAGGAGGAGGAACTCTTGCGGATGGGGATGCGGGCGGCCAAGGCGGCCGTCCGTTTGGCGAAAGCCGCCGGCTGCACCCTCGCCGATTGGCTCCCACACCGGGAGCACTGGTCTCGACATCGTCGGCGTTGGCGCGAGCCGCTTGGCGTGCTGAAGCATCGGCTCGATACGCTCCGCCCGGGCCAGCCCGCCGACCAGGGCTGGCCGCCTGGTGAAGACCCACCAGCAACGGCATCCGATCGACGCGAGGCGGCCGAGCAAGCGGAACGCCTGCGAGTAGCGCGGCAGCAATGGCGCCGCCTCGATCAGCCGCGGCGTCTCCGGGTGCTCATCGAGGCGGGAGAGTCCGAGGGCATCGCAAGAGCCCTGCTCGAGAAGAACACCGGCCGCGCAGAAGACCGCGGCGTTCGCCACCTCGCCACGCGACTGACTCGCGCGAGGAGCCCGTGATGCCCGAGCGTTTGCCTCGCTCTCACCGCGGTGCTGGAACATCCATTCAATCAACTCGTTTCGCCTTACCTCAAATCAAGAAGCAAAACCCATGTCCGAGAAGTTCAATCCGCATCTCGAAGCCAGTCGCCTCAGCCGCGGCGACGTTACAAAGTGGCTGTCGTTCGACCACATCTCACCGACCGATGAGCTGGCACCTGCAATCGACGCGTTCAACAACGAAGTAGCCGCCGCCAACCAGCAAGCCGCCGCGATCGACCAGCAGGTTCAACAGGCCGTTGCCGCGGCGACGAGCGGCGGTTCGGCAGAAGACCTTGTCGAAGCGACCAACAAGAGACGCACGCTTGTCCTCTCCGACGCCCAGGAACTGCTTCGTTTATGGCGGACCCGCCAGGAGCTTGCCGAGCGGTACGTGGCCGCCTGCCGAGAAGCATCCGCGGCCGCACGGAACGACGCCGAAGTTTTGCAGGCCGATGTGGGGGCGCAAGCCGAGGCGATCGGGTTCGTGCGGGGCACCGATGCCGCGCAACAACGGCGTTTCGATCACTTGCTGCGATTCTCGAACTCACGTGTTCGGGCGGCGTTTGATCGCCTCGACGAGCTCTCTGAGATGTCGAGGAACTCCGGCAAGATCAAGCGGGAGTCGTCTGAAGGAACCACCCAGGCCGAACGGTACCTCGACGCCACGATCCAGCGGGTCGCCGCGGCTTAGCGACTTACCAGCCTTTGGCGTAGCTCGTACGCCGAGACTTCCGGCGAGCGAGCTACGCCTTAACCCAACCCGATCCGACTCATCCGGAGTTCATCATGGCATCCCTCGTTTACCCGAGAACCGGCAAGAGCAAAGGGCCTTCGATCCAGTGGTACGTCAACAGCCGCCGCCACACGCTGTACCTGGGGAAGTGCCCCAAGAACTGGGCCCGTGAGTTCGTGCGTCACCTTGAGCGGCTGATCGAGCACGCCCGGTTTGGCGAGCCGCTCGATCGCAAGACCGTGGCATGGCTCACCGAGCTCGATGACAAGTGGCGTGAGAAGCTGATCGATAAGGGCCTTGCCGAGGCGGCGAAAGTGACGTCGCTCGAAGACCTTGTCGACTACTGTCGCCAGCGGACTTGGAAATCGGGCGTCTCGACGACAACGATCGACAAGCTCAACATCGCCGCTGCCAACCTCTTCGAGTACTTCAGCCGATCGCAGTCGATACACTCGATCACCGTCGGAGACGCCGAAGAGTACGCCCGGTGGCTGCGGATACACGGCCGCCGCGACGGGCGGGACCTCGAGCTCGGCCCGACAACGACTTGCAAGCAGCTCAAGACCGTCAACGGATTCTTCCGCGTGGCGATGGCCAAGGAGTTCTGCCAACGCAATCCGTTTGCCGGCATCGCCGGGAACGTAACCGAGTCGGATGCCCAGCAGTATGTCTCGACCGAGGTCGTGCAGGCGGTGCTCGAGCACTGTGGCCCACCCCTAGCACTCCGCGTTGCACTGGCCCGCTTCGCCGGGCTAAGGCATCCCTCCGAAGTGGAAGCCCTGGAGCTCGATTGGATCAACCTGCCGAAGAAGCGATTTCTGGTCTTCAGCCCGAAGAACGAACGCTACGAACACAAGCGGTGGCGTGAGATCCCGATCGATCCCGTGCTGCTTCCGCACCTCGAGGAAGCGATCGAACGCGCTGACGTTGGCGAGCGGCACGTCTGTTCGGAGAAACGCAACCTGACGGCGACTGCCTGGCGCAACGGCCTCATGCTCGCCTGCCAGCGGGCCGCCGTGGCTCCCTGGCGCAGCCTCTGGCACTCGCTCCGTGGCAGCCGCGCCGTCGATCTGCTCGACGCGGGGGTTCCCGAGCATGTGGTCTGCTATTGGCAGAACACGGGCCCGCGAGCCTTACAGAAACACTACCTGCGGCCGACGGCCGACCACTACTCCCTCGTCAACGGGATCGCACCCGAGATTCCTCGGCAGGCGGAGCAGCGCGTCGGAGAACGCATCGCCGAATCGGTGAAAAGCGTGCAGCGCCCGAGTTCTTAGAAGGGCGAGGGCCAAGATCTGCCAAGCAATAACCATGTTCTCGTATCGAATCGGAGACAGATAGATGAATGAGACAACGGGTGATTACCGGTGGCCACTGCAGCGGTTCAACAAGGGGCATCGCCGCCATGCGCGAGCCGATGAATGGGTGTCGTGCCGTCTCGAATTGACCGACGAGAGCAAACTATTGAATCTGCTCAACACGCTTGGCAAGTCGAACGCCGAACCGTTTCGAGGCGCAGCTCCCGGGACGATCCGCGTCGCTAACATCTGGCTCCAGCGTTTGTCCAGCGATACGGCGAAGGGTTGTTCGCTTGGCATCACGATGAACTTCGCTTGCGTGACGCCCCTGCTTCACCGGGATATCACCCCGGCTCCGTTTGATCTGCTGGATCGACTTCTCGACTCGCAGGAACAGCGCGAGTCGATATCGAGTCGCTGATGCCGATACCCACGTTGCCAGCGTATCCGTTGGTTCGCCTCTCCACGATGATGTGGCGATGGCGAACGGATATGTCAGCGAGCAAAAGGCCGCGCAGATCGGCCGTCTCATCGACGAGGGCGTGTTGAGCCTGCGGGCGATCGCCCGCGAATCGGGGGTCGGCCGCGATACCGTCAGGCGGATCGCCAGCGGCCGTCGCTCTCGCTGTGCCACGCCCCAACCGACTGCCGAATCGTTAGAAGCGTTCGCGAGTGACTGCGGCACGCATGCCTGCGGCCGCTGCGTCTACTGCCGAGCAATTGAGTACCGAATACAAACCGGCTCACTTTCCTAGCCGCATGACCAATCAAGGAGCAAGCGATGCATCGACACAACGGAACCCAGCCGCCGCCGATGCGGGACAGACAATCCAAGCAAGCACTACCGTCGCCGGATTCTTACGAGGCCTATGTCGCGCATTGCATAGCGGTTGCCGAGTTCGAGGCCCGCATGCGGGTACGAGATTGGCAGAAGCCCCTCGCCCCCAAGACGCAGAACGCAACGGCTGACTTGCTCAAGGCACCCAATGATGAGCCGGAGCAGAAGCTGCTCACCACGGCCGACGTCGCGAGACGGATCCAAGTGTCCCATGGCACCGTCAGGCGCGCCGACAGCGACGGTGACCTCAAACGCTGCAAGATGCCGAACAGCCGGATGGTTCGGTACACCGAGCAAGCCGTCGAGATGTGGATCAACGGCCGCAAGCGGCTCAGCTCTCAGTGACGCGGCGGCATCGCCCGGTAGGTACTTTCTGGCGAAACGCCGAAATGCCCCCACGCGGAAGATTCGGTAGGTCGGACTCCCTTTCCGTCTTTCGTGCCTTGCAAGCTTTCCAGTTTGTAAGCCGCAGAGGGGTAGCGATGGTTAAGCTTGGTTGTGGTTGCATGAACATGCGTACATTATTAGAGTGTCGCCATGCCGAACGCCAACCATCCGACCGAACCGGTGCCGACCGCCGCGATCCCGGCCAGCGAGGCCCGCCTAGAAAAGCTCAACCGTTTGCGGGGGATGCTGGGCTCGGCCGCGACAACGCCAGACCAAAAGAGTGAAACGCAACCGGCTTCGCTGTCGAATCTAATCGGTGGCGAACCGCGGCCTCGCCGACTACTTGATCTGCTGGCTGACGATATCGGTAGCGGTGCCGGCTTGGTCGCGTTGTGGCTGTGCGTGCGGGCCTGCAAGCAACGCGGCGAGCTGGTAGTGATCGACACCAGCGGTGGGTTCTTTCCGACCGCCGCGATCGGGTGGGGCGTTCATGCCGAGCGGCTCTTGGTGGTTGCACCCGAACGGCCGGTCGATGCCTTAGCCGTAGCCGAGCAAGCCTTACGATCGCCGGCGGTGGGGGCTGTCTGGGCCGGTCTGGACCGGATCGACGGCCGGGCCTTTCGGCGGCTGCTGCTAGCCACCGAAGCGGGCGAAGCCTTCGGGGCTCTGGTGCGCCCTGCTTGCCACGAAGCCGACCCGAGTTGGGCGCACGTGCAACTGAGGATCGATCCGACACCATGCCTTGCTGGCGGGGATAGCTCGCTCGCTCTTCGCGCCACGCAGACCCGCAACCGGCATGGCCCAGCCGGCGGCGAAGCAACACTCGCGATCGATTGGCGATCGGGCCAGATCACCGACACGACACCGCCCCACTCGAACACTCATCATGACGGTCCTCACGAACAGACCAACACCGCCGCGGATGCTTTGCGTTTGGTTTCCTGATTGGCCGATTCAACGGCTCCGCCGCCAAGATCCGCGACTGATCGGCAAGCCGATCGCGTTGTCGCTGGGCGACGGTAGGACCGAACGGATCGTCGCGTGCAGCGCCGAGGCTCGCCGGCTCGGCGTCGAGGTCGGACAACGATCGCCCGACGCTCAGGCCCTCACCGGACCGGACCGGCTTAGCCTGCTGCCCTACCGTCCGGGCGACGATCGGCGGGAGTTGGAACGCCTAGCTGCCGGTTTTGATCGGTTCAGCCCCGTTGTCGCGTTGGACAGCACGGAAACCCCCGATGCCTTGCTGTTGGAGGCCACCAACCTCGCCCCGTTGTGGGCCGACACGCCAACGGCCGGGGAACGCCGGCTTACGCGAGCGGTCGCGGACTGGATTCAAGCCGAGAGACTCACGGCCCGCTTGGCAGTGGCTTCGACCGTTGGCCTCGCCTTAGCGCTAGCCCGCTACGGAGAGGCCGATCAGCCAATCGTTTTGCCCGCGAAATCAACTCGCTCGGCTGCCAGCTTGCTGCCTATCATCGCGTTACGGGTCGATGATCGTACTCTCGATACACTCACTGAACTCGGCTTCGAGACTATCGGGCAACTCACGGCATTGTTGCGATGCTCGCTGCCGTCACGCTTCGGCCCGCAGCTCGCTGAGCGGCTCGATCAGCTACTTGGCTCCGTGGCTGAGCCCATTCACTCATTCCATGCTGAACCGCCGTTGGTTGGTCGTTGGGACTTCGAGACCGCGGTGAAAAGTTCGCGGTGTATCGAGCACGCCGTTGAGCAACTGCTGACCCGGCTCTCGACCGCGATGATCCGCCGGCGCGTGGGGGCTCTGCGGGTTCTTATCCGTTACCTGCTGGACGCCCCGGCCGGCGAGACGGTTTCAGAAGCGATTGCCCTCAGACTCTTCCGGCCAACCAACGCCGCGCGAGAGTTGATCGAACTCGCCGCGTTGCAAGCCGAGGGCCTGCGATTACGTTACGCCGTCCGATCGATCCAAGCGGTAGTCGGATCGAGCACCACCATTGTGAGCCGGCAACGCACGCTCTTCGATGACGACGCCCGTGACGACCCCCACCAACTAGCATTACTAATCAATCGGCTCGCTAGCCGCGTCGGTTCAGATCGCGTCTCGCGTGTCGAGAAACGCCGCAGCGTCGATCCGCAACGAACGTACGCTTTTCTCCCTGCGATCGACGTGCCGGCCGCCCCGTTTCGACAGACCTCGACCGAAGCCGAGCGCGCACGCCAATTGCCTTTGCTGATTTGGGGTGATGACGGCGAGGCCCTCAGTGTCGAGACCTCGCCAATCGGCAATCCGTGCTGGGTAGTCTTGCCACCCCGGCGGCGGGTGGTGCGTTGTTGGGGGCCCGAACGGATCGAAACCGGCTGGTGGCGACACGGCCGGCATGCGGTAACCGCTCGCGATGCGTACTGGGTTGAACTCGAAACGGGCCAGCGGCTCTGGCTGTGCCACGATCGGCGCGATCGCCGTTGGCGGCTTGCTGGGGAGTTCGCCTAGCCATGCCCGATACGCCGATCTATAGCAAACGCCGTCCGCCCGAGTCTTACGAAGCCGAACCGCTCACGACCAGCGGCCCCGCCTATGCCGAGCTGCGCTGCCGCAGCAACTTCTCATTCCTCGAAGGGGCTTCGCATCCGGACGAACTGGTCAACCGGGCAGCCGAGCTAGGTTATCACTCGTTGGCCATCACCGATCGCAACAGCCTCGCTGGTGTCGTCCGAGCGCACGTCGCGGCGAAGGCAGCCGGTTTGAAGCTACTAATCGGAGCCGAGTTAACCTTTCGCGACGCCCCAACGATCATCGTTTGGCCAACCGACCGATCCGCTTATGGCCGGCTCTGTCGGCTGCTAACCCGCGGCCGCCGGCGTGCCGAGAAAGGAACCTGCGATTTAGCATGGGCCGATCTGGCAGAACACTCTGACGGATTGGTAGCCGGCGTTGCGTTGGCGAATCCGCAGACCGAAGCGGTCCCCGCCGACTTTGCCGGCACGTTTGGCGATCGCGGCTACCTTCTCACCAGCCTCTATCGCGACGGCAACGACCGCTCTCGGCTAGCCACGTTCGCTGGGCAATCGCGAGCATCGGGCCTGCCGCTGGTTGCCTGCGGCGATGCTCACTATCACACGCCTGACCGTCGCCCGCTGCACGACGTACTCACCGCCATCCGCCACGGCACGACCGTCGCCGAAGCCGATGGCCGGCAACTCTTCACCAACGGCGAACGTCATCTAAGGACCCGGGCGGACCTCGCTACTCTTTATCGCGACCACCCCGATGCGCTAGCGGGCACGATTTCCATCGCCGACCGTTGCGATTTCTCACTCGACGAACTCCGTTTTGAGTACCCCGAAGAACTCTCACCTCCCGGCAAGACACTCGCCGACTGGCTGACCGAACTCATCCATCAGGGTGCCGCCGACCGCTACCCCGCTGGCATACCTAGCAAAGTCGCCGCGATGATTCGGCACGAACTCAAGCTGATCGGCAAGCTGAACTACGAAGCGTACTTCCTAACCGTCTGGGACTTGGTTCGCTTCGCCCGCTCACGCGACATCCTCTGCCAAGGCCGCGGCTCCGCGGCGAACTCGGCCGTTTGTTATTGCCTTGGGGTTACGTCGGTCGATCCGGCCGCGAGCGCCTTGCTATTCGAGCGATTCATCAGCGAAGAACGGGGCGAACCGCCGGATATCGATATCGACTTCGAGCACGAACGTCGTGAGGAAGTGCTTCAGTATCTCTACGAGAAGTACGGCCGCGATCGCGCCGGGCTGGCGGCGACTGTCATCACCTATCGGATGCGGTCGGCGATACGCGACGCGGGCAAAGCGCTCGGCCTTTCGATGGATCGTGTCGATGCGCTGGCGAAGCACGTCGATGGTTGGGGGGACGATCCGAAGATCGCCCAACGCTTCAACGAAGCCGGCGTCGATCCGCGCTCACCGATCGGCCGGCGTGTGCTGGCAACCGTTCGCGTGTTGGTCGGCTTCCCACGCCACCTATCGCAGCACGTTGGCGGAATGGTAATGACCCGCGGCCCGCTTTGTGAGTTAGTCCCGGTCGAGAACGCCGCAATGGCCGACCGAACGATCGTGCAATGGGATAAGGACGACCTCGAAGCCCTCGGAATCCTCAAAGTCGATTGCCTTGCCCTCGGTATGCTGACCGCGATCCGCAAATGCTTCGATCTGATCGAGCAACACACCGGCAAGCAGTGGACACTAGCCACGATCCCGGCCGAAGACCCGGACGTCTACGATATGATCTGCCGCGCCGACACGCTCGGCGTCTTTCAGATTGAAAGCCGGGCACAGATGTCGATGCTCCCCCGGCTGCGGCCACGCACGTTCTACGACTTGGTGATCGAGGTCGCGATCGTGCGCCCCGGACCGATCCAGGGTGACATGGTTCACCCGTATCTCAAACGCCGGCGCGGTGACGAGCCAATCACCTATCCCAACGATGCCATCCGGGCCGTGCTCGACCGCACCCTCGGCGTGCCGCTCTTCCAAGAGCAAGCCATGAAGCTCGCCGTTGTTGCTGCCGGCTTCACCCCGGGCGAAGCCGACCAGCTCCGCCGCGCGATGGCCGCTTGGCGGACGCCTGGCAGGATCGAGAAGTACCGCCAGAAGCTGCTCGACGGCATGCGAGCGAACGGCCTCGACGAAGACTTCGCCGATCGTTGCTATCGACAGCTCAAAGGTTTCGGTGAGTACGGTTTCCCCGAATCGCATGCGGCCAGCTTCGCGTTGCTGGTGTACGCATCGTGCTGGTTAAAGCACCACCACCCGGCCGCGTTCTGTGCCGCAATGCTCAACAGCCAGCCGCTCGGCTTCTATTCGCCTTCTCAACTTGTCCGTGATGCACTCCAGCACGACGTGCCGATCCTGCCAGTCGATATCAACGACAGCCGCGATGACTGTACACTCGAAGTCGCCCCAGCCGGGTGCGCGGTCCGGCTCGGCCTACGCTTGGTCGCTGGCCTCAACCACAACGCCCGCGAACGGATAGAAGCCGCTCGGCCGGACGGGCCGTTCACGTCACAAGACGATCTACGACGACGGGCAAGACTCGATCGCAAAGCACTCAAATCGCTAGCCACGGCCGACGCCTACGGCTCGTTAAGCGTTACCCGCCGACAAGCCCTCTGGCATGCCATAGGGCAGGACACCACAACCGAAGCCCGTCCGCTCTTTGCCGGCTTGGACAACGACGAACCACCGACCGAATCACTGCCAGAGGCATCGGCAGAGCAAGACATGTTCGCCGACTATCAATCGCTCGGTTTGTCGCTAAAAAGCCACCCGCTGACATTCCACCGCGACCGGCTCGATCAGCTGAGCGTACTCACCGCCGAAGCCCTGCAAGCCATCCCCACCGGCCGCCGCGTCCGGGTCGCCGGCATCGTCGTCCTACGCCAACGCCCCGGCACGGCTAAGGGAATCACGTTCGTCACGCTCGAAGACGAAACCGGCTCGACCAACCTGATAGTCCACGCCAAAACCTGGGAACGCCACTATCGCACCGCCAAACGCTCGCCCGCTTGGATCGTGACGGGCGAGCTACAAAACGCCGAAAGTGTAATCAACGTGGTGGCCTTCCAGATCGAGCCGCTGATCGACCCCCACACCACTACGGCACCAACCCGACTACGCACCGCCACACGCGACTTTCGATAGGTACTGTTGCTACTTCACACGACAGCGGCGCCCGGTAGGTACTTTCTGGCGAAACGCCGAGATGCCCCCACGCAGAAGAGTCGGTATGTCGAACTCCCTTTCCTTCTTTTGACTTCTCGCGAGCGTGGTTGAAGCAAGGTCGAGTGGGATGCGAGAATGGGAGTAGTTACTACTCCCGTTTCGCCGCATGCGGCTGTTTAAGGTTGCATGGCGTTGGGTGGACTTGGGTGCTAGACGACGGTATTCTCACGCCTAATCAAGCACCAAGCGCTCGCAACGTTATGCGTTAGCGGCTGTTTTGCAAGCTGGATGTCGCAGGTTCGATCCCTGTCAGCTCCACTCTCTTTTTTCCGGGAAACGCTGGACTTTCCAGCCCGGGCTCCAAGCATTGTTACGTCGCATGCACGTAATTCTGCACGAAATGGAGCCCATTCTGTGGCACGACCTAGTAAGCCGTTCCTCCGCAAGCAAACCAAAAGTTGGTACTGCTGCATCGATGGTCACCAGATTTCTCTGGGAAAAGACCGCCAAGCCGCCTTTGAGAAGTTTCATGCCCTAATGGCGGACCGGGAGGAGGTCAGGGGCGAGATCGTCACGCTCTACGCCCTCTCGCAGGCCTACCTCGATTGGTGCCAGAAGCAGCGGAAGTCAGGCACCTACGAGCTCCACCGGCACTACCTGAAGCTCTTCATCGCCAAGGTTGGCAAGCAGCGGAAGCCCGCCAAGCTCAGGATCAGCCACGTCAACAGCTGGCTCGATGGTCTGGAGATGAGCTCAACCGCCAAACACGGGGCGGTCACTGTCGTACAGCGGATGCTAAACTGGGCGGTCGAGAACGAGTACCTGCACCGCAACCCGATCAAAGGGATGAAGAAGCCCAAAGCTAAGCGGCGTGATGTCATCTACACGCCCGAGCAATGGGATCAGATAAAAGAGCACGCCGACGAGCCGCTCGCCGATCTACTCGATTTCCTCTTCCTGACCGGCTGCCGTCCGCTGGAAGCTCGGACCGTCGAAGCCCGCCATCGGCACGGCGACCTGATTATCTTCCCCGCCGACGAATCCAAAGGGGAGAGCGAACCACGTGTTATCTACCTCGTGCCAAACGCTCGGACGATCCTCGACCGATTGGCCAAGCAACATTCGGAGGGACCGCTTTTCCGCAACTCGCTCGGCCAACCCTGGACTAAGAATGCGATCGTTCTCCGGTTGCGTCGAATCAGCAAGAAGGTCGGGTTCCGCGTCATCGCCTACGGTGCTCGCCATTCCTTTGCGACCAACGCTCTGACGGCAGGCGTTGATTCGACGGCCGTCGGCCACCTCATGGGCCACAAGGACACCACGATGGTGCATCGCGTTTACGGGCACC
>CAYGUP010000084.1:0-15919 GCA_964353155.1 uncultured Planctomycetaceae bacterium | reverse complement strand
CGCCCCTTCACCCCCTAACCCCTCTCCGCCATGCGTCGTGTCGTCATCACCGGTATGGGCTGCGTCACGCCGCTCGGTCACACGGTCGAAGAGCTCTGGTCGAACCTGCTGGCGTGCAAGAGCGCGGTCCGGCCGACCACGCTGTTCGATGCCAGCAGCTTCCCGACGAAGATCTCGGCCGAGGTCCGCGATTGGTCGATCGCCTCGGTGGGCGAGGACGCCGACGTTTGGGAGAAGCGAGGCCGCCACACCCGCTTCGCCGCCGGTGCCGCGAAGCAAGCCGTCGAGCAGTCGGGCGTGGTCGGCACGGTCGAGCCGGCCCGGATGGGTGTTTACCTCGGCGCGGGCGAAGGCCAGCAGGACTTCGCCACGTTCGCGCAGATGATGACCACCGCCATGGAAGGGGGCGAGCTCGACGTGGCCCGCTTCGTGCAGGAGGGGATCAAGCGGCTCAACCCGCAGCTCGAACTCGAACAAGAGCCCAACATGCCGGCCGGCTACCTAGCCGCGATGTTTGATGCCCATGGCCCTAACAGCAACTGCCTGACCGCGTGTGCCGCCAGCAGCCAAGCCATCGGCGAGGCGACCGAGATCATCCGCCGCGGCGACGCCGACGTCATGCTCTCGGGCGGCTGCCACAGCATGATCCACCCGTTCGGTGTGACCGGCTTCAACCTGCTGACGGCCCTCAGCGAACGCAACGACGAACCGGAACGGGCCAGCCGCCCGTTCGACCGCGAGCGCAACGGCTTCGTGCTCGGCGAGGGCGGGGCGATGGTCGTCCTCGAAGAGTACGAGCACGCCAAGGCACGCGGCGCGCAGATCTTCGGCGAGCTGCTCGGCTACGGCGCGACGGCCGATGCCTTCCGCATCACCGACACGCACCCGGAGGGCCGTGGCGCGACGAGCTGCTTGAACATCGCGTTCGCCGACGCGAAGAAGACGCCCGAGCAGATCGACTACGTCAACGCCCACGGCACCAGCACGACGGTCAATGACCGTGTCGAATCGCTGGCCCTCAAGCAGGCGATGGGCGACATCGCTTACAAGACGCCCGTCAGCAGCACCAAGAGCATGATGGGCCACCTCATCGCCGCGGCCGGCGCGACGGAGTTGATCATCTCGCTGAAGGTCATGGAGCAGGGCGTCATGCCGCCCACGATCAACTACGAGAACCCCGACCCCGAGTGCGACCTCGACTACATCCCAAACGAGCCGCGTGAGAAGAAGTGCTCGACCGTGCTGAGCAACTCGTTTGGCTTCGGCGGGCAGAACGTCACGCTGATCGCCGGGGCGGTTTGATACTTGGTATAATCGCGTAAGGAGAATGCCATGCAAATCGAGTTATCGGTCGATCTTATCCATCGCGTTGAGAAGCTCGCCTCCCAAGGCGAAGACGCGGCCGCCGTCATCGCGAAAGGCATCGAACGACTCGAGTGGGAGGCGCGTGAAGTCGCGGCCGTTCGGGAGGGGATCGACGCCTACAACCGAGGCGATTCGGAGCCGCTTATCGACTTTGACCAAAGATTTCGCGAAGAGCACGGCATCGCATCAGACGCCTGATGTACCAGGTTGAGATCACCGAGCCCGCGAAGCAGGACATCCGCGAGAACCACGCGTGGTGGTCAAGGCACCGCTCGGCTGAACAGGCCGAAAGATGGTATCGGGGTGTGATCGCCGTGATGTACGATCTCGCTGACACCGCCGAAGTCCACGCTTACGCAACGGAGAGTGTGCTTCGTGAGGTTGGTGTCAGGCAGGTTTCATTCGGCCTTGGACGGAAACCGTCGCATCGAGTTTTGTACGCCATTCGCGGCGACGCGGTGGTTGTGTATCGCGTGAGGGCTATGAAGCAAGATCGCATCGGCTCCGGCGACCTGGAGTGAGCGGACCAGCACAAAAAAAGCCGGCCGCCCTGACGCATCCATGCGTCGTGGCGGCCGGCGGCGTGATTCCGTTCACGCGGTGTTCTTGCTCGATCAGTTCGGTCCGATCGAGGGCGGGTTGCACATCAGGAAGTCGCGTGGCCCGCGGGTCGTGTAGTACGGGTAAGCGACTTGCCCGGTCGGTGGGCCGGCGTTGAAGTTGTAGTTCTGGTCGCCGGAGCTGTTGCAAGGGCCGCCGGGGCCACCCAGGCAGCCGCCGCCGTTGCACCCGTTGCAGTCGAGCAACTTGCTGAGGCCGTTCTGCAGGCAGCCGTTGGAGCAGCCGTCGTCGCACATGCCATAGCCGCCGGTGCCAAACGGCCCGCAGCCGCCTCCGCAGGCATCGCCACAGCTAGCACCACGGCAGGTCCAGCCGAGGCCGTCGAAGATGCCGGGGCCACGACAACGGCCCTGCTGCATCGAGGCTCGTGGGGCCATCTGCGAGGTCGCAACATGGCCCGGCATCCCGCCGCAAGGGCCGCAGGCATCGCCGCAGCCCGGCTTGATTACGCTACACCCGGCACTCGTCATCGCGAGCGCAGCCGCCAGAGCGGCAAAACGCATGTTCATTCGGTTTCCCCCCGGAAAAGGCCCCCGCCGGTCGCCGCGCCGCTGATGTGTTTGGGTCGGGCCGAACGATCGGCCTGGAGCAAACGCGGTGCGGGGTGCCTGCTGCAAGGTATCGGCGGAGCGATCGGGACAATCCAACCTTTCATTGCGACCGGCGTGACTCCGTCGATCGGGGCTCGCCGCGTGCTAGCAGGCCGCCCACCGCCGATCCGACTTCTGGCGACGAGGCGCGGCCGCTGCGATTGGTGGTTGGCGGCGACTCTGCTAGAAACGTCGATCCGATTCCAACGCGTGCGAAGGACCGCACGCTAGCACCTGTTGGGCACCACGCCCCCGTCACGGAAGAAGCATGAACCAGTTCCGCCGCGCCCTGCGTTTAGCGGTCGGCTATCCCGGCACGGTCGCGGCGTGTTGGATCACGTCGTTGATGGTTGCTGTCTTGTGGGCGGCCAACTTCGCGGCGATCTGGCCGGTGGTCGACGCCGTCATGCAGGGCGAGTCGGTGCCGAGTTGGCTGGCCAACGAGATCGCCGCCAGCGAGGAGACCATCGCCACGCTCGACCAAGAGCGTTGGTCGGTCGGCCGCCGGATGTCGCTGTGTGGCCCCGAGACCAATCGAGCGAACGTCCAGCGGATCGCGGACCTGCGCCTCCAAGCCGACAATATGCGGCAGAAGGTCGAGAGCATCGAATGGTTCAAGCCGATTGCCGAACGCTGGCTGCCCGGTACGCCCTTCGAGACACTCGGGCTCGTCTGCGCGTTTGTCTTCGTCGGCACCCTGATCAAGAACGCCTTCCGGATCTTCAACCTCGTGGCGGTCGCCCGGCTGGGCAATGGCGTTGCGTTGGATATCCGCCGGGCCTACTTCCGCCACCTGCTGCGCTTGGACCTCGGCGACTTCAACGAGCGTGGCCGCGGCGACCTGATGAATCGCTGCACCACCGATATCGCCCAGGTCGGCATCGGTGTGCAGACGCTCTTCGGCCAAGCGATCCGCGAGCCGCTGAAGATGATCGCCTGCTTCATCGGGGCGGCCTGGTTCAGTTGGCGGCTGTTGCTGCTGGTGATGGTCGTCACGCCGGTCGCGTTGCTGCTGATCCGTTGGCTCGGCAAGTCGCTCAAGCGGGCCAACCGCCGCGCACTCGAAGAGCTGTCGGGCGTGTACGAATCGCTTACCGAGACCCTCAGCAGCGTGCGGCTGATTCGCTCATTCCACCGCGAATCGGCCGAGCGAGCCCGGTTCCAACGCGGCCTGAACCAGCTCTACCAACGCCAGATGCGGATCGCCTTCTACGATTCGCTCTCCAGCCCGATCACCGAGAACTTGGGCGTCGGGATGGTCGTGATGGCCGCGGTCGCCGGCGGTTACTTGGTGCTCAATCAACAGACGCACCTCGGCTTCATCCCGATCAGCGACACGCCGCTCACGCACGGCCAGATGACGGTCTTCTTCGCGATGCTCGCCGGCATGGGCGACCCGGCCCGGCGGCTGTCGGGCGTGTTCAATGTGTTGCAGCGGGCCATCGCGTCGAGCGAGCGGGTGTACGAAGTCCTCGACCGCGAGCCGTCGATCATCGAGACCACGTCACCCCGAGCGATTGCGACGACCTGGAAGACGCTGCGGTTCGAGAAGGTCTCGTTCCAATACACGCCCGAGCGGCTGACGCTCGAAGGCATCGATCTCGAGATCAAGCGGGGCGAGACGATCGCCTTTGTCGGACCGAACGGCTGTGGCAAGAGCACGCTGCTCGCGCTGCCGCCTCGGCTTTACGATCCGTCCGAAGGTTCGGTCTTCTTCGACGAGGTCGACCTCCGCGACGTTCGCCTGCGGGACGTGCGGCGGCGGATCGGCATTGTCTCGCAGCAGGCGCAGTTGCTGGCCGACACGGTCGCCGAGAACATCGCCTTCGGCCGCACCGGCGCGACGCCGGCCGAGATCGAAGAGGCGGCCCGCCAAGCCCACGCCCACACGTTCATCACCGAGCGGCTGAACGACGGCTACAACACGCTGGTCGGCCCCGGCGGCGGCCGGCTGTCGGGCGGCCAGCGTCAGCGGATCGCCCTCGCGCGGGCCATCCTCCGCGACCCGGAGATCCTCATCCTCGACGAGGCCACCAGCCAGATCGATATGGAGAGCGAGCAGCTCATCCAGAAGACGCTGACCGGCTTCGTGAAGGACCGCACCACGCTGCTCATCACGCACCGCCCCAGCACGCTGACGCTGGCCGATCGGATCGTGGTGATGGAGCACGGCCGCGTGGTCGATGTTGGCACCGCCGACGAACTCGAAGCCCGCTGCGACCTCTTCCGCCGCCTGTGCTGCTCGCCGCTGCTTGAGTCGGCCTGAGCGGCTGCACGCCTGGGCTGATTCGAAGCCCGCCCGCGTCCTTGAAATCTTGCACGGCAAGGGCCCAAGAAGGGTCACTTCCTCACGCGGTGATCGATGCCCCGCGCTAATGGTCACGCATCTACCCTCGCGAAGGGATTAACGGCGGCCCCGAGAGCAAGTACCCCGCAGAGAGCCAAGATTCCCCGTCGTTTTTGTTGACAATCGACAATCCTGGCGTCATAATAAGATCACCTCTTCTTATTTTATTGCCGGGTAGCGGCATAAGAACTCTTTTCACAAGCGATTGTCTTCGCATGAGGGAAATAGAAATGCCTAGAGCATGCGCATTCGCGAAGAAGGATCTTGGCAGTCCACAGCCGAAGGGCTTTACGCTTGTCGAATTACTGGTCGTGATTGCGATCATCGGCATCCTGGTCGCCCTCCTACTGCCCGCCGTACAAGCAGCGCGAGAGGCCGCTCGCCGGTCGCAATGCCTAAATAACATCCGACAACTGGGACTTGCCGCACTAAACTTCGAATCGAGTCGAGGTTCTTTCCCGACGAGCGGCTCGCGTCAATCGGACATGTGGTGGCAGGCGGACGTCAACCGACCTGAGCAGCCCAATGTGAACAACGGCGGGGTCGAGCAGGCCGGATGGTGCTATCAGTTGCTCCCCTACTTTGAAGAAGGCTCGCTGGCCGGTCTGCGTGAAGAGAACGGGGGCATCACGAACGGCGCTCGCCCAATGTGCGAGATCCCCATCTCTTCTATGACCTGCCCTTCTCGTGGCACTCGCCTCTGGACGGCGAGCGACAATTTAATCACATGGTTTTGCGGCGACTACGCGAACTTCGAAGGCCGATTGGCCCGCGTCGAACCGGATGATCCGCTCGAGGAGCCGCTGGTTGTGGCGCCGGGAGGCGGCTTTGATGCCTACGACAGTGAGATCAAATTCTTCACCGGCTTGATTTCTCGATCCGGAGCCATGCCCATGTCCGGGAATCCGATCAACAACACGAATAACGTATTCAAGAAGGCCAGAGGGACCGACCCGGCGACCTGCACCGATGGACTTTCGAAGACCTTGATGTTTGCTGAAGGGTCGCAATCGGTACGGGCGTATTCGGGGGTTTCGAACGCGGCCTGGAGGCATGTTGGCAACGTGGGCGGCGTGTTCTCCCCCGGTTTTTTCACCAACGGACGCTTTAACTTGCCCCCCCAGCGGGCCGGTAACGGGAGCGGCTCCCTAAAGCCTGACAGCGACGAAGATCGTGATGTGCCGGGCGGATGGCAGATCTGCGATAGTGGGGGCAGTTGCCTCACTACCAGCGAGTGGGGTTTTGGCTCCGCCCACCCAGGTGGCGTGCTCGCCGTGCTCGGCGACGGTTCGGGCCGATCCTTGAATTATGGAATCGACGACCGCGTCTTCCGCAATCTGTGCGAGCGTGCGGACGGTTTAAACCAAAGCGAATGATGCATTACACGGATGCCGGTCCGTCAAAGCAGGTCGTCATGAAACTCGCATGCGTAATTGTCTCGATTTTTCTCGTGGGCTGTGGATCGCAGCAGGTCCCATCGTTGGCCGACGTCAATAACACGAACATCAAGAAGCTTCGTGGGGCTTACGGTCTCTTCCTGTTCCAGCACAACCTGCAGGGCCCGGAGAGCGAAGAGGAACTGAAACAGTACCTGAGGACTGACGCCGGTGCGAAGGTGAAGCTCGAGCGTATGGGGATGACTCTCGACGACATCGAATCAATCTTCATCAGCGAGCGTGACGGACAGCCCTTTAAGGTTCGCTACGGGCTGAAGGGCCTGGGAGACCACGCCGCCGTATTCGAGGCTGAGGGACTCGATGGGAAGCGGCAGGTGGCTCTCACCATCCCGCGTGAGGTTGACGAAGCCGAGTACGATAAGCTCTGGAACCAGCAACGCCCCGACACGGAAGAGATACGGTTCTAGTTCTTTCGCTAAGGCTGCTCATCCGCACCAGCCCGTAAGAGTTCTCTCGCCGCACCGGCTTCGGCGGCGACACGCTGCTCTGCCGCTTCCAAAGACTGGAAGCTCGGAAGGAGTAGCGGGGCATAGGTCCCGCCCGTATCGCTACCATTGGGTTGCTGGGACTCATCGCGGGCGCGGGCGATTTGCTCTTCGTAACCCCGCAGCAAGTCGGTCGTCCCAAGGAAGAGCCTGCCGGGAAATGGCATGCGATTGGTCAGTTCGAGGGTGTGAACGCGTTCGGAGACAAGCGACTCGACTCGGGATGAACGATCCTCAATCTGAGCAAGCGACGCGTCGAGGCGTTCCTTGTCAGTCTTATTGAGGCGGATCCCTTCGATCAGCCGCGTGGCGTCGCGGATCGCCATCGATTGCAGGGCACAGGCAACCAGGCGGCCGGTGATCAACGGCTCCGCCTCGATCAGCTTCGCGAGCCGCAAGCTCGCCAGAACGTCTTCGGTCGCCTGCGGCTGTTCCGACTGAATCGCGACTTGGCTCGCCAGCGACAAGAGACGCGAAGCCGACTTCAGCGGGCCTACCGAATCGATGAGTCCTTGCTGGGCCTCTAAATCTTCGACGCTTACAAGCGAAACATAGCGAGGTCGTGCTATGGCCTCCCGAAGCATCGCCAGAGCGGCGGCGTGGTCGGTGAGGATCGCTTCGGCCTCGGCGAGCTGATCGGCGGGCAGTGTCCCATCGTCGTCGAATCTCAGCAGGTCCGCGACGCGGGTTTCGCCCCCGGCCAGCAGGGGATAGGCATCGCGCAAGCCGGCCGCCACGTTCTCCGCGTCGGGGATCGGCTCCGTGACGAGTTCCTCATAGGTCGTCGGTGCCCCGGACGCTTTCAATCGGGCCAGCGGCGAGTTCGTTATGTGCCACCACCAACCCGCTACAAGCAGCAGCCCCAGCAGGTTGAGCGGGAGAAACCACCATCGATTCCAGAGGCGAATCTTGTTCATCGCGGCGTTCTTGCTCGGTGAATGGTCTTAAGGGGGCACCCGCTCTTTCGTCGATTAGACGCGGAGATTGCCCCAAATCATTCGAGCTTTCCAGCCATCCGACGGGCCTGCTCGGCGATATCGAGGCCGACGGCGCGGTCCCACGCTGAGAGCATCTGTCGGTAACCGGAACCCGGTTCGCCCGTGCCGATCGGCTTGCCGTTGCAACTCACCACCGGCAGCAAACAACTTGAGGTGCCGGTGAACCAGGCTTCTTCGGCCGCCTGAAATTCCTCGACCGAGATATCGCGTTCGACGAACCGAACGCCCACGGCTTCGGCCAGCTCACGCAGCACCGCGACGCTCACGCCGGGGAGCACCTGCGACAGCCGTGGCGAGACGATCCCCTCTGCCGCGTTGTAGATCACGACATTGGCGATCGAGCCCTCGCCGATGAAGCCCGCTTGGTCGAGCAGGATCGCCCTCGCCCCTGGCTCGTGGCGGGCGGCTTCGAGGTCGGCGAGGTAGTAATGCATCCGGCTGCGGCACTTCAGCTCGGTCGGCCAACAGACCGCGGGGACTTGGCGGTGCTCACTGATCCACACGCGGACCCCTTCGGTGTACTGGGCCGCCCAACCGGCGAACGGGAGCGGGAAGCCATGCACGGCCCGTGTCGGCTCGCCGGCGAGGCCGGGCGTGGCGAAGACGACGATCGCCCAATCCGGTTCCACCCCATCGGTGGCGGCAGCGGCACGCAGCGGTTCGTGGCGGCGCATGAACTCCGGGATGGCGGCGGCGAGCTCGTCGACGATCGACGCGTCGATGCCAACGATCTGGGCCGAACGCCTCAGCCGGCGGACGTGGTCCTCTTGTCGCCAGATCCGACCCCCGAACGTGCGGAGCCGCTCGGTGATCGTCACGCCCAGGGCGAAGCCCGGGTCGCCGATCGGGATGCTCAGGCCCCGATCCTCGCTCCATTCGCCATTGAAGAAGGCTTGTCGTTCGCTCGCCATCGCATGCCCCTCGAAGCTCGGTTCAGAGTCGGCATCTTAGTCGAGACAGGCACGCCGGCTACCGCTGGGCGATCGCCGCGGCGTCGTGGTGGGAATCGGCGAGCGTCGGTCGAATCGGCTGGTCGCTATAGCTCAGCCGTTTCCACGCCGACTGCATCAGCCCGGGGGCGGCGAGGTACTCGTACAGGTCGTGGCTCCTACCAACCGAATCGGCGACCCGCATCAGCCGCACGCGCGAGGCTTGCTCGGCGTTGAGTCCGGTCGGACCGACACCTCCGAGCGCCGGCGGATCGGCGGACGTCGGCACCCACTTGAAGTACTTCATCGCGGGGTCGCGTGGATTGACCGTGGTGAGCAGCGACTCGATCCGATCGAGCGCGTGCCCGTGGTACGACCGCGGGCTGTTCCAGCACGCATCGTAAGCGGCCGCTAAGAACACGGCCCGGACGGAGCCGAGCGAGTTGGCCGCCGTGTATTGCAAGCCGCTGAGCGACCCGCCGGCGAGCAGGTGCGTCGCGCCGCTCGAGACGCGTGCCCCATAGCTGTAGCCGAGCAGCCCAACCCGCGACCCGGCCGGCAGGCGATCGAGCGTCCAAGCGAGTTGCCACGCGACCGGGCGGGTGCGTGCCGCTTTGACACGGTAGTCACGCAGCAGGCCTTTCACCTTGGTGCTGCACCACGAGAAGATCACGAACTGAACCGGCCGCTCGTCCGAGGCACACCGTATCAAACGACGGTAGACATCCAGACCACGCCGGCGTGCCGAGGCCTGATCGATCTGATTGCCATGGATATAGAAGACGGTTGGCAGGGTCGGGTCGAGCGAGGCGAGGACCGACTCGACCGGCGCCGAGGCCCAATGGCCATCGACTCGCTCGGCCGCATAGGCCTCCTCGGCGAGGCGTGCCGCGTCGGTCGTGCACCCGACGGGGCGTGTGTTGACGACGAACAGCCGGTCGATCGGCCGCACGCAATCGGAGGCCGAGGCCAACGCGGCCACGCCGAGCAACGCGGCCAGGGCGATAGGTTGGAGTGGAGTGCGTCTCATCGGCGCGCAGGTTTCTTTGGGCGTCGGGGGGCGAACCAAGAAACGTACCCGCGCTTTGGGGGGCATGACGGAACGATGTTGAAAAAAATCAACGGTTTCATTTGCACATCACCGGGGGTGAGGTAGTGTTTCGCGGCCACATCGAGGAACCACCTGCCTCGGAGCGGCCGCGCCGGCGGAAGTTGATGATTTAAACGCCGGCGTCTCCAAGATGCCCTCCCCCCCAAGCCGCGACGGTGGCGTGTCGTAGCTCAATCGCCGTCCCGCGCATTAGCGTGTGATCGCCCCTCCGAAAGGACGCCGCCATGAAGAAAGTAATCGCCCTCTGTATCGTCACGACCGTTGTGTCCAGCGTGACCGGTTGCGGCTGCTGCCGACGCCTGCGGGACTTTGTCTGCCGCGGCTCGCGCTGCGGCGCGACAACCCTCGCGGCGCCCGCCCCGATCGCGATGGCCCCGCCCGTGATGCCGATGGCCGCCCCGATGGCCTACGACCCGGGCTGCGGCTACGACCCCGGCTGTGGCTACATGCCCCAGACGCTCGGCTACGGCTCGACGCCCTCCTACGACAGCGGTTGGATGCCCGGTGCGGCCGGTTGCGACAGTTGCAGCGGCGGCTACAACCTGCCGGCCTACGACGGCGGCTACTCCTCGGGTGGCGTGCTGGTCGATCCGAACGCTCCGGACCCCGGCCCGCAGTGATTGCGAGCGAATACAAGCTCGTCGCCCTCCCAAGAAGCGACTGAGTTTCTCAGCCCCACACGGCTTGCCCGTCCTGAGCGAGCCGCGTGGGGCTGTTTTCGTTGACGCACTCCTAGCGATTCGGAGCGTAGACTAGAGGGATCGATCGACACCCCGCCAAACGGTGGACCATGCTTCATACGATGCGTCTCTCTCGGACCGCCCTGGCCGCTTGCCTCTTGCTGGCGGGCGGCACGGCACACGGCCAACTCCGCGACGCCACCACGCTCCCTCCCGCCTCGTGGGGCACGGCCGGCGATGAACGGCCGCAAGAAGTGACGCACCGCTTCCGGGTCGGAGCGATCGTGAAAGCGAAGCGGGGGCCGGTTCGCGATGTCTTCGGCATGGTCGCCGTGCCGATCGAGTGCGAGGAGCAGACGGTCCGCCTCGTCGGCGAAGACGTCACGCCCGAGATCAGCGGCACCGAGTTCCGCGACCTCGCCGGCGGCAACGCCCGTCTGCTGGTCTTCGCGATCCCGAGGTTGGATAACGGCAAAGAGGCGCGGGTCGTGCTGACCTACGAGGTCACCACCCGCACCACGCTGCCGCCGGCCGACGACAAGCTCGACGACTTCGTGATCCCCAAGCGGGTGCCGCGGAACCTCCGCGGGTACGTCGGCACGAGCCCCTATATCGAGTCGAAAGACCGCAAGATCAAGAAGCTCGCCAAGCAGATCCAGGCCGACCTGGAAGAAGCAACCGACGGCGAGCCGGCCGATTGGGACCGGATCGAGGCCCTCTACGAACACGTGATGGACCATATCGAGTACCTCGAAGGCCCCGACACCAGCGCCTCCACGACGCTCAAAGAGGGCTCCGCCGATTGCCACGGACGCAGCGCCCTGTTCGTGGCGATGTGCCGCTCACTGGGCGTTCCGGCCCGGCTGGTTTGGGCGCAGGACCATTGCTACCCCGAGTTCTACTTCGAGACGAAAGACGGCGAGCGGGGCGAGGGCCAATGGCTGCCGGCCGAGAGCGCGGGCACCCGGGCGTTCGGCCAGATGCCGGTCGCTCGCACGATCATGCAGAAGGGAGACGACTTCCGCGTCACCCGCCTGAAAGGCACGCCGCCCGAGCGGTTGCGGTACGCCACCGACTACCTAACCGGCCGCCCCGCCGTGAAAGGAGCCGGCAAGCCGAGCGTGAAGTACATCCGCGAAGTCGTGCAGTAACCGAGGCTCGATTAGCAAGGGCGGACTTTGGAAGGGAGATGAGGGGATGGTTGGGGATGAGGGGATTGCGTCCGCAGCGGAGGATGCCTTCCTACATGATGACCGCTTCTGATTCTCGGGCTTTCACTCGGAAAGAAGACCCAGTCTCTCCAACCAAGCTCTATCGGCTTGGATTACGGCAGAGTATCCGTGCCGTTGCCATTGACGGCGACTGAGAAGATCCCCCTATCCCCAGTCATCTCCTCATCTCCCTTCCGAAACGCCGCCAGCAAGAAGACTCACACCGTCGAACGCTCGTAGCGAGCGAAGACCATCCGGCCCGCGTTCGTTTGCAGGACGCTGGTGACCTGGGCCTCGATCTGCTCGCCGAGGTGGTCGCGGCCGTTCTCGACGACGACCATCGTGCCGTCGTCCAAGTAGCCGATGCCTTGGTGCGATTCTTCACCCGGCTTCATCACCCGGACGGCGACCGCTTCGCCCGGCAGGAAGACCGGCTTGAGGGCGTTAGCGATCTCATTGAGATTCACCACGCCGACGTTCTGGACCTTGGCCACTTTGTTGAGGTTGAAGTCATTCGTCACGACCTTCCCCTCCAGGTGCTTGGCGAGCAGCACGAGCTTCTGATCGACCGGCTGGCCCTCGAACTCGGGGAGTTCACGGTCGAAGATCATCAGATCAACGTCCTTATCGGCTTTGAGCCGATTGAGGATGTCGAGCCCACGCCGGCCCCGGTTGCGCCGCAGCTTGTCGCCCGAGTCGGCGATGTGTTGCAGCTCGGAGATGACGAACTGCGGCATCACGAGCTGCGTGTCGAGGATCTGGGTCTCGACCACGTCGGCGATGCGGCCATCGATGATGACACTCGTGTCCAGCACCAAGGGCTTTTGCCCCTTCGCTTTCCGCTGGAATTCGACATACGGGATGATGAACCGGAAGTCGTCCTTGGTTTGCAGCAGCACGCTCACGCACGAGTAACAGACCACGGTCGCCAGCGCCAGCCGCAGCCAATCGGCCAGCGGGGCCATCTCCTCGGCTTGCGGCAGCAGGGGCGTCAACGCGAGTTGGAAGACGTAGGTCAGGAAGAGACCGATAATCATGCCGAAGTAGACGGCCGTGATCACGTCCAAGCGTTTGCGACGGATCACCGAGTCGGCGTAGATCACCGCGCCGGCGAAGAGCATCACGCCGAAGAAGCTGCCCCAGCCGAGCAGGGGCGATTCGCTGACGATGAGGTCGGATCGCGCCAGTTGGTAACCCAACGCCGACGCGACCATCAGGAAGACCAGCCTGAGGATCAATAACGCCATGGGACACGCAACCGCGGAGCGGGGGGAAGATAGTTGGTACCCTCAGTCTACTGGCCCGCCGCCCGGTAGCCAGCACGGCTTCGCGAGGCATCGAGGCTTCGGCCGCACGAATCGCGATCGCCGCCCGGAAGACTCGCCGATCCGCTACAACCCGAACGCCTAGGCGGGCAGACGCTGCTCCAGCACGGCCCGATCGGTCTGCGTCGACAGATAGTCGCCCACCGCCCGGCGGAGCGATTCTTCGGCGAGGATCGGCTCGAAGGCCGCCGGCAGCAGGCCCGGCGTCGCGAGGCAGCGGTCGAACCAGTCGCCCAGGGCGGCGGTTGCCTCGGCCCGATGCTCCAGCACCAGCGGGTGGCGGTAGACCTCTCGGAAGAGGAACCCCTCGAGTTCGAGCTTCTGCTCGGCGACCTCCGGCGAGTGCTTGGCGAGGACGCCCGCCGATCGCACGGCCTCGACCGAGTCGATCGAATCGCTCGCGATCCGATCCCGGGCCACCCGGAGCAGGTCGCTCACTTGGCGGTCGAGCAACTCGTGGACCGTCGCCCGGCGGAGGTCCTCGTCGGACAGCGAGGCGTAGCGCTCACGCATCTTCGCGGCCGACTCACGCCACAACGAAACGCGATCGAGGTCCGCGAGCGTGACGAGGCCAACCTCCAACGCATCGTCGGCGTCGTGCGCGTCGTAGGCGATGCTGTCCGCGGCGTCGACCACTTGCACTTCGAGCAACGGGCCGGGCTCGTCCCCCTCGGTCGGGAAGGCCTCCGGCGTGAGCGCGTCGACGGTGCGGGCCGGCTTGTCGCCCCGCGCCGCCTGCCCGGCGAGGACCTCGGCGGACAGATTCAGCCCGGGACGATCGGGGTAGCGGTGTTCCAGTCGCGTGAACAACCGAACGGCCTGCTGGTTATGGTTGAACCCGCCAACGTCCGCCAGACGCTCATTCAAGACCTCTTCCCCCGCATGGCCGAACGGCGGGTGGCCGACGTCGTGTGCCAAGGCGAGCGCCTCGACCAAGTCCTCGTTCAATCGCAGCGCCCGAGCGATCGTCCTCGCGACCGAAGCGACCTCGAGCGTGTGGGTCAGCCGCGAGCGATGGTAATCGCCCCGGTCGTGGGCGAGCTCGCGTGTGAAGACCTGGGTCTTATGGCTCAGACGCCGGTACGCCGAGCTGTGCGTGATCCGGTCGCGGTCGCGCTGGTACGGCGAGCGATACGGGTGGTCGGCCTCCGGGATCGCCCGGCCCGCCGAATCGATGGCGTGCATCGCGTACGGAGCCAGCAGCAGGCGTTCTCGCTCGGCGTATTCCATGAAGGGGATAGGGGGATGGTTCTCGAAGGGAGGGGCGTGTGCCGAGTTACAGGATGCCGCGGGTGGGATCCTAGGGCGTTCTATGAGGGGATAGGGGGATGTCGCCTTTCTCCGTCGCGCGGGACGTGCGGAGGGGGCTTGGCTGTAAGGCTCGCTCAAAGTTGTTGTTTAGGCGAGCCTTACGAAAGGCAATCCACTCACCCCCCCAATCTCCTTATCTCCCCTTCGCAGGTATCACCTAACGCAACGCGTCGCGGACCAGTTCCCAGGCCGCTTCGAGCGATTGGGGAATCACCCGGACGCCGGCGAGGGTGGGCATGAAATTGTGATCGCCCGGCCAGCGGGGCACGAGGTGCCAATGCAGGTGCCCGGGCACCCCGGCCCCGGCGATGCCGCCCAGGTTGAGGCCGATATTGAAACCCTGAGCGCCGATGCGTTCGGTCAGCTCGTCGGTCAGCTTCGCGAGCGTCTGCATCGCCGCGAGGTGCTCGGCATCGGACAAGTCGCTCAGGTGGGCGACATGCCGTCGTGGGCTGACCAGCACGTGGCAATTGCTGTACGGGTAGCGATTGAGCAGCGTTACGAGGTGTTCCCCTCGACCCGCGACGAGCAAACGCTTGTCGGCCGACGCGTCCGTGTACGTCGCGGCGGCTTGGCAGAGGAAGCAGCGGTGCTCCGCGCCGGGGACCCAACCGCTTGGCTCCGGCGGCGGGTCGGCTTGCTCGGTCCCCTTGATGTAGCCGAGCCGCCAAGGCGCCCAGAGCCGCTCGTTATCGTCCACGTGTGTTAGCCAATGGGGGCGAGGGAAAGCGTTACTTCTTGCGCACCGACTCGACCATCTTCTTAAAGGCCTTGGCCTGCGGTTCGAGGGTCTCTTGTGGGCCGACCAACTTGAAGAAGTAGTTGCCCGAGTCGCCCGTCTCGACGATGGCACCGAGCATACGGTAACCGGGGCGGGGGGTCTTCGGCCCGAATGGCCCGCCGGAGCTTTCCAGGTAGGTGCCGCTCACGTCGAGCAGGGTGGCCGGCATGCCGCCCGCTTCGAGCTTCTCTTGCTTTGCGCCGTCCCCCTCGGTCTCCTTGAATTGACCGACCCAGCGATCCAGGTTGGCCTTCACGCTGCCGCCGGCGGCCATGATCGTAAGCCGGGCGGCGGCCGCCTCGCTGCCCGCCGGGGCGGTGACAGCGAGTTCTTTCTCAAGGATTCGGCTCTTGGGCGGCACAGCCGTCCAGGCTTTGGGGGCGTCGGCTGCCAGCGTCCCGCCGGCGAGGTCGATCGTCTGCGCGTTCTCAGACGCGACGGCTCGATCGACGCAGGCACCAAGCAGGGCGAGCGTCAGGATGGGAAGCAGGCGAGTTGGATGATTCATCAAGAGGGTCCTCCGCGGGGTTCTCGCAGCGAGTGGTGAGGTCTATTCGAGCGGCAGCACCGGAGCGCCGTCTGGCGGGCCTGAGAGGACCAACCAAACGAGCATAGCAACGAGCCCCAAACAGGCGACCGCCAGCAGCACCGCTAGGTTGCGACGCCGGCGTGCTTGCCGCTTCTTGCGCAGAGTGTAGGACGCGGTGG
>CAYGUP010000083.1:0-16683 GCA_964353155.1 uncultured Planctomycetaceae bacterium | reverse complement strand
CCACGCCGCGCACCGATTGCAACCGCCGGCCATCGGCCCGGATGGCCTCGGCGGCAGACCCGAATGCCTCGATCAACCGGCGGCGGATCATCGGCCCGACGCCTCGCACCGAGGAGAGGCGTACTTCGGCAAGCAAGTCGTCGCTGAACGCGTCGGCCATCGGGTCGCTTCGATCGGGTGGTGAATCAACCAACCCGAGCGACCCTAATCACCGCGTGCCAACAACTCCAACCGGTCGCGGCGAAGCCATCGCCCACAACGCCGCCACGACTAGTGGTTTTCACCCAACTGCGAGCGCCAACCGATCAGCTATTCTGGCGAGCAATGCAGACGAAGCTGATTAACTGGGCCAGGCTCGTGGCGTGCATCTTCTTCATGATCTTCGAGCGACGGAGTTCTACCGTCCGCAGGCCGATCGAAAGCCGCTGGGCGATTTGTTTGTTGGCCATGCCGTCGAGCATGCCTTCGAGCACGTCGAGCTCGGCGGGCGTGAGCGTGGTCATGGCACGGCGATGACGCGACATCGCGCGGCGTTCCGGCTGGCGCCGGACGGCCGGGTCGAGCAACTCACGGAGCTGAAACGCCACGCGGTCGGGGCTGTTCGGCAAGACCAACAACCCACGCGCTCCCTGGTTGACCGCCGACATGACCTGGTCGAGCGACGCATCGATCAACACCGCCAACACATGGGTCTCGCTGGCAGTCGCCGCGGCTCGGGCGACCCAGCGCTGGGTCACCATCCGTTCGGCGCCGCCCACGAAGGCCACGAGATCAGCGCTCTCGCCACTCTCGTCTGTCGAGGCACGCGATTGCTGCTCAAACCAACTCTCGGGGGAGTTGGAGAGCCGAACCTCGGCACCAAGGCCGTGGGCAGCGACAACGATCGCGGAAGTATCCGCCCCGTCGCACGCGACCACGTCCATCACCGGGACGGCGGGCGAATCGGTTTCAGTTGGAGAAGAGTTAGGTGCCGGCGGCATCTCACCACCAGCCAGCTCAGTGTTCAAAGGTAACATTCAGTATCTCATTCGTGATCGCTTCAGTGCGCATTCCGGGATCCCCATCAACGCGCGTGACACGTCACCGTAGGGACCGGTGAAGAAGATGACCCGAATAGAGAAAAAGTGCGAGCGATTTGTAACAATTTTCCGAAAACTGTTCCAAATATTGCCGATCATCTGCGACGCATGAACAGCCCAACATTCTGCGAAAAAGCCGTAAAATCCGCCATTTCTCGCCGCGGCGTTAGCTAGCCAACCATGGACGATAACACCGCATCGTCGCCGGGACTTGTAACTGTTTCAACATCACCAAGTCGCGACGGCAAGATAAATCGCACTTCCCCGTCGCGCACCTTCTTGTCACGCCACATCAGCGAGGAAAGCTCGCCCGGGTCGGCGCCGGCGGGCATGGCGGTCGGCAGTCCGAACTTCTCCAGCAAGGCGATCTGCCGCTGGGTCACCGAGGCATCGATCCGCCCCAACGACTCGGCGAGCCGCGAGGCACACACCATGCCGATGGCTACCGCCTCGCCGTGCAGGAACTCGCTGTAGTCGGTCGCCGCTTCGAGGGCGTGGCCGAAGGTGTGACCGTAGTTGAGCTTCGCCCGCAGGCCCGACTCTTCTCGCTCGTCGGCTTCGACGACCTGGGCTTTCAACTCGCAGCTCCGCTGGACGATCGCCTGCAGCACCTTCAAATCACGGGCGTTGATGGCCTCGACTTCGGATTCGAGCATCGTAAAGAAGTCAGCGTCGAGGATGACGCCATACTTCACGACTTCGGCCAAGCCGGCGCGGTACTCGCGATCGGGCAGGGTTGTCAGGACCTTCGTATCGATCAGCACCCCGTCGGGTTGCCAGAAGGCCCCGACCATGTTCTTGGCGCCGTCGAGATTGACACCCGTCTTGCCGCCAACCGAGCTATCGACCTGCGCCAGCAGCGTGGTGGGGATCTGGAAGAACCGCAGCCCACGCGCGAACGTGGCGGCGATGAAGCCGGCAATGTCGCCCACGACACCGCCACCGACCGCCACCACGACGGTCTGACGGTCGCAACCCTCGTCGATCATCGTCTGCCACAGGTCGGCGGCGACCTCGGGCGATTTGCTCATCTCGCCCGCCTCGACGACGAGCACATGCGACTCAACGCCCGCCTCGACAAAGGCGTCCGCCAACGGATCGCCGTAGAGATCGTCGACGTTCGAGTCGGTCACCACCGCCACATGCCGTGCCCCGCCGCGGGCCGCGACGAAATCGGTCGCCGATGCTAGCAACCCCTCCCCGATCTGGATGTCGTAGCTCCGCTCGGCGAGCGAGACCTTGACCGTGGTGGTTTCGTCAGACATCGGATTTTCCTGGCTTAATAGCGGCAATTGGGCACTCCAAGTTAACCACCGGGGCGGGGAGAGCCCAGAGAGCGGCCGCCCCGCCCCTGGGGTTCGGGGTGCTAGCAGCGGGTTCGAATGGTCTGGGGCTGCGCCCAAGAGGTCTCTAACCTCCGCGGCGAGTTCCATCGGACCCAAAGCGATTTTGAGCTATGCAGAGCCTGGCCGTCATCAATCAGAAGGGCGGAGTCGGTAAGACGACCACCGCCGTGAATCTCGCCGCCGCCCTGGCCCGCGCCGGGCAACGCGTCGGCGTGATCGATCTCGATCCCCAGGCCCACGCCACGCTGCACTTGGGCGCGGAGCCGAAGCGTCCGACCGCGACAACCTACGACCTGCTGGCCGGCGATGCTTCGATGGCCGAGATTTGGACCGACACCGAGGAAGGGGTCCGCGTCGCCCCGGCGCATATCGACCTCGCTGCGGCCGAGCTGGAACTGGCTAGCACGGTCGGCCGTGAGATGATCCTCCGTGACAAGCTGGTCGGTTCCGAGTCAGAGTTCGACTACGTGTTGATCGATTGCCCACCATCGCTTGGCGTGCTGACGCTCAATGCCCTGGCCGCGGTGGATGATGTCTTCTTGCCGCTGCAGCCCCACTTCCTCGCTTTGCATGGCCTCAGCAAGCTCATGCAGACGGTCGATCTGGTCGCCGACCGGCTCAACCCGCGGCTGAAGATGGCCGGTGTGGTGCTCTGTCTCTACGAATCAGGCACGCGTCTCGCGACCGAGGTCAGCGCCGATGTCGAGGCTTACTTCGACCAACTCCGCCAGCAAGGCGGGCCGTGGGCCAACCTCCGGCTCTTCGAGACGCGGGTCCGTCGCAATATCCGCTTGGCCGAGGCCCCCAGCCACGGGCGTTCGATCTTCGCCTACGACGGCTCGAGCCGTGGCGCCGAGGACTATCGCGGCCTCGCCGGCGAGGTGCTGGCCTACTACGCCGGCCGCCAGATGCTCGCCACCGCGGCGGCCTAGCGTCGAGAGGCTCTCGCCGAGCCGGCGTCGTACGGCCCGACAGCCCGCGAAGGCGACCTTCCTACACGCTGAATCAGATACCTTCTGCGTCCCCATGCGGTTTGTGAAGCAATTCACAAACCGTTTTCTCATCGGGACTTACGGAACTCTTGGCACGGGAGTTCCGTCTCTCTTCTGTCCCGTTTTGGGCGTAGCGTAATCGCACACCCCTCTCACTTTGAGACATCCGGTGTGGCAGGCCTGACATCCGGGATGGCAATTTTGACAGACCGTCAGAAACCGTTTTTCCGGCGAAACCACTGAACAAAAAAGCACTTAATTCGCGTAAACCCCTGCCCAATAAAACTTTCCGTCATTCAAAGTAGTTGCTAGCGACGGCCGATCCGGGCGTTCTGGCACGACCGTTGCTTAAGGTAACCATCGAGCCTGTCACATGCCGCCTGCACGGAGATGCGGCCTACCGCCAGACTCAGCTCCCCCAACGCTCCAAGGAAGATCGTCAACCGCCCGGTAGCATGCCGAGCCGTCAGCGAGGAGCCGCGGGATTCACCCACAAGACGACCTGGGACGGAAGGATCTCCTCCCTTAGTGCGTCGAACTCTCCGCACAGGAGTTCGCAAGATGACCACGCAAGCCACGGAAGCCACGATCAACACCACCGACCTCAATGAGATCGCCCTGGAGCAGCTCACCGATGAGCAGCTGCTGGCGATGCATACGGACTCGAAAGAGCTGGAGGACGGCCCCTCACGCCCCTACCTCGCGACGCTGATCCAGCGTTACGAGCGGGAGCTGTATAGCTTTCTGCGTCGTTACCTTGGCGATGCGACCCTCGCCGAGGACGCCTTCCAGGCCACGTTCTTGCAGGTTCACCGCAAGGGTCATCTGTTCGACTCGAAGCGTAAGTTCCGCCCCTGGCTCTACACGGTCGCGACCAACCGCGCGATCGACCTCCAGCGTCGGAATAAGCGTCACCAAGCGGTCAGCCTTGATCGGGCGAATCGGACCAATAACGCCGAGGCCGGCTCTCTGATCGATCTTTTGCCCTCCGGAGACACCGGTCCGGGCGAACGCTTCGAGCTCGCCGAGCGTACGGAGTGGGTGCGGCGAGCGGTCGCCAGCCTGCCGGAAACGCTCCAGCAGGCCGTGTCGCTCGTCTACTTCCGGGGCCTCAAGTACCGTGAGGCCGCGGCCGAGCTGAGCGTGCCGGTCGGCACCGTTAAGAGTCGTTTGCACTCGGCGGTCGGGCGGCTTGGTCAGCAATGGCGGGAGTCGCACCCGAACGCTTGAGCCACGTCCCCCGTGCTTTGCTATCGCATAGCGGGTCGCTCGGAGCTTCCGGGCGGCCCGCTGTTTTTGTTGGGCGGGTGCCCGATTTGTCTGGCCCCGACGCCCCACGGCAAAGTAGGCTTCAAGAATCCAACGATCGGTCACGCCCCCAGCGAGGCGGCTGGCTAGCGGATCGATCTCAGGCGGTGAGTGGGCTGACGCGATGTGTGACGACGACGACGACACGCTCTTTCGCTACGTCTTTGACGACCTCGGCGTCGACGAGCTCGCCGCGTTCGAGGCCCGCTTGCGTGACGAGCCCGACCTGGCGAAGCGGCTCGAAGAGTTCCGCCAATGCCTCGCCGCCCAAGAGGCCCAGGTCGAAGACTCGATCGCCCCGGTCGAGATGCCCCGCAAGCTGGCCGATCGAACGGCTCGCACCATCGGGTCGTCTTCCCCTCATGAGATCAGCGAATGCGTCGGGCGCAAGCGGTTCAGCTTGGTTGAGACAGCGGCGGTAGGCGTCTGTGCCTTGTTGATCGGCATGGTGGCCTTGCCCGCGATCCAGTCCGCCCGCGAATCGTCGCGACGCCTCCAGTGCACGGACAACCTGCGGGCGATCTACACCGACGGCTTCTCTCATTACGCCGACGAGAACGAGCGGCGTTTTCCCTCGATCGCCGCCGACGAGAACGCGGGGATGTTCGCGGTGAAGCTGGCCGACCGCGGCTACCTCACACGCGAAACCCTCCAGAAAACTCTGCTGTGCCCCTCTTCGGACCTCGCCCACCAAGTCGGTAACAACCGTGCCGCGATCATCGTCCCGACACGCCAACAGTTGGGCATTGCGAACGCTTATGTTTTCGATCGCTTGATCCGCTTCATGGCGGGCAGCTATGCGTATCGCTTCGGCCACCTCAACGAGGACGGCGCCTACATCCATACGGATGCCCCGTGCGAGATGAGTTGCCGAGCCGCCTTGATGGCCGACACGCCCCACCGCGATGGCGAGGGAGCGGTCGTGAGCCGCAACCACAGCGAGTGCGGGCAGAATGTGCTGTTCAAGGATGGCCATGTCGATTTTGTCAGCGGGTGCTGGTCGCCCGGCCAGGATCACCTCTTCTTGAACGACGCCCACGAGGTCGCGGCGGGCAGGCGCCCCCAAGACGCGGTCCTCGCCCCCAGCCAAGCGACCCCCGGCGCGACACGGGTCGTGCGGGTTCGTTTCTTCCTCGGCCCGTGAGATGTGGTGTTTTCGCCACACGCTTGAGCGCCTGGCGTGTTGAACGGCGTGGCCGCAAGTCGTTTCTAGGCAAGGCTTTTCACTCCTGTAGAGGCCGGTCTGCGGAGCCATGGCGCGAGGGTTGCTTGGTGGGGAGTTGCTTCCTCCTCCGACTCTCAACGGGTTCCCGGGCCGGCGATGCTCCCACGACAACTGCTCGAAATCGCCGGCCTCGTTAGCCTGCAATCGGCTCCGCTGCTCCGCTCGGGGGCGACCGTCTGCAGCGAGGCCCTCTCCGAGTATTGGATCGCTTCGCGTTGCCGGCTCGATGCTTGGGGGCGGCTCTTGCGGACGCTCGGCCACAGCAACTCGGCCCCGTCGGCCGACGAGAGCGGCGACCTGCTGGTCCGCTTGCTCGAAGAGATCACGCTCGCCGGCACCCTGACCAGAACGATCGCGGCGGTCTGCTCGGCCTACGACCAACGGTGCGGCGGCGACGAGGCCGCGTCGATCGGCACGAACGTGCTCGACGCCCATCGCGATGCCGTCAGCCGTCTGCGGGCGATCACGTTCGCTTGGTGGCCGGCCGACTCGCCCCGCACGCGGCACGCGAGGTCACTCTCTCAGCAGGCCGATCATTGGACCGATATGCTGCTGGCGTATGTCTCGATCGCCGCCCCGGTTGAGCACCTAGCGATTGATGCTTCGAGGCTGCGTGAGTTCGCCTACGACAGCCAACTGCACGGCGAGAACGCCAGCCAATCCGCGCGACAACTGCTGCACTTTGCCTTGCGAACGGGGTTCGCCAACGCAACCCAGCCGCCGATCAACCCCGAACTCAACCGCCGCATCGCCGGCGCGGCGATCGCCCTGTTCGGCGAGGCGGGCTTCGACGGCCATGGCCTGACCAAACCGGTCTGGATGCTCCGAGCCGAACGCCACGCCGACGACACCTCAACGCTCATCGAGCGGCTCTTCGAAGCCGAACAGGCCAACGGAGCCATCCGCCTACCGGCCCGCTGGCGGATCTGAACGGCAAAAGCCACTTAGCTCGATTCGCCGAGCAACCACTGTTATTCCCCACGAGATCCTAGATCGCCGGATTCCTGCGTACTCGCCATGAGCAGCCGTTTCACGCGAGGGTTGCGGAATCGGATCTCTGCTCCATGAGCGGCGGGAACAAGGCCGAGGGAGAAAGATCCACTAGGAACAAACTGCTCCCGATCTTCAAACTCTTTTGCAGCTACCTCGGTGCCGTCGATAAACATCTGGAATTGCCCAGGTCGGACTCGCACGGTCATCCTGTATCTCTGTTGCTCTGGAATTCGCCTTGCTGTCGAGCACTCGGCTACTGGCGTTGCGTTAGCGATCAGCGACGTCTGGTTAATCCAAAAGTAGTAGCCTTGTGGATCGGCATCGATGTAGACACCGCTGAGTGCCGAGTCGCCAGCTTCGAAAATCGGCTCGATATCTACCGCAACCTCGAAGGCTTCTCCGCACTCGAAGTCACTCTGGAGCTTGGGAAAACCCGCTCTCTCTGCCGAACGCGCAACGACGGCACGATTGCCCTCTACTTGCCAAAGCCCCTTGCTCGGTAAATCCCAGCCGGCAAACCGGCTGCTGAAAGTTGGCGACACGGGCTTACCGCTGTAGAGGTCTCGCTCGAGCTCTTGCCTAATCAACCGGTGATCGAGATAAGGTGCGGTCCGTGGATCGTTTGCCAAGCGTTTCGCCGCGGCGTATCGAGCAGCGCCCTCCGCCGCGGACTCTTCATCCGCGTGCAATTGCTCCCAAGAGAGTTTGCCGAGTCGTCGGACCTCTTCGCCAGCCGGCCCGGTGCGTGCGAGCATCCTTGCCACCTTACGCCACGGGGCTTGGCCGTATCCCCGAAGAACCGTCTCGTCGAAATCCAAGCCCTCGGCAGAGAGTGAATCATAGGCCTTGCGAGCCTCTTCATCGCGCCGAACCTTCATCGCAACGGCTACTCGGTGTGACAATAAGGTCGCGCGTGTGTAGAGACGCTTTCTCGATTTCGAGTGAGCCGGGTCGTCGGCCATAAGCTGCAAGGTTCTCATCACCAAGTCGTAGGCTGGCTCTGGCTTGAGGGCTCTACGGCGACTCTTCAGGTCCTTGCCCAAGTCATAGACCGCACGAGGCACCATGTAACCCGCATTCGAGCTTTCCAAACCTTCTTTGCTCCAACGCACGGCGGTATTCCAAAGCTCTTGTGAGCCTCCGTGCCAACGTGCCCGCGAGGCGTTGAGCATGGCCCGGTAGGCAGGAAGGTGGTCGTATTGAGCCGAGCGAGCAAGGTCGAACCAATGGCGAACCTGAGCCAAGTCAGTTCCCTGGGTATCTCGGGAGACCTGAATCATCATCGTTGCCGCTTCCGGTCGATCGGGTGCCACAAAGTGTGCATCCCTGAATCGCTCACCGGCTTCGGCAATCCCGTCGTAGAAGAAATCCCATTGCTTGTCGTGAACTTCCCCCGCAAACTTGCCTCCGCGTGCATTCCAAGCTTTCAAGTAAGCAGCTTGGCCTGCGACCATCCTGGCAATCCAAGGCTGCAAGCGGGGGTCACCTGAGGAAGATGCCAGAAGACCAGCCAACCACTCTCTATCCCACGCACCGTCACGCCCGTTTGTCAGGTGCTCTAGCTCATTCCAGACAGCGCGCTGAAGCAGCGGATCCTCAGTCTCTGCTGCTAACTTCAACCAGCATTCGGCCGCCCGCTTCTCGGCCTCATACCGTTTGGTGCGCCCCCAGTGATAGCTCAATCGCATGAGCCGGACTGCCTCTAGATATCGGTTGGCACTCCCGTACTCTCCGCTCAGCAGCTTTGATTGGATTGCATCGTGTCGCATGCGACTCCGACGCAGCCTGCCTTCTTCCAAATCAAGTTCGGCCAAGCAACTCAGGAACACAGGATGATCGCATCCGGTGTCGGCAATCGCCTCGCCCCGACGATGGAGTTCCTCCCACGAAGGTGCCCCCCCTTGGTCCGACCTAGCCCGCACGTACTGCGTGAGCCAATCGGAAACCCTTGAAGACAGTTCGCTCGGATCACTAGCGGTTCTCTCGTAGCTGGCAACGATCTCTCCTCGAAGCCACCCAGCGACTACCTTGCAGTACTCGCTATAGGTTATCGCTGAGGACTCTCGCAAGCCTTCAACCGGTTCCACGCCGGCCTCGGAGGCTGGTCGATCGCGTATGACAACCTTCGCAGTCGCAGGAAGCGTCAGCAGCAGGCATACGGCGGCAAAAAAAGCCGAAAAACATGATGGGTGGCAGCGATGCGAGAACATCATTTTACCGATTCCAGGACGAGCGAGGGCTTATGCTCGTCAGTCTAGCAGGCACTACTGTCAGCTGAAATCAGGAAAGCGACATACACGTGGGGGTCTACATGCTGCCGTTAGTCAGTATGCACCTGATCGCAACGGCTGCCACGACGATCAATATCACGACGCTGCCAGGGCCTCGGCTCGACGGCGTTCGCGTTCGGCGACGCGTTCGCGGATCTGCTTGACGTCGTCGTCGGGGGTCGCCGCGATGAGGTCTCTTGTGTAGTCCTGGTGGGGGTTCGCGTAGATGTTCTCGCTCGGCCCGAACTCGACGATCTCGCCGCGGTTCATGACGGCCATCATGTCGGCCATGAACTTCACCACGGACAGGTCGTGGCTGATGAAGATGTAAGTCAGCCCCCGCTTCTCTTGGAGTTCTTTCAGAAGGTTTAGCACCTGGGCCTGAACCGAGACATCGAGCGCGGAGACCGATTCGTCGCACACGATGAATTCCGGCTCGACCGCCAGCGCCCGGGCGATGCAGATCCGTTGGCGTTGGCCGCCCGAGAACTCGTGCGGGTAGCGGCGGAGGTGGGCCGTGCTGAGGCCGACCTCTTCGAGCAACTGGGCGGCCATCTCACGCCGTTCGCTGCGGTTCTTGCCGAGCTTGTGGACGTTCATCGGCTCGACGATGGTTGTCTCGACCGTCATCCGCGGGTTCAGCGAGCCGTACGGGTCTTGGAAGATGATCTGCAACCGGCGACGCATCTTGCGGAGCTCGCGGCTCGAAAGGCCACCCATCTCCACGCCGTCAAAGACGATGCGGCCCGCGGTTGGCTGGAGCAATCGGAGGATCGCCCGCCCGGCGGTCGTCTTGCCGCAGCCCGACTCGCCGACCAAGCCGAGCGTCTGGCCGCGGTAGACTTTGAAGCCGATCCCGTCGACGGCTCGCACATGATCAACAACGCGCGAGAAGATGCCGCGACGCACCGGGAAGTGGACCTTGAGGCCCTCGACCTCCAGCAACGGTGTCTCGCCCTCGGCGACGGCCTGGGTGTCCGGTCCGTGGTGGCCCTCCTCCCACGGATGCCCCATCGCCGCGAGCTCGCTCTTCGGGTGCAGCAAGCGGCCGCGGCCGTGGTTCTTCATCCGCTCGATATCTTCCGGCGAGAGCGTCTTCTCGGTGATCGCTACCTCGACCTGGCCATCGGCCCCTTGGGTCTCGGTGCTCTCCATGAAGTCGCTCACGGTCGGCAGCAATCGATAGGGCGTATCGAGCCGCGGGCGGCAGGCGAGCAGACCTTTCGTGTACGGGTGCTTTGGGTCTTTGAAGATGTCGAGCACGGGGGCGTACTCGACCATCTTGCCGCGGTACATGACGAGCACGTCGTCGGCGATCTCGGCGATCACGCCCAGGTCGTGCGTGATGAAGAGAATCGACATGCCGCGGGTATCGCGCAGCTTGCGGAGGATGTCGAGGATCTGCGCCTGGATGGTCACGTCGAGCGCGGTGGTCGGCTCGTCGGCGATGAGCAACTCCGGATCGCACGACAACGCCATCGCGATCATCACGCGTTGCTTCTGCCCGCCCGACATCTGGTGCGGGTAGCTATCGACGCGTGACGCCGGTTCGGGGATGCCGACCTCGTCGAAGAGCTCGATGGTCCGCTGACGGGCTTCTTCCTTGGACATGCCTTGATGGAGCCGCAACGCCTCGGCGACCTGAGCGCCGACGGTGAAGACCGGGTTCAGCGAGGTCATCGGCTCTTGGAAGATCATGCTGACCGTCGAGCCACGCAGCGATCGCATCTCTTTCTCGGGGAGCCCGACGAGGTCCTTGCCGAGCAACGAGATCGATCCCGACTCGATCTTCGCGCTCGAGGCCAACAGCTTCATCACCGAGAGGCTCGTGACGCTCTTGCCCGAGCCGCTCTCGCCGACGATCCCCAGCGTGCGGCCCTGATCGACCCGGAAGGAGATATCGTCCACCGCCCGAACGACGCCCTCCTCCGTGTGGAAGTGAGTGCTAAGGTTTTGGATATCGATGACGGCGTTGGACATCTTTTGGCTGGCAAGCGTTATTAAGGGAGATGAAGGGATGAGGGGGGATGAGGGGATGGCCCATTAAGGGACGGAGCTACACGGCTTTCTTGACCGCTCGAACTATGTCACTTCACCATACCGGAGAGATGCCGCCCCGCCGAGCGACCATCCCCTTCTCTCCCCGCATCCCCTCATTTCCCTTTCGAAGGTCAACCCGCTAATCCGCTTCGCTGAGCCGCGGGTCGGTCGCCTCTTGGAGGCCCTCGCCGATCAGGTTGTAGGCGAGCACGGTGAGGAAGATCGCCATGCCGGGGAAGACGATCAGCCACCACATCTCTTGGATCGCCTTGCGGCCCGATTGGAGCAGCGTTCCCCAGCTCGGGTTCGGCGGCGAGGCGCCGAATCCCAAGTAACTTAAGCCGGCCTCGATCAGGATCGCCGAGGCGATGCCGAACGTGATCGGCACCAGCACGGGCGTCAGCGCGTTGCGGAGCACGTGCTTGAGGACGATCCACGGCCACGGCACGCCGAGCGCCCTGGCGGCAGTGACATACTCCAACTGCTTGATCTTCATCACCTCGCCGCGGGCGAGCCGGGCGATGCCGGTCCAACTGGTGATGCCGATCACGACCATCAGGTGGAAGTTGGTGACTTTGTCCAGCAAGGCGACCAGCGTGAGGATCAGCACCAGCGAGGGGATGCACATCACAACCTCGATGATCCGGCTGAGCAGGATATCGACCCACCCGCCGAAGTAGCCGGCCAGCCCGCCGCAGGTGATGCCGATTGCCGCCGCGATGCCCATCGCGATGAAGCCGACACTCAGCGCGGTCTGCGTGCCGTGCACCATCTGGGCGAATACATCGAAGCCCTGCTGGTTGACGCCGAACCAGTTCTGGCGGCTCGGCCCGCCGTCGGGGCCTGAGGGGTTCTCCTGGTAGTCTTCCCAGCCTTCGGCGTAGCGATAAGTGCGTTTGCCGTCGGCGTCTTTCTCTCGGATGGCGAAGTCGCGGGTGCGGATCCGGCGGTAAGGGTCCTGGTAAACCAACGGCCACACGGCCCAGCTATCGGGGTCCTTCTCTTGCAGCATCACCGGGTAGCGATTGAGTATCCGGTCGGTGCGGAAGACGTTCGACTCCCAGCCCCGGCGGTAGTAGCCCAACGCGGGGAAATGGATCTCGCCCTTGTAGCTGCAGATGATCGGCTTGGTGCCAACGATCACCGGTGCCAGCAGCGCGATGAAGGTCAGCACCAGCACGTAAGCCAAGGCGCACATCGCCAGCCCGTTGCGGCGGAACCGCCGCCAGGTCTGCTGCCAGTAGCTGGGCGAGGGGGTATCCCGATCGGACATGTTTTCGGCGGCGCGGGGTCAGTCGTAGGTGACGCGGGGATCGACCACCGCATAAAGCATGTCGGCAAGCAGCTGGCCAGCGAGCACCAGCACGCTGAACATCAGGGTCAGGCCCATCAGCGTGTCGTAGTCGCGTTGGCCGATCGACTCGAAGAAGAGCCGGCCCATCCCGGGCCAGACGAAGATCTGCTCCAAGATCACCGCCCCCGAGAGCAATGAGGGGAGCGTCAGACCGAGCAGCGTGACCAACGGGATCAGCGTGTTCGGGAAGGCGTGCCGCCAGAGGACGCGGACCGGGTGGACCCCTTTCGCCTTGGCGGTGCGGACGTAGTCTTGCCGGACGACCTCTTCCAGGTTCGACCGCATAAAGCGGGCGTAGTAGGCAAGCGAGCCGTACGTAAAACAAGCGATCGGCATCGCCGCGTGCAGGAGGACATCCCACGCCTTGCCGAAGGTCGACAACGTCGCGTAATTGTCTGAGGTCATTCCATACAGTGGGAGCCAATCGAGCTGCACGTAGAAGACCAACTGCATGTACAACGCCGCGACGAACGAAGGCAACGAGTAGAGCGCATAAAGCACCGTGCTGGCGCCACGCTCGGAGAGCGACCCGCTCGCCGACGCCGACCAGATGCCCAACGGGATCGACAGCACATAGGTCAGCACCAGCGAGGTGACCGAGAGCAACAGCGTCGCCGGGGCGCGTTCGGCGATGAGCGTGAGGACCGGCTTGTTGTTCTTCGGGATGCTGCGGCCGAGGTCGCCTTGGGCGACGTTCCCGAGCCACTTCCAATAGCCGACGTACCACGGCTTATCGATGCCGTAGAGCCGCTCAAGCTGTTGGATCGCCTTCTCGCTGAGCTGCTTGCCCTGCTGCATATTGCCCTGCCCCACCGTCAACGGCGTGCCCGGCATGTTGCGGACGAGGCCGTAGACGATGAACGTCACAAGCCAGAGCGTCAGCAGGCCGATCCCGATCCGGCGTAGCAGGTAATTGAACATAGCGGGGCGGCTTCGGCGGGGGACAAACGAGAGCGGACGGGCCTCGCGACCGAGCTACGGAGCCGGCACGAAGATCGAGTGGACGCCCGGGCTGTAGTAGTACGGCCCCCATGGGCTCAGGTTGTAGCCCCGCAGCTTCTTGTTGAAGGCGTAGAAGCCGTTGCGATAGAAGAGCCAGGTGTAGACCTGATCTTCCCACATCTGCTGATGGATCTTGCCGTAGATTTCGGCTCGCTTCTCCCGGTCGAACTCGCGTTTGCCTTCGTCGAACCAGCGATCGACCTCGGCGTTCGAGTAACTGCCGTAGTTCCGATCGGCGTCGGTGCCGAAGATGTTCTCATTCGTGAAGGGGTCCTTGCCGGCCCCCCAGCCGCCCATGATCGCCTGAAACTCTTTATCGCGGGCCTTCTGCGTCAGCACGGTGAACTCGGTCGGCTTCACATTGCAAACGATGCCCAGCAGGTCGAGGCATTCCTTCATCAGCGTGGCGGTCTTGATGCCGCTGTCCGACTGGAACGTGACCAGCGTGAACTCGAACGGCACGCGTTGCCCGTCGATCTCTTTGTCGAGGATGCCGTCGCCGTCGGTGTCCTCCCAGCCCGCCTCGGCGAGGAGCTCTTGCGCGCGGTCGAGGTCCTGCTCCACCGGCTCCGGCGCCGGGTTGGGGTACATCCACGAGGTCGGGTGGTAGACGCCGCGGCATTGCTCGTACATGCCGTAGCAGATCGTTTCGAGCAGCTCCTCGTAGTCCATCGCGTAGGTCATCGCCCACCGGACGCGTTTGTCCTCGAAGAACGGCGACTTGTGGTTCCAAGTGAAGTGAAACTCGGTCCACTCCGTCGCGGTGATTTTGGTGTTCCGCTCGTAGAAGTCGTCGCCAGAAGTCTGCGTGACCCATTGCTCGGCGCGGAGCATCATCTCCTCGATATCGCCCTCTTTGAGGGCCAGCAGCGCGGTGTTGAAGTCCTCGATCCACTTCACGCGGATCTCTTTGAGGTACGGTTTGGGGCGGACCTGCTCGCCGTCGTGCAGGTAGTAAGCCTCGCGGCGGCGGAGGACGAACTCGTCGCCGCGGGCGCGTTTGACCAACTCGTAAGGGCCGGCGACCACCGGGTCATCCTCCAGCCGCGAGTGGGCTTCGCTGCGAGCGAGCGTCGGGTCCTCGGGGATCGTCTTCTCGTAGACGTGCTTCGGCAGGATCGGGAATTGGATGCTGCCTTCGTTGGTGGCCAAGGCCTGCTTGTGGAAGACAACAACGGTCTGATCGTCGTAAGCGATAACCGCTTTGAGTTCGGAAGCGGTCTGACGGATGGCCGGCACGATGACCTCCTCCGTCATGATGGCCTTGAACGTGAAGGCAACATCGTGGGCCGTGACCGGCTTGCCGTCGGACCAGGTGAGGTCATCGCGGAGCACGAACTTATCGACCATCCGGTCTTCGCTGGTCTGCCAGCTCTCGACGAACTCGGCCGGGGCGAAGTCGTCCGCCACGATGTCGTTCGTGACCAGTCCGACCCCGGTCAGGTCGTGGTACTCGAACTCGGTGATGCTGGATTGCAAAAGCGGGTTGGTGCTCTTCAGGTCGCCGCCCACATGGCGGACGAAGGCCTGATCGTAGTCGACCGCCTCGGGGTCGTTGGGTGCCGGTTGCCCAAGCGTTCGAGCGATCTTCGTGTTGGCTTCGCTCGAATCGTTCGTCTGGGCGAGCGCTTCTTCGACTGACAACTCGGCTTGTGGTTGCTTGTCGAACCATTCACGCAACAACTCCTCGCCCGACGTCACGGGACGATCAGTCCATTCCTTGCTGGCGATCAACTCCTCGAGCGGTGGCGGATCGAACGGCTCGAGCAGATTGCCCAGCGCGATGGGGCCATCGGCTGGCTCCGTGCTGGCGGTTTCGCTCGCTTCGGCGGCCGGCTTGGAGTCGGTCGGCTGGCCTTCCCCCGCGGGCTTTGATCCGCAGCCGGTGGTTGCTAGCAGCAGGCCGGCGAAAAACAACGCCGCGAAGGCGTGAACGCGAACAATCATCCTAGGTGCAACCCAAGGGGCACGGACGCCGGGCGGGGCGTGGTCCAGCCGGCCGCAACGCCCGGCTAGGGCGGCGGGCTGTGGGTGCCCCGTGTCGTTAGCGACACACGACCCCCGCAAGCTGGGCAACCTAGCACGCCTTTTCCGAGCGGGTCAACGACGCTTGCCCGCGGAATCCACCCCCGCACCGCGTCAATCGACCAGCAACTCGAACTCGCCGATCAGGATCCGTTCGATCGCCAAGTACGACGCCGTGCGGCGTAGGCGGAGGAAGATCCGGCGGCGGAATCGTTCGAGTTCGGGCTCGTGGAAGTCCTGCTGCTGGGCGGTCCGCACCGCGGTGATCACCTCGCTGCGGATCCGATGCTTGTGGGTCTCGGTGACCGTCCTCGCCACTTCGGCGTGTTCGGGATTGACCTCGGCGTAGAGGGCGAAGCTCAGGCGGAGCTTGGTTCCTTCGGTGACACGCAGGTCGCGCAGCATGAATCGGCCCAAGAGCACGATCTCAGGGGTGGGCTTCTCGGCTTCGTCCTCGGCCTTCTTCGAGGACTTTTCGGCCCCACGAGCGGGAGCGGCGAGGCAAGCCATGGCTAGCAGGCCGGCAACGAAGAGTCGGGATCGATTCGTTTTCATCGGGATCAGGCTCATAGCTCGTCGATGGTCACTTGCCGGACCCCAACGCGGCGGACGGCCGTCGGGCCTCCCAGCAGCGGTTGCAGGGCGTCGAGCAGGTGGGCTTTTAGGGTGGCCAGCAGCGGCTCCATGAGGTCGTCGCGGGTCGTGCTGCGGCAGACGGTGATGACTCGATCGCGGATCCGCCCCGCGTTGTGATTCATACGGCTCTCGACCAGCGACACCTCTTGCGGATCGACCACGCCGAACAGGTTGAATCGAATCTGCATCAAGTTATCAGGCTCGAACCGGCCGGTCGCACTCTCGAGGACCACCGGGACGGGCACGATGAACTCACCGAGTTCGATCTCGATCAGTTCTTCTCGTTTCGGGAGGCGGCTGATCTCGTCGAAGACCGTCTGCGAGGAGCCGTCGTCGCAGCCGATCGCGTGCAGGCATGCAAAGGCCGCGGCCGCCAGCAAGGCGGTTCGGTTGTGACGGCGACACGGGCGGGC
>CAYGUP010000082.1:0-17564 GCA_964353155.1 uncultured Planctomycetaceae bacterium | reverse complement strand
CTCCCCGACGACCCAACCGCCCCTCCCGCCCACCAACCACCGACACGCCGGCCACTGAGCGGTTGGGTCGTCGGGGAGAGCAACGCGGCCGCGACACGGCTCTGCAGCCGGCTCGTCTCGGGAGTTCCCGGGCCTTCGCCGACCCTGCTCTGGGGGCCGTCGGGCGTAGGCAAGACGACGCTCCTGCGCACGGTCGCCGAGGGCTTCCGTGCTCGCAAGCGGCGTGTCCTCTCGATCACCGCCGAGCAATTCCTACGCGGCTTCGTCGAGGCGGCCCGCGGCGGCGGCTTCCCCAGCTTCCGGCAGAAACACCAGGGCGTCGATCTGCTGATCGTGGACGATGTCCAGCAACTGCTCGGCAAATCGCGAACGATCGAAGAGTTCCGCCAGACAATCGATAGCCTGATCGAATCGGGCGCTCAGATCATGCTGTCGGCCGATCGGGGGCCGAACGAGCTCCGCGAGCTCGGCCCCGAGATCACCTCGCGGCTCGCCGGCGGGTTGTCGGTCGAGATCGCGATGCCGGACGTCGAGATGCGGGAGAAGCTCGTCAATCAGGCCGCCGAGCGGATCGGATTCGACCTGCCCGCCGCGGTCGCTCGGACGCTCGCCGCCCGATTGATCGGCGGCGGCCGCGAGATCAGCGGGGCGATCAATCGGATGGCTCTGCTCCACGAGACCTTCGAGACCCCGCTGGACGACCGCTTCGCCACGCAAGTCGCCGACGATTCGAACCGCCTATCGACCCCGCCGGTGCGGCTCGCCGATATCCAGAAAGCGGTCTGCGATGTCTTCGGCGTCGATGCGAAGACTTTGCGTTCGGACAAGCGGACGAAGGCGGTCACCGAGCCTCGCATGCTCGCGATGTTCCTGTCACGCAAGATGACCGGGAGTGCGTGGAGCGAGATCGGCGACTTCTTCGGCCGCAAGAGCCACAGCACCGTGATCGCCGCCCATCGACGCGTCGAGAAGCTGCTCGCCGGCCCCGAGCCGAAACAACTCGTCGCCGGCGAACTGGGCGAGACGATCCGCCGTGTCGAGGCCGCTCTCCGCAGCGCTTGATCGAGCCCCTACCGGAGACCCGGTCGCGTGTAACGAACCGGATCGGCCAGGAACGCCTGCCTCTGTTGCTCGCCCGCGAAGACGTAGCGCAGGCCGCCGCGGATCGCCGTGAACCGCGCAGCCCCGGCAACGCGGGCGTTTAAGTCGAGTTCGCAAACCACGCACACCCCGCCGTTCGCCAGATCGGCATTGGCGAACTGGGCCGGGTTCGCAAGAAATGCCTGCTTGTTGGCCTCACTGGCGAAGAAGCAATGGCGATCTAAATGCCTTGCCCCGAGTGCCAAGTCACCCGCCACGCGGCGGCCGGTCCGGGCATACTCGACCAAGTCATCGCCGCCGAGCGCCGGCGCGTAAGACACGGGGTCGGCTTGGAAGGCGGCCAACGCCTCAGCATCACAGCAGCGATAGGTAATGCCATCGAAGGTGGCCTGATGCTCCCTCGCTCCGCGGAGCCATCGCTTGGCATCGTGCAGGGCAACCGGGCAGAATCCGCCGAAGCCCGCCCGGTCGTTTGCTACAGCTTCAACAGCGACTGCCCCAACCGCCTCACTCGATACCGGCTGCGCCAGACCAAGATCGGCCCCGGCGAGCAAGCAGGCGATCAGCCCGGCACGCAGACACATGGCGATCCTCGCGGGTTCGACTAGATCGTGGTCGCCGAGAAACCGCCATCGACCACGATGTTCTGGCCGGTGACAAACGTCGATCCGTCCGACGCCAACCAAACGACCGCGCCATCGAGCTCTTCCGCCTTGCCGAAGCGGCCCATCGGCGTGTGGCCGATGATCTGCCCGCCGCGATCGGTGTAGCTGCCGTCGTCGTTCATCAGCAGCTTGCGGTTCTGGTCCGCCGGGAAGAACCCGGGGCTGATCGCATTAACGCGGACGCTGGTCGGAGCCCATTCGCGAGCCAAGAACTGGGTCAGGTTCAAAACCGCCGCCTTAGCCGCCGAGTAAGCGACGACACGCGACAGCGGGATCATGCCGCTCATCGACGCGATATTGATGATCGAGCCCTCGCCACGCTCGACCATCTTCTTGCCGAATGCCTGGCAGGGCAGCAGGGCCCCGCCGGCGAGGTTGAGGTCGAAGACCTCGTTCCAGGCCTCAAGCGGCAGGTCGCAGAAGTCGTCGCCGGGCGCGAGCGTGGCGTCCGGCCGATTGCCGCCCGCCGCGTTGACGAGCGAGTGGACCGGGCCGAAATCGGACTCGATGCGAGCGGCGGCCTCGTTCACCGAGACCCCATCGGTCGCGTTGAGCGAGAAGAAGCCGGCCGAGACGCCTTCTTTCTCGAGCTCGGCCACCCGGGCGGCGCCGCGCTCTTCGCTGCGGCCGCAGACGGCGACCTTGCCGCCCGCCTTGCCGAGGGCCATCGCCATCGCCCCGCCGAGGGTGCCGGTTCCGCCGATGACAACCGCGACTCGGCCCTGCAAATCAAAAAGCGACGACGCCATCGGTCTCAACCCGTTTCTAGAAGGTGCTTGCGGAGATCGGCCGTACCGCGACCGCTCGTGGCCTGATATTCTGGACGGTCTTCGGCCCGAACGCCACCGCCCGCAGCCCCGCCCGAGAATGACCACGATCGAAGCCAGCCAAATCGCGCCAACCGTCTCCGCCGCCGTCGGTTCGGCGAAGGTTTGGGACTTCCATACCCACCTCTACACGCCGGCCTTTGGGGCCACTTTCGGCGGAAACAGCGGCTCGGCAGACCCCAACGGCTTGATGCTCTGGGGCATCGATGAGCTGCTGACTTACCACTACTTGATCGCGGAAGTCCTGCGTGAAGCGGTCGGCGAAGGCCTGACGCCCGAGAAGTTCTACGCCCTCTCGCAGTCCGAGCAGGCCGACCTGATCTGGAAGAAGCTCTTCGTCGAGGCGACGCCGCTCTCCGAGGCCTGCCGGGGCGTGCTCACAACCCTCCGGTTGCTCGGCCTCGACCCGAACGAGCCGAACCTCGACGCCTACCGGAAATGGTTTGGCGAGCAATCGCCCGACGGTCAAATCGATCGCGTGCTTGAGATCGCCGGCGTTGAGAAGGTCACGATGACCAACGACCCACTCGACGACAATGAGCGGCAGCGCTGGCTCGACAACCCGGGCATCGCCAGCGATTCACGGTTCCCGGCCGTGCTGCGGCTCGATCCGCTGGTCGTCACCTGGGACGACGGGGCCGCCAAACTGCGCGAGCTGGGTTACGACATCGCCGACGTGCCGACCGATAAGACCATCGCCGAAGTGCGCCGGTTCTTGACCGATTGGATCGGCAAGATGAACCCGGCCTACTGTGCAATGAGCCTGCCGCCGACCTGGCGTTATCCTGCGGAGGCGGGAGCCGACCCGGCTACCCTCGCCGGCCATCGGATGCTCGCCGAGGCGATCGCTCCGATCTGCTTGGAACACAACCTGCCGCTAGCACTGATGATCGGGGTCACCCGGCGAGTCAACCCGGCCCTCCGCATGGCGGGCGACATGGTCAGCCTCGCCGATGTCGAATCGGTCCGTGCCCTCTGCCGCGACTTCCCCGAGCTCCGCCTCAACGTGACGATGCTCGCCCGCGAGAACCAACACGAGCTGGCGGTCACGGCACGCAAGTTCGCCAACCTGACGCCGTTCGGCTGCTGGTGGTTCGTCAATACGCCGTCGCTGATCGACGAGATCACCCGGATGCGGATGGAACTGCTCGGGCCGACCTTCATCCCACAGCACTCCGACGCCCGCATCATGGAGCAATTGCTCTATAAGTGGGATCACTCACGCAGGCTGATCGCCGCCGTGTTGGCCGACCAATACGAGAAGCTCGCCGCGAGCGGGCTGCGGGTCACCAAAGAGATGATCACCCGCGACGCCGAGCGGCTGCTGAATGGCAATGTCGCCAATGCCGTAAAGAACTAAGGAGTGGCCGCTGCGTGAGGCGTCTCTTGACGCCGATGACGGCTCCCAGCCTGTCGATCCCGCAGCGCGATATCGGCGTCTGGAGACGCCTCCTACAACCTACTTCGCCCGCCATGAGCTCCAAAACCGACCCCGCCAACGAACCTTCGCTCTTCGCCATCGACGGCGGGGCAGGGGGGCTCACGCCCGAGCAGCTCGAAGAGGCCGTCGATCGGATCGCCAAGGAATGGGTCACCGACGCCGGCGTGAAGCGGCTGCTGATCCTTCCCCCGGACCATACGCGGCTCTACTCGCAGGCCGGCAAGATCACAGCGATGCTGTGGGATCGGCTGCACGCGAAGGTCGAGATTGGTATCCTCCCCGCACTCGGCACGCACCATGCGATGAAGCCCGAGCAGCTCCGTATGATGTTCGGCGAGACCATCCCGCTCGAACGGTTCATCCCCCACGACTGGCGCAACGACCTCCAGGAGCTCGGTGTCATCCCGGGCGAGCGGCTCTCCGAGCTGTCCGGCGGCGCCATGACCGACGAAGTCCGCGTGGCGGTCAACAAGCGGATCGTCTCCGGCGAGTACGACCTCGCGTTGTCGATCGGCCAAGTCGTCCCGCACGAGGTGATCGGCTTCGCCAATCACTCGAAGAATATCTGCATCGGTTGCGGCGGCGGTGGCATGCTCCACCAATCCCATTTTCTCGGCGCGGTGTGTGGCATCGAAGACGTGCTCGGCGTGGCCGACACGCCCGTCCGTCAGTTGATGGACCAGGGCTTTTACGACTTCGTCCGCCCGAAAGCCGATGTGCGTTTCGTGCTGACGGTCGTCGCCGACTCGGCCGACGGGCCAAAGCTGACCTCGATCACCGCCGGCGCCGGCAAGGAATGCTTCCAATGGTCCGCCAAGCTCGCCGGTGAGCGGAACCTGACCAAGGTCGACCGCCCGCTCACGCGGACGGTTGTCTACCTCGACCCGCGCGAGTTCACATCGACCTGGCTCGGCAATAAAGCGGTCTACCGGACGCGTAAGGCGATGGCCGACGATGGTGAGCTGATCGTCCTCGCCCCGAACGTCGACACGTTCGGCGAAGACCCGACCATCGACAAGCTGATCCGCCGCCACGGCTACCGCGGCACGCCGGCAACGCTGCAAGCCCTCAAGGACGACCCGGAACTCGCCGGCAACCTGTCCGCCGCGGCCCACCTGATCCACGGCTCCAGCGAAGGTCGCTTCAGCATCACTTACTGCACGGGCGACGGGCTCAGCGCCGAGGAGATTCGGGGCGTCGGCTTCAACCATCGCCCCTACGAGGAAGCGGCCCAAGCATTCGGCTTGTCGGACTCCCTAACGGATGGTTGGCACGATGGCCCCGACGGCCAGCCGTTCTACTTCATCCGCAACCCGGCCCTCGGGCTCTGGACCGTTTGATTCATCGGCGGCGTTTGGCTGAGTTAGATAGCCGAGGCGGTTTGTTCCGGCCGGTGGACCCAACGGCTGGCTCGGCTTACTGTATGGCGTTGCTTGCGGCTCCAAGCCGGCCAATGCCTTCACAACGCCTCTTCCCACGGGCCACGCGTTTATGTCCGCCGACGATACCCGACTCCAGCGTGACACCGCTCTGCTCGAAGCCGTCGCCGACAAAGGCGCCGGCGCGAAAATCAAGACCTACGCTCGCTTGTCGGGTCCCGGCTGGGTGCAGAGCGCTTTGACGCTCGGCGGCGGCTCGCTCGGGTCGGCGCTCTACCTCGGCAGCCTCGGCGGCTACGGGATGATGTGGGTCCAGCCGATCGCCATGATGATGGGCGTCTCGATGCTGATGGCGATCGCCTACGTGACACTCACGTCGGGCAAACGGCCGCTCAAACTCGTCAACGAGGAAGTAAACCCGGTGCTCGGCTGGGGCTGGCTGTTCGCCGCCATGATGGCCAACATCGTCTGGACGCTGCCGCAGTTCACGCTCGGCACCGCCGCCTTGACGCAAAACCTCTTGCCGTGGATGAGCAAAGAGGTTGCCGTCGGGTTGCTCACGATCGTCTCTCTCTCGATGATCATCTCCTACGAACGGGGCGGGCGCGGCATCGCCCTCTTCGAGACCGTCCTCAAGCTGCTCGTCGCGGTCATCGTCTTCTGCTTTATCGGCGTCGTGGCGACCCTCAGCTGGAAGGGGGCCATCGATTGGGGGCAGGTCGGGAGCGGATTCATCCCCAGCTTCCAAGGAATCCTGTCGCCGCCGCCCGCCTTCAGCGAAGCCCTCGAAGCGGCCGGCGACAGCGCCTCGTTCTGGCGAGACATGGTCGTTGGCGATCGCATGTTCATCGTCCTTTCGGCGGCGTCGGCGGCGGTTGGCATCAACATGGTGTTCCTGCTGCCCAACTCGCTAATCGACCGGGGTTGGAACAAGACCTTCCGCAGCTTTGCCCTCTTCGACCTGGCGACCGCGCTGTTCATTCCGTTCGTGATCGCCACGAGCTGTGTCATGATCGCGTCGGCGTCGCGGTTCCACGGGCAGTACAACGAGGCGATGGTCGCCGCGGAGCCGACGATGGAAGCGGCAACCGAGGCGGCCGGTGGCAAGCTGGCCGGCGGTTACCTGAAGCTGCTCGACGCTCGATTGGCCGACGAGTTTGACGATCAAGCCGCCGACTGGGATGACCAGCAGCGTGCCGAGCGCCGTGCCGCCCTGCCGGCTGCCGATCGACAACTCGCCGCCATGCTCGTCAAGCGTGACTCCGACGCCCTCGCCGGGGCCCTCGAACCCCTCACCGGCTCGGCAATCGCCCAACTGGTCTTCGGCCTCGGCGTCCTCGCAATGGCGACGTCGAGCATCATCGTGATGATGCTCATCAACGGCTACTGCTTCAGCGAGATGTTCGACCAGCCTCAGCGTGGCCGCACGCACTTCATCGGCGCACTGCTTCCGCTCGGCTTCGGAGCGCTTGCTCCGTTCTTCTGGAAGGAGGCCATGTTCGCCCTCGCGATCCCGGCCTCGGTCATTGGCTACACGCTCCTGCCGATCGCCTACCTCTCGTTCTGCTTCTTGATGAACAGCGAGCGGGTCCTCGGCGACAGCCGGCCCCGCGGTGCGATGCGGGTCTTCGTCAACGTGGTGCTGATCGCGAGCTTGCTGCTGACCACCATTGGGGCCGGGCTAAGCATCGACGGCAAGGCGGGCTGGAAGGGGTTCGTCGCGGTCGTCGCGTTCGTGATCCTGACCCTCGTCTTCCATCGCCGTGGCAAAGCGACCGAAGCAAACTGAGCGTGCCTTGGATCGCGCTGGCTTCTCTCCGAGCCACTCGCCGAATAGAATAAGAGATCGCCGGCAACGTGCCGGCAAGCGTTGTCGTAGCTGGGGGCGAACTGGGTTCGACCGGGTTGTCGAAGCGTGAGTGGCGTGTCGTGGTTGATCGGTGGCCCACGTAAAAAGCCGATCACACACCTTCAATTGCCGAAGGTAACTACGCTTTGGCTGCCTAGTTTTAATTAACTAGGACTTCCAGTCACGTACCCCCACGGGCCGCCGGAGCCTGTGGACGGAACGTATAACCCCCTCCGGATCGCTTGCGGGTCAACCCTCCGGGCACGCCCGCTGCTAACTGAAGTACCTGGATAGCCCGTCGGTAGCCATGTCAGTAAGGGCGCCCGCCGGTCGAAACCAAAACGACTGACTACACACGTAGAAGCGCACGTGGAGTGATCGCGGGACGCGGGTTCGATTCCCGCCGCCTCCACTTTTTGCCGGTTGGCGCCATTCGGCGCCACCGGCTGTTTTTTTTGCGCCGATCCCCCTTCTGGATAACGACTTACGGCGATCGTCGCCGGACTCGCTGTTCTGCCGATCGCTGCCAGGTTTTGCCCCATCTTGCCCAGCTGCGCCGCTCTCGGTGGAGACATAATGGAGACACTCGCCCGTCGCCTCCTCGGCGGGCAGCTTGAGGGCCGGCAGTAGGTTGACCGCCTTGGCCTGATCCTCCAGCCCAACGTGGGTGTACTTCATCGTCATCCGCACGTCGCTGTGACGGGCCAGCTCCTTGGCTTCAACGAGCTTGACGCCGCTCAGCAAGAGCCCGGTGATGTGCGTGTGCCGACCGGCCGCGTGGAAGTCGGCGACCCCCTCGTCCGTCTCGTAGGCGATGCCGCACTCCTGCAGATCGCGTTGGATCATCTTGTACGCCTTCCGCTGCGCCAGCTTCGGGAACAACGGCTCGTCATCGGCGAGGCCGTCGATCCACTGACGGACCATGGCGACTAGCTCGGCGTGCAGCGGCAGCACGTCCTTCTTGCGATGCTTTGAGGCGGCTGCTTCGACGGTCACCGTCGGCTGGGCCGCGTCCAGGTCGAAGCTTCGAGGGGTCAGGCTGGCGATCTCCCCCTTGCGGAGCCCCGTCATGTACGACAGCAAATAGAGCCGCGCCCGGGTCTCGCCGTCGTAGCACTGGACGCGATAGTCGCTCTGGCGTGCCGTCTTGACCACGAGCGCCATCTCTTCAGCTGTCAGAGCCCGCCGCTTGTGGCGGATGTCGGTTGCCGTGTTCCGCCGCGGGATGCCGGCGAACGGGTTGTGCTCGACCAGACGCCGCTTCGGATGAGCAAGCCAGTTCCCGAAGGCGTCGATCGCCTGCAGATAGTGGTTGTAGGTGCGAGGTCCGCGGTCGCCCTCCTCGCAGTAAGCATCGACGTAGGCCTCCGCCTTATCGGCGTCGAGGTCGTCTAGCCCTGCGAAGCCGCAGCCATCGACGACCAGCCGCACGCGGGCCATCGTCAGCTTGACGTGCTTCTCGGTGTTGTCCTTACGAGACAGGCTCTTCTCGAAGCCCGCCAGGTACTCTTCGAGCCCTTCGGTTTGCTTCTTGCCCATCAGCGAGTCCAGCTCGCTCGGGCTGGCGACGCCCAGCCTGATCTGCTGCACCACCGTCTCGATCTTGGCCGCCTTCGCCTGCGTCACGCCGCGGTCAGAACAACCGCGTGTCGTGCGACGCTTCCCTTCGTGATCGACGAAACGAATGTAATACGGTGCGTTCTTCTTCCGCTTATCGCGGGAGAGCTTGCTGATCGACGCCATAGTCTTTCCTTTCTCCTCCGTCCAAAATACCGACTCAAGCATTTTGGCGTGATTCGGGAACCGGGCAACCGGCTTCGATCCACGCCTCAACGTCTTCTACGCGCCAACGGGTCGCCCCGCCGATCTTGATTGGCGCAACGAGCTTGCCGCTCGCAAGCAGGCGCCACAGCGTTCGCTCGCCTATGGCGAGCATCGTTGCCAGCTCACGAGCCGTGATCAGCATGGGTTGTACGGTAGTTGGGGTATTGCCTCGTTCCATATTTCTATGCCTCAGATGAATTGATTTAGTTTGCTCCGAAGCGGTTCTCCGGGGTTTGAGTGCGTGTGTGTCTGAGCAGATTCGCTATTGCTCATCTGCTCATAAGTTCATGAGAACATTGCCTCCTTCTTGCCTTCTCAGATGTCGGGATTAATCGGGGCCTTGGCCTTGGTCGATCGATGCTGGGCCGCTTCCGGTGTTGTCAACGTAAGTGCCATCTGACAGACCGCGACGAAATCCTTCGCCTCTTGCACGCCGATGATCGTCGCAAGTGGGATCACGCGACCGCCGCCGGCAGGCGAATCCGCCATTAGTGCATTCACTCCAGGGAGCTGTACAACAAGCACTAGCGCTGTCGATTTCGAGTACATGAACGCGATCTTTGGGCCGTACTTGTGGCAGGCGAGCTTCTTCTCGGCGGCGAGGTCACGCTCAATCCGACAGCTCACTGCCAGAGGACCGCTCTTATCAGCTCGGCGATGCTTCTTTCCACCCACGCGGACGTAATCCGTGGTGAAATCGATCACTAGTTCCGACCGGCTCCCGTGTATGTTAATCGCCGGAAACAGAACCACTCGGCACGCGACCGCAGCGGCTACAGCAACCACTCCGAACCGCGGTAGCGCCTCTCCTATGGTTTGCGTGCCGCTCTGAGCTGCGAGGAAGAGCAACGGCAAGCCGACGAAGATGAACAATGTCCACAGCGTCTCCGACATTCGGAAAGAGCGGATGCTCTTGACCTTGCCCCGCACAGTCGCCGTGCGCCGCTTCTTGTCCAGGTAGAGCGCCGGCTGCTTTGGCAGCCCATCGCTCTGCATTCGCTTCTTCATGGTATTCTCCTTTTCGTTAGGGTTTGTTGTGGGTTACAGCCGACGCAGCAGACTGTGCTTGTCGTAGAACGCCCGCTGAAGAATCAGCGGGAAGCGTCCTGGCCGCAGGACGAGTTGCCGCATCTGAGGATCATCGCGGCCGAACAGCGTGGCGATCTCGTTCGGGCTCAGGAGCGGGTGCGAACCAATCGACCAGGACTGCCCCGATGCGGCCTGCTGTACGGCGGCGTCGTACGTCGGAGCACTCACCGATGGGTTGAGTACTTGCGTGTTTCCCAACTGCCGCGACAGGTACTCCAGGGTCGCCATGTCGTTGTTGCCGAAGCACTGGAGCACTCCGGTATTGCCGACGAAGGTCTCCCAGTTCGGATACTGCCGCAGCTGCCCAATATCTTGCAGCACGATCCACAGCTTGACCCCGAACCCGGCGATCTGGGCGATTGCCGTCTCGATGCTCTGCATCCGACCGAGCACGTTGAATTCGTCCAGCATGAACAACACGGGGTGCTTGGGCGGCGCTGCCACGCTTTCGCAAGCGCCGAACGCGAGCTGGACCACCAGCCGCATCCAGCCGGCCAGGTCATGCATTCGCATCGCCGGTAGGCTGATATAGACGGCACGAGGCTCGGTCTTGAGCGTTCGCAGATCGATCGATTGACCGCGTAGCGTTCGCTTTACCGGCTCGTAAGAAATCCAGTTCAAGTTCTTCTCAAGCGTCGATCGCACACTGGAAAGCTCGCCGCCTGTCCGGCCAAAGAATGCCTTCGCCGCGGCGCAGACCGCTCCGCCGGCTGCTTGGTTGGCCTCCATCTCAGATTCGAGACGGAACTTTGAGTCATCTTCAGGGTCCAGCTCGCCAAGCCGCGCGGATAGCTCCCAGACGGACACCAAATCGCGCCGGCCTTCGTAAGCGGGATGCGTCGCTACGTGCAGGCAGAGCCCGCCGCCGATCATTTGCCGGGCACAGCTATCCCAGTGCATGTCCTTGCCGCCAGACGGGACCACCAGGGCGTCGGCGATCAGGTTCGCGTTGGGAACGAGCATCTCCTCGGGCCCGTCGGTGAGCAGGTCGATCGGGTTGAACGCCGCGCCGTAACGCCTCGCGGCGTCGCCGCTTACGCCGAAAGGGTCTAGCACCGAAACCTGCTGCCCAAGCGTTTCGGCCCGGTAGCGGGCGGTCAGTTGTGCAAGGTCGCCCTTCGGATCGATAACAAGGATCGAGCCATCCGCCGGGTAGGTGATCAGGTTCGGCGTAAGCGCCGAGCGACCTTTTCCCGCGCGGGAACCGGCGATTGTCATCGCGTGCCGGTCGTCGGCCAGCCCGATCGGTAGGCCGCCGTCAATCCAACGGTTCGGTCGTCCGTCGCTGAGAACGCCGCCATCGACCACGGCCCATTCACGACCCCGAGAAAGAGCTTGCCTTCCGGATTCCCCTTCGGATTGAAACGCAATGCGTTCGACGCGATTATCTCGCCAGGCATAGCGAAGTAAGCCTCCGCAACCCTACCGCGATCTTCCGAACCGCGCCCTCGCGGCACGCCGTCCATCATGTCTGGTGTCTTTGCCATGTCTTGTCTCCTTAGTAAAAGTTTGGGGCTGTGGGAGCGAACACGTTATCGCTCTCGATCCAGTAGCGAGCGCTATCGACTCTGCGTTTTTCCAGGCCGCCACGTAGACTGATGGCGATCTTGGGGTGGGCGTAGTAAAAGGCGATATTGCCTCCGTCGTCGGTGAACTCTTTGATGGCGGCGACCATCGCCTTCGCTTCGGCGTCGGCGTCACCCTTGTGCCACGCCTGTCGCAAGTCCGAGAGCACAACGACCGTCGCTTTGCCGTCAGAGCGGAGACCCGCAGTGGCTTGAACCGACTCGATCGTTGCGGTCACCGAGCCGAAGATCGGAGAAAACTCCGTTTGCTTCTCGGCCGCCAGGCGGTCTCGGAACGCCTGCTCGTCAGGGAAGGCCCGTGCGAAATCGCGGGGAGACGCGATCCAGAAAACGGGGTCTCCCGTTTCGGAGAGCACAGCAATCTGCAGGACGTTCCGCGAGCCGATCGACTGCCGAAAGTAGCTGTCAATCATGTCAAGCAGAAAGCGGTAGGCCTTCTGCTCCCAATCGTCATCGAACGAGCCGCTCGTATCGATGACGACCGCGAGAACTTGATCGACGCCCTCCGCTTGCAGAGTTGCGCCACGTTGGCTGGGCGCTTCGACACGGACGCAGCCGCAGGTCTGCAAAGCCGTCAGCGTAATCGCCAGAACAAGAGTGAGCTTCGGTTTCATAGCTTGGGTCCTCCGTACTTGAAGTTGTTGTGCCAAATCGCAATCCAGATCATGCCTCCGAGGTACAGCACCGTGAGCAGCCCGGCCGTGATCCATGAGCCGCTGCCCCAGAGGCCACCCCCTACAGCCACCAGGCCGGCGAAGAAGATCAACGCCTCGATGCCAATGAGCGCTGCAGCTGTCGCGGCCGTGAACCAGAAGAAGTTGATCTCGAAGGTGCGCTGCACTTCCGCACCGCCGACGCCACGCACTTGCTTAACTACCCAGCCCCAGACAGCGAGCAGAAGGATCAGCAACCCTGCGGCAGTGACATGGCCAAGGTTGAGACGATTCCAGCCCGCGAAGTCCTGCACCCAGTGAAGGCCCGGTACCCTGTAGAGAGGCGTCCCGAAGACCGGCTGGAAGACAATCAGCCCCTCGGCATTAACTGTCGCGTAGATCATCAGCACGAGCGGCAGCAGAAGCAGGTTCATGCCGACAAATTTTGCCTTCTCTGACCAACACCGGCCGCCTGTCCGCTGTCCGTCCTGGCTGTGGCCAAGCATGGATGCGTGTCCAAAACGCTTTTCATTCATGGTTCATGCCTCCGCACTGGTAGAGTTGAATCAGCCTAAGGCGGTCTGCTGTAGAGCTTGCTCGCAGACGACTACAGGCATTCAAGCAGTGCCTCGCAGGGGGTAAAATGCAGGCACCATTCTTGCCATGCATATTGCGATAATGTGTTGCACCAGAGAGACTTGCGTCAGATGAAAAAAACAGGAGACACGCCCGGCGGGGTGGACAAGAGCCACCAGACAGATGCGTACCGAAGCCGCCTTGGCGAGCTTGTCGCCAGCTATCGAGACCGACGAGGGCTCTCGCAAGCGCAGCTCGCAGCGAAGGCTGTCGTCAATCAGTCAACGCTCTCAAGACTGGAAGCCGGCAGCGTTACCAAGCCAGACACCGTGGCGAAGGTCTGTGCAGCGCTCGATATACCGCAGGCGGAAATCAACAGACTATCCGCACACGACTTCCAGATTGGCACCGTCGAGCTGCGCCTGAAAACGATCTTCATGCGGGCGATCGCCCGCGGCGAGCTACAACGCAGTGCGTCGGCATCGCCGATTGAGGCCCAGATCGCCACGCTTTCAGATCCGGAGCTTCAAGAGCTTTCCTACAGCCATGCGCAGCGGACTCGGGTACTCGAAAGCCTGGAAGAAGACGGCCTACTCAGCGGGGCAAGTAATTCGCCAGACATAGTGCTCGATACCTACGTCTTGCGCGAGTACCGCTTCCATGTGCGGCATGTCGTCATGGCGTTACTCTCTCAAGGGCAAGAGCACGCCAAAAACGCCATCGCGGAAGCCTCGCGGGTTCTTAATAGCTCGCTGAAGCTCGGCAGTGCGGACGATTTTTTCACAACGCTCGAATATGCACAGCTTCTGCTTGCGGACAACAACGCGCTTCTCGCCGAGAGCGCCGTGTTCTACGTCCGTATCCTGCGCCGGTTTCACGACATGGCGTGGGCGCTAATTGCCGAAGGCGACCGGACCGATTTCAGCGAGCGGTTTCGATATGGAATCCGTAAGCTCATGCTGGTCGCTCTAGCTCCACACGACGAAGCCTGTCGACAAGCCGCAGACAAGATTATCGATCAGTACGGTGTCTACACTGGCGACACGATGTACGAGGATCGCGTGCTGTGGTGTGCCTTGAAAGAAGTCGAAGACATTGTCGCGATATACTTGCCACGAACGCGTACGACATAATCTGCCTGGACGCTATGCACAGTCTTCAGACGCAGTTTTATTCCTATCCGCTTGATTGTATGCGCTAATTCCGGCAGTCTTATCAACGAGTCGCACTCAAGGTGAGTCGCGGCCGAATCAACGCGGGAGCATGAACAGCACCCCAGAAAAGAGAAAACCCGCCTCTCCAGGCGGGCCATAACTCCGAAAGCGTATTGCTTCTTTCCGTCGCAGGACAAGCATCGCGCGAATCGGGACGCGATGCAAGAAAAAAGTGCTTCTTGCAAACGGTTTTCCTTGGCCTGTGGATAGGCGTTGGCTTTCTCGCTCAACGTGGGAAGGAGACCACTATGAAACACCTATCGACTATCGCTGCAGTCCAAGCCTTGCAGCCCTTCTGCATGCCACTCCAGAGCGAGGGGCCAAGACGGAAACAGCTCAGAGCACCACGGGACGATGGCTTATTCGTCAAGCCACTCAAGCAGTCATTTCTCAAGAACCCCAGGCTCATGCCGGGCACGCGGATCGTGCTCGCGATGCTCGCGGGCTGGGCGGGCCGTGGAGGACCGATCGAGACAACGCTCGGCATCATCGCAAAGCACGTTGGTCGCTCATCGCGGCAAGTACAGCGGTACCTGAGGGACGCTGCGGAAGAGGGATACTTACGGACGAGCTACGTCAAAGACCGCATTGGTCGCATCACTGGGCTACGCATTGAACTGACCCGGCTCGCGATCTTCCACGAGGTCAAACGCCGCCACGAACCCGCGGAATCTGTAGCCACGACATCCATGTCCGACAATAAGGGAAACAAATCTATATCCAACGTGTGGGAAGGATGGCTCTCACGGCAAGCGGCATGCAGGAACGCATCTACCACCTTCGACGCGGATGCCCAGCTCAGGTTGCTTTCCAAGGGGAGGCAGTTGCTGGGGCTAACGTAGTATCTCTGGCATCGAGTCTGGTTCAATCGAGCCATGCTACGATGCATCCTCCGCCAAACCTTCAAACGTCGCTTGGAAGTCTTCCTCAGTGAGTGCCGTATCAAAAAGCCCCCGCTCGTGCTTTTTATGGCGGGTAACTCCCATGTAGGCCAAGCTCGCATCCTCGTAGCGACGGAACTTGTAAACCGCGTCGTTCATCAAGGCGCTGTTGAAGACGCCGAGGGTGACGAGATTGTCGAAGTCCTCGGTCGATAAGCCGGTCACTTTCAGGAACAGCGCTGGCTCGATCTTTCGGATAACATCCTTCAGGCACTCTTCACGGTAGTCGGTCAAGTACATGAAGACCGGCACCCGGGCCGCGAACTTGATCAGCTTGTCCTGAACCTGCTTTCGCAGCGTCTTGCGTTCCTTCTCGGCTTCGGACAGCTCCTTCTTTTCTTTTGCGTCTAGCTCGGCCCCTTCGCCTTGCTTACGTTTGGTGTCCTTGATCTGCTCACTGCGATTGATAATCGTCTCTAGGTCGGCATTCAGGTTGCGGAAGCCTTCGATGCTCATCAGCGCCTTCATCGCCCGCTCATCCGCCATCAGCTTGTTCAGCGTTGAATCATCGACGTTCACCAGCAGCACGCTTTCCCACCGCTTGGCCAGCAGCGTTGCGCTTGTGCCGGCCGTCGCGATATCGAGGATCGCCGCCGCGTCGAGCCGCTTCATGCTGCTGCCGTCGTAGGCCAGCACCGGCAGGAAGTTCACCAGCTCGCCCACCTGCTGCTCGGGCGTCGTGTCATCGGTCGATAACCGCGAGCCGTACTCCGCCAGCTGCCGCAGCGCCCTGTTGGGAGCGAAGTCAAAGACGTAGCACTCCGGCTTGACGATGATGCTCCCGCCGTCTTCGTCGGGCACGGTCCAGGGCGATTGGACTCGGAAAGCCGACTGGAAGTACGTCTCCGGGCTGCTGCACTTGCGGAGCATCAGCATCCCCGTCCAGGGGCGAACCGTAACGCCGGTGGTCAGCTTGCCGCAACTCAACGTGATGCTACGCGACGTTAGCGGGTCGCCCATCATCTGCTCCACCGGCGGCAACGCGGCCGCGCCGATGCCCGCACGGCTCCCCGCGGCTACGTGGACCTTGAAGTCATGCCAGAACGTGTTGTTCTTCGCCCGCAGCAGGTTCGCCATCGCGTGGCACGACGCCACGTTGGGCAGGAACCAGAACGTGTGGTTCAGCACACTCAACAGCCGCTGATCCGAAAACGGCAGCGGCGGTTTTTCGCGGCCCAGCTTTAGATCGTCCACCGTGCTGCCGCGGTATGCGCCGCGGATCAGGTCGAGCCACTTCTGCACCGCGTCCGCGTGCTCGAACTCGGCGTCGTCCAGCAAACCCCCATCGGTTGACTTAGCGCGGAAAAATTCGTTGAGGTCGAACTCGTTGAACTCACCTTCCTCGGCGACCTGCCTGATATCGTCTGGCAGCGTGTAAGTCATCAGCAACAAGCGCGGTAGCGACGCGTACGGGTTCTTGCCGTTCGCCGCATCCCAGTTCTCCTTGGCTCGCTGCTCATCGCTGTAGGTCCAGTTGTAAATCTGCTCCTCAATGAACTCGCCCGAACGTAGCGCCCGAAACGGCGTGCCCGACAGGTAGAGCCAGTGGTTGGACGTGATCGGCAGGATCGACGTGTCGAGCTCGCGCTCTTCGCGGGTCACCTCGTCATCGACTTCGCCCTCGTCTGCCTCATCGGCTCCAAACAAGCCTTTGCTATTCTCGTTCCACGCCCCGAAGTGGTACTCGTCGAAGATGACGCAGTCCCAGTTCGTCGAGTGAACCCATTCGTTCTTGGGTTTGATCGCCCCCTGCCGCGTTCGGCCCAGGTAGTCCTGGAAGCTGCCAAAGCAGACGATCGGCTTGTCCGGGTCCAGATCGTCGGGCGTCCCTTCGCTGTCCTTGCTGAAGAACTGCCAGCCCTCGAAGTCGAGGTGCGTGTCGAGGTCCTCGCGCCACGCGTGCTGCACAGCCGGCTTAAAAGTCAGCACTAGCACCTTCTTCCATCCCATCCGCTTGGCAAGCTGGTAGCTGGCAAACGTCTTGCCGAACCGCATCTTGCAGTTCCAGAGGAAGTGCGGCTCGCGACCCTCATCGTCGCGCGTGGAGTGGAAGTAGTTGGCGGTCAACTGGATCGCTTCCCGCTGCTCGGGGCGGGGCTTGAAGTCTTGCGTGCGATCTTGCTCGTTCTCCGTGCGGTTGCGTAGAGCCAGCACGGCTGCACGGACGTCGTCCACCGTGCAACGGAACCACTCGTTGGTGGTGTTCTCGTGCTTCTTCTTACGCAGGTAGCGGTGGACGTCGTGATCGCTGAAGCTCGATCCGTCCGGCCGCACGGCCGACTTGACCAATTCGATCGTGTAGCCGTCGAAGCCGCCGGGGAACTGCTGGGCGATGCGCGACTTGGCATCGACGTCGGTGTACCCGACGAATGGCACTTAGTTTTTCCTCGCGCCTTTGGTCATGGCGAGTTTCGCTTGG